>NZ_JBEXNC010000005.1:418993-519340 GCF_040610935.1 Lentzea sp. NPDC003310
CGGGTCATCTGCAGCGTCACCACGGCGGTGGGGGGGGGCCGCGGCCCGGGGGGGGGCGCCGCGCCCCCCGCCCGGCCCCCGCCGCCGGCGCGCGCCCCCCCCCCCACCCCGCCGCCGCCCCCCCCCCCCCCCCGCGGCGGCTCCGAGCAGCACGGCCGGTGACCACACCGGCCAGAACCACACCGCCAGACCGAACACCGCGGCCGTGGCGAACGCGGGCCAGGTGCGCCGGACGGCGGCCCACACCAGCACGACCGCGGCCACCGCCCAGAGCAGGCGGTAGTCGTAGAGGTCCTGCAGTGCGAAACGCGCGCTCATCTCGACGCCGAGCAACGTCTCGTAGCTCTCCTGACCGGTGTACCAGTCCGGCTGCGTGCCGCAGACCGCGCCGGGCCGGGCGCACACGTCGACCATCGGGGCGAACCAGACGACCGCCAGCGCCGCGAGTGAGGCGAGTCCGAGCAGGACCCAGGCGGGGATCTTCACAGCAGCGCGCTCCTCACGATCAGCACGACGGCACTGGCGCCGGCCACGACCAGCATCGGTGTCTTGATGCCCTTGGCGTCGAACCTCTTGCGCAACGGCCCGGAGAGCAGGAACCCCGCGACCAGGAACGGGATCAGCGCGACGCCGGCCCACAGCTGGTGCGCGGTCACGTTCCCGGTGGCGGTCAGGCCGATCATGGACACGGCCGACCCCAGCGTGAAGAACGCGGCCAGCGTCGCGCGCACCTCCGGCCCGGACTGGTTCTGGTAGAGCAGCGCCACCATCGGCCCGCCGATCGACGTGGCCGTGCCGAACGACCCGCTCGCCACACCGGCCGTGACCAGCGACGGCGGGGTGGGCCGCGGCCGCCAGGACGTGACCGACAGCAGCACGCACACCAGCACGGCCGCGCCGACGACCACCCCGAAGCTCTTCGGGTTGAGCGAGTCGACGATCCAGATGCCGACGACCGTGCCGGGCAGCCGGCCGAGCATCGCCCAGCCGACGCCGCGCCAGTCGACGTGGCCGAACTCCCGCGCGAGCGACAGGAGCGCGTGCGCGCAGGCGATGACGAGGACCGGCACCGGGACCAGCGCCGGGTCCAGCAGCGCGAGCAGCGGCACCGCCACGAGCGCCAGCCCGAACCCGATCAGGCCCTGCAGCAGACCTCCGAACGCGACGACGGCACCGGCCGCCGCCAACAACCCCCAGGACATAGTTCGCGATGCTATCGACCGCTGTTCGCCTTCCGTTGGCCGAGCGCACCTACGCTCCGCGCCATGACCGCGTCCCGCCGTTCCTTCCTGCTCGGCACCGGTGCGACCGCCGCCGCTGCCGCCCTGGTCACGCCCGGTTCCGCCGCCGCTGACAACGCTGTCGGCGGCCGTCCCGACCGCGAGGCGCGCCGGTTCACGCTGGCCGTGATCCCGGACACGCAGTACATGTTCGACCTCGACCGCGGCGACTCCGCGCCGTTGAAGGCCACGCTGCAGTACCTGGTCGACCGGCAGCGCTCCGAGAACATCGTCTTCGTCAGCCACCTCGGTGACCTCGTCGAGAACGCGAAGCAGAGCGAGATCGACGACATCAGCGCGCGGTTCGAGGTGCTCGACCGGCGCCGGGTCGGCTACAGCGTGCTCGCGGGCAACCACGACGTGCCGGACTCGCGCCTCGACGACCAGCGCGGCCGCACGCCGTACCTCGACCGGTTCGGGCCGGGCCGCTTCCGCAACTCGCCGACGTACCGGGGGTCGAGCGCCGACGGGTACAACTCGTTCCACGTCTTCCGGGCCGGCGGCCGCGAGTGGCTGGTGCTGGCGCTGGACTGGCGCATGTCGGCCAAGGGGTTCGAGTGGGCGCGCTCGGTGCTGGCGTCGCACGCGACGCTGCCCGTGGTGCTGACCACGCACGAACTCGTCTACGACGGCGGTGACGGGGTCGCGGCGATGTCCGACTACGGCCGCCGGCTGTGGGACGAGCTGATCAAGGACAACGACCAGGTGTTCCTGACGTTGAACGGCCACTTCTGGCCGCCCGCGCGGACGGTCCTGCGCAACTCGTTCGGCAACGACGTGCACGTGCACATCACGAACTACCAGGACCGCTACTACGGCGGCGGCGCGATGATCCGCCTCTACCACTTCGACCTCGACCGCGGCGTGATCGACGTCCGCACGCTGTCACCGTGGCTGCTCGGCAAGAAGTCGCTCAACCCGTTGGAGCGCAAGGAGACCGAGCTGACCGGCCCGGCCGACCGGTTCAGCGTGCCGATCGACTTCGAGCAGCGGTTCGCGCGCTTCGACCCGCCGGTGCTGCCCGCCCCGCAACCCGTGCGGGACGTGCTGGTGCGCGGCACGGTCGCGTACTGGCGGCTCGGCGAGAGCCTGAAGGACCTGTCGGGCAACGGGAACGACCTGCGCCAGGTCGGGACGCTGACCCCGTCGGACGACCACAGCCGGCTCGCGCCGTCCCACCGGTCGCTGTACTTCGGCAAGGACGGCCACCTGTCCACCGTGGACTCCGCGCCGGTGAACCGTGAGACGTTCGACCGCGGGTACACGATCGAGGTGTTCCTCAAGCTGCCCGCCGGGTTCGACCACCCGTGGTGCGGGCTGTTCACCAAGCTCGCGCCGGGTTCGGCGGCCGGCAAGACCGGGGATGACCCGAGCGAACCGATCGCGACGCTGAACGTGGCGGGCGGCGGCCAGCTGCAGTGGGCGGTGTTCCCGCGCACCCTCCCCGGCATCTCCACGAACTGGGGCCACGAGATGGACTACGAGACGTGGTGGCACATCGCCGTGGTCAACGACGGCGTGCACACGACCCTGTACGTCGACGGCTCTCCGTTGCTGCGCAACCCGTCCACGCCCGCGCGCGGCATCTCGACCGCCGGCGACCCGTGGCTCGTCGGCGCCTACGCGTACAACCGGGTCGTCGAGAAGTCCCTGCACGGCTGGCTCGGTGACATGCGGATCGTGAACAGGCCGTTGGGGCGCGACGAGTTCATGCGGTCGAAGGCAGCCCGAACTTCGGGAACAGACTGAGGTCGAAGAACGACGAGACGCGCGTGATCCGGTCGGTTCCCAGCTGGAGGACCTGGAGGTTGAACGGGCGGAACACGCCGTCGTCGGCTCTGAGGTACAGGCCGAAGGCGGGCTGGCCGTTCGCCTCGGTGGCGATCATGCGCGCGCCGTGCGGGACGGCCGGGCACTGGTTCTCGAGGTGCCAGGCGACCATCCGCGGGCCGAGGTAGAACTGCGGGAACGGCGGCATCTCCCAGACGACGTCCTCGGCGAACATGCCGATGATCGCCGGGATGTCCTTGGCCTCGAACGCCTCCACCCACCGGTCGAGCAGCGCCTTGGCCTCCGCCGGTTCGGTGACCTGGTCCTCGCTCAGGTCCTCGAGCTGCGCGTGCGCCCGCTGCAGGGCGCTGTTGACGGCCGCGACCGTCATCTCCAACTCTTCCGCTGTCTCGGCGGCGCTCAGCCTCAGCACGTCGCGCAGGATCAGCACCGCGCGCTGGCGTGGTGGGAGGTGTTGCAGGGCGGCGACGAACGCGAGCCGGGTGGACTCCCGTTCGGTGACGATGGCCGCCGGGTCGGTCGGGAACGGCTCCAGCCACGGGACCTCGTGGTCCTGGGTGAGCGGGTCGTTCTCCGTCGCGCCCTCGGTGCCGAGGCCGAACGGCAGCGGCCGGCGCGTGCGGCCGTCGAGCGCGGTGAGGCAGGCGTTCGTCGCGATCCGGTACAGCCACGTGCGCACCGAGGAGCGGCCCTCGAACTTGCCGTACGCCTTCCACGCGCGCAGGTACGTCTCCTGCACCAGGTCCTCGGCGTCGTGCAGCGAGCCGAGCATCCGGTAGCAGTGCGCGAGCAGCTCCCGGCGGAAGGGGTCCGCCGCCGTCGCGAAGTCCGTGGTCATGCCTGCGCTCCGATCGACCTCTGGAGGCGGGTGACGAGCGTGCCCACGCGCTCCCTGAGGTGCTGCGGTTCGTGGATCTCGAAGTCGAGGTCGAGGTACAGCAAGTAGAACACGATCCGGTCGAGCGCTTCGGCGCCTGTGCGCATCAGGCACGAGTTGTCGTCGATCGGCTCCAGGGAAACGGAAGTGGGCGTGGTGCGTTCGGCGACTGCCTGCATGGGTGCGTGGATCGTCACGACCGCCTGGTGGGTGTAGACGTTGGACGCGATCTGCCGGGACACGAACTCCCCCAACGACTCCGCGGGAGGTTCGCGCGGCGTGAACCGTGCCGCGAGGGTGGGCTGTTCGGTGATGCGGTCCACCCGGAACGTCCGCCAGTCCTCTTTGGACACGTCCCAGGCGACCAGGTACCACCGGCGGCCGGTGTGCACGAGCCCCTGCGGCTCCGCGAGCCTTTTCGCGGGCTCGCCCTGCGTCGGCGCGTAGGTGAACCGCAACTGCTGGTGGTCGCGGCAGGCGGCGGCGATGATCGTGAGCGTCTCCGGGTCGACCGTCGGTCCTGCCGCGGTCAGGGGAGTGGTGTGCGTCTGCAGCGCCTGCACGCGGCGGCGAAGTCGTGACGGCAGCACCTGTTCGAGCTTGGTGAGCGCCCGGACCGACGTCTCCTCGATGCCCGCGACGGTCCCGCCCGCCGCCGTCCGCAGCCCGACCGCGACGGCGACCGCCTCGTCGTCGTCGAGTAGCAACGGCGGCAGCTCCGCCCCGGCGCCGAGCTGGTACCCGCCGGTCGCGCCGGGCAGCGACGTGACGGGGTAGCCGAGGCTGCGCAGCTTGTCGACGTCGCGGCGGATCGTGCGCACGTCGACGCTGAGCCGGTCGGCGAGCTCGGGACCCGTCCAGTCGCGGCGCACCTGCAACAGCGACAGCAGCTTCAGCAGCCGTGCGGACGTCTCCAGCATGTGACGGATTCTAGATTCCATTGCGGACAACGGCCTGCGGTGGCTAGGGTTTCGCTCATGACTGCCGGGTCGGCCTCGTGCCGTGAGCGGAACGGTTGCCCGGCCCTGACTTGATCAGGGCCTCCGCCCCCGCGTGTGTTCGCTCGTAGGACATGCGCACTGGGAGAGGAGGTGATGCGCAATGCTTCCCAACGTTGGTGATGTCTTCTCGGGGAAGGTCGTCTCGACCGTTCCCTTCGGTTCGTTCATCGAGCACCCCGCCGGGGCACACGGCTTGCTGCACGGTCAGCAGGCCGAGGTCGGTGCCTCCGTGCGGGTGAAGGTGCTCGCGGTGGACGCCGTGCAGCAACGTTTCAGCCTGGAGCTGGCGTGACGTGAGTGCTCGGGCAGAGGCGCCCTGCCCGGGTCACCTCACGGTCGCCGGTACTCCGCGCACTCGCCGGTCAGCCGGTCGTGCAGGGTCTTGCGGTGCCCTTCCTCGGAGGGCGCCGGCCCCAGCGCGTCCGCCGGACTGGTGACCCCGTGCAACAACCGGTACAGCACCACATCCGTTGCGGTGTAAAGCCAATCGTCCGCCCGCCCAGGAGGCGCGGCAGGCCCCAGCAGGTTCTCGAACCACGCCGGGAACAGCAGATCCCGCGCCACCGCGTCCTCGATGCGCGCGCGGATGTGCCCGCGCGTCTGCTTGATGGCTTCGTTGCCGGCCGACTTGGCAACGGTGTCCTTGGCGTGCGTGTCGTCGTCCGGCGCCTGGGGCCGTTCCTGGTGCTGGACGGTCTGCCACTGCTTGTAGTGCTTGCGCCACAACGCTTCCGCGTTGGGCGGCAGGTGCGTGAGCGCCTCGGCGGCCTCCAACGCCTCGTGGGCCTTCCGGTCGTACTCCGCGATGGCCTTGCGCGTGTCCTTGGCCTCCTGCTGCGTGAAAGTCCTGCGCGCGTACGCCTCCTGCCCCTTGAGGATCTTCGCGACCTGCTCCGGCGTGATCTCCGGCCAGTCGTCGAAGTCGGCCTTCCGCGTCTCGCTCGCCCGCACCTTCCGGTTCAACGCCACGAGGAGCCGCTCCAGCCGGTGCACGCTCTCCGCGAGCTCGGTGACCCGGTCGTCGGTCTTGGTGAGCTTGCGGGTGGTGTCCCTGACCTGGTTGGTCGTGCCGAGCTGGTGGTGCGCCGCCTCGGTCTGCGCGTTGTCGATGCGCGTCTCGAGGGACTTGACCTCCTTCTTGAGCCGCTCGATCTTGTCGTCCAGCGCCTTGACCGGGTCGATGTTCACCTGAGCGTCCTCCAGGCCCACCAGCCGATGCCGGCTGCCGTCACGAGGGTCGCCCAGCCGCTGATGACGGGCGTGAGCAGGGTGGCCACCAGCGCCGCGGTGATCGCCGCCGTCCGGGCTCGCGGTTCCCAGATCCTTCTGCCGGTCGGGTCGACCAGGACGCTTGCTGCGGTGGCCACTGCCGTTACGAGGGAGAGCAGGGACCAGGCGTCGAACCAGCCGACCGCCACCACCAGTGCGGCTATGGACGTGGCGGTGGCGATGGCGCGGTTGGGGGTGGTGAGGCGGGCGGCCTCCACGTCCCTGCGGGCCTGGAGGACGGCTTCCACCTGGTCGTTCGTGGTGGTGAGGAGTGTTCGGAAGTCCGGGCTGCCGGGGCCTGCGGCCTGGAGGGCTTTCAGGGCTGTTCGCAGGGACTGCTGGCGGTCGGCCAGGCGGGCGAACGGATCGGCTGCCATGCCCCGAAATCGTGATCTTCGGGTGGGGGTGGGGCTAGGCCTGTGAGGGGAGTTGGTCCGGTTGCCGACGAACTTCCCTCACTCGGCCTAGTGGGTTTCGCGGCTTTGCGTCGTGGTCGCCTTGCTTGCGGCGGGTTCCTGTTGCGTGCTTCCCCTGGGGCTCTGCCCCAGACCCCGGCAATCTGATCAGGGGGCCAGCGCTGCCTGTGGGCTGATGGCACGCCTGTTGCGTAGAGCGGCTGCCCGCGCGAGCCCGCCCTCCGACTCGAGCCCGCCCTCCGACTTGTGGCGCGCTACGACTTGCGGCGCGCCTCCGGCGGCCACACCACCTCGATCGGCACCCCCGACGCCCGCGCCTGCTCCACCACGTCCGCCGTCCCGCCCTTGCCCTGCGCCGGCACCCCGTCCCACACCGCCACCAGCACGTCCACCGACGCGAGCATGCGCTCGTTCGCCGCCACGTACGCCAGCCGCCCGCTCGACATGTGCGGCAGGACGCTGACCACCGTGGCGGCGGCGCGGAGCTCGTCGTACTCGGCCACCTGGTGCGGCTTCAGCCGGTCGCGGTAGTCCAGCGCGGGCAGGACGACCTCCACCTCGCCGCCCAGCTCCAGCACGGCGCGCGCGAACACCTGGTCGGCTCCCGGCGCCAGGCACGTGACGCCGACCAGGTTCGTGCCGAGCTGCTGCAGGGTGTCCGTGATGGCGGCCTGCACGGCCGGCACGCACTCCGGGACCAGGTTGCTGTGACCGGTGATGCCGACGCGCATCAAGCGGTCCGTATCGCTCTGATCGCGTCCCTGGTGTCCTGCACGGCGGGGATGTGGCGGTGCCGTGCCGCCTCCTTGGCGAAGTCCTCCAGCTTGCGCAGGACCCGTCCCGAGGAGAGCTTCGCCGCTGTCGGCAGGACCTCGTTGATCAACCCGCACGCTGCCTCCGGGTCTCCCGCGACCATTTTGGTGCGCGCCAGTCCGATGACGTCGAAGGCGCGGTTGCGCACCTTCGACGGATCCCGCAACTCCAGGGCCCGCCGGATGTGCTGCTCGGCGTAGACGGCCTGGGACGGGTCGTGCATGGCGAGGTCGCGGCAGCGGGCGCCGATGACGCCCTCCAGCTCGGCCTCGTCGAAGCTGTGCAGGTAGCGCGGTTCGTTGTCCGCGTCCCGCTGGGCGAAGCTGTCCTGCGCCATGCCCACGGCCTGGTGGAACTCGCGGGTCTTGCCCATCTGCGCGTAGGCCCACGCCTCGCGGGTGAGCAGCAGCGCCTTCAACGTCGGGGTGCCGGTGCGGCGGGTGCCGTACTGGCCGAGTTGGACGAGCTCCAAGCCGTCCTCGGGGCGGCCCAGGTCGAACATCTGCCGCGCCATCGCGGCCAGGCACAGCGCCGCGAAGCCGTCGTTGTGACCGGCCTTGGCCATGCGGATGGCCAGCACGTAGTAGCGCTGCGCCGCGTTGTGCAGGCCCTGGTCGAACGACATGCTCGCCGCCACCTTCGACAGCTCCGCGCCGATGAAGAACGCGCGTTCCGTCGTCGGGCCGGACGGAGCCCTGCCCAGGCGCTCGGCCAGCTCGTCGAGCTGCCCCAGGACGGCCTTGCGGGCGAGGCCGTAGCCACCCCGGCCACCCCAGCCGCGCAGCCCGTCGGCCACCCGCTGCAACGCGAAGAGCTCCTCCTCGCTGATCGCCGAGTGCGACGACCACTTCGACAGGTTCTGCAGGGGGTGCAACCACCGCTGCAGCGGATCGACCAGGGCGGACCCCACCGTCACCGCGGCGGCTCCCGCGAGCGCCGCTCGTCTGCTGATCGCCAAGTCGCTCCTCGCCGTCTCCTCGACCGAACGGGCAATGCTCGTCGCCTCCCAGGGGGCGGCGAGCACATCTGGCGGGCCCGTGTCGGGAGAGCCCGCCTGAGCTGGGATGACGACTCGGTCGAACCACAGTCGTTCGCCCGGAACACCGAGCACCTGCGCGAAGTGGCGCAGCCGGTCGAGGCGGTCGATCTGGTTCTCGCCCGACTCGTAACGCGACAACTGCGCCTGGCTGATGCCGAGCCACGCCGCCATGCGGTCCTGCGTGACCCTGCTGAGGTGTTGCGGGTGGTGGCGGTACGCGGAGATCAGCGCACCCATGTCTCGGTCCGTGCACGCGGCGGCGATCGCGGGGAGGTCCCAGAAGTCGTTCGGGACCTCGGGTGGTCCGTGCACGTCCGCACGAGCGTTGCGGCGGCACCGGTGACACAGCCGATCGGGGTTGTCGGCGGCGATGAACGCCCCACACGGGCAAGCGCGTCTGGATCTGGGTCTCGCTGCATCCATCGGCCTCGCCCCCGTCACTGAGCGTTTTCCAAGTGTACGGAGGTGTGATCGTCAGTCCATCCATCTCATGCATAAGACGTAATGGATTCGCGTGTCGCAGTCCTGGTGCCCCCGTGCGGCGGATGAGCTTCATACGTCCGCTGCATGAGCCTCATGCAGCGGACGAGTGGTGTTGGCGCGAAGTGAGAAGCACCCTGCACAACGTCAGGCTGCGGGTCGATCCCCGTGGCGTGGCCAGTGCCTGACCCACCAACGGGGAGGACAACCGCCGATGAGCCTCACGACCGCGGAGACCGGTACTGCCGGGATCCCACAGAACAGGGGACACGCACGGGCGATCGGGGAAGCCGTCGCCGGCTACCGGTTGCTCGGCTGGCAGGTGAGCGTCACCGAGCAGGGCGTGTTCCTACCCCTTGGTCCCGCCACGACGGCCCTGGCGATGCCCGCGCGGATCGGGTCGCGAGTGCTGGCCGACCTGAAGTCGCGGATGCTCGCCGGACCGGTCACGGTGATCCCCGGCCCGCGCGAGCACTGGATCTTCCTGGCCGAGCTCGTGGCGCTGCTGCCGACGCACCTGAAGGCGCCGCCGGAGGTGCAGTTCGTGCGCTCGCCGCACCGGATCGCGCTGCCGCCCACGATGACCAGGTACGGATCGCTGCGCTGGGCGAACCCGCCGTCGCACTCGCGGCACTGGTTCCCGCCGTTCACGGCCGTGCTCGCGCTGGCCCGGACGGCCGCCGCGGAGGACCAGCGCCGATAATCGGTGCTCGTGGATCGTCGATCGGTGTTGTTGTGCGGGCTCGCCGCCGCTCTCGCTGCCTGTGGTGAGCCCGCTCCTCGCAAGACGGGCGGTGTCGGCACGGCACGTCCGGGGGACCGCGTGGTCCCCGTCTCGTCCGTGCCGTCCGGGTCCGGGTTGCTGGTGGACATGCCGGGCAACGCGCAGTTGCTCGTCGTGCAACCTCGATCGGGTGAATTCCGGGCCTTCAACCCCTCCTGCCCGCACGTCGGTTCCCTCGTGAACCCGCCGGCGGGCGGAGTCGTCACGTGCCCCTTGCACGGGAGCACGTTCGACCCCGAGACGGGGGCCGTCCGCAAAGGACCTGCGACTTCGGGACTGACCGAGGTCGCTCTAGTGCGTTCCGGGGACGATCTGGTGCTCGGCTGACACCTGTGCGTTTCCTGTTGATCGCGCTTCTCGCTGAACTCTGGCCGACCGATTCGCGTAATGCTGTGGTGTGACCCCGAACACCCACCACCACGGAGGATCGGTCGTGAACACCGAAAGCCTGCTCAACAGGCGGGCGGCCTTGTGCGGAATCGCGGTTGCCCTCGCCGTGCCCAGCGGACTCGTGACGGCGTGCAGTTCCACGGGTTCGTCCGGCTCGGCGCCGACCCAGGGCGGCTCGACCCCCACGGGATCGACCGGGTCCGCCGGGACCGCCGGTACCGCGCTCGTCGCGCTGGCCGACGTGCCCGAGGGCGGCGGCGCGGTCGTCGACGCCCCCGGCGGCAAGAAGATCGTCGTCGCGCGCATCTCGGCCACCGAGGTCAAGGCGTATGACGCGACGTGCCCGCACCAGGGCTCGATGGTCGCGGAACCGTCCGGCGGCACCATCACCTGCCCCTCGCACGGCAGTCAGTTCGGCGCCGCGGACGGCGCGGTGAAGAAGGGGCCGGCGACGACCGGGCTGAAGGCGGTCGCGGTGAAGGTCGACGGTGACCAGGTGGTCCTGACCTGACCCTTTCTGTTTTTGTCAGACCACGTCGATACTCTGGACGACGTGGCAGATCCCTCGACGTACCGCCCAGCTGTGGGCTCGATTCCTGAGGCTCCCGGCGTCTACAAGTTCCGCGACGCCGGTGGCCGGGTCGTGTACGTCGGCAAGGCGAAGAGCTTGCGCAGCAGGCTGAACTCGTACTTCGCGGACCTGTCCGGGCTGCACCCGCGCACGCGGCAGATGGTGACGACGGCGGCCTCCGTCGAGTGGACGGTCGTCACCACCGAGGTCGAGGCGCTGCAGCTCGAGTACAACTGGATCAAGGAGTTCGACCCGCGCTTCAACGTCCGGTACCGCGACGACAAGTCGTACCCGGTGCTGGCCGTCACGCTGCACGAGGACTACCCGCGGCTGCACGTCTACCGCGGTCCGCGCAAGAAAGGCGTGCGCTACTTCGGGCCGTTCGCGCACGCGTGGGCGATCCGCGAGACTTTGGACCTGTTGCTGCGCGTGTTCCCCGCGCGCACGTGTTCCGCGGGCGTTTTCAAGCGCCACAACCAAATAGGCCGCCCGTGCCTGCTCGGGTACATCGACAAGTGCTCCGCGCCGTGCGTCGGCAAGGTGTCGGCCGACGAGCACCGCGACATCGTGCTCGACTTCTGCGACTTCCTGGCGGGCAAGACGGACAACATGGTCCGCCGCCTCGAACGCGAGATGCTGCAGGCGTCGGAAGAGCTGGAGTTCGAACGGGCCGCGCGCCTGCGCGACGACCTGGGCGCCCTCCGCCGCGCGATGGAGAAGCAGGCCGTCGTGCTCGGAGACGGCACGGACGCCGACGTGATGGCGTTCGCGCAGGACGAGCTGGAGGTCTCGGTCCAGGTCTTCCACGTGCGCGGCGGCCGAGTCCGCGGCCAGCGCGGCTGGGTGCTCGACAAGGTCGAGGCCGTCGACGACGGCGCGATCGTCGACCAGTTCATCATGCAGTTCTACGGCGACAACACCGAAAGCACGCCGCGAGAGGTCCTCGTCCCGGTCCTGCCGGACGACGCCGCGGCCCTCGAAGACCTGCTGTCCGAACAACGGGGCTCCCGCGTGGCCCTCCGCGTCCCCCAACGAGGCGACAAACGCGCCCTGATGGAAACGGTGGCCCGCAACGCCTCGGAGGCGTTCGCGCAGCACAAGCTCCGCCGCGCAGGCGACCTGACCGCCCGCTCCGCCGCGCTGCAGGAGATCCAGGACGCCCTGGCCCTCGACACAGCGCCGCTGCGCATCGAGTGCATCGACATCAGCCACGTCCAGGGCACCGACGTGGTCGCGTCCCTGGTCGTCTTCGAGGACGGCCTGGCCCGCAAGTCCGAGTACCGCCGCTTCGCCATCCGAGAAGCAGCCACCGAAGGCGACGTCGCCTCGATCGCCGAGGTGGTCCGCCGCCGCTTCCAGGCGATGCTCCGCGAAACGGCCTCGGGCGGCCCGAACCCGGGCATAGACCCGGACACCGGCAAACCCCGCAAGTTCGCCTACCCACCCAACCTCCTGGTGGTGGACGGCGCCGGCCCGCAAGCGGCAGCAGCCTCCGACGTCCTGGCAGAACTGGGCATCACCGACGTGGCAGTGGTGGGCCTGGCCAAGCGCCTGGAAGAGGTCTGGGTCCCAGGCGAACAGGACCCGGTGATCCTCCCGCGCACCAGCGACGCCCTGTACCTGCTCCAACGAGTCCGCGACGAGGCCCACCGCTTCGCCATCGCCTACCACCGCCAAAAGCGCTCGAAGCGCATGACCACCTCGGAGCTCGACGACGTCCCAGGCCTCGGCGAAACCCGCAAAGCCGCGCTGCTCAAGCACTTCGGCTCGGTCCGCAAACTCCGCCAGGCCACAGTGGACGAGATCAGCGACGTGCCAGGAGTGGGCCGCCGTACCGCGGAAGCGGTGGTGGCCACCCTGGCGCCACCAGCCACCAAACCCTGACCGCTCCCGACGCGTGGGCGCCAGCGGTCCGCGCTCAAACCGTTGTCACACAGGCAGTTTCGCATCTCGACGGCGCGAGGTCCGCTACCCGCAAGACCGCGTCGGCTGGACCCAGGTGCCGGGTCCAGCCGGCTTCCTCACCCCACGGTTCCGCGGTGACGAAGCGGTCCCGTCCAGCCGTCGCTGACCGAACGCACTCGTACGCCAGCCGATTCGTCCTCGCGCGCCAGCCGCGGAAAGGTGGACCCGTGCCCGAGCAAGCCGCACTCCTGGCCCAGCGCGCCATGACGGAGGACGTCCCCCTGCGCCGACTCCCGCCCGAGGTCGAGACCCTGCTGACCGACCTCCAGGCACCACCACGCCTGGTGGCCCACCTGAGAGCAGTCCACGACGTGGCCTGCGAGCTGGCGGCCTGGGTCGAGCACAACCACCCGTCGATCACCCTCGACCAGCAGGCGATCCGCTACGGCGCCGCCACCCAGGACGTCGGAAAAGTGTTGCACCCCAACGAGTTGTCCGGTCCGGGCTCCCAACACGAACCAGCCGGCCACGCACTGCTGCGCGAACGTGGCGTGGAGGAGCGGCTGGCCCGCTTCGCGCGAACGCACGCGTCGTGGACCGAACCCGGCACCAGCCTGGAGGAACTGCTGGTGAGCCTCGCGGACAAGGTGTGGAAGGCCAAACGCGTCCCAGGCCTGGAACAACTCGTGACCGACCACCTGGCCGCGGCCGCCGCCCAGGAGCCGTGGGAGGTGTTCATGGCGCCCGACGACGAACTGACCCGACTCGCGTCGGGTGCCGACCAGCGGCTCACGTACCAGGCGAGCTACCCGGCGGCGAGCTGATGGTCCGCGGCACCGGCTGCGCGACCCGCGCTGCTCGCCCAGCCGAGCTGCCCAGCCGAGCTGCCCAGCCGAGCTGCCCAGCCGAGCTGCCCAGCTCACCACCGGCCGGCCCACCGTCCACCGAGCTCAAGCAGCCCCATCGACCACCGAATCCGAGCGGCCCACCCAACAGCCCCTACGAGCCCCAGCCCAACCCCCCACAGCCTCAACCAGCACGAGCCCGAGCCCCAAGCACGAGTAGCTCCGACCCGCGTGCTCCCTCCTTCTGTCGCGGCGAAGACGACCATGGTTTCGTGACACCCACAAGACGCAGCCAAGCGTGAATCAGGACAAGCTTCACCCGTCCGGGTGGCGAGAATCGCCGCGCCACGTAGCGTCTCATTCGTCCAACCTGCCGCACCTGAGCGCCGATCCGGGGGAGACTCGGGGGAGGGGCGCCCCACAGTGACGCGGCCCCGGCGTCGCGCTTGCCCGAACGGGTGCAAACGAGAGCAAACGCGAGCGTGGCAGAAGCACGCTCATGAACTGGTAACGGAGTCGTAGTCGTGAACGCGGAGAAGTCCGGCATCGAAGTCGCCGTGGTGACCGGGCTGTCCGGTGCGGGCCGCAGCACCGCGGCCAAGTGCCTGGAGGACCTCGGCTGGTTCGTCGTGGACAACCTGCCCCCGGAACTCATCGCCACCATGGTCGAGCTCGGCGCCCAGGCGCGCGGGGCCATCACCAGGGTCGCCGTGGTCATGGACGTGCGCAGCCGCGCGTTCACCGAGGACCTGGCCTCCATCATCAAGGACCTGGACGCGCGCGGGTACAAACCCCGCGTGTTGTTCCTCGAGGCCACGGACGCCGTGCTGATCCGGCGGTTCGAGGCGGTGCGGCGCGGTCACCCCATGCAGGGGGATGGGCGGTTGCAGGACGGCATCGAGGCCGAGCGGATCCTGCTCACGCCGCTCAAGCAGGAAGCTGACCTGGTGGTCGACACCAGTGCGTTGAGCATCCATCAGCTGCGCGCCAAGATCGAGGACACGTTCGGCAGCGAGGCGGCGTCCAGGACGCGGGTCACGGTGCTGAGCTTCGGGTACAAGTACGGGCTGCCGATGGACGCCGACCTCGTCATGGACGTGCGGTTCCTGCCCAACCCGTTCTGGATCCCGGAACTGCGCGAGCAGACGGGGCTCGATGGTGAGGTGCGCAACTACGTGCTGTCCCAGGAAGGCGCGGACGAGTTCCTTGATCGGTACCACGAGCTCCTGAGGCTCATCGGGGCCGGGTACCGGCGTGAGGGCAAGCGCTACCTGACGCTCGCGATCGGGTGCACGGGCGGCAAGCACCGCAGTGTGGCCCTGAGCGAAGAGCTGGCCGCGCGGCTGGCTAGCGAGGACGGCACGGCCGTGAAGGTCGTGCACAGGGATCTGGGACGTGAGTGACGAAGTTGAAAGCTGTTGCTTTGGGTGGCGGGCACGGGCTGCACGCGACGCTGACGGCGCTGAAGAGGGTCACCGACGACGTGACGGCCGTGGTGACCGTCGCGGACGACGGGGGGTCGTCGGGGCGTCTGCGGCGTGAGTTGCAGCACCTGCTGCCGCCTGGTGACCTGCGCAAGGCCATGGCGGCGCTGGCGGGGGAGGACGAGGCGAGCCGGCTGTGGACGTCGCTGTTCAAGCACCGGTTCGGCGGCACGGGGGCGCTCGCGGGGCACGCGGTCGGCAACCTGGTGATCGCCGGGTTGCTGGAGCAGCTCGGCGACCCCGTGGCGGTGCTCGACCTCACCAGCAGGCTGCTCGGGGTCAAGGGCCGGGTGCTGCCGATGTCGAACGACCCGCTCGACATCGAGGCGGACGTCACCGGGCTCGACGAGGACGAGAAGGACGTGCGGCGCATCCGGGGGCAGGTCGCCATCGCGACCACGCCGGGGCTCGTGCGGCGGATCAGGTTGACTGCCCCGAACGGGCGACCTGTGGGCTGTCCGGAAGCAGTACAGGCTGTACTTGACGCCGATGTCGTGGTACTCGGGCCGGGATCGTGGTTCACCAGCGTCTTGCCGCATCTGCTGGTGCCCGAACTGCTCGACGCGCTCGTGCGCACGCGGGCCAGGAAGGTGCTCGTGCTCAATCTCGTCCCCCAACCGGGTGAAACTGCTGGTTTCTCTCCGGAGCGGCATTTGGACGTAGTCTGCGAACACGCACCCGAGCTGAAGGTGGACGCGGTGATCGCCGACGTCGACTCGGTCCCGACCCCGGACCGGCTGACGCGAGCCGCCTCGGCACTGGGGGCGCGAACGCATCTGGCGAAGATCGCCGCACCGGACGCCGCGGAAAGGCATGATCCGGAGGCGCTCGCCGGTTGCCTGAGGCAAGTGGTCGAGGAGACCGGAGTGGGAGGGACGAGCCCGTGGCGATGACGTCGGCGGTCAAGGACGAGCTGAGCAGGCTCGCGGTATCCAAGACCTGTTGCCGCCGCGCGGAGGTGTCCTCCCTGCTCAGGTTCGCCGGCGGCCTGCACATCGTGTCCGGCCGGGTCGTCGTCGAGGCCGAGCTCGATCTGGGCTCCGCGGCCCGCAGGCTGCTCAAGGAGATCCAGGCGCTCTACGGCCACCACGCCGAGGTCTTCACGATCCAGTCGAACGGCCTGCGCAAGGGCACCCGCTACGTCGTCCGCGTGGTCAAGGACGGCGAGGGTCTCGCCCGGCAGACCGGCCTGCTCGACCCGCGCGGCCGTCCCGTGCGCGGCCTGCCCGCGCCGGTCGTGTCCGGTGGCGTGTGCGACGCCGAGGCCGCGTGGCGCGGTGCGTTCCTCGCGCACGGCTCGCTCACCGAACCGGGGCGCAGCTCGTCGCTGGAGATCACCTGCCCCGGCCCGGAGGCGGCCCTCGCCCTGGTCGGAGCAGCCCGCCGGATGGGCATCTCGTCCAAGTCGCGCGAGGTCCGCGGGGCCGAGCGCGTGGTGATAAGGGACGGCGACGCCATCGGGGCGATGCTCACCAAGCTCGGCGCGCACGACAGCGTGCTGGCCTGGGAGGAACGGCGGATGCGGCGCGAGGTCCGCGCCACCGCCAACCGCCTCGCGAACTTCGACGACGCGAACCTGCGCCGCTCGGCCCGCGCGGCCGTCGCGGCGGCCGCACGGGTGGCGCGCGCGTTGGAGATCCTCGGCCCGGAGGCCCCGGACCACCTGGCGGCCGCCGGGCAACTGCGCCTCGCGCACCGCCAGGCGTCGCTGGAGGAGCTCGGCCAGCTGTCCGACCCGCAGATGACCAAGGACGCGGTGGCCGGTCGTATAAGGCGTCTGCTGGCCATGGCGGACAAGCGGGCCAAGGACCTGGGCATGCCGGACACCGAGTCCGCGGTCACGGCGGAGATGCTCGAAGCAGAGGTCTAGGACACCAGCTGCTCGGCCGGCTCCGGGATCAGATCATCCCGAGCTGGCCGAGCAACGGCGTGGCGAGCGTGCGCGAGTACAGGTTCGTCACGTGGTTGTTCCGGTAGACCACCACGTTGCCGATGACCGCGGGACAGACGTCCCCGACGCAGTACCACGGCGTCAGATCGACGATCTTGGTGTCGGGGTGCGCGGCCGCCGCCTCGACGAGCGGGTCGCCCTCCCCGGCGAACGCCTCGGCTCGCGGGGTGCCGCACGTCGCGGTGTCGTCGCTGTTGCGTTCGAGGCAGCGCGGGACCTGGCTGTTCGGCTTGGGCAGGTCCTTGATCACCGCGGTCGGGATGTTGGCGGCCGAGAGGGCTCCCAGCATGTCCCGGTAGCCGCGCAGCATGTCCTCGCGGGAGTTCCACGTCCACTTCAGGTCGGCGGCGTAGGCCTCGCGACTCATGCCCGACAGCACGACGAGGTCGGGCTTGAGCGCCTTCACGCGGTTCAGGACGGCGGCGTTCTGGTCGGAGCAGACGGTGAACGGCCAGCCCGCCTCCGACGGGGGCACCGTGGTGAAAGGGCAGCCGTTGCGGGTCATGGCCTTGAGCTTCCACTGCCCGCGGCCGGCTCCCTGCACGAAGTCGATCAGCGGAGTGCTGTACTGCGCCGCGTGCGAGTCGCCCAGCAGCACGACGGTCTTTCGTGCCGAGTCGTCGCCCCAGGAACAGGCGGTCTTCGGCAACGACAGCTGGTAGACGTGGCAGTCGCCGTCGCCGCTGCCGCCGTAGGGGCCGTCCTCGTTCGCGACGGCGGGGTCCGGCACGAGGGGGACACCGGCCGGGGCGGGTTGGGGGCTGCGTGCGTCGATCGCCATGGCACCGGGGTGGTCCGCGTCGAGGATCATGCTGCTCGCCAGGCGGTCGAGCTTGCGCTCGGCGGTGTACCAGGGGACCGCGGCGGCGATCACGGAGACCACCACGAGCACCGCGCCGAAGGCGTAGGTGCCGCGGAGGCGGCCGAACCTGTTCCGGCGGAAGGGGTCCTCGATGAACCTCTTGGACACCGCCGCAAGCGCGAAGCTCAGCACCGCGGCGAAGAGCATCTCCTTCTTCGACAGCCGCTCGTTGTCGCTCAGTTCGAGCGTCACCACGATGACCGGCCAGTGCCACAGGTAGAGGCTGTAGGAGATGTCGCCGACGTAGCGGATCGGACGCAGGCTCAGCACGCGTCCCAGCAGCGTCTCCGTGCCGACCAGCATCGCCGCCGTGCCGAGCACCGGCACTGCGGCCACCCAGCCGGGGAACTGCAGGTCGGTCGTGTAGTAGAAGGCGCTGAAGGCCACAGCGGCGAAACCCAGCCAGCCGAGCAGTTCCCGGGCCGCGCGGCCGAGGGACACTCGGTGCAGGACCATCGCGGCCAGTCCGCCGATGCCGAGCTCCCACATGCGGGTGGGCGTCACGAAGTAGGCGGCGCCGTGGTCGAGCTGCGTGTAGACGACGGAGAAGACGAACGAGGCGACGGTCACCAGAGCGACGGCCACCACCGCATAGCGCACCCTGCCGCCGTTGAACCTGCGGGCGAGAGCGGCCGTCGCGATCAACAGGATCGGGATGACGAGGTAGAACTGCTCCTCGACGGCCAGCGACCAGTAGTGCTGGACGGGGGAGGCGCCGGCGGTGGCGTGCCCGTAGTCGTTGGACAGCACCGCGAGCAGCCAGTTCTGCGCGTTCAGCGCGGAACCGACGACCTCGCGCATGATCTTGGGCCACTGGGACTGCGGGAGCAGCAGCACGGTGGCGGCGACGGTGGCGAGCAGGACCGCGGTCGCCGCGGGTAGCAGGCGGCGGATGCGGCGCGCGTAGAAGGCGCGCAGGCTGACCGTGCCGCTGCGGCGTACCTCGTTCGTGAGCGTCCCGATGATCAGGAAGCCCGAGATCACGAAGAAGACGTCGACGCCGACGAAACCGCCCGGCAGCCAGGACGGCCGCAGGTGGTAGAGCAGCACGATGCCGACGGCGAGAGCACGCAGGCCCTGGATGTCGCCTCGCAGCGCGTGCTGTGGGCGTGCCGCAGGATCGGGCGCCGTGACCGGGCGCTCGGCGGACATGGTCGCCACCGCGTGACTCCTCGTAGCGAAGTTCAGCGGAACGTGTCCGCGTTCAAAGCGTGGATGGTAGCTCGATCGGGTAAGGGTGCTCTGCTTGCGTCGCGGATTGTGATAGGTGCGACGTGGTCGGTGAGTCAGGGCGCGTGGCGGCCCGCCCACACCGCGAGCTGCGCGCGCGACCGCAGGCCCAGCTTCGAGCGCGCGTGCGTGACGTGCCGGGCGACCGTGTGCGGGGAGATGCCGAGCCGCTGCCCGATCTGGCGGTTCGTCAGGCCTTCCGCGACCAGCGTCGCCACGTGCAGTTCGCGCGCGGAGATCAGGCCGTCCTCGGACTCGGCGTGCTGCTGCTCGGTCAGGGCGTAGGAGATGGCCTGGGCGAGCGACATCCGTTCGCCCGTCGACTCCGCCGCGCGCAGGCGGCTGGCCGTGATGCGCTCACGGCACGTGGTGCGCGCCTCGTCCAGAAGGGCCTGCCAGTACGGCTCGGCGCGGAAGTCGTAACGAGTGCGCACGAGAGAGGCGGACGTCAGCAGCGAGAGCGCGCGTTCGTCGTCGGAGCCCACGCCCACCAGGCCCAGGGCGAGGCCTTCCAGGTCGTAGTACTGGTCCATCGGGTGTTCGGAGCCGACCTCCAGGCTCTCCCGGAACAGGTCCACGGCCTCCAGGAAGTCCTTGCGCGCCAACGCGATCGCGCCCGCGGTGTGCAGGACCGGGTTCAGCATGTGCGGCAGGCCGATCAGCCTTGTGAGCGTCAGTGACTCACGGACCAGAGGCGCCGCACGGTCTGCATAGCCGTGTTGTAGCAACGTCCAGCCGTAGGAGTTGAGCAGGATGGCGCGCGCGAGCTTGTCGTTGGAGTCCTGCAGCAGCGCGGCCGCCTCATCGAACAACGTCCAGGCCAGGGCGGGGTCGCCGGTGTGCGCCTCGGCGGAGGCGAGCACCTCCAGTGCGCGGGCCGTCGTGCCGGGGCGGCGGGCGCCCGCCCGTTCGATCGCCAGGGACTCCTCGGCGAAGCGGCGTGTCACGTGCCAGCCGCCGCGGAGGCGGTGGTGCATCGCCGCCAGCACCGAGAGGACGCTGCGGTGCGGTTCGGGCAACGGTCTCGACAGGGCCTGGTGCAGCAGCTCGGTGGGGGCGCCGCGCGGGCCTCGCGGGGTGGAGGTCCAGGCCGTCGCGACGATCGCCAGGGCGTGCCGCGCCCAGTCGCCGGTCTCGGCGGTGCGCGCCGCGGCCAGGCCGAGCAGGCCCACGTTGCGGTCCAGGCGCAGCACCACGGGCGGCGACGGGAAGAACGACGAGATCTCCGGCTCCACGACCGAACACACCCACTCGACGACACGGTCGGCCACGAGAGAGAGTTCGCCGTGCGCGATGGCACGGTCGTAGCAGTAGAGGCGGATCGACTCGAGCTGGCGGAACGTCGTGTGGCCGCCGACCCGGTCGACCACCAGCAGCGACCTCTGCTCCAGGCCGGTCAGCAGGTCCAGGGCGTCGGGCACGTCGCAGACCGCGCTCGCCACCCCGAGGTCGAACGGCACGCCCAGCACCGCGAGCAGCCGCGACGCCGCCTGCTCCTGCTCGGACAGCAGGTCGTAGCTCCAGCCGATGGCGGCCCGCAGCGTGCGGTGCCGGTCGTCGGCGGCGCGCGGCCCACCGGTCAGCAACGCGAGGCGGTCGCCCAGCCGGGCGAGGACGTCGGCGGGGGAGAGCACGGTGACGCGCCGCGCGGCCAGTTCGATCGCCAGCGGCATGCCGTCGAGGGAACGGCACACGGCGACCACGTCGGCCACGTTCGCGGCGTCCACCTCGAACGAGCGGTCCACCGACACCGCCCGGTCGCGGAACAGCGCCACGGCGTCGTGCCGCAGCGCCTCCGCCACGTCCGCGCCGGCGGGCGGCAGGTCCAGCTCGCCGACCGCGAAGACCCGCTCCCCGGCGAGGTGCAGCGGTTCCCGCGACGTCACCAGCACGCGCAGCCGCGGGCAGCGGGCCAGCAGCTCCGCGACCGCGGACGCGACGTCGGCCAGCAGGTGCTCGCAGTTGTCCAGCACGAGCAGCGGGCGGCGGTGCTGCTCGACCTCGGCCACCACCGCGTCGCGCACCGAGTGGTTCGGCAACGGGTGCGCGCCCACCGCCGCGTAGATCGCCTGAACGGCGTCGGACGCCGGGGCCAGCGCCGCCCACCACGTCCGGTCGGCGCGCCTGCTCGCGTGCTGGATCGCCAGCCTGGTCTTGCCCGCGCCGGCCGGCCCCACCAGCGAGACCAGCCGGTCCGAGTCGGTGCGGGTGAGCGCGGCGAGCTCGTCGCGCCGGCCCACGAAGCTGTCCAGGGGCGCCGGCAGCGACGAGTCGGGGCGGTCGGCCCCGTCCCGGCCGGAGGCGCGCTCGCGGTAGGCGCGCTGGCGGCACGCGTTCGAGCAGTAGCGGCGGCCGGGAACCGCGTCGGTGAGCGGGTTTCCACATGTCACGCAGGCGGCGTCGGCCGTCATGACCCCTGACCGTACCGGGTCCGTAACGGCCCGTAACACCCGCTGTTTCGGGGTATTGAAGGCTCCTCCCGCACGTCGTCAGGATCGGCCCATGACACCGCAGACCAGACCCGCGGCCGACGCCGCGTCCTCGCTCGTGCCGCCCCAGGACCGCCTCGTCGTGGACGAGTGGCTCGCCCGGATCCACGCCGTCGTCGGACCCGGCGCCGGGGAGACGGGGCCGGAGGCCTGCCGCACCGCGGCCGAAGCAGCGGAGGAGCTGAGCGCGTACCTCTGGATGCTCCGCGCGCTGCGCCGCCGAACGGCCTAACCGACCTGGGATTTTCTGGCTCGATCAAGAGATACTCACTATCCCTGTGACCAGGGACGCAGTTCGGCAGATAGGGTGGGCTTGTTCCTACCAAGCTGAACGCAAGGAGTCAGTCGTGACGGTTCGTGTAGGTGTCAACGGTTTCGGTCGCATCGGGCGCAACTTCTTCCGCGCTGTGAGGGCGGGCGGCCACGACATCGAGATCGTCGCGTTCAACGACCTCGGTGACGTCGCCACCATGGCCCACCTGCTGAAGTACGACAGCATCCTCGGTCGTCTGGACGCGGACGTGCAGGTCACCGACGAGGGCATCTCCGTTGACGGCAAGGTCATCAAGGCCCTCGCCGAGCGCAACCCGGGCGCTCTGCCCTGGAAGGACCTCGGCGTCGACGTCGTGGTCGAGTCCACCGGCTTCTTCACCGACGCCACCAAGGCCCGCGCGCACGTGGACGAGGGCGGCGCCAAGAAGGTCATCATCTCCGCGCCGGCCAAGAACGAGGACCTCACCGTCGTCATCGGCGCGAACGAGGAGAAGTTCGACGGGTCGCAGACGATCATCTCGAACGCGTCCTGCACCACGAACTGCCTCGCGCCGCTCGCCAAGGTCCTCAACGACAGCTTCGGCATCGAGCAGGGCCTCATGACCACGATCCACGCGTACACGCAGGACCAGAACCTGCAGGACGCGCCGCACAGCGACCTCCGCCGTGCCCGCGCCGCCGCGCTGAACATCGTGCCGACCTCCACGGGTGCCGCGAAGGCCATCGGCCTGGTGCTGCCGGAGCTCAAGGGCAAGCTCGACGGCTACGCGCTGCGCGTGCCGATCCCCACCGGCTCGGCCACCGACCTGACCGTCACGCTCAAGCGCGAGGTCACCGTCGAGGAGATCAACGCCGCGTACCAGGCCGCCGCCGAGGGCCCGCTGGCCGGCATCCTCAAGTACTCGACCGACCCGATCGTGTCGGCCGACATCGTCACCGACCCGCACTCGTGCATCTACGACGCGCCGCTGACCAAGGTCATCGGCAACCAGGTCAAGGTCGTCGGCTGGTACGACAACGAGTGGGGTTACTCCAACCGCCTCGCGGACCTGGTCAAGCTCGTCGCCTCCAAGATCTGAGCAGGGCGGGCAGTCAGTGAAGACTCTCAGCGACCTGCTCGCCGAGGGTGTCTCGGGTCGGCGCGTCCTCGTGCGCGCCGACCTGAACGTCCCCCTCGACGGCGACAAGATCACCGACGACGGCCGCGTGCGCGCGTCGGTGCCGACGATCAAGGCACTGGCCGACGCCGGTGCCCGCGTGGTCGTCACCGCCCACCTCGGCCGCCCCAAGGGCGAGCCGGACCCCAAGTTCTCCCTGGCCCCGGCCGCCGCTCGCCTCGGTGAGCTGCTCGGCACCGAGGTCGCGCTCGCCTCCGACCTCGTCGGCCCGTCCGCCACCTCCGTGGTCGGCGCGCTGACCGACGGTGGCGTCGTGATGCTGGAGAACGTGCGCTTCGACGCCCGCGAGACCTCGAAGGTCGACGCGGAGCGCGCGGAGCTCGCCGACGAGCTGGCCTCGTTCGCGGACGCGTTCGTCTCCGACGGCTTCGGCGTCGTGCACCGCAAGCAGGCGTCCGTCTACGACGTGGCGCGGAAGCTGCCCGCGTACGTCGGCGGTCTCGTCGAGACCGAGCTCGGCGTGCTGCGCAAGCTCACCGACGACCTGGAGCGCCCGTACGTCGTGGCGCTCGGCGGCTCGAAGGTGTCCGACAAGCTCGGCGTCATCGAGAACCTGCTGACCAAGGTCGACCGGCTTCTCATCGGCGGCGGCATGGCGTACACGTTCCTCAAGGCCCAGGGCCACGAGGTCGGCACGTCCCTGCTGCAGGAAGACCAGCTCGACAAGGTCAAGGGCTTCCTCGCCGACGCGGAGAAGCGCGGCGTCGAGCTCGTGCTCCCGGTCGACGTGCTGGTCACGGCAGAGTTCGGCAACGTCGAGCACGACGTCGTCGGCACCGACGCGATCCCCGCGGACAAGATGGGCCTCGACATCGGCCCGAAGTCCCGCGAGCTGTTCGCGTCGAAGCTCGCCGACGCGAAGACCGTCTTCTGGAACGGCCCGATGGGCGTCTTCGAGATCGAGACCTACGCCGGAGGCACCCGTGCCGTCGCCGAGGCGCTCGTGAAGTCCGAGGCGTTCACCGTCGTCGGTGGCGGCGACTCGGCCGCGGCCGTGCGCGCGCTCGGCCTGCCCGAGGACGGCTTCTCGCACATCTCCACCGGTGGTGGCGCGTCCCTGGAGTTCCTGGAAGGCAAGGAACTCCCCGGCATCAGCGTTTTGGAGTCCTGATGGCAGCCCGGCTCCCGCTCATCGCGGGCAACTGGAAGATGAACCTCAACCACCTCGAGGCGATCGGCCTCGTGCAGAAGATCGCCTTCTCCCTGCCGGAGAAGTACTTCGCCAAGGTCGAGGTGGCCGTTCTTCCCCCGTTCGTCGACATCCGCAGCATCCAGACGCTGGTCGACGGCGACAAGCTGCTCATCAAGTACGGCGCGCAGGACATCTCGCAGCACGACTCCGGTGCCTACACCGGCGAGGTCTCCGGCCCGATGATCAAGAAGCTCGGCTGCCACTACGTGGTCGTCGGGCACTCCGAGCGCCGCGAGTACCACGGCGAGACGGACGCGATCGTCAACGCCAAGATCAAGGCGGCGCTGAAGGTCGAGGTCACCCCGATCTTCTGCTTCGGCGAGAAGCTCGACGTCCGCGAGGCCAAGGGCCACCTGGAGCTGGTGCGCCAGCAGTTGGAGGACGGTCTCAAGGGCTTCACGGCCGAGCAGGTCGCGAAGATCGTGTTCGCCTACGAGCCCGTGTGGGCGATCGGCACCGGCAAGACCGCGTCGTCCGCGGACGCGCAGGAGGTCTGCTCGGTCGTCCGCTCGTTCGTGGCGGAGAAGTACGGCGAGGAGACCGCTTCCGTCGTGCGCGTGCTCTACGGCGGCTCGGTGAAGTCGTCGAACATCGGCGAGCTCATCGGCCAGAAGGACATCGACGGCGCGCTCGTCGGCGGTGCCAGCCTGCAGGCCGACGAATTCACCAAGCTGTGCGCCCTGGCCGCGGGCGGGCCGCTGCCCTAAGTTGATCAGACGTGGTGACCACCCGCCTTGGCCTGCCCTTTCAGCGGCTAATGTGGGTGGTCACCGCATTTGAATCCCTGACCCCACTGGTTGCACACGTTCGGCAGTCGAACAGGTACTCTATGGCGTCGGCTGCCTGACAGCGAGGAAGAAATGATCCTGTTCCTGCAGATCCTGTTGATCGTCTCCAGCGTGCTGCTGGTGCTGCTCGTGCTCTTGCACCGCGGCCGTGGTGGCGGCCTCTCCTCGCTGTTCGGCGGCGGTATGCAGTCGAGTCTGTCCGGTTCCTCCGTGGTCGAGAAGAACCTGGACCGCCTGACGCTCTTCGTCGGCGCGGTGTGGGTCATCGCCATCGTGGGCATCGGACTGCTGATCAAGCTCCCCGGAGCCTGATCAACCGTTCAGCGGCAGAAGCCCTCCGGGGCTTGGAGTAACCACTTGGTGGGGGTGTAACGGTCGATGTCCGGTGGTAACGCGATTCGCGGTACCCGCGTCGGCGCAGGCCCGATGGGCGAATCGGAGCGCGGCGAGTCCGCGCCTCGTCGTCGGGTGTCGTACTGGTGCGCGAACGGTCACGAGTCCCGTCCTTCCTTCGCGGTCGACGCGGAGATCCCGGAGAACTGGGACTGTCCGCGCTGCGGCCTGCCGGCAGGCCGTGACGAGCAGACGCCACCCGCGCCTCCGCGCAACGAGCCGTACAAGACGCACCTTGCGTACGTGAAGGAGCGGCGCTCCGACGCGGACGGCGAGGCGATCCTCGAAGAGGCTCTCGCCAAGCTCCGCCGTCAGCGCGAAGAGCCGTAGACCCTTGGCTCGCTGATCAACGCGAAAGGCCCCCTCGTCCTGCGGAGAGGGGGCCTTTCGCGTTCTCGCTGTTATCGCCGCAGACCACTGAACTGGCGGCGCAGCATCGCCGCACCCACGAGCAGGAAGAACAGCAGCACCACGAGCGTGCTGGTCGAGCCGCCGGACGAGCTCATCAGCGTCACGTCCACGTTGCCGACGAGCACGATGCCGCACTCCGCGCGCACCTTGTGGCGGCCGGGCTCGATGTTCGCGAACCGCACCGGGGAGCGGAAGTCGCCGTTGTCGTCGGCCGTCGTCTTGCCGACGTCCTGGCCGAGCGACTTCAGGGTCACGTCCGCGCCCTTGGGGCAGCCCTTGCCGGTCGCGGTCAGGTCGTCACCGGGCTGGATGTTCTCCTTGTCCAGGACCAGGACGCCGTCCTCGGGGCCGGTGAAGACGTCGGTCGTGGAGGTGGAGGGCGTCGACGGGTCCGTGGTGGTCGTGGTGGTCGTCGTCGTGGTGGTCACCGGGGGAGTCGTGGTGGTGACGACCGGGGGACGGGTAGTGACGGGTGGGTTCGTCACCGGCGGGTTGGTGACGGGCGGCTGCGTCGTGACGGGCGGCTTGGTCGTGGTGACCGGGGGAGGCGGTGTCACCGTGAACTGGTTGCGCGCCATGTGCTGGCAGTCGTCGGTCGCGGTGAAGGTGTAGGTGCCCACCTTGCTCCCGGCCGGGATGGTCGCCGTGACTGAACCGGCGGACGCGTACGGCGCGGTGACCAGGACGCTCCCGGCCCAGTTGATGCGTACGGTGCCCTTGCATCTGATGAAGCCTGACCAGGTGAAAGTCGCGCTTGAGCCGGCTGGGCCGCTGTTAGGATTCGCGGTCACCGTCGTCTGCTGCTGTGCGGCCGCAGGTGTGGCGACGAGCACCGTAACACCGGCTGCTACAGCCACGAGTAGACCTAAAGACCGCATTCCCTCTCCCCGGATCAGAACCTAAGGTGCGCTAGTGAGACGTCGCATGGCCGGTGCAGGTTTACTGCTGTTGTGCGGAATTATGCTGCTCCCGTCGACGGCCTCCGCACAGGACGGGTCCGTGATCCTCGAGGCCGATGTGGACGGTAGGCCGGTCGGAGTAGGGACCCTCGTGCTCGACCCGTCGCAGTCCGCGAAGGTCTCCATCACCGTCCGCAACAACACGAGCACGCTGCAGCGCGTGAAGACCGTGCGGATCAGCGGCAGCGCGCTGGCGTTGACCTTCTTCTCTTACGACACAACGGTTCCGTTCGACGTGCCGGCGAAGTCCTCGGAGACGCGGTCGTTCCCGCTCGAGCCCACGGACCTCGGGTCGCAGGCGATCGGTCTCCTCCCGGTCACGGTCGAGGTCATCGACGTGCAGCGGGAGAGCATCGCGTCGGTCGAGACGACCGGGGACGTCAAGGGGTCGCTCTGGTCGGTCTACGGGGCGTTCGGGCTGGGCGTGCTCGTGCTGACGGCGTTGTCGTGGGCCGGGGCGTTGATCGCGCTCGCGCGGCGCCGCCTTCCCGCGAACCGGTGGCAGCGGGCCATGCGGTTCCTGCCCGCCGGAATCGGGACCGGGTTGATCGCCGTGATCTCGCTGTCGGTGCTGCGGCTCGTGGCGCCGTCGCCGACGGCGGAGATCCCGTTCATCCTCGGTGCGGCCGCGGCCGCGTTCGTTCTTGGCTATGTGACGCCACATCCGGGTGAGAAGCCACCGTCCTCACTGGACGCGGACACCGTGAGGATCCAGCGGTGACCCAGTCCAGTGTGGTCGCCGCGCTGCCGCAGTACGCCGTCGGCGAGCAGATCGGCGAGGGCGGCATGGGGGTCGTCTACGGCGGGGTGCACCGGCAGCTCGGGCGGCCCGTGGCGATCAAGCGGCTGCCGCACGCGGTGGCCGAGGACCCGCGGATGAGCGAGCGGTTCGAGCACGAGGCACGGCTGCTCGCGCGGCTCGACCACCCGCACATCGTGCCGGTCTACGACTACGTGCGGCAGCAGGGCGAGCACCTGCTGGTGATGGAACGCCTCGACGGCGGCACGGTCTGGTCGCGGTTCGCGAGCGACGGCCTCACCGCCCAGCAGTCGTGCGGGATCGTCCTCGCGGCGCTGTCCGGGCTGCACGCCGCGCACACGGCCGGGGTGCTGCACCTCGACGTGAAGCCGAAGAACCTGCTCTTCACCTCCCACGGTGTGGTGAAGGTGGCGGACTTCGGCATCTCGCAGGTGGTGTCGGAGGGCGCGACGCTCGTGACGCACGGCGGCGCGGTGCTCGGCACGCCCGCCTACATCGCGCCGGAGCAGGCGATGGGCAACCCGCTCTCGCCCGCCGCCGACGTCTACGCGACCGGCACGATGCTCTACGAACTGCTCTGCGGCGACCTGCCGTTCGAACGCGGCGGCGGCCCGATCGCGATGATCCAGAAGCGGGTGTTCCAGGACCCGCGGCCGCTGCCGAAGGTGCCCGAACCCCTGGCGGGCGTGGTGATGCGCAGCATCGCGCGGGAGCCCGAGGCGCGCTACCGCAACGCCGAGACGTTCGCGATCGACCTGGCGGGCGCGGCGGCCCACCTGTTCGGCCCGGACTGGCTGATGCGGCTGAACATGCCGGTGCACCTCGCGCCGCAGGTGTCGGCGTCGTCCACGCGGCCGTCGCTGCGGCCCGTGCCCGAGCGCGACACGGTGACGCTCACCGGCCAGCGGATCCGGGCCACGCTGGTGGACCCGGTGCCGGCCGCGCGCCTGAGCGGCAGCAGCACGCTGGTGCCGGCCGCGCAGGTGATCAAGCCGCCGTCGACGCCGTGGGCGTTGTGGCTGGTGGCGGCGCTCGCGTTGATCGCGATGGCCGTGGTGCCGTTCACGACGTCCGGCCGAGGGCTGCCCGAGATCAGCACGAACCTCGCCAACCCCGTCGTGGAGGCGGGGGAGCGGCTCGTCGTGAGCCTGGCCGGGATCGAGCTCGCGAACGTCCCGCGCGGACCGGAGGGCTTCGAGCTGCCCGGTGCGACGCGCTGGATCGTGGGCGGGGCGGTGTCGGCCGACATCGACGGCCGTGAGCTGCTGCTCGTGTCGAACCAGACGCCGTGGCTGAGCCTCATGGGCACCGGGTCGGTGCTGTTGCTGCTCTTCGCGTTCGCCTACCTGGAGTCGAACCTGCGGGCGTTGCGGCGCCGGCAGACCGGCATGGCGGCGGTGATCGCGTCCGTGCCGCTCGGGTTCACGCTCGGCGTGGCCGTGTGGCTGCTCGTGTCCGTGCTGCTGGAGCACGAGCCGTTGCTGTCGATCGCGCTCACCTGCGGGGTGCTCGGCGCGGCGGCGGCGTTGAGCGCGTCGCTCGCCTCTAAGCGGCCCTGACCGCTCGTTCGAACAGGTCCGCGAGCTCCCTCGCGTAACCGGAGACGTCGGTGTCCGGCCGGGTCATGAGCTCGGCCGGCGCCGCCTCCATCGCGGCGAGCACGGACACCGCCATCACGCGTGGCGCGAACTCCCGCAGCACACCCGCCTCCTGGCCCTCGCGGAACATGTCCTCCAGCTCGGCGAGCGTGCGCTCGTTCTGCTCCTCCGCCCACGTCCGCGCGGATTCGGCGTCCCTGGCGGCGGCCGCGATCTGCGAGATCGCGATGAGCTCCGCCGGGTGCTCCGCGCAGTAGTGCACGAACCCCTCGATGAGCTGCCTTAGCGCCGTGACGTGGTCAGTGGCGCTCTCGGTGCGTGCGGTCAGTGCGCGGTCCATCGAGTCGTGCACGGTCAGCATGACCTGCTTCATCAGTTCCTCGCGTTTGGCGAAGTGGTACGTGATGAGTCCCGGGCTGATCTCCGCACGCCGTGCGATCTGCACGAACGACGCCTTCGCGTACCCGACCTCGGTGATCGTCGCGATGGTCGCGGCCACGATCTGACCGCGCCGGGCGTCCTCGATGAAGCTGCGCTTCTGGCCGCCCGACCGATTTTCTGGTTGCATGAATAGCAGCCTAGTTGAGTAACTAGTCGAGGGGGAACCATGATCAGTCGAAAGGTGTTCCTGAAGTCCGTCGCGGGGGCCGCGGCGCTGATGAGCGTCGGGGGAGTGGCGTCCGCGGCGCCGAGGAAGCGGGGCGGGGTCTGCTACGACACCGGCGTCCTGCACGCGGTGGGGGACCCGCTGAGCCGGGCGCGCTGGAGCCGGCCGCAGCTGGAACGGGAGATCCGGCTCATCGCCGAGGACCTCCGCTGCCCGTCGATCACGGCGTTCGGCACAGACCTCGGCCGTCTCGCCGAGACGACGGACACGGCCCTACGGCACGGCATGCGGGTCTTCGTGCAGCCACGGCTCTATGACCACCCGCAAGAGGAGGTCCTGGCGCACATGGCCGAGGCCGCGCGCACGGCCGAGAAGAAGCGGCGTGGCGACGAGATCACGTTCGTGACCGGCTGCGAGCACTTCCTCTTCACGCCCGGCATCATCCCCGGCGACACCTTCCTCGACCGGATCGCCGCCATGCCGTCGATCACGGACTGGCCCGCCGTCATCCGGCGGTTCCGGGAGTTCATGGCCAAGGCCGTGGAGGTGACGCGCCGGGAGTTCTGCGGCCGGATCACCTACGGCGCGGCCGCCGGCGCCGACGCCCGGTGGAACGACTGGTCGCTGTTCGACCTCGTCGGCCTCGACTACTACCAGCACTTCGAGACCGACGCCGAGTACACCGCCGACCTCGACGGCTACCGGCGCTGGGGCAAGCCGCTGATGGTCCTGGAGTACGGCTGCTGCACCTTCACGGGTGCGGCGGTCGCCGGCGGGATGGGCTGGGACATCGTCGACTACGAGGCCGACCCGCCGGTGATCAAGCCCGGCTTCGAGCGGAACGAACGCGAGCAGGCCGACCACGTCGCACGCATGTTGCGCGTGTTCGCCGCACAGCCCGATGTCGAGGGATCACACCTGTACTCGGTCATCACGCCGGACTCGCCGCACCACCCGACGTGTCGGGATCGCGACTACGACATGGCCTCGTACAGCCTGCTGCGCACGATCCGTGAGCGCTTCGACGACGAGAACTCGCCGTATCGCCTGGAACCCAAGAAGTCGTTCCACGCGTTCCAGCGCTTCAATCGGTGATGACGCGTTCCCTCGGGAACGTCGCGGACACCAGGAAACCGCCGTCCTCGGTCGGCCCCGCGGAGAACTCGCCACCGAGCAGGGTGGCGCGCTCGCGCAGGCCGACCAGGCCGTGGCCACCGCTCGGCAGCGACGACGACGGGCTGTCCGGCGCGGTGTTGCGCACCTCGACCAGCACGTTGTCGTCGTACTGGGCGTCGATGAACACCGTCGCGCTCGCGCCCACGGCGTGCTTGCGGATGTTCGTCAGCGCCTCCTGCACCGTCCGGTAGACGGCTCCGGACACCGGCGCGGCCAGGTCCTCGACGGGGCCCTTGAGCTGCACCGACACCTCGAAGCCGGCGTCGGCGGCCAGTTCGGACAGGTCGTCGACGCCCGGCTGGTTGTCGTCCGTGGTGCGCAGGACCGACACGAGCTGGCGGAGCTCGTCGAGCGTGCGCGTCGACAACGTGCGGATGGTGCCGGCGACCTGCTTGTGCTCCGCGTCGGCCACGGCCATGCGCAGCGCACCCGCCTGCATCGCGATGAGGCTGACCTGGTGTGACACGACGTCATGCATCTCGCGGGCGAGCTTTGCCCGTTCGTCCGCACGGATGGCGTGCGCGTGGAGCACACGCTCTCTCTCGCGGGACTCGGCCAGTTCGGAGATGCGGTCGGAGAGCTCCTGGCGCGCGTGCACCAGCAGGCCGATCGCGATCGGCAGGCCCGCCACCAGGAAGCCGTAGATCGCCGAGTGGAAGTGGCCGGACGCGGGGCGTTCGATCAGCTCCTCGAACGGCCACGCCACGAACCGGCACAACCACACCAGCGCGGCCGCGAGGCCGGTCTGCCAGCCGCCGATGTAGCGGCGGGCGACGGTGTAGAGGGCGATCATCGCGGCGAGCTGCGACCAGCCGACGAAGAAGCCGGGGATGGTCAGCACGAGCGTGAGGAACGGGAACCGGCGCCGCAGGACCAGCGCGCCGACGGCGAGCCAGTTGAGCCACAGCTGGTAGTTCTCGATCGGCGGCAGGTCCGTGATCGGGTCCGCTTCCAGCCACAGCTCGTACAACCAGACGTCGAGCACGGCGAAGAAGATCAACGCCAGGTCCGCGAGGACCTGGCGGTAGTCACCGCTGAGCGGCCAGCGCGAGCCGGTCGCCCTCTCCGCCGACCGTCTGGCCGGGAGCAGCGTCGTGGTCAGGATCCGACCTCCCCTGTGCGCCTTCCGACCCTCACCGTACTGCGCGTATGCGGCGGATGGCATTGGCTGCCCCTTTACCCCGACCTGCCCCGTCATGGGGGTAAGACGCCCGCACACGCGAATCTGTACGGCGCCCGGCTCACATATGTGCGACCGCACACGCTCGTGCGAGCGCGTGCGGTCACCACAGCACTACGGAGAGACCTCTACGGGCACGTCTTCCAGCTGAACTGGTAGGTCGTGTCGATCGCACCGTCCGTGGAGTCCATCGACACGAAACTGGTCGTCGTGGCCGTGTTCGACGAACCGGGGTACACGCGGAGCTCGGTGTTGATGTTGAAGTTCCGCTTCTCGCCGCACGGTGAGTACACGATCGCGGCGACCTCGGTCGTGTCCGTGGCCTGCCAGTCGTCGCTGTGCGGGCCGTTGTAGCGGTGCTGGGCGCTGTCGTTCTGCGACATGCCCTGGAAGTAGTAGTTGGCCTTCTGAATGGCGTACGCGCCTCTCTCCAGGTGCGCGAAGCCTCTGTAGTCGGCCTGGGCGATGCCGTAGGTGAAGCCCTGCGGGACGTTGACCCTCAGGTTGAGCTGGCAGTTCTTGCGGAAGTCCGTCGGCCGGGCGCCGACGCCGACCTGGGCCAGGTAGTCGCTGTAGGTGACGGTGAACGCCTTGTTGTCCTCGGACACCGCGACGGCCGCCGTGCCCGCCGGGCACCCGGAGCCGTTGACCGTGACGATGTCGATCGTGATGTGGTCGGGCGGCGGCGTCTCGTTGGGAGCGCCGGGCGGGATGACGATGGTCGAGGCCAGCAGGGCAGCGGCAACCGCGTTGAGCATGGGGCACCTTTCCAAACGCGTCTCGCGGGGAGGGTGGCGGCGGTTGGACTTCGGTGGCGGCGGCCTTTTGTCGGAAAATCAGCAGCGCTTCCACGAGAAGTGGTGCAGCGTGCGCACTTCTCCGCGCTGGTAGTCCATGGTCATGAAACTGTTTGTATTGGCGTCCGAGCTACCCTTGTCGACTCGCAGTGCGCTGTTGACGTTGAGATTCTTCTTCTCGCCGCACGGCGCCCAGACGATCTCGGAGAACTCGGTCCGGTGGGTGATCGACCAGTTGTCGTCGAACGGCCCGGTGAACGTGTGCTTCCACGTGGTGGTGGCCGATTGGCCCTGGAAGTAGTAATTCACCGACTGGTAGCCGGTGGCGCCGGGGCGGAGGTACCCGTAGCCGCCGTAGGTCGCTTCCGCGATGCCGTAGCTGAAGCCCTGCGGCACGTTGACCTGCAGTGTCAGCTGGCAGTTCTTCCGGAAGTCCGTCGCGGCCGCACCTTTGCCCGCCTGGGCCAGGTAGTCGCTGTAGATCACCCAGAACGAGGTGTTGTCGGGGGAGACGATCACTTCGGCGGTGCCCTGCTTGCACCCGGAACCGTTCACCGTCACCACGTCGATCGTCACGCGCTCCGAAGGAATCGTCGACGCGTGCGCGGGTGCTGACGACAATGTGAACAGCACGGCCAGAGCGGCTGCTGCCGTCGCTTTACGCATGAAGTTGGCCTTTCCTGGTGCCTCTTTCTCAGCGTGGAGCGGCAGCGGTGCCGCGAAGGTTAGCGCAGAGCCTCAACCAATGGTGTGATCCAAATGGCCCATGTCATCCTGATGGAGCAGTTCGTGAAGAATTGCCGGAAATTGAGGGCCACCTGGTGCTGAGGACACGAATAGTTTCCGGCATACTTGCCCGCATGTCGCTGGCTGGGCTGGTGCTCGTCGTCGAGGACGAGGATCCCGTGCGTAGGTACACCGTGAGCCTGCTCGAGGAGCTGGGCTGCACCGTTCTGCAGGCCAGCGACGGTGACGAGGCGATCGCGATCCTGCGCGAGCGGTCCGCCGACGTGGGCGCGATGCTGCTCGACCACAGCATGCCGGGCCTGTCCGGCGAGGAGGTGCTCGCGGAGCTGGAGCGCGAGGGCCTGACCGTGCCGGTGGTGCTGACGAGCGGCTACGACCGCACGTCGCTGGAGCGGCGGTTCGCGGGCCACGAGGTCGCCGCGTACCTGCAGAAGCCGTTCCGGCTGGAGACGCTCGACGAGACGATCCGCGCCGTGCTCGCCGACCGCGCCGAAGCGTCCTGACCGGTCGTCAGGAGTCCTGGGCCAGCACCTCGCGCACGCGTTCGAGCAGCACGGACTCCACGTACGGCTTGGTGATCAGCACCTCGTCGTCGAGGACCTCGTCGGTCGTGTAGCCGGACATGTAGATCACCGCGGGCGCCGCCCCGGTCGAGCGCAGCAGCCGCACGAGCTCGGGGCCGCCCATCTTCGGCATCACGACGTCGGTCAGCACGAGGTCGATGGTGCTGCGGTGCGCCGTGGCGAGCTGCAACGCCTCCTGGCCGTCGCCCGCCTCGATCACCGCGTAGCCCGCGATCTCCAGCGAGCGCCGGGTCATGACCCGCACCTGCGCGTCGTCCTCCACGAGAAGCACCGTGCCCGCTCCTTGGTGCGTGGTGGGACGGCGCGCGCACGGCGCTTCCGGCGTGCCGTCGCGTTCGATCGGCACGGGCAGGTAGACCTCCACGGTCGTGCCCTCGCCCGGCGCGCTGATCAGTTCGAGCTGCCCGCCGGACTGCTGCACGATGCCGAACACCGTGGACAGGCCGAGCCCGGTGCCCTTGCCGACCGGCTTGGTGGTGAAGTACGGCTCGAACACCTGCGCCTGCACGTCCGGGGCCATGCCGGAGCCGGTGTCCTGCACGCGCATCACGACGTACTCGCCCGGCCGTACCCCGACGATCCGGCCGGTGTCGCCCGCGCCGAGCCTCCTGCCCGCCAGCTCGATCCGCAGCGTGCCGCCGTCGGGCATGGCGTCGCGGGAGTTGACCGCGAGGTTGAACAGGATCTGCTCGACCTGGCCCGCGTCCGCCCACACCCGTGCGACGCCGTCCGGCAGGTGCATCTCCAGCTCGATGTGGTCGCCGACGAGCGTGCGCAGCATCGAGTGGACCTTGGTGAGGTTCTCCTTGAGGTCCAGGGACTCCGGGTGCAGGACCTGCTGGCGGGTGAAGGCGAGCAGCTGGCGCGTGAGGTTCGCGGCGCGTTCGCCGGCGTGCTTGATGTCCTCGATGGCCGTGCGGCGCGGATCGTCCTGGAGGGTGCGGCGCAGCAGCATCTCGCTGTTGCCGTTCACGACCGTGAGGATGTTGTTGAAGTCGTGCGCGATGCCACCGGTCAACCGGCCGATGGCCTCCATCTTCTGCGCGTGCCGAAGCTGGGCCTCGGTCTCGCCGACGCGTTCTTCGAGCCGTGCGCGTGCGTCCTTCAGCTCCTGCATCAGCCGGATGCTGCGCAACGCGCTGCTGAGCTGCTGCTGCACCGCTTCGTAGATCCAGCCGGGCTCCGGGCCCTCCTCGAAGATGACGTACCCGAGGTGGTCCTCGTCGGTGTAGAGCGGCGCCACCAGGGCGTTGAACGGGGCGGTGCGCCGCACCCGGTACGGCGTCAGGTTGATCGTGGGGAACGGCGTCTCCGGCGGCGTGAGGAGCTCGCCGTTCTCGTACCGCACGAGCGCGCGCGCCGTGCCTGGCGTGTCGTACGCCATGACGTGACAGCCCGGGATGGACAGACGAGGGAGCTCCTCGGCCAGTGCGGTTTTCAGCTCCACCACGTCCCGTGACGCGATGAGCCGTTGTCCCGCTTCACGCACCGTCTGGTCGTGACGCTCGTGGGACATGTACTTGAACCGTGCGTCCGTGGCGAACGCATCGCCCAGAAGCAACTGCACGCGCAGCCACAGGTCGTTGATGATCGTCGCGTCACTGATGCGGGCCGTCACGAACCTCTGCAGGTCGAACAGCGGAGGCCACCACTGCGCCGGTTCGCACCCGGCGCGCGCGCTCCGGCGGATGTACTCGGCCAGCAGCTTCAGGAACTCCGCGCCCTCCACCTCACCGCGCCCGGCCGCCATGAGCTCGACGACGAGCTGCTCGGCCCAGCCCTCCGGCAGCGTCGCGGCGGACGGCCCGAGCGAGCCGCGCAGGTGGTCGGCCACGGTGGACGCGGTCGCGGACTCGTTGATGCTCAACCGGTCGTGCGCGGGCGCGTGGTCGCCGAGCCCGGACGGCAGGCAGCCGCACGAGCGGCGCACGATCAGCTCGGTCGGCATGGTCTGCACCTGCCGCGCCGGCTCGCCCCGCACCAGCGCCACCGCGAGCTCGGCGGCGCGGAACCCCATCTCGTGGAACGGCGCGCGGACGGTGGTGAACGCCGGGGTGGCCGCGGCGACGCTCACCTCGCGCTGCGCGCGCGACGCCGGACTTCCCGTGCTGTAGCCGAGGTCCTGCGCGCGGACGTTCGCGTGGTTGTCGTACCCGACCACGGCGACGTCCTCGGGCGTGCGGAAACCCAGTTCCTCCAGCGCGGACACGACCCCGATGGCGTAGTCGTCGTTCGCCGCCGCGATGGCGTCCGGCGGTTCCTCCAGCCGTGCGAGCATCTTGCGCACGGACTCGGCCGCGCGGTTGGGTTCCCAGATGAACGAACCGGGCATCGTGACGAGCGCGGGGTCGAAGGGAATCCCGTGGTTGCGCAACGAATCCGCGTAGCCGAGGAACCGCTCCCGGGCGCCCGCATGCGTTTGCGGCCCCCGGACGAACGCGATCCGCCGCTTGCCGTGCACCTCGATGAGGTGGTCGACGGCCTGCTTCATGCCGTCCCGGTTGTCCATCAGGATCGTTGGCCACTGGCCAAGACTGGTTTCCATGCTGACGATGGGCATCGGCGCGTACCGCTGCATGTACTCCTGCATGCCATCGGAGCCGATGAGCTGGCCCACGCGCGTAGTCCACACCACGAGTGCGTCGATGCGGTTGGGCGAGATGAGGTCGTACACCGTGTTCGCGCGGCGCTTGCGCGGATCCGGATGATCCAGTTCGCTGCCCACGAAGCACACGAGGTCGCACCCGAGGCGCTGAGCGCCGTCGCTCACACCACGCCACTGCTCGCCCGCGAGCTCGATGAGCGGGCCAGCGGTGATCATCCCGATGGTGGGACGTCGCTTCGCACTGCCGTTTGCCACAAAACCCCCGCTACTCAACGCGATTGGGGATGATACGCGTTGTCGGGGGGAATGCCTGCCGTGTTACCAGGGAGATTGGTGAACGCTGTACTGGAAGGGCTGGCGTCGAACCCCGCGCTGCCCGGCTACCTGCTCGACCGCCTGGTCGTCCACGCCGAACTGGCGGCGGACCTGGCCGATCGCGCAGACCTGACACCGGAGCACGTGCGCGCGTTGCTCGAGCACGGCGACTCGTCGGCTGTACACCGGTTGCTGGAGAAGGGATTGGTCCATCCGGCGGACGTGCCGATCGCCGACGAGTCGGTGGCACTGGTGCTCACCGGCCACCCCGACGCCGACCCCGCCCTGGCCCGCGCACTCGCGTTCCACCCGGACCCGGCCGTGCGCGAACAGCTGCCCGAGTGGGCGTGCGCGCTGCCCGCCGACGTGGTCGCGCTGCTGGCCCGCGACCCCGAACCGCGGGTGGTCGCCGAACTGGTGCTGTTCCACCCGCTGCCACCCGGCGTGCCGGTGAGCCACGCCGACCCGGCCGTCCGCCGAGCCCTCGCCGCGAGCGAGCACACCCCGGCCGCGGTGCTCGAGTCCCTGCGGTCCGACGGCTCGCTGGCCCGCGAGCTGGCCGCCAACCCCGCGACCCCGTTCGCCGCGGACCTGCTGCCCCACCACGAGTCCCGCTACTTCCTGGCAGCCCGCACCGACCTGCCCGCCGAGGTCTACGAGCAGCTCGCCTCGGAACTCGAACCCGGCACCCTCGCGACCCTCGCGGCGAACCCGTCCGTCCCGGTCCCGGTCCTGCGCCAGCTCGCCGGCACCCGCACCCTGCGCCGCGCCTTGCTGCGCAACCCGTCGATCCCGCTGGACCTCCTGACGGACCTGGCGGCCTGCGCGCGCATCGGCCCGGATCTGGTGCCGCGCATCGGATCTGCTTCGGCTGGCGAGCTCCGTGCGCTGGCCGCGTCCGGGGTCGCGCAGGTGCGGATGATGGTGGCGATGCGCCCCGACCTGCCCCCGGACGTGGTCGCGCTCTTCCTCGGCGACTCCGATCCCGGTGTGGTCGCGGCCGTCGCCACCCACCCGCTGGTGACGGTGGAGGAGCTGCGGGACCTGGTGTCGCGGCACGGCCCGCGGGTGTACCCGAGGGCGGCGGCGAACCCGCTGTGCCCGCCGGAGTTGTTGCACCACATGGCTTTGCACGCCGAGTCGGTGGAGAAGACGTTCCGGGCGATCGCCCGGCACCCGCACGCGGCGGGGGAGACCTTGTTGCTGTGCCTGGAAGATGCGCAGGCCCGGCACTTCGCCGCTGCTCACCCCAACCTGCCCGTGCCGGTGATCGTCGAGTTCCTGGGGAGCGGGTTCACGGCGGGTGCGGCGGCGGCCAACCCGTCGTTGCCGGTGCCGGTGATGGAGGAGATCGTGGGGAGGAACGGGCTGTGAGCGACGAGCTCGTTCGCGCTGTTTCGCCTTGCCTGGCACGAGGAACCGCCAGACCTGCCACCTGACCTCGGCACTGGGCGGGACGGGCGACTCGGCTGGACACAAACGGGCGGGCGCTGGAAGCCTTGTCCCGCGAGGTGATGACGGTGCGCGCGACCCGAAGGCGCTTCGACCTGTCCGCCGTGTCCGAACTGCTGCTCGGCGTCCCGACCGTGCTGAGCAGCCTGCTGGTGCTCGCCCTCCTCGGCAAGGCGGTGACGCCGCAGGCGCTCTGGCTGCCTCCCGCCCTCTGGCTGCTGTCCGGCGCCGTCGTGTTCCTGCCGGCCACCGACCAGCTGCTCGCGGTCGTCGCGTACCGGCTGCGCAAGCCGACGCGGACCGAGCGTGCCGCGCTGGAGCCGTTGCTGGAGGAGGTGTGCGGTGCGGCCGGGGTCGATCCGCGGCGGTACTGGTTGCGGATCCAGAACTCCAAGGGGATCAACGCGATGGCGGTCGGCGGGCACGTCGTCGGGGTGTCGACGGCGGCGCTGCAGCTGCCGCCCAGGCAGCTGGAGGCGGTGCTCGCGCACGAGCTCGGGCACCACCTGGCCGGGCACACCCGGATCTCGTTGCTGCGGTGGTGGTACGAGCTGCCGGCACGGGCCGTGGTCGGGCTGGTCGTGCTGGTGGGGGTGGCCATCCACGGGGTGGGGCGCGCGGTCGGGACGCCGGGGGCGAGAGTGATCAGCACGCTGCTGATCGTCGTGCTCGCGGCGGCGGCGCTCGTGGTGAGTCCGTGGCTGGTGCTGGTGCCGGTCATCGCGCCGTTGCTCGCGTGGTCGAGCCGGCGGGCGGAGCTGCACGCGGACCGGGTGGCGGCCGAGCTCGGCTATGGGCCGGTGTTGCTGGAGGTGTTGCGGCGCTGGGTCAGGGAGGGGCAGGACGATCTGCGGGCCAGGGCGCCGGTGCGGGCGCGGATGCTCGCCTCGCACCCGTCGTGCGCCCAGCGCATCACCCGGTTGCGCGGCCGGTGAGACGACGACGGCCCCGGCTGTGCGCAGCCGGGGCCGTCCTCACGGGCATCACGCCAGGGGCGGCTTGAACAACGCCGGGACCGCCGAGGCGGCCGCCGAGTCCAGCAGCCACAACGTCCGGCTGCGGCCCGTGGCGCCGGCGGCGGGCAGCTGCACCTCGCCGGCACCATCCAGGGCCATCGCCACGGCCGCGGCCTTCGCCTCGCCCGTCGTCATCAGCCAGACCTCCCGCGCGCGCCGCACCGACGACAACGTCAGCGACACGCGCGTCGGCGGCGGCTTCGGGCAGTTGCGCACGGCGACGACCGAACGCTCCTTCTCGTGCACCGCGGGCGAGTCCGGGAACACCGACGCGACGTGGCCCTCCTCGCCGACGCCCAGCATGCAGACGTCGAACGTGGGCACGTCACCGTGGTCCTCCGGCTGGGCCAGCGACGCCAGCAGCGACGCGTAGGCCTCGGCGGCGGCCTCGGGGTCGTCGCCGAACTTGCCGTCCGACGGTTCCATCACGTGCACGCGCGCCGGGTCCACGGGCACGTGGTCCAGCAACGCGGCACGGGCCTGCGTCTCGTTGCGCTCCGGGTGCCCGGAGGGCAGGAAGCGCTCGTCGCCCCAGAAGAGGTCGACGCGGGACCAGTCCACCGCGTCCCGCGCGGCACCCCGGTTCAGCTGCTCCAGGACCGCGGTGCCGGTGCGGCCACCGGTCAGCACGACGGACGCGGAGCCGCGGGCGGCCTGTGCGTCGACGACACGGGTCAGCAGGCGGGCCGCCGCGGCGGCGGCGAGCAGCTCGCCGTCGCGGTGGACCACGACTTCAGGATTGCTCACGAACTCGCCTTCGCCTTGGACTTCTTCGCCGCCGCGCCGTTGGTCGCCTCGGCTGCGGGAGCCTCCTCGGCGGCCTCGGGCTTCGCGGAGTGCGCACGACCCTTCGTGACCTTCGCGAGCGACTTGAGCGCCGCCGCGTAGACCTCGTCGGGGTCGAGCCTGCGCAGTTCCTCCGCGAGGCAGTCGCGCACCGAACGGCGCTGCAGCGCCACCCGCCGCTCCGGCTGACCGGGCTGCGAGAGCGTGCCCACCTTGCCGTCCGGCCGCAGCAGGCCGACGTCACCGGACGGACGCGCGAGCCGCACCTCCACGATGCCCTCGCCCGACGTGGCCTTGAAGCGCCTGGCCGGCACCTTCAGCCGGTCCGTCAGCCACGCGGCGAGCAGGTCCGTGGACGGCGAGTCGGCCTCACCGGTCACCTCGGCCTCCACGACCTTCTCGTACGGCGGGAGGTCCAAAGAGGACGCGAGCATCGCGCGCCACAGCGTGAGCCGCGTCCACGCGAGGTCCGTGTCGCCCGGCGCGTAGTGCGCCCGCCGGGTCTCCAGGGCCTTGATCGGGTTCTTCTCGGCCGCCGCGTCGGTGATGCGACGCTGCGCGAGCTGACCGATCGGATCCTTCGACGGCGACACCGGCGCGTCGAACGGCCACCACGCCACGACCGGGGTGTCCGGCAGCAGCAGCGGCATGACGCACGAGGCGCCTTCCTTGGCCAGTTCTCCGTACAGACGAAGAACCACGACCTCGGACGCACCCGCGTCGCCACCGACGCGGATCTGCGCGTCCAGGCGCGGGGCGGCCTGACGGGCACCGCGCGCCACGACGATCACGCGACACGGGTGCTCGCGCGAGGCGTCGTTCGCCGCGTCGATCGCGGCGTCGGTGCGCTGGCCGTCCTCGGTCACGATCACGAGGGTCAGCACGCGACCCAGGGTCGTCGCACCGCCTTCGTCGCGCAGCCGGACCAGCCGCGAGTTGATCTGGGAGGTGGTGGTCGAGGGCAGGTCGATGATCACGGACGCCTCCAGTGCCTTCCGGTCCGAGCCGTCATCGCGTCCGCCGACGGCGGCCCCCACGTACCGGCCTTGTACTTCTCGAGCGCGGGCTCGTCCTTGCGGGCCCAGAACTCGAGCACCGGGTCGAGGATCTCCCAGGAGAGCTCGACCTCGTCGTTCTTCGGGAACAGCGACGGCTCGCCGAGCAGCACGTCGAGCAGCAGCCGCTCGTAGGCCTCCGGCGACGACTCGGTGAACGAGTGGCCGTAACCGAAGTCCATCGTGACGTCGCGAACCTCCATCGTGTTGCCCGGCACCTTCGACCCGAACCGGATCGTCACGCCCTCGTCCGGCTGGACCCGGACCACCAGGGCGTTCTGGCCGAGCTCCTCGGTCGCCGTGTCGTCGAACGGCAGGTGCGGCGCCCGCTTGAACACCACGGCCACCTCGGTGACGCGGCGGCCCAGGCGCTTGCCGGTGCGCAGGTAGAACGGCACCCCGGCCCAGCGGCGGGTGTTGACCTCGCAGGTGATCGCACCGAACGTCTCGGTCTTCGACTCGGGCGAGAAACCGCCCTCCTCGAGCAGACCCGGGACCTTCTGACCACCCTGCCAGCCTCCGGTGTACTGGCCGCGCGCGGTGGTCTCCTCGAACGGCTCCGCGGGACGCGTGGCCGAGAGGATCTTCACCTTCTCCGCGCGCAGGTCCGCCGGCTTGAACGAGACCGGCTCCTCCATCGCGATGAGGGCGAGCAGCTGCAGCAGGTGGTTCTGGATGACGTCACGCGTCGCGCCGATGCCGTCGTAGTAGCCGGCACGACCGCCGAGACCGATGTCCTCGGCCATGGTGATCTGCACGTGGTCGACGTAGTTCGAGTTCCAGATGGGTTCGTACAGCTGGTTCGCGAACCGCAGCGCCAGGATGTTCTGCACGGTCTCCTTGCCGAGGTAGTGGTCGATGCGGAACACCGACTCCTCGGGGAAGACCTCGTTGACCGTGCGGTTGAGCTCCTTGGCTGACTTCAGGTCGTGGCCGAACGGCTTCTCGATCACGACGCGGCGCCACTGGTCGGGAGCCGTCTGGGCGAGCCCCGCGCGCTTGAGCTGGTTGACCACCGTCGGGAACGCGCCCGGCGGGATCGACAGGTAGAACGCGTGGTTGCCGCCCGTGCCGCGCTCGGCGTCCAAAGCCGCGAGGCACGACGCGAGGTTGTCGAACGCCTCGTTGTCGTCGAACGTGCCCTGCACGAACCGGATGCCCTCGGCGAGCTGCTGCCACACGGCCTCGTTGAACGGCGTGCGCGCGTGCTCCTTGACGGCGTCGTGCACGACCTTCATGAAGTCCTGGTCGGCCCAGTCGCGGCGGGCGAACCCGACGAGACCGAAGCCCGGCGGCAGCAGACCCCGGTTCGCGAGGTCGTAGATCGCCGGCATGAGCTTCTTGCGCGACAGGTCACCGGTGACACCGAAGATGACCAGCGCGCTCGGGCCCGCGATGCGGGGCATGCGCTTGTCGCGCGCGTCCCGCAGCGGGTTGTTCCACTTGGCGGAAGTGGTCACGAGCCGTCCTCCTGGACTGCCTCGACGAGCTGGGCCAGTCCGGCGATGCGGTCCTCCAGGTGGAGGCGCAGCACCGGGCGACCGTGTTCGGCCAGGACCTGACCGTCGCCGAGCGCCTGCGCGAGCTGCAGCTGCGCCAGCGTGTAGGGACGGCCGGGCACCTCCAGGTCGTCGCCGGACTCGCCGGTGATCTGGATGAACACGCCGTTCTGGTGACCGCCCTTGTGGTACTGGCCGGTCGAGTGCAGGAAGCGCGGACCCCAGCCGAACGTGGTCTGCAGGTGCGTCCTCTTCGCGATCTCCGCACGGAGCAGCTCGAACGACGCGTCGTCGATCCTGTCCAAGTACGCCTGAACGGAGATGTAGCCGTGGTCGGGCGCCACTTCAACGATCGCCGCCAGCGCCTCCGCGACGGTGTGGACCTTGCGCTGCGCCCAGTCCGTGCCGTGGCCCTGCACGGGACCGTCCACGAAGGACGGTTGCGTGGCGGACGCGATCGGCGCGTCGAGCAGCGCGCGGGCGGCCTTCTTCGCGGCCTCGACGTCGGGCTGGTCGAACGGGTTGATCCCGAGCACCCGGCCCACGAGCGCGGTCGCGTACTCCCACAGCAGGAACTGCGCGCCCAGCTTGCCCTCGACCGCGACGTGCGCCGACCCGGTGGCCGGTCCGATGGCGACGGTCGTGGCGTCCGAACGTGCGTCCACGAAGCCGGGAGCGCCGGGGCCCTCGACGACGACCGGCAGCAGGCCGGTGCCGTTCTTGCCGGTGGACTCGGCGATGAGCTGCTCGGCCCAGTCGCCGAAACCCTTGATGCCAGAGCCGGTGTCCGCGAAGACGATCTTCTCGGCACCGTGTGCGTGCGCGGCGCCGAAGATCGCGGCGAGCACGACGGCGGGGTTCTCGGGGGAGTCCTGCGACACGAGCTTCGCGACCTCGGCCGCGTCGTCGAGCAGCTCCTCGACGTTCGCGCCGGCGAGGTAGGACGGCACCAGGCCGAACGCGGTCAGCGCCGAGTACCGGCCACCGACGTTCGGGTCGGCCAGGAACACCTTGCGGTAGCCCGCTTCCTCGGACGCCTTCTGCAGCGGCGAGCCGGGGTCGGTGACGACCACGATGCGCGACGCGGCGTCGATGCCCGCGTCGGTGAAGGCCTTCTCGAAGATCCGGCGGTGGCTGTCGGTCTCGACCGTGCCACCGGACTTGGACGACACCACGATCACCGTGCGCTCGAGGTCACCGGCGAGCGCGTCGGCGACCTGGGCGGGATCGGTGGTGTCCAGCACGACCAGCGGAACCCCTGCGGTCCGCGTGATCACCTCGGGGGCCAGCGACGAGCCGCCCATTCCGGCGAGGACGACGCGGTCGACGCCCTCGGCGTGCAGTTCCTCGCGCAGTGCGACGAGGTCGGGGAGCAGGGCGCGGGACGACTCGTGCAACGTCGTCCACGACAGGCGGATGCTCGCCTCGGACTCGGCTTCCGGCCCCCACAGGGTCGGGTCCTGCGCGGTCAGCTTGCTCGGCACCGAATCCGCGACCAGGTCAGCAGCGATGGTGCTGACCTGGTCGGCGTTCGGTGACCTCACGATTTCGACGGAGGTCACTTGGGTATCAGCCCTTCAGTTGAGCCAGTTGGTTCTTCACCGTCTCGAGCAACTCTTCCCAGGACTTCTCGAACTTCTCGACGCCCTCGGTCTCCAGCGCGACGAACACGTCCTGGAGGTCGATTCCCACGGCGGCGAGCTGGTCGAACACTTCCTGGCCCTCTGCGGCACGGCCGGTGACCGTGTCACCCGTGATCTTGCCGCCATCGGCGACGGCCTGCAGCGTCTTCTCCGGCATCGTGTTCACGACGCCGGCGACGACGAGCTGGTCGACGTACAGGGTGGGGGAGTAGCTCGGGTCCTTCACGCCGGTCGACGCCCACAGAGGACGCTGCGCGTTCGCGCCGTCCGCCTTGAGGGCCTCCCAGCGCTCGCCCTGGAACGTCTTCTCGAACGCGCCGTAGGCGATCCACGCGTTGGCGAGGGCGGCCTTGCCGCGCAGCGCCTTGGCCTCGTCCGTGCCGATCTTGTCCAGGCGCTTGTCGATCTCGGTGTCCACGCGGGACACGAAGAAGGAGGCGACCGAGTGGATCGAGCGGAGGTCGTGGCCGTTCGCCTTGGCCTGCTCGAGGCCCGCGACGTAGGCCTCCATGACGGCCTGGTAGCGCTCGACCGAGAAGATCAGCGTGACGTTGACGGAGATGCCCTCGGCGATCACCTTCGTGATCGCCGGGATGCCCGCCTCGGTGGCCGGGATCTTCACCAGCAGGTTCGGCCGGTCCACGGTCTTCCACAGGTCCTGCGCCTCGGCGACGGTCTTGTCCGTCTCGAACGCCAGGCGCGGGTCGACCTCGATGGAGACGCGGCCGTCCACACCGTTCGTGGAGTTGTAGATGTCGCGGAACTTGTCGCACGCGTTGCGCACGTCGGTCGTGGTGACCTCGCGGATGGTCGCCTCGACGTCGGCGCCGCGCGACGCCAGCTCACGCACCTGCTCGTCGTAGGACTCGCCCTTCGACAGGGCGCCCGCGAAGATCGTCGGGTTCGTCGTGACACCGACGACGTTCCAGTCGCGGATCAGCTCGTCCAGGTTGCCGCTGGTGAGCCGCTCCCGGGACAGGTCGTCGAGCCAGATGGACACACCGGCGCCCGAAAGGGCGTCCAGGTTGGGCTTGCTCACTTGTTACCCCTCACGTTGTCAAGGGAACGGCGGGCGGCGGCGACGACGTTCTCCGTCGTGAAGCCGAACTCCTTGAACAGGACCTGGTAGTCGGCCGAGGCACCGAAGTGCTCGATCGACACGATCTCGCCGGCGTCGCCGACGTGGCGGTACCACGGCTGCGCGATGCCGGCCTCGACCGCGACGCGCGCCTTCACCGAGGACGGGATGACCGACTCGCGGTACTCCGAATCCTGCTTCTCGAACCAGTCGAGGGAAGGCATCGACACCACACGCACTGCAACGCCCTCGCCCTGCAGAACCTTTCCGGCCTCGGCGGCGACCTGCAGCTCGGAGCCCGTGCCGATGATCACAACCTCGGGGTTGTCGTCACCGAACAGCACGTACCCGCCGCGCTTGACGCCCTCGGCGCTCGTGCCCTCGAGCGTCGGCACGTTCTGCCGGGACAGCGCCAGGCCCACCGGGCCGAGCTGCTCGATGACGGCCTTCCACGCGAACGCGGTCTCGTTGGCGTCGCCGGGGCGGACCACGGCGAAGTCCGGGATCGCGCGCAGGGCGGCGAGGTGCTCGATCGGCTGGTGCGTCGGGCCGTCCTCGCCCAGGCCGATGGAGTCGTGCGTCCACACGTACGTGACGGCGGCCTTCATGATCGCCGCCAGGCGCACCGCGGGACGCATGTAGTCGGAGAACACGAGGAACGTGCCGCCGAACGGACGGGTCGGGCCGTGCAGCGCGATGCCGTTGAGGATCATGCCCATGGCGTTCTCGCGGACACCGAAGTGCAGCACGCGGCCGTACGGGTCGGCGCTCCACATGCCCGTGGAGATGCCCTCGGGACCGAAGGACTTGGCGCCCTTGATCGTCGTCAGGTTCGACTCGGCCAGGTCGGCCGAACCGCCCCACAGCTCGGGCAGGTGCTTCGCGAGCGCGTTGATGACCTCACCGGAGGCCTTGCGGGTCGGCACGCCCTTGGCGTCCACCGGGTAGACCGGCAGGTCCGCGTCCCAGCCCTCGGGCAGCTCGCGGGAGACGAGGCGGTCGAGCAGCGCCTTGTTCTCCGCGTTGGCCGACGCCCACGCGTCGAAGGTCTTCTGCCACTCGGCCTTGGCGTGCTCGCCGCGCTTCACGACCTCGCGGGCGTGCGCGAGGACCTCGTCGGCGACCTCGAAGGTCTGCTCGGGGTCGAAGCCGAGGATCTCCTTGGTGGCCTTGACCTCGTCGACGCCGAGCGCGGCACCGTGCGCGGCACCGGTGTTCTGCTTGTTCGGCGCCGGGTAACCGATGATCGTGCGCAGCAGGATGAACGACGGCTTGTCGGTGACGGCCTTGGCCTTCTCGACGGCCTCGAGGATGCCCTTGACGTTCTCGCCGGACTCGACGACCTGGACGTGCCAGCCGTAGGCCTCGTAGCGCTTCGCGGTGTCCTCGGACAGCGCGATCGTCGTGTCGTCCTCGATGGAGATCTTGTTGTCGTCGTAGAAGACGACCAGGTTGCCCAGCTGCTGCGTGCCCGCGAGCGACGACGCCTCGGAGGTGACGCCCTCCTCGATGTCACCGTCGGAGGCGATCACGTAGATGTGGTGGTCGAATGGGCTCTGGCCCGGTGCGGCCGACGGGTCGAACAGGCCGCGCTCGCGGCGGGCGGCCATCGCCATGCCGACGGCGGAGGCGAGACCCGAGCCCAGCGGGCCGGTCGTGATCTCGACGCCCCTGGTGTGGCCGTGCTCCGGGTGGCCCGGCGTCTTCGAGCCCCACTTGCGCAGCGTCTTCAGGTCGTCGAGCTCCAGGCCGTACCCCGACAGGAACAGCTGGATGTACAGCGTCAGGCTGGAGTGACCCGCGGAGAGCACGAACCGGTCGCGGCCGATCCAGTCCGCGTCCGCCGGATCGTGCCGCAGCACGCGCTGGAACAGCGTGTACGCGAGCGGGGCGAGGCTCATCGCCGTGCCGGGATGGCCGTTGCCGACGTTCTGCACGGCGTCGGCCGCGAGCAGGCGCGCGGTGTCGACGGCGCGCTTGTCGAGCTCGGTCCAGTCGTCCGGCAGATCGGCCTTCGTGAGCCGGGTGATGTCGTCGGTGACGGTCACGGACTTACAGCTCCAAACTTTGTCGCTCGGGCGGGTGCCCCGGCCGTTCGGAATCGATCCCGAAGAGCCTGACCCGCATCTCTCCCACGTCCACCGGCCAGCCTAGTCCTGAGTGATTCGGATGTTGCGCTGAAAGGTCGCAGGTCGGTGTGTGCCCAGGCACACGAGTACCCGAACGGGCTGTGAATATTGAACGCGGTTACCATCAGTCGCTGGAAATCCCACCACTTGCGACACCAGGAGCGTTCACGCGATGAGTGCGGTCCTCGAGGCCCCTAACCGGTCGCCCCGCCAGGTTGTAGGCGCCTACGTGGCCCTCACCAAGCCGCGCGTCATCGAGCTCCTGCTGATCACCACGATCCCGGCGATGCTGCTGGCCCAGCACGGCCTGCCCCCGCTGTGGCTCATCGCCTGCACCCTCACCGGCGGCACGCTCGCCGCGGGGTCGGCAAATGCCCTCAACTGCTTCGTCGACGCCGACATCGACTCGGTGATGAAGCGGACGGCGGCCCGCCCGCTCGCGCACAACGCGATCCCGCCGCGCAACGCCCTGATCTTCGGCATCGTGCTCGGCGTCTTCTCGTTCGCGTTCCTGTGGATCTTCGTCAACCTGATGTCGGCCGCGTTCGCGGTGGCGACCATCCTCTTCTACATCTTCGTCTACACGCTCGTGCTCAAGCGCCGGACCTCCCAGAACATCATCTGGGGCGGCATGGCGGGCTGCATGCCGGTGATCATCGGCTGGAGCGCGGTGACGGGCACCGTCGAGTGGCCCGCCCTGGTGATGTTCGGCGTCATCTTCTTCTGGACGCCGCCCCACACCTGGGCCCTCGCGATGAAGTTCAAGGAGGACTACGCCCGCGCAGGCGTGCCGATGCTGCCCGTGGTGGCCACAGCGGCGCAGGTGACGCGGCAGATCGTGATCTACAGCTGGATCACCGTGGTCTGCACGCTCGCCCTCGCCCCCGTCACCTCCTGGATCTACGTGGCGGTGGCGGCCCTGTCGGGCCTGTGGTTCGCGATCTTCGCGCACAAGCTGCACAACGTCGTGCGCCGCGGCGGATCCACGAACACCATGAAGTTCTTCCACATGTCGAACCTCTACCTGATGCTCGTGTTCTGCGGGCTCGCCGTCGACGCCGTCGTCGGGCTTCCGGTGCTGGGCTGGCCGTTCTAGCTGCACCTCCAGTCGTACGGCTGTGGCGCCCGTTGAGTTCACCGTCACCGGTGGTGAAGGTTCACCACTGGACTTCGTCGCGACCCTGACACCCGCGACCTCGCTGGTCGTCGTCACCGATCCGGGCGGGTGGGCCCAGGTCAGCCGGGGGCTGCCGGTCGGCGGCGCCGGGGCGTCGGTGGTCACGACCGCGGTGCGGGTGCTGCGGTTCGCCGTGCTGGACCTCCGGCACTTCCCGTCCGCCTCCGCCGTGCCGTCGCTCGCGGACGTGCCGGGCGACGTGGTGGCGCTGCACGACACGCGCTCGTGGGACTCGGCCCCGGTGGTCGCCGCGCTGCGCGGTCTCGGCAGGACGGTCGTGCTCTTCACCGCCGTGCACACCTGGGTGTCCGGAGTGGACACCGCGACGGTGGTGATGGGCTGGAGCGCGCCGCACGTGGTGCTGGCCGTCCCTCGTGCCGTGGGGGAGGCACGGGTCGAGGACGCGCTGTGGCAGTTCCGCGAACTGGAACGCCGCGGCCAGATGACCTACACCACCCTCCCCGCGCCGCCCGTGGTCGCGGACCGGTCCGTGTCGGTCGTGGTCGCGCTGCCCGGTGCCACGCAGGGCATCGCCGCGGCGCTGCGGCCCGGCGCCGACTACGAGGTGTGGATCCGCGTCGGGGACGGCCCCGTGCTGCCGGACGACGTGAAGCTGCGGGTCGTGCTGAGCATGGCCGGGCGGCCGGTGAAGGCCGAGACGGTCATGCTGCCGGCGGAGGGACCCAGCGCGTGGGTGAACTTCGAGGTCACCACGCCCTACGCCGCCGTGCCGTGGACCGGCGAGCTCGTCGTCTACCACGGCGTGGTGCCGGTGCACGTCCAGCAGGTCGTGCTGCCGGTGGGCGCGGGGGAGCCGCGGGCGCTGCCCCGGCTGAAGCTCTCCCGCACGTTCGAGGACCTGCCGCCGGCGCGCGCGGTCTCGGTCCTGCAGTTCGGCGACCGAGCTTTGGTCGCGTCCGGCGACGTGCCGTCGTGGATCAGCCTGGCCGGCGCGCCGCTCGCGCTGCCCGCCGGGACGGGGCTCGATCCCTGGTACGGCAAGGACTTCCCGGCCTACTGCGCGGACCTCGCGTTCCTGGCCCGGCAGGGCGCGGCGGCGTACGCGGCGCTGTTCGGCGAGGAGGGCACCGGCCGGCACGCGGCGAAGACGCCGGGCGACACGGGTCCGGCCGCCGCCATCCGGCACGTGGCCCGCACGACGGGCCGCCCGGCGGGCGTGATGGTGGCGTCCGCCACCTCCGGCGCGGGTCCGGTCCGCTGGCCGCTGGTCTACGACCTCCCGTTCACCGACGGCCCCCACCGCCTCTGCGCCTCGGTGGGCCAGTTCGGCCCGTTCGGCGCGGGCGGACCGGTGCCGCCGCACTGCCCGGTGTCCGACCACAGCGGGAACGTGTTGTGCCCCTTCGGTTTCTGGGGACTGTCGAGCGTGCTGGAACACCCGGTCGGGCCGCTGGTGACACGGATCCTGCCGCGCCAGTGGCCGTTCGAGGTGACGATGGCGGTCGACGCCGGCATGGACCGGCCGGCGACCGAGCGGCACGTGACGGAGCTGATGTCGCAGATCCCGCCCGAGTCCGTCACGTCGGCCTACGTCACCCCCGCCGACCTGGGACGGGTGCTGGCAGGGGAGACGATGGACGTCGTGCACCTGCATCTGCGCGAGGGGTTCCTCGACGTGGAGGAGATCGCACGGTGGAACAACCAGGGTGTGTGGCCGCAGCCGCATTGGCCCGTGCGCAGGCCTCTGGTCGTGGGGACGTCACCGATGGCGGAGCTGGCGCGGCCGTTCCTCGACCACGGCGCGTCCGCGGTGATCTGCCCCGAGGAGGCGGTGCCGCAGGACATGGCCGGGTGGGTGACGGGCATGCTGCTGGCGCGGCTGGGGGCCGGGCTGGGCGCAGGGGAGGCGCTGCGGCAGGTGCGGTGGGAGATGCTCAGCCGGGGCAACGTGCTGGGGCTCGCGTACGCGCTGCACGGGAGCGCGGACCTGAGGGCTCGTTGAGGCGCGGGGGCGTGCCGCCGACCCGCGAACTGAACCGCCTGCCCCGGCTGGTCGTTTACCCGGACATGCTGACCTCGCAGGCCCAGTTGCGCCAGGCGATCACGGAACTGGTGCGCCTCTTCGGCGACCGCGTGGAGAACGAGCTGATCGTCGACGCGGCCGTGGGTGCCTATCTCGACCTATGCCGCACCTCGGCCGTGCAGGCCTATCTCGGCGTGCTGACCGTACGGCGCGCGTCACGCGAGCTCGCGTTCACCGCCGTCGGCGTCACGATGCCCCTGCAGCAGACCGCGGGCCTCACGCCGGCTCGCTGATCTCCAGGTACACGGTCTCGGCGCGGCTCACGGCCGTGCGCGCGAGATTCGACAACTCGACGAGGTGCGCGAACGCCTCGTGGAAGCCCATGTCCACGAGAGGCGCCCACGAGAGCGCGACGTCGTGCATCCGCGCCGGATCGGCCTTGACGAGTTGCGCGACGAGGGCCGCAGGGAGCTCGACAACGTTGTCGTCGGGCAGAGGTGCCCACACCTCGTTGAACACCTCATGCCACACGACGACGGCCTCACGCGGGTCGTAGTCGCGGGCCGCGACCGACTCCCCGCCGCTGGTGATGAAGAACGTGCTCAGGACGCCACCTTGGTCAGCAGGTCCTCGACGCACGGGTCGTCGAGGGACTCCACGATGCACTGCCACAACCGGAGGTTCGTCTCGGCCCACTTGGTGTAGGTCGCGGCGGCCTCCGCGTCGTAAAAGTAGTAGCCCTCGTCGGCTTTGCCCACCTGCTCGCCCACGATCTTGTGCGCGAGCTCGCGCAGCGTGATGCCGTTCTCCTGCAGGTACCGGTGTGCGAGCACCACCGGTGTCACCGGCAGCGCCTTGAACAGCGTGTCCGCGTCGGACAGCGCCTGGGCCTCCAGCGAGATGTCGCGGGAGCGGGTGCGCATCTCGGCCTCGAGCACGATCCGCTCGACCCACTCGATGTCTCCGACGCAGACGCCGGAGACGAACAGGACCTTCCGGCGCAACGCCTCGCCGTCGGTGGGCAGCGAGTTGCGGCGGACCATGTAGTTCAGGTCGTGCACCAGTGCCGCGACCTCCACGACGTCGCGGGCGGCGCCGTTGCGCTCGGCGAAGTGCACGGACTTGTCGCGGACGAAGCTCACGTGGTGCCAGCCGTGGAACTGCAGCTTCGCGGCCAGGTCCTCGCACAGCCGCCTCACGCGCTGCTCCACGTCCGCGATGACGGACCTCGGGATCTCTGTGCGCGTACGCATCATCAGCCCTCCTGCCAGGTGGGCTGATGGTAGGCGCGCGGCGGTGCCCCCGGCGGGGCTTCAGAGGTGGTTCGTCAGATCCTCCAGCCGGTCCTCCACGGGCACGTGCCGGTGGCTGATCCCGGTGTCCGGGTCGTAGCTGAGGCTCCACGGGTTCACGGCGCGCGACTTCACCAGGAACGTCATGGTCCCGTCCGCCGCCCGAGGGATGCGGTGGAACTCGTGCGCGAGCAACGTGCCGGTGGTGCCCTCGGTGCACTGGGTGCGGTTGGTGAGCTCCGTGCCGACGACCGTGCGGCCGCCGACGCCGAGCCGGGCGTTGAACCGTTCGTGCAGGTAGGCGCCGCTCAGGATGGTGGTGCAGAAGTGGTAGCGGTGGTTGTGCACCGAGTCGGCGTAGCCGGCGCGCCAGTCGGCGAGCGGCTTGTACTCGTGCAGCCAGAACGTGAACGGCTCGCCCGCCTCGTCCCTCAGGCACCATGCGAAGTGCGTCGTCGTCTCCCGGGAGTGCGCGATCACCCAGGTCGCCTCCTGCGGCGTCAGGCCGTCGATGTGCGCGCGCAGCTCTTTGCGCAGCTCGGGCCGGGCCGCCCAGTCCGTGAACCACGTGCCGACATCGGCCCAGTGGTCCTCGACGGGGAAATCGGCGCGCTGCACCCGGGCGGCGAGCTCCTCGAGCGCGGACAACCCGGTGAACTCGGCTAGCAAGATCGATCAGCTCCTCAACTGAGCGGATGCGGAGAATTCACGGCGGAATGCGTGGAACTTGCTCTGCAGTTCCGTGAACCCGTCTCGCGTGAGCGGGTCGCCGGTGATCTTCTCGAACAACGCCAGGAAGTCGTTTCTCGTCGTCGCCGGCGTGATGGCGAAGTGGTAACCGGCCTTCGAATTGCTGATGCGCAGGAACTCCGCGCGCTCCATCCCGTAGAGGAACGAACTCTCGGTGAACCTGAGCGTGCGCGGATACGGCCTGAGCACTCCCGCGGTGTTGCTGTAGAGCGTGAGCCACGCGGAATCGTCGAACAGCTCGAGCCGGTCGAGCGGCGGGTCCGACACGATCGTCACGTCGATTCGCGTGCAACGGCTGCGCGCCGAGTAGAGCCCGACGAGTCCTATCCGGATCTGCTCCTTGAGCCGTTCCTGGATCTCGTCGTAATCGCCGTCGGCGCCCTCGTTGCGCAACAGGTACCGCGCGCGGCCGCTGATCGCGTTGTCGTCGCGCGGATCGGCGAGCACGGCCCTGAGCTCGCACTCCGTCTGGCTGAGCAGCACCCGGCCCGCCGCGTACCGGCCCGCGAACCCGCGGAAGCAGTACAGCCGCGTCCGTTCCAGGTCCTGCATCATCAGCTGGTTGAACACCGGGTCCGGCGTCGCCGTCGGCTCGAACACGTGGCTCGGGAAGAACTCCCGGTCGAGTGCCCGGTACTCCTGGGTGAGCTCTTTGAGCGCCTTGCGGCTCTCCTCGATGACCGGTTCGAGCAACGCCTTCTGCGCCGCTTTCGACGTGATCAACGTTTGCGTGAAGCTCACCACCGCCGAAATGAGCGTGCCGGTACCGACTGCTGTCAGCAGGTTTCTCGCTGCCCCGGAATCCATTTGGCTGGAAATGGCCAGCGACGCACCCGACGTCACGACGAGTATGAGGAGGAGCAACCCGGTCCGAGTCCAGAACAACTCCTGGATCAGGTTGCGGCGGATGCCTCCGGCCTCCGCGGACACGTGTCCCCACCTCCTGGGTCACCAGATCGGCCGCTACCCGAACGGACGAATGCGCTAGGTGTCCGATCAAGTGCGCGGAGTTACTGTACGCGTCGGTCAAAAGATAAGGAAGCTGCTATTCGTGCGACATTCACGCACGGAATAAGTGCGTTTGAACCCCGTTGTCGGCCCGCATGCGTGCACTTCGGTGACGCCCTGTCGCGGAGACCCCCGAACGGGGCGGACGAGAGCGGGCGCCGCACCCACATGCACCCGTGCCGAGTTGCGCGGGCCGAGCGGCGGCGCGGCCTGCTACACGCCGCTCACACCGGTCCGAATACGCTCACCCACCATGCGTAACGTCCTGCTCATCGCTTCTGCGGTCCTTGCGGCGACCGGCCTCGCCGGATGCGCCGGCTCGGCCGAGCCCTCGGCCGGCGGCACGACGCCGGCCGCCGCGCCCACGAACCCCTGCAAGGCCGACGACTTCAAGGTCACCGGCGACTTCGGCGCGGCGCCCAAGGTCGAGATCCCGAGCTGCAAGCCCACCGAGGAGCTCATCATCAAGGACCTGGTGGTGGGCACCGGTGCCGAGGTGACCAAGGGGACCACGGCCACGGTCAACTACCAGCTCACGACCTTCTCCGACAAGAAGGTGCTGGACAGCTCGTTCAAGCGCGGCAAGCCGTTCGACGTCGAGAACGTCGGGCAGGCGCCGGTCATCGACGGCTGGAACGAGGGCATCGTCGGCCTGAAGGAGCAGGGCCGCCGCCTGCTCATCGTCCCGCCGGCCAAGGGCTACGGCGAGGGCGGCAACGGCATCCAGCCGAACGAGACCCTCGTGTTCGTGATCGACGGCGTGAAGGTCACCCCCGCCGCCTGATCCACACCACAACGAGAAACGGCCCCCGGAACACCGGGGGCCGTTCTCGTGTCACGGCAGGAGCAGCAGCTTTCCGGTCGTGCGGCGAGCGCCTCGGACTCAGTCCTCCGCCCGCACGCGGGTGGCGCGCCAGCGGTACCCGTCCTGGTCCGCGCGTTCGGCCTCGACCTCGACGGACCCGCCCACCCGCAGGCGCCGGAACCCGCCGTCCGGAGCCTCGACGGCCGAGAAGTGCGTCCAGACCGGACCGTCGAACCCGGCCGACTCGATCACTCCCCAGCCCTCCTCGTCGTCCCAGCGCACGACCTGTCCGCGGGTCACGGCAGGAGGAGCAGCTTCCCGGTCGTGCGGCGCGCCTGCAGGTCCGTGTGCGCCTGCGCCGCCTCCTCCAGCTTGTACCTCCCGCCGATCCGGATGTTCAGCTCCCCGGACGCGATGGCGGAGAACAGGTCCGAGGCCCGCCACTCCAGCTCCGCGCGGTCGAGCAGGTAGTGCCCGGTCGACGGCCGCGTCAGGTACAGCGACCCGCCCGCGTTCAGCCGCTGCGGGTCCACCGGCGGCACCGGCCCGGACGAGGCGCCGAAGAGCGCGAGCGTGCCGCGCGGCTTGAGCGACGCGAGCGACTGGTCGAACGTGTCGGCACCGACGCCGTCGTACACGACGTCGACCTTCTCGATCTGCGACGCGAAGTCCCCGTACCGCAGCACCTGGTCGGCGCCCGCCTCGCGGGCCAGCGCCTCCTTCTCGTCGGTCGACACCGTCGCGACGACGGTGGCTCCCTTCGACTTCACCCACTGGGTGAGCAGCAGGCCGACGCCGCCGGCCGCCGCGTGCACCAGCACCCGGTCGCCCTCCTTCACGACGTACGTCGAGTGGACCAGGTAGTGCGCGGTGATGCCCTGCAGCAGCGAGGCCGCGGCCAGTTCGACGTCGAGGCCCTCGGGCACCCGCACCGCCTGCGCGGCCGGCACCACGACCTCGGACGCGTAGCTGCCCAGCACGCCCATCCACGCGACCTTGTCGCCGACGGCGAAGTCGGGGGAGTTGCTGACGACGACCTCGCCCGCGCCCTCCAGGCCGAGGGTGGTGGGCAGCGGGATCGAGTACTGGCCGCTGCGCTGGTACGTGTCGATGTAGTTGACGCCCGCCGCGGCCACCTTCACCAGCAGCTCGCCGTCACCGGCCACCGGCGACGGCACGTCCGAGTGCTCCAGCACCTCGGGACCACCGGTCGAGCGCACCACCACTGCCTTGGGCATCTGTCCTCCTTGATCGACTCAACCGGCTCAACCCTGGCCGTCGGTCCGATGTTCCCGGTCCCAGCGGGTGGGAGCCACTTCGGCAGGACGCCGCTACCGTCGGTGCTCGTCCGGCGACAGACGGCAGCGGCGGTGGTAAGACCGTTCCATGCGAAAAACATCCCTGCTGCTGATCGCATTGCTGCTACTGATGGGAGCGCTTCCATCCCACGCCGCCTCGGCCAAGAAGGGCGTGAACGCCGCCGACGACCCCGGCCCCGCCGGCGCCGCCATGACCGCGCTCGACGCCCGCTGGTACTACACCTGGGCCTCGGACCGGCGCGGGATCCGGAGCAACGCCGAGTTCGTCCCGATGATCTGGGGCGCGGCCAGCGTCACCGACGCCGAGTTGAACGCCGCCAAGGCCAACGGCCGGCAGCTGCTGGGGTTCAACGAACCCGACATGGCGGGCCAGGCGAACATGACCGTCGAACGCGCGCTCGACCTGTGGCCCCGGCTGCAGAGCACGGGCCTGCGGCTCGGCGCGCCGGGCGTCGCGTTCGGCGGCGACGTCGCGGGCGGCTGGCTCGACCGGTTCATGGCCGGGGCCAAGGCGCGCAACCTCCGCGTCGACTTCATCCCGCTGCACTGGTACGGCCAGGACTTCTCCTCCGCGGCCACCGGCCACCTGGAGTCGTACCTGCGCAACGTGTACAACCGCTACAAGAAGCCGATCTGGCTCACCGAGTACGCCCTGATCGACTGGCGGTCCGGCCGCGCGGTCTACCCGAGCGAGCAGCAGCAGAACGCGTTCGTCACGGCATCGACGCGGATGCTCGACGGACTGTCCTTCGTGGAGCGGTACTCGTGGTTCACCCTGTCCACGAGGACCAGCCCCACCGGACTCTCCACGGGCACCGCGCTCACGTCGGCGGGCCGCGCCTACCAGGCTGCTTAATCCTCACCCAGGGCCACCCGGCGCGCGAGCCCGAGCGGCAGCGCGCCGGAGCCCGCGATCCGGTCGTGGAAGTCGCGCAGGGACCCCAGCCCCGCGGCCAGGTACTCGTCGCGGATCAGGTCGATCTCCAGCGCGCCGGTGAGGTACGACGGCGCCTGCGTCGGCCACGCGCAGTACCGCTTCACCTCGCCGGTGGCGGTGCCCGGCGTCAGCGCCGTGCGCGCCACCATGAACGACTCGGCCTCGTCCGGCGTCATGTCGCCGCAGTGCAGCGCCGTGTCGACGATCATCCGCGCCGCCCGGAACAGCCGCGCCTCGACGTGGCTCATCAGCGCGCCGTTGGTCGTGTAGTAGCCGACCGAGCGCAGCAGCTTCTCCGCGTAGAGCGCCCAGCCCTCGGAGAAGTACGACGTCCGGAACACCTTGCGCAACGGGTGCGCCGGGCCCTGCGCCGCGAGCCACGCCGAGTGCCAGTGGTGGCCGGGGTAGGCCTCGTGCACGGAGATCGTCGGCAGCTGCGACCGCGAGTTGGTGCGCAGGCGCTGCGAGATCTGCTCCTCCGACGCGCCCTCGCGCGTGAACGGCACGAAGAAGTAGCCGGTGCGCCGCGACGTGAGCGGCGGAGGGCCGAGGTAGCTCGCCACGGCCATGACCGCGCGGTTGAACGGCGGCGACGGCACCACGTGGCACTCCTCGCCCTCGGGCATCGTGACGAGCGAGTGCTCGATCAGCGCCGCCCGCGCCCGGGACGTCTCGGCCTCGTACTCGGCGCGCATCGCCTCGAGCGTCGGCGGGTGGTCGTCCTGCAGCGCGCTCATCACCGGACGCCAGTCCTTCGTGCCGGCGAGCTCGACCAGTTCGGCCTCGAGCTCCGCGTACGCGTCCTGCCCGCGCTGGTGCAGCTCCGGCGCCCCGTACCCGAGCAACTCCTTGTCCTGCAACACCGTCGAGTAGAGCTTCTCGCCCATCCGCCAGTCGCCGGTCGCCCGCACGGCCAGGTCCTCGAGGAACACCGCGTACCGGTCGAACGCGTCGGCGGCGGGCCCGGCGGCCTCGGCGATCTCCGCCCGGAACTCCTCCGACGCCTCCAGCGGCAGCGCGTGCAGCACGAACGCCCGGCCCGTCCGCACCTGGTCCAGCGCGCGCCGCACCACCAGCGGCGACGCGAGCGACGCGTCGAGGTTCGCCTGCGCGGCCGCGAATATCGCGGGCACCTCCCGCAGCTTCGCCACCGTCGCCGCCACGATCTCCGCCTCGGGCAGCAGCCCGTGCAGGAACGGCCCCAGCAGGCCGAAGAACACCAGGCTGCTGTACTCGTGCGGATCGCGCCGCCAGCCCGGCCACGTCTCGAGCGCCGACGCCCCGCGCAGCACCGACAGCGCCAGGTCGCGGTCCACCGACCGCGGCAGCGGCTCCAGCCGCGCGATCCACGCCTCCTTCTCCCTGGCCCGCTGCTCGAACGCCGAGGCGGAGAAGTCACCGAAGGTCGAGTAGTGCGGGAGTGAGCCCGCCGAGGCCGCGTGCGCGGGGTGGTGGTCGAAGTACCACGAGAGGAACGACGTCAGCGTGTCGGTGGTCACCCGACTGAAGCTACCCGCTGGTTTTACAGTGTGGGGGTGTCTGATCAAACCGCTCAGAAGCGCATCGCCGAGTTCGTGAAGGCCCACGGAACGCCGGACACGGCGGTCCGGGCCGTGGTGGAGCCGATCGGCCGCGCGGGCGCGCGGATCGTGCTGGTCGGCGCCGACGGAGCCATGGGCGACGTCATGACCAAGGACGTCGAGTCCGCCACCCAGGCCGTGGAGGCCGTCGCCGGCGTGGAGCAGGCCGAGTGGGACCGCGAGACCACCGCGGCCGCCAAGATCGGCCCCGCCCACCGCCGCAAGATGGCCAAGATGAGCTCATGAGGGTCGTGCTCGCCTCCTGCGCCGGCCTGCCCGAGGGCGACGGCGACGAGGAGTCGCTGCTCGCCGCCCTCGCCCGCGACGGCGTCGACGTCGCGTGGCAGCCCTGGGGCACCCCGGTGGAGGCCGACCTGGTCGTCCTGCGCGCCACCTGGGACTACACCGAGCGCCTCGACGACTTCCTGGCGTGGTGCGGCACCGTGCCGGCGCTCGCGAACCCGCTGCCGGTCGTGCGCTGGAACACCGACAAGTCCTACCTGGCCGAGCTCGCGGCCCGCGGCGTCCCCGTCGTGCCCACCGCCGTGGTGGAGCCGGGCGCGGAACCGTCCTTCCCGGACGGTGAGTTCGTCGTGAAACCGGCGGTCGGCGCGGGCTCGCGCGGCGCGGGCCGGTTCACCGACCACGCCGCCGCCCGCGCCCACCTGGAGTCGTTGGGCGTCAAGGCGCTCGTGCAGCCGTACCAGTCCAGTGTGGACGAACACGGTGAGACCGCGCTGGTGTTCTTCGCGGGCGAGTACTCCCACTCGTTCCACAAGGGACCGATGCTGGCCCAGGGCCTCGCGGAGGCCGAGTCCGGTCTCTACGTCGAGGAACGGCTGGCGGGCATCGAGCCGTCCGCACGGCAGGTGGAGCTGGCGGAACAGGTCCTGGACGTGGCGGCGGAGCTGCTGTCGGTGCCGCGCACCGGTCTGCTCTACGCCCGCGTGGACGTGGTCGAGGGGCCGGACGGCTCGCCGCTGTTGCTGGAGCTGGAGCTGACCGAGCCCACGCTCGGCTTCAAGTTCACCACCGAGGCGGCCGCGTCCCGGTTCGCCAAGGCGATCCAGGAAGCGGCTTCCCGGGCGTAGCCCGCGCTACGGTCGGATCATGACCACGGCGACCGTCAACGGCATCACCATCGGCTACGACGACGAAGGCACCGGCGACGACGTGCTGGTGCTGGTGCACGGCCACCCGTTCGACCGCAGGATGTGGCGCCCCCAGGTGGAGCACTTCAGCTCCACTGGGCGCCGCGTGATCGCCGCGGACCTGCGCGGGTACGGCGAGACCACCGTGGTCCCCGGGGTGACACCCCTCGAGGTCTTCGCCTCCGACGTCCGAGGGCTGCTCGACCACCTCGGTGTCGAGAAGTTCGTCCTCGGCGGCCTGTCCATGGGAGGCCAGATCGTCCTGCAGTGCGTCCAGGACTTCCCCGACCGGCTCAGGGGCGTGCTTCTCGCCGACACGTTCGCCCAGCCCGAGACCGAGGAAGGACGTCGCAGCCGCAACGACATGGCCGACCGCCTGCTGCGCGAGGGCATGTCCGGCTACGCCACCGAGGTGAAGTGGAAGATGGTGGCGCGGCACAACCCCGAGGTGGCGGACTTCGTCGAGGGCCTGATGCTCGCCGCTCCGCCGGAGGGTGCCGCGGCCGCGTTGCGCGGGCGGGCCGAACGGCCGGACTACACGGCCACGCTCACGTCCATCTCGGTGCCCACGCTGGTGGTCGTCGGCAGCGACGACGAGTTCACGCCGGTCCGCGATGCCGAGTACATGAGCGACCGCGTCCCGGGTTCGACGCTCGTGGTGGTCGACGGCGCGGCGCACATGCCGAACCTGGAACGGCCCGAGGTGTTCAACTCCGCGGTGGAGGACCTGCTGGCCCGGAGCTGACGCGGCCCGGACTCGGCGGAGCCCGGGCCGCGTCCCGGAAGTCCGGTCAGCGCAGGCCCGATCCGATGCCGGTCAACCCGCGCACCTCCATCTCGGCCTGCTTGGCCGGGTCCGCCTTCTCCCCGCCGAGCACCGTGCCGAGGAACCCGGCCAGGAACGACAGCGGGATCGACACGATGCCGGGGTTCGACAGCGGGAAGAACGCGAAGTCGGCGTCCGGGAACACCGACGACTTCGAGCCCGAGATCGCCGGCGAGAACACGATGAGCAGCACGCACGACGTGAGGCCGCCGTAGATGCTCCACAGCGTGCCGCGCGTGTTGAAACGCTTCCAGAACAACGAGTACAGCAACGTCGGCAGGTTCGCGGACGCCGCGAGCGCGAACGCCAGGGCGACCAGGAACGCCACGTTCTGGCCGTTGGCCGCGATGCCGCCGACGATCGCCAGCACACCGACGCAGACCGCCGTGAGGCGCGCGACCCGGACCTCGTCGCGCGGGTCGGCCTCGCCGTGCTTGATCACGTTGGCGTAGACGTCGTGCGCGAACGACGCCGAGGCGGTCAGGGTCAGACCGGCGACGACCGCGAGGATCGTGGCGAACGCCACGGCGCAGACGATGCCGAGCAGCACCGTGCCGCCGATCTGGAACGCGAGCAGCGGGGCCGCGGAGTTCTCGCCGCCCGGAGCGCTGGTGATCTTGTCGGTGCCGACCAGGGCCATGGCGCCGAAGCCGATGACGAGGGTGCACGAGTAAAAGATCGCCATCATCCACGTGGCCCACACGACGGACTTCCGCGCCTCACGGGCGTTCGGGACCGTGTAGAAGCGCATCAGCACGTGCGGCAGCGAGGCAGTGCCCAGCACGAGAGCGAGCGCGAGAGAGATGAAGTCGATTTTGGACAGGTCCGTCGCGCCGTACTTCACGCCGGGGGACAGCACGGCCTCGCCGAGCGGCGACCGCTGCGTCGCGCGGTCGAGCATCGTGGAGAAGTCGAAGCCGAACTTGCCGATCAGGAAGATCGTCAGCAGCGAGACGGACAGGATCAGCAGCACGGCCTTGATGATCTGCACCCACGTGGTGCCCTTCATGCCACCGACCAGCACGTACAGCACCATGACGATGCCGACGACGGCGATGATGATGGCCTGGCCGACCTTGCTGTGCACGTCCAGCAGCAGCGCCATGAGTCCGCCGGCGCCCGCCATCTGCGCGATCATGTAGAAGAGCGAGATGACCAGGGTCGCGTTCGCCGCGGCCGCGCGCACGGGGCGTTGGCGCATGCGGAACGCCATGACGTCGCCCATGGTGAAACGGCCGGTGTTGCGCAGCCGTTCGGAGATCAGCATCAGGCCGATCAGCCAGGCGACGACCCACCCGATCGAGTACATGAAGCCGTCGTAGCCGTTCACCGCGATCGCGCCGGAGATGCCCAGGAACGACGCCGCGGACAGGAAGTCGCCCGAGAGCGCGATGCCGTTCTGCGTCCCCGTGAAACTGCTGCCCGCCGCGTAGTAGTCCGACGCGCTCACGTTCCGCGTGGAGGCGCGGTAGACGATGTAGAGCGTCAGCAGGACGAAGACGCCGAAGACGGACAGGTTGATCGCGGTGTTCGCCCCGGTCACGCGAGCTCCTCGTCGGTCTCGACGAGCGCGCGCACCTTGTCGACCTGCGGGTCGAGCTTCCTCTTGGAGTACCGCGCGTACGCCATGGTGATGATGATGGTGGTGACGATCTGGAGGAATCCCATCGTCAAGCCGACGTTCACCGTTCCGAAGAGCGGAGTGCTCATGAAGTCGGCGGCGTAAGCGGAAAGCAATACGAACGTGACGTACCAAGCGAGGAACAGCACCGTTGCCGGGAGAATAAAACGCTTCACCCGCCGCTTCAGATCGACGAAATCCTCACTCGTTTGGATGGCATCGAAATCGGGCTCACCGTCACCATCTATGAGCAATGAGTGAGGGGACTCTTCGAAAGTCGCGAAACCGGGGCTGGCCGGGCGTGACACGGAGGGCAGCGCCTTCGTCATCAACCGCTCGCATTCGTTACGGGGAGTGCCCGGCGAGGCTCCGCGCACACAGCGCGACCGATCCGGGGGTGGGAGGCGCAAGCGTAACCACGCGTGGCGGCGAGTCAATCCCCGGAACCCGCAGGACCACCCCAAAAGGTCGAGGGTGACACTGCGTGATCGATCGTGCACGCCCAAGGTCGTTGTCGCGTCACGCTCTCTGGCCTACTATCCGCTCACACCCGATACGGCTGACGGAGATATCGAGCTGCGGGGACATCGACTCGCGGAGATTCACCAGGCCAGGAGGTAGCCGGAAAGTGGGGCACTTCGAGCGCGCCGTGGGGATCATTTCGTGAATGTCGAGTGGAGAAAGATCAGCGACTGGCGCAACTGGCGCCTGCCGGTCAAGCTCGGCGTCGTGCTGCTCGTCCCGGTCGCCGTGGCGGTCGGCGCGGGCGCACTGCAGATCTCCGGTTACGTCGACCGGTCGAACAACTACGTGCAGATGCAGGGCCTGGTTCGGTTGCGGGCGGATCTCGCGCCGTTGATCTCGAGCGTCCAGCAGGAGCGCACGCTCGCCGCGCAGAGCGCCACCAGCGGCTCCGGCGTCGGCGCGTACCAGAACCAGATCAGCGCCACGGACAACGCCGCGTCGACCGTGCGCCGGCGGCTGGATCGCACCGACGGCGTCAGCGACGTGTCCCGCCAGCGGTACGCCGAGGTCGGCGGTCAGCTGGAGACGTTGAAGAACCTGCGGGAGAAGGTCGCGCAGGGCGGCGACGGCGGCGACCCGTCCGGCGGCACCTACGGCTACACCGCGATCATCAAGTCGCTGCTGGACTTCGAGCAGGCGCTCGTCGGCCAGTTCAACGACAACGCCATCTCCGGTACCGCGCAGGCGTTGCACAGCATGGTGATCGCGCAGGAGCAGGTCTCGCTGCAGCACGCGTTCGTCCTGGCCGGGATCGGCCGCGGCAAGCTCCTCGACCCCGAGGTCCGCGCGCTGGAGCAGTCCGACATCCGCCTGCAGGACCGCCTGAACGACTTCCAGGCCATCGGCACCACCGAGCAGCGCCGTCTCTACGACCAGACCGTGACCGGCGCCGCCGTGGCGAACAGGTCCGCGCTGGTGGAACGCGCGCTCACCCAGCCGGGCGGCACCCCGCAGCCCACCCCGCGCCCCGGCCAGCCCAGGCCGCCGCAGGAGTTCGGCATCGCCGTCGACGACTGGAACAAGTCGTCCGGCACCACCGCCCGCCTGATGGAGCAGGTCGTCCGCGGCCTGCAGGACGAGCTCGCGAACACCTCCGCCGCGCTGCAGGACGACACGTCCAACAAGGCCGGCGCCGCCGCCGTCATCCTGCTCGCGATGCTGCTGATCGCCGGCACGCTCGGCTTCGTCATCGGCCGCTACCTGCTGCGCTCGCTGTCCGAGCTGCGCCGCTCCGCCCTCGACGTGGCGCACCACCACCTGCCCGAGGTCGTCGCCGCGATCCGCGCCGACCGCAAGCCGGACACCGAGATCGAACCGGTGCCCGTGCACTCGAGCGAGGAGTTCGGCCAGCTGGCGCGCGCGTTCGACGCCGTGCACGAGCAGGCGATCCGGTCCGCCGTCGAGCAGTCGTCGATGCGGTCCGGCATGAAGAACATCTTCGTCAACCTGTCGCGCCGCTCGCAGGGCCTCGTCGAACGCCAGCTCAAGCTCATGGAGGAGCTGGAGCGCCACGAGGAGAACCCCGAGCAGCTCGCGAACCTGTTCAAGCTCGACCACCTCGCGACGCGCATGCGCCGCAACAACGAGAACCTGATGGTGCTGTCCGGCACCGACGTCGCCCGCCGCTTCCACCAGCCCGTGCCGCTCGCGGACGTGCTGCGCGCCGCCGCGTCGGAGATCGAGCACTACCAGCGGGTCGTCGTGAAGTCGACGCCGTCGGTCGAGATCGTCGGCTACGCGGCCAGCGACCTCGTCCGCCTCGTCGCGGAGCTGCTGGACAACGCCACCGCGTTCTCCGCGCCCACCACCCAGGTCGTCATCGGCTCACGGCTCGACCAGCACGGATCCGTGCTGGTCGAGGTGGCCGACCAGGGCATCGGCATGGGACCTGCCGAGCTCACCGAAGCCAACGAGCGCCTCTCGACCGGAACCGAGGAGGACGTCCCCGTCTCGCGGCAGATGGGCCTGTTCGTCGTCGGCAGGCTCGCGGGCCGCCACGGCATCACCGTGCGGCTGCGCGGCGCGGGGGAGGGCCGGGAGGGCCTGCGCGCGTTCGTGCTCGTGCCCGCGGACCTCGTGCGCTCGCACGAGGAGGCCCCGGCGCCCTCGCAGCCCCGCCACGCGGCGCTGCCCCAGCCCAAGCCCGCGATCCCCCGGCAGCCGCACGTGGTCGTGAAGACGCCGAACCTGGCCCCGCCACCCGCTCCCGCGCCGGCCATCGACGGCCCGCGCGAGTCCGCCGAGTGGACGTCGTTCCGCGGCGCCGCGATCGACGAGTCGCTGCCGCAGCGCACGCCCCGTCCCGGCCCTCGCGACGGCGGGGAGACCAAGCCGCCCAACGGCACCACGCCCGACGGCAGGTCCATCAGCGCGGCGCTGAACGGCACCACGTCCAACGGAACGAACGGCACGTCGCCCAACGGCACGTCGCCCAACGGCACGTCTCCGAACGGCTCTGGGCCCCACCGCCCGTCCCCGAACGAGACGACCTCGTCGTGGTTCGCGGGCAGCGGGGTGTCGGACGAGCCGGGCGGCGGTGACCGGCCGAACCAGGGACCCCCCTCCACGCCGTCACCGTCCGTAGTGGCATCGTGGTTCGGGAAGAAGCCCGGCGGAACCGTCTGGGAGCAGGCGGGCGACCCCGCCACGGACGCCGGCGAGACCGAGGCCGGCCTGCCGAAGCGGGCGCCGCGCAAGAACCTGCTCCCCGATCTCGCCGACCGTTCCGACGCGGGCACGCGCCCGGCGCCGGGGCCGAAGCGCGACCCGGAACGGGCACGGGGCTTCCTCGCGAGCTACCAGACGGGCCTGCGCCAGGCACCGCTCGGGGGCGGCGGGAACGGACAGGGCCAGGGGAACGGCCAGTACAACGGGGAGAAGGCATGAGCACGCCGCAGTCGCGCCAGGTCGACCAGTTCGGCTGGTTGATCACGAACTTCGCCGATCGCGTGGCCGGTGTCGCCCACGCGATCGTGATCTCGGTGGACGGCCTGTTGCTCACCAAGTCCGCGGCGCTGCCGCCGGAACGGGCCGACCAGTTGTCCGCCATCGCCTCGGGTGTCGTGGCGCTCACGCTGAGCGCCTCACGATGCTTCGAAGGTGGCGGAGTGTTGCGCACCGTGATCGAGATGGACTACGGGATCATGCTCCTCATGTCCATTCGAGACGGGTCCTGTCTGGCGGTTCTCGCCGCGCCCGACAGCGATGTCGGCCAGGTCGCCTACGAGATGACCGTGGTCGTCGAGCAGGTGGGCCAGATCCTCACTCCCGAACTGCGAGCGCAGCTGCACAGCGTGAGGTGATCCATGAGTCCGTCCCCTGACGTGCCCCGGCGGCGGAAGCGGGCCGAGGTGCCCGCCGAGCAGACGTTCGCCGACCTGATGAACGGGTTCTCCCTGGACTCGGGCCGGAAACGACCGCGCCCGCAGGAGCAGGAGCCCGTGCGGGAAGAGGCCCCCGTGCTGCCGCGGGAGATCGTCCCGAGGTCCTTCGAGCCCGCCTTCGGCGACGCCCAGGACTCGTCGATCGTTCGTGCATATGCCTGGACGGGTGGGCGCACTCGGTCGAACATCGATCTCGAGATCGAGACACTTGTCTCCGCCAATGATCAGAGTCGGCAGTCTGCAGGTATCTTGCAGGCTGAGCACCAACGCGTTGTCGAGTTGTGCCACGCACCGCGCTCCGTCGCGGAGGTGGCCGCACTGATGCGCCTCCCGCTGGGAGTCGTGAAGGTGCTGCTCGGCGACATGGCGGAACGAGGTCTGGTGGACGTGCACCAGACCGCTTCCGCGGGCGGTGACACGCCGGACCTCGGGTTGATGGAGAGAGTGCTGAGTGGACTACGTCGGCTCTAGATTTCCCGAATTCGGGCCCCCTGGGCCGCCCGGTCGGGAGCTGACCTCGGCCAAGATTGTCGTCGCCGGTGGCTTCGGCGTGGGCAAGAGCACTTTCATCAGGTCCATCGTGGAGAGCGATCTCCTGACGATGAGCTCGCTCGCGCCGGAGCGCGCGGGCGGTGTGACGGAGCTGGTGCGCATCCAGTTCGGCCGCGTGTGGCTCGACCCGGGCCTCGCCCTGCACCTGTTCGTGGCGCCGCAGTGGCAGGACCCGCGCGCGGGCTGGAACGACGTGGTGCGCGGTGCCGTGGGCGCCGTCGTGCTGTTCGACGTGATGCGTCCCGCGGACTCCGTGGACGCCATGCGGTACTTCGAGGACCACAACATCCCGTACGTGATGGCGCTGAACAACGTGCACGCGTCCATCCGGTCGGACGTGAAGGCGATCATCCGCGGAATGGGCATTTCGGACCACGTTCCGGTGCTGAACTGCGATCCGCGCGTGCGGTTGTCCGTTCGGGAAACGCTGATCTCGCTCACGGAACACGCGAAGCTGGACCGGTGGCGCCGGCGCCCCGGACCGGACGAGACGACGCCTCTCGCGCCCGTCTGCTGAATCGGCGCATTCGCGCCTCCTTTTCGTCGAACGGCCCCGGATTGTTCCGGGGCCGTTCGCTTTCGTTCGGCACCCGTGCTGAATTCCAGACGCGTCCGGCCGCTCGTTGACAAGATCGCTACGATGGCTTCAGTGTCGACCGAAAGGAATCGCTGACATGAGCGTCGGGCGGGAGACCAGGCTGTCGGCCTGGATCGAGCGGTTCGCGGCCCACTTCGCCGAGGAGGGCATTCCGCTGATCGGCGGCCGCATCCTCGGCTACCTCCTGGTCTGCCAGCCGGTCGAGCGCACCGCCGCCGAGCTGTCCCAGGAGCTGGAGGCGAGCAGCGGGTCGATCAGCACCAACCTCAAGTACCTGGTCAACGTCGGCCTCGTGACCAAGCGGACCCGGCGCGGCCGGCAGGCGGCCGAGTACCGGATCAACGAGAAGGCCTGGACGGACTTCATCCAGCGCAAGCTCAACGCCATCGCGAGCGTCCAGACGCTCACCGACGACGGCATGCGGTTGCTCAGCGGCGACCCGGAGCGGTCGATGCGGCTGAGGACCGTCGACAACCTCTACGGTTGGCTCTCAGAGGAACTCCCCGCTTTGTGGGAGCGCAGGCCCGCCGCACCGAAGTAGCGTGGTGCCATGTGGCACCCGTTTCGCGACGACGTCGAGTACTACGAGGAACGCGCCCGCGGCCTTCTCGCCTCCGCGTGGGACGGCGTGCCCGGTGCCCTCGAGGTGTTCGACGACGTCCCGTTGACGGACGAGGGCGCGCACCTGGTGCTCGCCCGGGCCCACGGCTGCGAGGACTGGAAGGCGCTCAAGGCCAACATCCGCAAGCCGCGCCCGTTCGCCCGCGCCTACCAGGCGATCGAGCTGCAGAACCCCGGCGAGCTCAAGGCCATCGTCGCGCGTGACCCGTGGCTCGTGAAAGCCAGCGGTACCAACGGGAACGACCTGCTCGGCCTCGCGACGGCCAAGTGCGACGAACGCCTCGTCGAGGTGCTGCTCGCCGCCGGTGCGGACATCGACCACCGCAACGTCCACGGCTGGACGGCGTTGCACCAGGCCGCCTACGCGAACCTGCCGGACCTGGCCCGGCTCCTGCTGGCCCGCGGCGCCCGCACAGACCTCGACGCGCGCGGTGACGGCGGCACGCCGCTGACCGTCGCGTTGTTCTGGGGCAACCGGGACGTGGCCGAACTCCTGGCGCGGCAGGGGATCCACCCGCCGAACCTGCGCGTCGCGGCCGGTCTCGGCGACCTGGACCTCGCCACCGCGCCGGAGTCGGGACGCGGCTACTACCGGCCGCACAGCGGTTTCCCGCGCTGGTGGCCGACGAACGACCCGCAGGAGGTGCTCGACGAGGCGCTGTCGTGGGCCGCTCGCAACGACCGCGCGGAAGTGCTCGGCGACCTGCTCAAGCGAGGCGCGCGGATCGACGCGGACGTCTACCGCGGCACGGCGCTCGCGTGGGCGGCCTGGTGCGGGCGGGAGAACGCCACCCGCACGTTGCTCGACCTGGGCGCGAACCCCAACGGGCGCACCACGTTCGGCGGTCCGCTGCACGGCGAGGGCGTGACGGCGCTGCACCTCGCGGCCGAACGCGGCCACCTGCCGGTGATCCGGGTCCTGCTCGACGCGGGCGCCGACCGGACCATCACCGACGCGAACTTCGAGGCCACGCCCGAGAACTGGGCGGGCCACAACGACCAGGGCGAGGCTCAGGCCTTGCTGAGCGCCTGATCGCCCTCGGCGGGCAGTTCGACCGCGTGCGTGCGCTCCCGCGACGACGTCCACAGCGCCGCGGTGGCGACGACGACCGCGCCGGCGCCGAGCACGTGGAACGACACGAGCACCTCGGGCACGCCCGTCCAGTACTGGACCATGCCCAGCGCGCCCTGGGCCAGCACGACGCTCACCAGCGTCCAGTACGCGCGGGTGCGGGTGAAGAACCCGACCGCGATCAGCAGACCGAGGAACAGGAACAGCAGGTCCGCGTGGATCTGCGCGAGCGTCGCCACGTCGACGCCCAGCCGCGGCGTGGACGCGTCACCCGCGTGCGGCCCGGCGGCGGTCACCCACGTGCCCGCGAGCAGCAGCGCGCCGAGCACGACCGCCATGACGACCTGGAGCCTCATCAACGGCGCGGGCACCTTCAGGCGGGCCGGACCGTCGCCTTCGGACAGCGAGCTGACGAGCAGCACGGCCATCCACACGAGACCCATCGAGATCATGAAGTGGATCGACACGGTGTACCAGGCGAGGCCCGTCAGCACGGTGATGCCGCCGACGACGGCCTGCACGGCCACACCGACGAGCTGCACGAGCGAGAGCACCAGCACCCGGCGGCGGCGCGGCAGGTGGAACCACGCGGCCAGCACGCACAGCCCGGCGATGATGCCCACCACGCCCGTCAGCGTCCGGTTGCCGAACTCGACCCACTGGTGCAGGGTCGCGACCTCCGGGTGGTCGACCGGGGTGACGCTGCCCTCGAAGCACTGCGGCCACGTCGGGCAGCCGAGCCCGGAGCCGGTGACGCGGACGATCGAGCCGGTGACCGCGATCCCGGCCTGCGCGATGACGACGGCAATCGCGAAAGCGCGCTGCCAGGACACGAGGAAGGCGGTCAGCTTCGACACGCCTTTGATGGTAGGTCTTGTCAGGTCAGCTTCGTCGTCCGGGTCGCCAACGCCCCGGCCACAACGCCCCAGGCCACGAGCACTGCGACGGGGCCCACACCGGGCGCCGTGCCGTGCACCACAGAGGTTTCCAGCGCCTGGGCCAGTGCGGCCGACGGCAGCAGGTGCACGAACGACACCGGCACGCTCAGCGCCACACCGCCGACCATCAGCAGCACGAACCAGATGATGTTCGCCAGCGCCAGCACGATCTCCGCCCGCAGCGCGCCGCCGAGCAGCACGCCCAGCGCGCCGAACGTCAGCGTGCCCAGCACGATCAGCAGCACGACCCACGGCAGGCCCGCGAGCGGGAACCGCCAGCCGAGGAACAGCGCCGTCACGGCCAGCAGGGCGATCTGGAGCGCGACCACGACCAGTGCGCCGCAGACCCGTCCGGCGACCAGCAGCCAGCGGGGCAGCGCCGAGGCCGCAAGCCGCTTCAGCACGCCGTAGCGCCGGTCGAAGCCCAGCGCGATGGCCTGCCCGGTGAACGCGCTGGAGATGATCGCCAGCGCGAAGATCCGGGCCGTCGCCGACCCGACGCGGGGTTCGGGCATCGGGATGACCGACATCACCGACAGCGCGATCAGCAGCGCCAGCGGGATGATCACGGTGAGCAGGATCTGCTCGCCGTTGCGCAACGTCAGCATCGCCTCGGTCCGCGCGTGCGTGAAGAGCATGCGCGGCAACGAACCGCGGCCGGGCGCGGGCGTGAACGTGCCGGGAGCGAAGGTGGTCACGAGCGCAGCTCCCTGCCGGTCAGCTCCAGGAAAACGTCTTCGAGGCTGCGCTTGGCGACCGTCAGCTCCTCGGCCAGCACACCCTGCTGCGCGCACCACGACGTGACGGTCGACACGACCTGCGGGTCGATCAGCCCCTCCACGACGTACGCGCCGCGCGTCACCTCGCGCACCTTCAGCCCCTCGGGCAGTGCGGCGGACAGCAGCGACGTGTCGAGGCCGGGACGGGCGCGGAACCGCAGCTGCTGGTCGTCCGGCCGGTTGGCGGTGAGCTCGGCGGGCGAGCCCTGCGCGACCACGCGGCCCTCGTCGATGATCACGACGTCGTCGGCGAGCGCCTCGGCCTCGTCCATGAGGTGCGTCGTGAGGAGCACGGCCACGCCGTCGTCCTTGAGCGCCGCCACCAGGTCCCACACCAGCCGGCGCGCCTGCGGGTCCATGCCCGCGGTCGGTTCGTCGAGGAACACGAGCTCGGGACGGCCGATCAACGCGCACGCGAGCGAAAGCCGTTGCTGCTGGCCGCCGGAGAGCCTCTTGTACGGGGTGCGCGCCGCGCCGCCGAGCCCGAGGACCTCGATCAGCCACTTCGGGTCGAGCGGGTTCTTCGCGCACGCGGCGACGAGGTTCAGCATCTCCTCGGCGCGGATGCCGGGATAACCGCCGCCGCCCTGCGGCATCACGCCGATGCGCGGGCGCAGCGCCTCTTCGCCGGGCTTCAGACCGAGCACGCGCACCGTGCCGTCGTCGGCGGTGCGGAAGCCCTCGCAGATCTCGACGGTCGTCGTCTTGCCCGCGCCGTTGGGCCCGAGCAGGGCGAGAACGGTGCCGGGCTGCTGGACGAGGTCGAGGCCGTCGACGGCGGTCTTCGAGCCGTATCTCTTGACCAGCCCCGACACTTCCACCGCAGGCTGGGGATTCGGGCTCACAGGCACGCAGCCTAGGCGGTCGGGGCGATCCGCACGCAGTTGGGTCATTCGGCCCATTCCTGAAGCAGGGCTGAAAAAGGTGGGGCTAGCCCTACCCCGGCGACTCAGGGACACCTCAGGGTTCGCTCGGGGGAGTTCCCCATTGGTTGATCAACGCCCGCGCAAGAGACTTTTCCCGTGATCGAAGCGGGGGCGAAAAAGCGGGGATGGGTGGTCGGGGGACTGGTGTTCTCACTGGTCCCGATTTTCTACCTGCATGTGGTGTCGGCAGGTCAGCTCAACCCTGTCTCGGACGTGATCAGCGACTACGTGTTCGTCGACAACGGCACGGGCTGGCTCGCCGCGACGTCTCTTAGCCTCGCCGCCGTCTCGGCGTTGCTCGCCGTCAACCTGCGCGGTGTAGGCAGGTCAGCGCAGTGGCTGATCGGAATCTGGTCGGCAGGCCTGACCGTGGCGACGATCTTCCCGACCGACCCGACGGGGGCACCGACGTCCATGTCGGGCTACATCCACCGGTACGCCGGCGCGGTGATGTTCGTGGCGCTGCCCGCCGCGGGCGTCCTCATCGCCCGGCAGTTTCCGGCCCTGCTCGGTATCGCAACAACGGCGACGATCTCCAGCGCCGCGTTTCTGGTGAGTCACGTTTCCTTCGGCGGTTTCGAGGCGCGTGGACTTACGGAACGCGTTTTGTTCGCATCTCTTTACGTCCTGCTTTTCGCCATCGCGGCACTTCAAGTGAGGCGCACGTCATGACCATGATCGCCATCGCGCTCGCCGTGTTCGGCGCCGTGTGCTTCGCCCTCGCCGCCCGCCTGCAGCACGACGCGGTCGCCTCGACCGGGGCACGTGCGAGCGTGCTGCGGCAGCCCAGGTGGCTCGGCGGCCTCGCGCTGCTGGTCGCCGGCGCGGGACTGCACGCCGTCGCGCTGGGCATGGCGCCGTTGACGGTCGTGCAGCCGATCGGTGTCCTCGCGATCGGCATGACCGCGTTGATGGACCGCCGTTTCCGTGAAATGCCCGCGATCCTGCTCACGACCGTGGGTGTCGGTGCGTTCGTGTGGTTCGCCTCGGGCAGTGCGACCGCCACGAAGGTCGCGCCGGACGCGGAACTCACGGCCGGACTGGTGACCCTCGGCCTGATCGCGGTGCCGGGCGTGATCGCAGCCCTTACGTCCAATGCACGCGTACGCGCTGTGGCGTTCGCATCAGCCGGTGGCGTCGCATACGGCTACGTGTCCGTGTTGATGCGTGCGGTCTCCCAGTCCGTGCAGCAAGGCGGTTTCGGGCTCTCGCACCTCGCGTCCGCGCTCGGCATCGCCCTCTCACTCGCCGTCGGCGGCTGGCTCGTCCAGCACGCCTACGCGGGCGGTCCCCCTCATCTCGCCGTCGCCTGCCTGACCGTGGTGGACCCGCTGGTCGCGGTCGGCCTCGGCGCCTTCCTGCTCGGCGAAGCAGCGCATTTGTCTCCTTTGACCGGTGTCGCGCTGTTCGCCTGCGCTCTCGCCGCCGTTTGCGGCGTGTTCGCACTTGCTCGTCAACCTCGTGAAAACATCCGAACGGAGCTTCCCGTGAACACCACCAGCGCGCTGCGCGTCGTCATCGCCGCCGACACGTTCCCGCCGGACGTCAACGGCGCCGCGCGCTTCGCGCAGCGCCTGGCGGTCGGCCTCGCCTCGCGGGGACACGACGTCCACGTCATCGCCCCGGACTCCCCGCGCGCCACGGACATCCCCGGCGTGACGGTGCACCGGCTGCGATCGCACCGGCTCCCGTTCTACCCGGACTTCCGCTTCTGCCTGCCGTGGCAGGCGTCGAAGGAGGCCGACGCGCTGGTCAAGTCGCTGAAGCCGGACGTCGTCCACGTGCAGGCGCACTTCGTGGTCGGCAGGTTCGTGCTGAACTCCGCGGTGGCCCAAGGCATCCCGACCCTCGCCACGAACCACTTCATGCCGGAGAACCTGTTCAGCCACGCCCACGTGCCGGCGTTCCTGCAGGGCCTGTCCCGCAAGTGGGCCTACCGCGACCTGGCCCGCGTCTTCGGCCGCGCCGACGTGGTGACCGCCCCGACCCCGCGCGCTGTGCAGCTGTTGCACGACAGCGGTTTCCCGTCCCCGGCCGTCCCGGTCTCGTGCGGCATCGACATCTCCCGCTACCAGCGCTCCGTGACGCACAACGACCGCCCGACCGCGTTGTTCGTGGGCCGCCTCGACGAGGAGAAGCGCGTCGACGAGTTCCTGCGCGCCCTGGCCCGCGTGCCCGGCGCGTTCGGCGAGATCGTCGGCGACGGCACCTGCAAGGCGGAGTGGGAGCTCCTCGCCCGCGACCTCGACATCACCGACCGCGTGCGCTTCCACGGCTTCGTGTCCGAGGACGACCTGCTCGACGCCTACGCCCGTTGCGACCTGTTCGTCATGCCCGGCGTCGCCGAACTGCAGAGCCTCGCGACGATGGAGGCGATGGCCGCGGGCAAGCCGGTGATCGCCGCGAACGCCATGGCGCTCCCGCACCTCGTGCGCCCCGGCCGCAACGGCTGGTTGTTCGAGCCGGGCGACGTCAACCAGCTGGCACAGCGCCTGCACACCCTGGTGCACGACGCGCCGATGCGGTCGCGGATGGGGGCGGCGAGCCGGGAGATCATCTCGCACCACGCGCTGGGGGCGACGCTGGAGAGGTTCGAGGCGCTGTACGCGCGGGCGATGGGCAAGCCGGTGCCGGTCATCGCGCTGGCGGCCTGAGGTCCAGGCGGGGGAGGGACGCGGAAGCTCGGTCGCGGGGAGGCGGCCGGGTTTCCGCGTTGGTGGGGGACGCGCCACAGCTGCCGCCTGCGGTCGCCGCCGCACCGCCATCGCCCCGCAGCACCGCCATCGCCCTGGCCCGGCCGCATCGCCCCGGCTCGCCGCCCCGGCCACCTCGCCCCCGGCCCCCGCCACACCACCCTGCCGCCACACCACCTGCCGTCACACCACCCTGCCCCCGCCCTGCCACACCGCCGCGCCGCTCCCAGCACCCCAGCACCCCGAGCGCGCTCAGCCCTCGTCCCCCGGAAAGTCCGCCGAAGCACTCACCTCGGCCCACTTCCGCGTCTCCTCACTCCGCCGAGCCTCCGCCGCCAGCACCGTCTCCACCGCCGCGGCCCCCAGCACCAACCGCCGCGGCGGCTCCTCCGACCCCACCACGTCCAGCACCACACGAGCGGCCCGCGCCGGGTCCCCGGGCTGCGCCCCGTCGGTCTCGTCGCGGAACCGGTTGATCGCCCCCACGGTCTCCTCGTAGTCCGCGCCCACCGCACCGCGCACCATCGACGAGCCCTGCCAGTCCGTGCGGAACGCGCCCGGCTCGACGATCACCACCCGCACGCCGAACGGCGCCACCTCGCTCGCCAGCACCTCGGAGAAACCCTCCACGGCGAACTTCGCCGCCTGGTAGGCGCCCATGCCCGGCGTGCCTCCCGCGCGGCCGCCCACGGACGAGAACTGCACGAACGTGCCGGAACGCTGCGAGCGCAGCACCGGCAGGGCCGCCCGCGTCACGTTCACCACGCCGAACAGGTTCGCCTCCACCTGGGCGCGGAAGTCGTCCTCCGCCATCTCCTCGATGGGCGCGCTGTTGGCGTAGCCGGCGTTGTTCACGACCACGTCGAGCGCGCCGAACGCCTCCACGGTCGCCGCGACCACCTCACGCGCGGCGGCCGCGTCGGTCACGTCCAGGGCGAGGGCGCGCACCGTGTCCGGGTACCGCGAGACCAGGTCGGCGAGCTGTTCGGGGCGGCGGGCGGTCGCGACCACGCGGTCGCCCGCGAGAGCGGCCGCCTCGGCGAGCTGACGCCCGAAACCGCGGGAGGCACCGGTGATGAGCCACGTCTTCGACATCGCAGAACTCCTTAAGTGTCACTTTCTATGACACTTATGACGCCGAAGCCCGCCCGAAAATGCCCGACACGCGGCATGGCCCTCGTCACACGGAGACGCCGTGCAGGAACGTCCTCACCACCAGTTCGGCCGCCGCGGCGGGCTCCAGCGACGTCTCCTGGGCCGCCGTGTGCAGCTGCGTCTGCAGCACCCGCAACGCCCAGCCGTTGGGCAGGCCGGGCGCGACCACCCCGGCCCGCCGCAGGAACGCCTCCATCCGCTCGTCGAGCTCCTCGCGCCGCCGGCGGATCCCCGGATCGGCCACCGCGCGGATGTCGGCCGGCCAGTCCCGGCTCAGCCGGATCCCGCCCGCGCAGAACGTCAGCAGGGCTTCGCGCGGCGGGCGGGAGTCCTCCAGCGTGGAGGCGATGAGCGACTCCAGGTGGTCGAGGCGCGTGCGGTAGACCGCGAGCAGCAGGTCCTCGCGCGACTCGAAGCGGCGGTAGACGGTCCGCCGGTCCACGCCCGCCGCCGCGGCGACGTCCGGGATGCGCGCCTGCGGGTCCGCGGAGAACACCTGCGCCGCCGCGCGCAGCACCGCCTCGACGTTGCGCGTCGCGTCGGCCCTCATCGCAGCTTCGCCTCGATCCGTTGTGCCACCAGCAACCCTGCCTGCGACAGGGTCAGCTCCGCCGGGTGCTCGCCCTCGCCCCGGACCAGGAACCGGTACAGCGACGCGTGGCCCTCCAGCCGTTCCCGCAGCACGGCCGCGACGTCGGAGCCCTCCGGGTAGATCGCCGGGATCGCCTCGGCCACCAGCTGCTCGCGCAGCCTCCTGCGTTCGAACCGCGGCACGTACCAGGACGTGATCAGCAGCAACGTCAGCCCGAACGCCAGCGCCGTCCCGACGACCACCTGCCAGCCCCACCCGCGCGGGCCGATCACCAGCAGCACGTCGGCCACCACGAGGTAGCCGATGCCGTAGACCACGGCCCAGCCCGCGGTCGCGGCGGCGGGCGGCTCGGCGCGTTCCGTGCCCCAGACACCTTCCACGCGGCGCCACCGCTGCAGGGACTTGCCGCCGGACAACGCCATCCACGTCCCGAACGCTCCACAGAGGACGGACAGCGGGATCACCAGCCACGGCCGCAGGTGCAGCTCGAACCGCCACACCGACCAGACCAGGGCCGCCACGAACGCCACCACGGCGACCTGCTTCCACCGCCGCCGCACGAGCTCCAGGGGCCGGAAGTCCGCCAGCACCGCGAGCGGCGTGCGCACCGGCGACGGCAGCGAGCCGAGCACCAGCAGCGCCGCCACGACGAACGCCACCCCGGCCAGCGTGATCGTGCCGGTCGTGAGCTCGGATGTGGCCCTGGGCAGCCGGTCGACCGCGATGGCCACCAGCGGGATCACCGGCGACAGCAGCACCAGCCCGTGCAGCATCGTGCCGCTGCGCAACGCCGCGTACCCGAACGCGCCCAGCAGACTGGCCGCGCCGAGCGCCGCGCCCGGCCCCGCCGCCCACGACGGCAGCATCCCGAACAACGCCATCACGACCAGCGCGCCGCCCACCGCGAGCCCCAGCAGACCGAGGAACCGCGCCAGGTTCCCGCCGCGGGTCAGCCCGGTGATCGTCCAGTACGGCAGCAGGGCCGCGCCCCGCAACGACCGCGTCACCGGCCGCACCGCGGGCAGCCCGGACCGCTCCGAGTCGGCCACGGTGACCGCCACGGCGGCGGCGGTCGCGGCCGTGCGGATCATCTGGTCCGACGCGGCCTCCTGCGTGAGCGGCTCGCGCCCGATGCCCGCGCGGTCGAACGCGGTCAGCGCCGACATGCCCAGCGTGACGGTGTGCTGGTCGGGATACTCCAGGCGCCGCAACAGGTCCGCGTGCTCCTCCAGGAACAGCTCACCGCGTGAGCGCTTGTCTGCGCCGTCGCCGCGGTCGGCGATGATCGCGGCCCGCAGCCGGGGCAGTTCCTCGCAGATGATCCGCCAGTGCAGGCCCCACGCCGCGAGCTCGGCGAGCTTCATCGACGACGGCGACAGCTCGTTCTCGGTCTCGTAGATGCCGGCGAGCTCGGCGGCGGCCTCCACCGCGCACCGCGCGACCTGGACCGGCAGCTCCAGCCCGAACATCGCCGACACCACCTGGTCGACGACGGCCTGCGCGCGTTCGGCGGCGGTGCGCTCGTCCCCCTCGGGACGCCCGAGCAGGTCCATGCGCCGCAACCGCCGCGGGTCGAACAGCACCCGGCACAGCATCGTGGCGCCGTCCAGGCGCCCCCAGATCCAGTCGTTCACCCGCCACGACCGCTTGAGGAACCCGGAGAACCGCGACAGCGACGCGCCCCCGGCCTTGTCGTCGGCGGTGATCGACTGCTTGGCGAACGCGTTGCGCGTCTGCAGCGACACCTGCACCAGCTCGACCGGCGTGTCGAGCCCGGTCGAGGCGTCGTCGGACAGGCACGTGCCCGCGACCTCCAGCGCCAGCAACCGCGACAGCCACCGCTCGCCGTCGTCGAGACCGGCCTCCGAGGTGGTCGCGGGGGCGTCGAGCAACGCGTGCCAGCACAGCAGCCCGCCGAGCTTCAGCCGGTGTTCGTCGAGCGAGGTGATCACGTCGCGGGCGGCGTCGACGACCCGCCCGATCTCACCGACCTGCGTCCTGACCGCCACGCCGATCGGCCCGTCGACCATGTTCTCCTGGTAGCTCGCGATCCGGCCGGTCCAGTAGGTGTCGCCGAGCGAGTCCGACGGCTTCCAGTCGAACAGCTCGTCGCGCAGCCGCCGCAGTTCCGCGCGCACCTGGTGCAGCTCCCGGCGCAGCGACGCGATCTCGTCGGCCTTGCCGTCCGGCGCCACCCAGACGAGCCGCTTGAGCAGGTCGAGCGCCGACGCCCCGAGGCGTTCGGCCATCGTGATGCCCCACTCCCAGCCCACGTCGTCGCGGCACACGCGGCTCGGCAGCTGCACGCCCGGCACGTACGGCAGGACGCCGTGCCGCCGCTTCCACTTGCGCTGCGCGGTCTCCGCGGCCCGGCGCGCCCGTTCGAACGACCAGTTCGCCGGATTCCCCTGCGGCAGCGCGAACTGCTGCGCCGTCAGCTGCCGCGCGGCGAGCCGGATCTCGACGTCCTCGTAGTGGCCGAAGAGCCGGTGCGCCAGCGAGTACACCTCGCAGGCGACGTCCTCGCCGCTCTCGTGCAGCCGCTCCAGCAACGCCGTCCGGCCGCCGCGGCTGCTCGCCGCACGCCGGTTGTGCTCCTCGATCTTCTCGACGTACGTCCGCCCGGCCTGGCTCGACATCGCGCCCAGCAGCCTGCCGCCGGACGAGACCGTCGTCGGCCCGGTGCCGAGCGTGTCGGCCACCGGCTCGGTGCCGAGCGGCTCGGCGTGCGGGAAGACGAGCAGCATCACCCGCCGCACCGGCCCGTCCGCCGGCATCCGGTCGATGGCCTCGAGCGCCTCCCTGGTCGGCGTGTTCACGAGCACGCCGCCGTCGACCGCGAACCTGCTGCGATCACCGCCGTTCGCCCAGCTCGCCACGTCGGCCATGTCGGGACGGTCCGGAGTGGACTGCCCGCCCACGGGGATGAAGCTCGGCTCGAACGCGAACGGGAAGCTCGCGCTGCTGCGCGCCGCCAGCGCGAGCTGGAGCACGCGCTCGTCCAGCGTCTCTGCCGCGAAGTCGTCCCTGGTCTGCTCGCTGACCCAGGTGTAGGGGTCGCGGCGGAACGAGAACGACCCCTGGTGCACCGACTGCGTCAGCGGCTGGCCCAGGTCGTCGTAGGTCACCTCCGGCACGCCGCCGAGCAGCGTCGTGGTGATCCGCAGGTCGATCGGGCGCTCGTCCGGCTCGGTCGGGTCGAAGTCGGTGGTCAGCCGCGCCAGCGCCTCCTGCAGCCGGGGCAGGAAGAACTCGTCGCCCTTGAGCAGCGACGCGGGCTGACCGCGGAACGGCGTCCGCAGCAGCTGCTCCATCCGCCCCTGCTCGGCCCACAGGTCCCGCAGCCGCGACAGGTCCGCCTGCTTGTTGACCTGCGACAACGCCAGCGCGGCGCCGTTGATGCCGCCCGCCGACGTGCCCGCGATGACGTCCGCGCGCGCCGTGCAGCCGACCAGGTCGAGCAACGGCTGGTACACCGACCCGGGCCTCGTCAGCCGGTCGAGCTCCAGCACCACCCCGCCCATCCAGACGGCGAGGCTCACGCCCCCGTTGAGCACGACGGCGAACCGGACCTCTTCGCGCGCCATGGGTTGTTCGGTCATGCCGCACCCCCTCCCCGCCGCAGATCTTCCTACGCCGGGGAGCTCTCCCGCTGACGGTTGACGCGTTGCTGCCCCGAACGGGCCATCAGACTTGCCCACCGGCCGGGTCGGACTTGAGGAACGGCCCGACCCGCTTGCGCGCGATCAGCACGCAGACGGCGAACGTGATCACGGCGCCCGCGACCGCCTGCGGCACCGTGTAGGCGCGCCCGTCGAACGCGGACCCGGTCGGCGGCAGGATGATCGCGATGATCGCCGACGTCACCATGGCGAACATCCGGAACTTCGGCCCCACCACGGCCGTGGCCAGCGGGATCGCCGCCCACAGCACGTACCAGGGCTGCAGCACGGGCCCGAGCACGAGGATCGCGCCGAGCGCCGCCCCGAGCCCGTTCATCGCCTTGATGCGGCCCTTGAAGCTGCGCCACAGCAGCCCGACCGTGATCACCACGGACACGGCCTGCCCGAGCAGGCGGGTCAGCGAGATCATCGCCTCGGTGTGGTTGCCCAGGCCGAGCATGATGCCGGTGCCGGCGCCCAGGAAGCCCAGCGCGGTCGGTGGCGACATCCACGACTTCACGGTCGACGCGACGTTCAGCGTCTCCAGCCAGCCGAAGCCGAACCCGGTGCCGAGGCAGATCACCACCACCCCCACCGCGGCGATCACCGCCATGATCCCGGCCACCAGCGCCAGGTGCTTGAGCTGACCGCCGAGCTTGCGCGCCACCAGCACGCCGAGGAACCCGAGCGCGGCCATCGCGGGGATCTTCACCATCGCGCCGCACACGATCACCCCGGCGCCGAGCGTGATCCACGTCCACTTCAACGGTTCCAGCCCGCGCATCGCGAGCTCCAGGCCGACCAGCATCATGCCGAGCGCCAGGCCGTCGTTGTGCACGCCGATGACGATGTGGAACAGCACCAGCGGGTTCAGCGCGCCGAGCCACAGCGCGCCCACCGGCGGCACGCCGAACCGGGCGGCCAGACGCGGCAGCGCCCACACGATCATCCCGAGGCCGACCAGCACCAGCAGCCGGTGCACGAACACGCCGGACACCACGTGGTCGCCCGTCAGCATCGCGGTCAGCCGGCCGAACGCGAGGAACAGCGGCCCGTACGGCGCGGGCGTCTCCCGCCAGATGTTCGGCACACCGCGCGTGAGCACGTGGTCGACGCCCAGCGCGCCGGCCGGGCCCAGTTCGTACGGGTCGAGGCCGCGCGCCGCGATCTCGCTCTGCGCGAGGTAGGAGTACACGTCGCGGGAGAACATCGGCACGCAGAAGACCAGCGGCACGGTCCACATCAGCAGCGTTCGGTCCATCTGCCCGCGCGAGATGAGCCGCGACCGGCCGGGCTTCGCGAACCGGCCGAGCGCGAGCCAGGCCGACACGATCATGAAGATGCCGGTCCAGACGACCCCCATCGCGACACTGGGCATCCTCGAGAACAGCCCAAGCACGGGGACGCCGTAGAGCGGCGAGTAGATCGGGGCCGCGCCACCGCCCAGCGACCCGACCGTGAGTAGAAGAGCACCGATCGTGCCCCAGCGACGCACGATGTCCAGCTGGCGACGCTCTCGACCGTTCAAGAGGTCGCTCTCCGGAGTCACGGCTCCGCCGGAAGTGGGCATGTCGGCAGGGTATCTAGTCCGTCTCAGCCGTGAGTCAGGTCACCCTGTGACCGCGATCTTTGCGACCTCCGGCTAAATACGCAACACTGGTGTTGTGAAAAACGCCGAGACCCACCTTGACGCCGTGCCGCAGCACGACGGCAAGACTCGGCGTGCTGTCGCCAGGCTCCTCCTGGAGCAGGGCCCGGTCACCGCGGCAGCAGTTGCCGAGGAACTGGGCATCAGCCCGACAGCGGTGCGCCGGCACATCGACGCGCTGCTCGCGGACGGCGAGGCGATCACCAGGGACGCGCCCCGGCAGACCCAACGTGGTCGTGGCCGTCCCGCGAAGCTGTTCCTCCTGACAGACGCCGGACGCGCCCGGTTCGGCCACGCCTACGACGACCTCGCGGTCGCCGCGATCAGGTTCCTCGCCCAGACGGGTGGGGAAGAGGCAGTGCGCGCCTTCGCGCAAAGTCGGGTCGACGCGCTCGTGGACCGGCATCGTTCGTCGATCGTGGCCCAGGTCACGCCCGCCGAACGGGCCAAGGCCCTCGCCGCCGCGCTGACCAGGGAGGGCTACGCTTCATCGGCGCGAAACGTCGGGGTGGGTGAGCAGTTGTGCCAGCACCACTGCCCGGTCGCCCACGTTGCCGCCGAGTTCCCCCAGCTGTGCGAGACCGAGACGGAGACGTTCGCGAACCTCCTCGGTACCCACGTGCAGCGCCTCGCGACGATCGCCCGCGGCCACGCCGTGTGCACGACGCACATCCCGAACATTTCACGGATCCCAGATGATGGAGGGGAGCCCGCATGACTGCCGCTGCCGAGCAGCGCACGCCCACCACGGTGCAGTCTCCGCTCACGCAGGAAGAGACCATCGCGTCTCTCGGCAACTACGAGTTCGGCTGGGCCGACTCGGACACTGCCGGCGCGAGCGCCCGCCGAGGCCTCAGCGAGGATGTCGTCCGCGACATCTCGGCGAAGAAGAGCGAGCCCGAGTGGATGCTCGAGTACCGGTTGAAGGCGCTGAAGCTCTTCGACCTCAAGCCGATGCCGAACTGGGGCGCTGACCTCTCTGGGATCGACTTCGACTCGATCAAGTACTTCGTGCGGTCCACGGAGAAGCAGGCCACCTCGTGGGAGGACCTGCCCGAGGACATCAAGAACACCTACGACCGCCTGGGCATCCCGGAGGCGGAGAAGCAGCGCCTCGTCGCGGGCGTCGCCGCCCAGTACGAGTCCGAGGTCGTCTACCACCAGATCCGCGAGGACCTGGAGCAGCAGGGTGTCATCTTCGTCGACACCGACTCGGGCCTGCGGGACTACCCGGAGCTCTTCAAGGAGTACTTCGGCTCGGTCATCCCGGCCGGTGACAACAAGTTCTCCGCGCTGAACTCCGCCACGTGGTCCGGTGGCTCGTTCATCTACGTGCCGAAGGGTGTCCACGTCGACATCCCGCTGCAGGCCTACTTCCGGATCAACACCGAGAACATGGGCCAGTTCGAGCGCACGCTGATCATCGTCGACGAGGGTGCCTACGTGCACTACGTCGAGGGCTGCACGGCGCCGATCTACTCCTCGGACTCGCTGCACTCGGCCGTCGTCGAGATCATCGTGAAGAAGGGCGGCCGCTGCCGCTACACGACGATCCAGAACTGGTCGAACAACGTCTACAACCTGGTCACCAAGCGCGCCAAGGCCGAAGAGGGCGCGACCATGGAGTGGGTCGACGGCAACATCGGCTCCAAGGTGACCATGAAGTACCCGGCCGTGTTCCTCATGGGCGAGCACGCCAAGGGCGAGGTCCTCTCGATCGCGTTCGCAGGCGAGGGCCAGCACCAGGACGCCGGCGCCAAGATGGTCCACATGGCCCCGCACACCTCCTCGACGATCGTGTCGAAGTCGGTGGCGCGTGGCGGTGGCCGCACGTCGTACCGCGGCCTGGTCCAGGTGAACAAGCGGGCGCACCACTCGAAGTCCACGGTGAAGTGCGACGCGCTGCTGGTCGACACCATCAGCCGCTCGGACACCTACCCGTACGTCGACGTCCGCGAGGACGACGTCGCGATGGGCCACGAGGCCACGGTCTCGAAGGTCTCCGAGGACCAGCTGTTCTACCTGATGTCGCGCGGCCTCAACGAGGACGAGGCCATGGCCATGATCGTGCGCGGGTTCGTCGAGCCCATCGCGCGCGAGCTCCCCATGGAGTACGCCCTCGAGCTGAACCGCCTGATCGAACTGCAGATGGAAGGGGCCGTCGGCTGACATGGCCGCCCTGTCGACTCAACCTCACTCCCACGGAGCTGTCGTTCCCGTCGCCTCGCGCGCAGAGCACTTCACGTCCTACGACGTGGACGCGTTCGAGGTCCCGGGCGGCCGTGAGGAGATCTGGCGCTTCACGCCTCTCAAGCGTCTGGCCGGTCTGCACTCCGGCGCTGCGGCGACGGGTTCCGTCGCCGTCGAGGTGAACGCCGCCGCCGGTGTCACCGTCGAGACGGTCGGTCGTGACGACGACCGCCTCGGCAAGGCCGGTGTCCCCGGTGACCGCATCGCGGCCCAGGCGTACACGTCCTTCGAGCAGGCCACGGTCGTGACGCTGCCCGGCGACGCGAAGTCCGAGCCCACCACGGTGACGATCACCGGCGCCGGCGAGGGCTCCGTCGCCTACGGCCACCTGCTGGTCAAGGCCGCGCAGTTCGCCGAGGGCACCGTCGTCGTCGACTACCGGGGTTCCGGCGCGTACGCCGAGAACGTCGAGTTCGTCGTCGCGGACGGCGCGCACCTCCAGGTGATCGCGATCCACGACTGGGCCGACGACGCGGTGCACGTCTCGCAGCACCACGTGAAGCTCGGGCGCGACGCGTCGATCAAGCACACCGTGGTGACGCTGGGCGGCGACGTCGTCCGCATCACGCCGGTCGTGCAGTACGCGGGCAAGGGCGGCGACGCCGACCTGGCCGGCCTGTACTTCGCCGACGCGGGCCAGCACCAGGAGCACCGCCCGTTCATCGACCACTCGCAGCCCAACTGCCGCAGCAACGTGGTCTACAAGGGCGCGCTGCAGGGCGAGGGCGCGCACACCGTGTGGATCGGCGACGTGCTGATCCGCGTGGCGGCCGAGGGCACCGAGACCTTCGAGCTCAACCGCAACCTGGTGCTCACCGACGGCGCGCGTGCCGACTCGGTGCCGAACCTGGAGATCGAGACCGGCGAGATCGAGGGCGCGGGCCACGCCAGCGCCACCGGCCGGTTCGACGACGAGCAGCTGTTCTACCTGCAGGCGCGCGGCATCCCGGAGGAGCAGGCGCGGCGTCTCGTCGTGCGCGGCTTCTTCCAGGAGCTGATCGCGAAGATCGCCGTCCCCGAGGTGCGCGAGCGCCTCGAGGCCGCCATCGAGGCAGAGCTCGAGGCGGTCGGCGCGTGATCAAGGTGTGTGCACTGTCCTCGTTGGACAACCGCAAGCCGTTGGCCGCCACCGTGGACGATGTCGACATCGTCCTGGTGCGCGACGGCGAGCGGGTGCACGCACTCGCGGATCTGTGCTCGCACGCCGCGGTGTCGCTGAGCGAGGGCGAGGTCTCCCGCAAGGGGATCGAGTGCTGGTTGCACGGGTCGTGCTTCGACCTCGAGACCGGCAAGCCCTCGTCGCCGCCCGCCAGCGAACCGGTCGACGTCTACGCCGTCGACATCCGTGACGGCGACGTCTTCGTCGACGTCACCGTCACCACGAACTGACTTCTAGCTACACCACCAGGAGAACGGCAAGTCATGGCCACCCTTGAGATCAAGGACCTGCACGTCTCGGTCGTCAGCGAGGACGCTCCCAAGGAGATCCTCAAGGGCGTCGACCTGACGATCAAGGCCGGCGAGACGCACGCCATCATGGGCCCCAACGGCTCCGGCAAGTCCACGCTGTCCTACGCGATCGCGGGCCACCCGAAGTACACGATCACCTCGGGCACCGTCACGCTCGACGGTGAGGACGTCCTCGAGATGTCCGTCGACGAGCGCGCCCGCGCGGGCCTCTTCCTCGCCATGCAGTACCCGGTCGAGGTCCCCGGCGTCTCGATGTCGAACTTCCTGCGCACCGCCGCCACCGCCGTCCGCGGCGAGGCCCCGAACCTCCGCCACTGGGTGAAGGAGGTCAAGGGCGCGATGGCCGACCTCGACATCGACCCGGCGTTCGCCGAGCGCTCGGTGAACGAGGGCTTCTCCGGCGGTGAGAAGAAGCGCCACGAGATCCTGCAGCTGGGCCTGCTCAAGCCGAAGGTCGCGATCCTCGACGAGACCGACTCCGGCCTGGACGTCGACGCGCTGCGCGTCGTGTCCGAGGGCGTCAACCGGTACAAGGAGAACGGTGAGGTCGGCGTCATGCTGATCACGCACTACACCCGCATCCTCAAGTACATCCAGCCCGACTTCGTGCACGTCTTCGCGAACGGCCGGATCGTCGAGTCGGGCGGCCGCGAGCTCGCCGACCAGCTCGAGTCCGAGGGTTACGTGAAGTACACCGGAAAGTCGGAAGCAGCAGCCCTTTCCTGACGTTGGCAGTGTTGAGAGGAGGCGCTGTGACCACCACCGCAGCACCACTGGACGTCACCGCCCTGAGGGCGGACTTCCCGATCCTGTCTCGCACCGTTCGTGACGGGAAGCGCCTGGTCTACCTGGACTCCGGCGCCACCTCACAACGCCCGACGCAGGTTCTGGACGCCGAGAAGGCGTTCCTGCAGCAGCACAACGCCGCTGTCCACCGCGGCGCGCACCAGCTGGCGGAAGAGGCGACCGACGCGTACGAGGGTGCGCGTCAGCGCATCGCGGACTTCGTCGGCGCCGACTTCGGCGAGCTGGTGTTCACCAAGAACGCCACCGAGGGCTTCAACCTCGTGGCGTACGCGATGGGCAACGCCGCGACCTCGGGTCCCGAGGCCGCGCGGTTCGTCGTGAACCCCGGTGACGAGATCGTCGTGACCGAGATGGAGCACCACGCGAACCTCGTTCCGTGGCAGCAGCTCGCTTCTCGGACCGGCGCGACCTTGAAGTGGTTCAAGCTGACCGCGGACGGCAGGCTCGACCTGTCCGATGTGGACAGCGTGATCACGTCCCGGACGCGCGTCGTCGCGTTCACGCACCAGTCCAACGTGACCGGCGTGATCAACCCGGTCGACGTGCTCGTCGCTGCGGCGCGGAAGGTCGGCGCGCTGACGGTGCTGGACGCGTGCCAGTCCGTTCCGCACGGCCCGGTCGACTTCCACGCGCTGGGCGTCGACTTCGCGTCGTTCTCCGGCCACAAGATGCTCGGCCCGTCCGGCATCGGTGTCCTCTACGGACGGCGTGAGCTGCTGGAGGCGTTGCCCCCCTTCATCACCGGCGGCTCGATGATCGAGCTGGTGAAGATGGAGGGCTCGACGTTCGCCCCGCCGCCGCAGCGCTTCGAGGCCGGTTCGCCGATGACGTCCCAGGCCGTCGGCCTGGGTGCCGCGGTGGACTACCTCAGCGTCGTGGGCATGGAGCGCGTGCACGCCCACGAGCACCTGCTGACCGTGGCGGCGCTCGAAGGTCTTTCAGCGGTGAAGGGTGTCCGCCTGATCGGCCCGTCCGACGCGGTGAACCGCGGCGGCGCCGTGCCGTTCGAGATCGAGGGCGTCCACCCGCACGACGCCGGCCAGGTGCTCGACAGCCTGGGCATCGCCGTGCGCGTCGGCCACCACTGCGCGTGGCCGCTGCACCGCTGCCTGAACGCCCAGTCGTCGGTGCGCGCGACGTTCTACCTGTACAACACGCTGGACGAGGTCGACGCACTGGTCGACGGCGTCCGCGAGGCGCAGAAGTTCTTCGGGGTGGCCTGAGATGCAGCTCCAGCAGATGTACCAGGAGATCATCCTGGACCACTACAAGAACCCGCACGGCCGAGGCCTGCGCGACCCGTACGACGCGGAGTCGTTCCAGGTCAACCCGACCTGCGGCGACGAGGTGACGCTGCGGGTCAAGCTCGACGGCGAGATCGTCTCCGACGTCTCCTACGACGGCCAGGGCTGCTCGATCAGCCAGGCGTCGACGTCGGTGTTGACCGACCTCGTCGTGGGGAAGCCCGTGGGTGAGGCGTTCGAGAAGATGGACGCGTTCGTCGAGCTGATGCAGAGCCGCGGCCAGATCGAGCCCGACGAGGACGTCCTCGAGGACGGCATCGCCTTCGCCGGCGTCTCGAAGTACCCGGCGCGCGTGAAGTGCGCGCTGCTGGGCTGGATGGCCTTCAAAGACGCAGTAGCACGAAGCCAGGGAGCAGCATGAGCACCGAAGAAGTGGTCCGGGGAGCCGAGGGCATGCCGGTCTTCGAGCCCAAGGCTGACGTCGCCGCGCTCGACGACGTGGAAGAAGCGATGCGCGACGTCGTGGACCCCGAGCTGGGCATCAACGTGGTCGACCTCGGCCTCGTCTACGACATCCACGTCGACGAGAAGAACGTCGCCACCATCGACATGACGCTCACGTCCGCGGCCTGCCCGCTGACCGACGTCATCGAGGACCAGACCCGCGCCGCCCTCACCGGGGGCACGGGTGGCGGTCTCGTGTCGGACTTCCGCATCAACTGGGTGTGGATGCCGCCGTGGGGCCCGGAGAAGATCACCGACGACGGCCGCGAGCAGCTGCGGGCGCTCGGCTTCACCGTCTGATCGGCTTTCTCGTCGCGACGGCGCGCATCCTCCGGGGTGCGCGCCGTCGCCGTTTTCAGAGCAGGTCCAGGAACGCCGGCGCCAGCAGACCGTTCGAGGTGGTGGCACGTGCCTCGGCCAGGCCGACCAGCCGGGACCGCTGCTCGTACCCGTCGGTGTCGACCCAGTCCGGTCCGCCGTCGCGCCCGCTCGCGGTGCCGTGGAACACGACCTGCAGGAAGTCCGGGTAGGGGTACGGGTAGCCCGCGGGACGCGGCGCGAGGTGCTCGAGGTGCAGCCACCCGAGAGGGCGCAGACTCGCGCGGTCCAGCAACCACCCGGTCTCCTCACGCACCTCGCGGACCGCGGTGTCCACATGGGACTCACCGGGCTCTCGCCTGCCACCGGGCAACGGGTGCCACCCGTCGGCGTTCTCGCAGAGGACCACCAGCCCGCCCACCCGCACGACGCACCGCACCGACGTGACCAGCACGTCGGGCAGCTCGGCCGGGACGGTGTGGGCGTGCACCCGCAACGGCATCGCGCCGCCCTGCCACGACACGTCCACGGTGGCGGCCGGTGTGCGACCGGCCAGCAGCGCCGTCAGTTCCGGATGACGCGACCCTTTACCCCGCATGTCCGCCATCGAAACACGAATCCACCATCTGGAACATGCCGGTGAACTCGATTAAATGCGTTGCGCCCCCTCGCGCCGCTCGCATAACTTGATCCCATCACGAACACCGAAGATCAACCGGAGGAAGACATGCTCGCCAAGGCACAGCTCGCGGGATGGCGAATTCTCGCCCTCGTCGCCAGCGGTCTGCTGGCGGTGGCGTGGGGCTCCACGCCATGACCTGATCCCCAGGTCATGACCTCGGAGCCGCCCACGCGCAACGTGGGCGGTTTTCTTTTTGGCCTGGTCCATGCCGATGAGCTTCGGAAGCGGAACGGATTCCAAACCCGTTGCCCGAGGGTTCGACTCCTTCCATCGGTGCTGCTCGAAAAACAATGCGGTCGTGGTGAACTCGGCGGACACGTCGGTCTTCCAAACCGAAGCAGAGGGTTCGATGCCCTCCGACCGCTCGCAATGACGTGGATCTAGCCCAACAGGCAGAGGCACATGGTTGAGGGCCATGACAGTCGGGGTTCGACTCCCCGGATCCGCACGCCCCGGTAGCCCAACGGAAGAGGCAACGCGCTCAGAACGCGTCCAGTGCAGGTTCGAATCCTGCCCGCGGCACTGCACAACCGAACACAACGGGGGACGCGCCGGCGCGCAGGTGATCCTTGCAAGATCGCCCTGGAGGGTTCGACACCCTCGTCTTCCACCAACGCCCCGTAGCTCAGCCCGGTGAGAGCGTCCGTCTGATACGCGGTAGGTCCCAGGTTCAAGTCCTGGCGGGGCGACTGAACGTCCGGTAGCTCAGCGGGAGAGCGTCTGCCTTACAAGCAGAGGGTCCCAGGTTCGAACCCTGGCCGGACGACCATAGACTGGCCTCTCGACCGACGGGAGCAGGTGGAGTGGCGCGTCTTCACGTCGGCTGCGCGATGTGGAACCACAAGGCGTGGCCTGGACGGTTCCTGCCGCAGCCCTCGCCGCCGAAGGAACGCCTGCGGGCGTACGCGGGCTGGTGCAACGCGGTCGAGGGCAACACCACCTTCTACGCGACCCCGGCCCGCAGCACCGTGGAGACGTGGGCGCAGCAGACCGACCCGGACTTCCGGTTCATGGTGAAGGTGCCGAAGACCGTCACGCACGAGCGCCGGTTCGCCGGCGTCGAGGTCGAGATGCGCGCCTTCCTGGACGCCATCGAGCCCCTCGGCGAGCGGGCCGTGCTGTGGACGCAGCTGCCCGCGTCGTTCGGCCCGCACGACGTCGACGCCCTCGGCCGGTTCCTGCGCAGGCTGCCCGCCGGTCTCCGGCGCGTGGCGGAGGTGCGCCACCTCGACTTCTTCACCGACGCGCGGGCGGAGTCGCTGCTCGAGACGACGCTCGACGACGTGCGCGCCGAGTGGATGCCGTTCGACACCGAGGTCCTGTTCCAGAGCCCGCCGACCAGCGAGGGCGAAGCGGAGGCGTGGGCCAGGAAGCCGAGGATGCCGCGCCGCACCCGCGCGCTCACCGACCGGCCGTCCGTCCGCTACCTGGGCCGCGACTCCGACGAGGAGACGATCGAGGGCTGGCGGCCGTGGACCGAGGTGGTCGCGAACTGGCTGCGTGAGGGTCTGTCGCCGACGTTCTTCGTGCACACGCCCAACAACGACGACGCGCCCGCCTTGTGCCGCCGCTTCCACGACGACGTGCGCGCGCTGGTGTCCGGCCTCGATCCGCTGCCCGAGCCGGAACCGCTCGAGCCCGCGACCCTGTTCTGAGCCCGTGGATCGCAGCAGCAGAGCACTGTCCGCGGCGGGCGCCCTCTTCTTCGACGAGGCGGGACGCCTCCTGCTCGTCGAGCCCACCTACAAGCCGCACTGGGAGATCCCGGGCGGCGCGGTCGAACACGGCGAGACTCCGAGCGAGGCGTGCCGCCGCGAGGTCGAGGAAGAGCTCGGCCTGGTCAGGGAACCCGGCCGGCTGCTCGTGGCCGACTGGGCTCCGCGCGACGGCGAGGACCGCGTGCTGTTCGTGTTCGAGGGCGGCCTGCTCACCGCGGCGGACGAGATCCGGCTGCAGGCCGAGGAACTGCGGTCGTACGCGTTCGTCCCGCCGCTCGAAGCGGGGGACCGCCTGATCCCGAGACTCGCCCGCAGGGTCGCGGAAGCGTTGCGCGCGCGGGAATCAGGCGAGACCCACTACCTGGAGCACGGCGTTCGCAGGCTCTAGGCGTAGACCCGTTCGACGAACTCCGCCAGCTTGTCCTCCGGCAGGTGCCGCGCGAGGTCCGCCTCGGACACCATCCCGACGAGCCGGTGGTCCTCGATCACCGGCAGCCGCCGGATCTGGTGCTCGCCCATGGTCTCGAGCACGTGCTCCACCGGGTCCTCCGCGTCGACCCAGTGCACGTGGCAGCCGAACTCGCCGGCCCGGGTCGTCGCGAGGTCGAGGCCCTCGGCCACGGCCCTGATCACGATGTCGCGGTCGGTGATGATGCCGTGCAGCCGGTCGTCCTTGCCGCAGATCGGCAGGGAGCCGACGTCGAGGTCCCGCATCATCCGGGCTGCCTCGACGAGGCTCGCGTCCTCGTCCACGCACTGCACGCCGGGGTGCATGATGTCGCGCGCTGTCGTCACAATCTGCTCCTTCCGGGCTGTTTCCCCGAGCATCCGCCTGTCACGACCACCCCGCAGGGTGCTGCGCCGAACGGCGCAGTCGGTGCTACTCTGCGTGGGCCTAGGGTTACGCAGTCGCTATCTCCGGGGGCCGCACATGGGGCTGTGGGCGCAGCTGAGCGACGATCCCTGGGGTGGCGTTTCACCGTCCGTGTACGAGACGGCCCGGCTGGTCGCTCTCGCGCCGTGGCTGCGGGGGCACGCGGCGCGGGTCCGGTTCCTCCTCGACAGCCAGCACGCCGACGGCACGTGGGGCGGACCGGGTGAGTACGCGCTGGTCCCGACGTTGAGCGCGGTCGACGCCCTGGGTCCGCACTCGGCCGCGCGCCGGGGCCTCGCCGCCCTGCGCGGTCTGCTCGGCCGCCCGGTGGCGTTGCCCGACACGGTCGCCGTCGAGCTCATCGTGCCCGCCCTGGCCGAGCGGCTCGGCCTGCGCACACCGTTCGACCCCCGTCCGCTGCACGCGCTGCGCCGCCGCCCGCTGCCGGCCAAGCTCTGGCACACCCTGGAGGTCTTCGGCCCGCGTCCCGAGGTCCGGGCGGTCGACGGTGTCGTCGCCGCCAGTCCGGCCGCGACCGCCGTGCAGCTCGGGGGACCGGTGCCGGGTCCTGGCCTCGACTACTTGGAGGCCGTCCAAGAACGGCACGGCGGTCCGGTGCCCGCGGGCGTCCCGGTCCCGCTGTTCGAACGGTCGTGGATCGTCGTCGCCCTGAGGTCCGCGGGCCTCGACGTACCGGACACCGCGACCGACGGGATCCGGGCGGCGTTCTCGGTCGACGGCGCCGCGGGCGGTCCGGGACTCCCGGCCGACGCCGACGACACGGCCACCGCGCTGCACGCCCTCGCGCTGTGCGACCGCCCCGGCCCCGTGCGCGTCCTCGACCGCTACCGGGAAGCCCGCCACTTCGCCTGCTTCCCGGGCGAGCGCACGCCGTCGACGAGCACGAACGCCCACGCGCTGCAGGCCGTCGGCCCCGACCGGGAACTGGAGGAGTGGGTGCGGGACATGCAGGAACCGGCGGGCAACTGGACCGACAAGTGGCACGCCTCGCCGTACTACGCCACCGCGTGCGCCACCAATGCCCTGCGCGGCAACGACAAAGCCGTCGACTGGGTGCTCGGCACGCAACGCGACGACGGCTCGTGGGGCAGGTGGGAGGGCACCTACGAGGAGACCGCCTACGCACTCCGCGTCCTGTCCCACGCGACCCGCGACGTCAGCCGGGCCGTCCACCGCGGTGCGATGTTCTTGCGGCACTGGGGAGATCGCGCTCACCCGCCGCTGTGGCACGACAAGGACCTTTACACCCCAACGAGAATCGTGCGCGCGGAAGGCCGGGCCGCGCTCCACCTCGCCTGCGCGGTGCGCCGGTGAACCGCACCGAGCTGAAGCTCACGCTGCGCCTGATCCCGTTCCTCGACTCGGTGGAGGACGTCGAGGACGGCCTGGTCCGGGTGCGCGACCGGCGCTGGCTCGCCTGGCACCCGGACGTCGTGACCGCGTTGTTCCGCACCGACCGCGCGCTGCGGCACCCGCCGAGCCGCACGCTGAGCCCGTTGCTGGGCACCAGGTCCGTGCTCTGGCTCGACGGCCGCGAGCACGCCGCGTACCGGCGCACGCTCGCGCCGTTGCTGCGCCCGGCCCGCCACCGGGCGGTGGTCGAGGAGATCGTCGAGCGCGCGGTCGGCGACCTGCCGGAGACCCCGGTGAGCCTGTCGTCGTGGACCAGGGGGCTCACCCTGCGGATCATCGGCAGGGTCGTGTTCGGCGTGGACGACGACGTGCTGCTGACCGCGTTCTCCCGCTGGCTCGACCGCCGCCTCGGCAGCCGCGTCCGCACCCTCGCGCACCGCTGCCTGACGCCCGGCGCCACGAGGTCCGACCCGCGGCTCGACGCGCTGCTGCTGCACCGGGCGCGCACCGCCGAACCTCCCGCCCTGGCGGCGTTCCTGCCCGCCGACGACCTGCGCGACCAGGTCGTCTCGCTGCTGTTCGCCGGCCACGAGACCACGGCGAGCGCCACCGCGTGGACGCTGCACTGGACCAGCCGCACCCCCGGCCTGGCCGAGCGACCGGACCTGCTGGACGCGGTGATCGCGGAGTCGCTGCGGCTGTCCCCGCCCGCGACGCTCGCCGGCAACCGGATGAGCGCCGCCGGCATGGTGATCACCCCGAGCATCTACCTCGCGCACCGCCGGGCCGCGACCTACGAGAACCCGCACGTGTTCGACCCCGGCCGCCCGCCCCCGCCGCCCGGCGCGTTCCTCCCGTTCGGCGGGGGAGTGCGGCTCTGCCCCGGCCGGGACCTGGCGCTGCTGGAGATCCGGCTGATCGTCGCGACCCTGCTGCGGCACAGGCGCGTCGAGGTCACCTCGCCGATCGGCCCGCCCCGGTCGCGGGGCGCCGCGATGGTGCCGCCGCCAAGCCTCACGGTGGTGGCCACGTGCCGGCGCTGATCCACCTCCACCGCCTGGAACACCCCTTCGGCGCGCACTACGCGTGCGCCGCCTCCTGGGGTGCCTGCTACGCCACGAGGTTCGACCTCGCCGTGGTGATCGCCGTGCTCGCGAACTTCGTCGCGATCATCTCCGGCAACCCGCTCAACGCGTACGCCGACGTCCGCAACGACGTCCACACCACCGAGAAACGCCATCTGGCGCAGGCGGTGCGGGAGATCGGCACCCGCAGAGTCCTCGCCCTGGCCGTCTTCGAAATGGTCTTCGCCCTCGCGCTGGCCGTCGCCGTGTCGTGGCGGGTGGCGGCCGGCGTCGCGCTGATCCTGGTGCTGTACCTGGCCTACAACCTCGAACCGGTCAGGCTGAAGCGGCGCGGGTACGCCGGTCCGGTGGCGCTCGCGACCGCCGCCGGACTGCTGCCGAGCATCACGGCCTACTCGGCCGCCGGGGGACGGGCCGAACCGGCGGTGTGGCTGGTGTTCTCCGGCGTCGCCGCGCTCGCGACGGGCCGTGCGCTCTGGTGGGCGGTCCCGGACCGGGCCGGCGACGCGCGCGCCGGCTCGCGCACCCCGGCCGTGCTGTACGGCACCCGTCACGCCGTGAACGCGACCACGCAGCTGACCGTCGGCGGACTGCTGCTGGTCGGCGGCGGGCTGTGGTTCCGGTTCGGGCCGTGGTGGGCGGCTGTCGGCGTGGGCGCGTGCTCGGCGTTCCTGCTCGCGCGCGACCTGCCGTCGGCACGGCAGCAGCTGCGCTACGGGATGTCGCTGGCGGTCGCGTCGACGATCGTGCTGGCCGCGATCCCGCTGCTCGCCTAGTTCTTGCGCGCGAGACCGCCGCAGCCCTGGAAGTTCTCCGGGTTGCGGTCCCGCACCTCGCCGGGATCCGGCTCCCACAACGGGATCGGCACCACACCGGGATGGAGGACCTCCAAGCCGTCGAAGAACCGCACGACCTGCTCCGGGTACCGGAACGAGAACGACGGCAGCGGCTGGTTCCCGTACATGGCCCCGAAAAGCCCGACAGCGGCCAGCATGAACGGGTCGCGGCACGTGTGCGAGAGCCCGAGGTGGCTGCCGGGCGCCAGCGCGTCCGCGTACCGGGCGAGGACCTCGTGCGGCTCGGCCTCGTCGGGGACGAAGTGCAGCACGTCCAGCACCAGCAACGCGACCGGCCGCGTGAGGTCCAGCGTCGTGCGGACCTCCTCCGACTCCAGCACCGCACCGGGATCGCAGAGGTCCGCGCACAGGTAGGAGACGCGCGGGTCGTCCGCGACGATCTCCCGGCCCTGCTGCGCCACCGCCGGGTCGACGTCCACGTACACCACGCTCGCGTCCGGCGCGACGAGGTGCACGTTGCCGGCGGTGGGCAGGCCGGACCCGAGGTCGAGGAACTGCCGCACGCCCAGGGCGGTCAGCCTCCTGACCACCCTGCCGAGGAACGCGCGGTGCGTGCGGCACAGGTACGGCAGGTGCGGCGCCGCGGACACGAGGTGCGCCGCGAGCCGCTGGTCGGCCTCGGTGTGGTGCGTGCCGCCGAGCCAGTAGTCCCTGACCCGTGCGGTGTTGGGGAGTTCCGGGCCGTTCACTCCCGGGGCCCAGATGGGGGTGGCCACGGGGACTACCTACCGGATCGCGGCTTGGAGGCACCCCAAGCCGCGACGAGTTGTACCCGATCGAGTGAGGTCACACGGGAGAAGTCTGTGCCACCAGGAAACCCACCACGTCGTCCAGCCTGCCGCGCCGCGCGAACGCCCGCCGCTGCCGCACCGCGCCCGTGCCGTCGAGCAGCAAGCGGTCGATCGCCGTGGACACCATCTCGTAGTCGCCCGCGAACTCCAGCGCCGGCCGGATCCACCGCAGCAGCGACGCGACGATCGACGACGCCGGCGTGGGCGCGCCCGTCACCGGGTCGATGCCGAAGCCCTCCAGGCCGTCGCGCGCCGACCGCCACATCGCCACCTTCAGCAGGTGCGCCGGCAGCTTCACCGGCGGCGTGCCGGACGTCAGCGCGGTGGCGGCGATCCCGCGCACCAGCGCGGCCATCAGCACTGCCTCCTCGACCGTCGGCGCCACGTCGGAGACCCGCAGCTCCAGCGTGGGGTGGCGGGCCGAGAGCCGGACGTCCCAGTAGAGCATCCCCGCGTCGATCGCCGCGCCGCTCGCGACGATCTCCTCCCGTGCCGCGTAGTACTCCGCCGCCGACTCGAAGTGCGGCGGCGCACCCGAAGTGGGCCAACGGTTCCAGACGACGTACCGCCAGCTCGCGTACCCCGTGTCCCCGTCGAGCCAGTACGGCGAGTTCGCGCCCAGCGCGAGCAACGTCGGCAGCCATGGCCGCAGGTGGTTGCTCACGAAGATCTTCGCCTCGTCGTCGGGCAGCCCGATGTGCACGTGGCAGCCGCAGATCGCGAGGTCGTTGGTGAGCGCGCCCATCTCCTGCGCCATCCGGTGGTAGCGCGGGGAGTTCGTCAGCGGCGTCGGCATCGTGAGCCCCAGCACCGGCGTCCCGGTCGCCGCGAGCCGCGCGTCGTGCCGCGCCGCCCGTTCGACGAGAGCCCTCCGCGCCGTGGCGAGCTGTTCGCGCAACACGGTCATGTCCGTGCACACGCCGCTCGCCGATTCCACCTGGTATTGCGCGATTTCCGGTTGCAGATCGACCTCGTACCGGTCCGCGCCCGCCAGCACTTCGTTGGCACGGTTGGCCAAATGCCCCGTGGCGGCTTCCACCAGAACGAATTCTTCTTCCACGCCAACGGTCAGGAGGCCGTCAATGCTTCTGCGTTGCGCGGGTACCGATTGAGTTCTGCTGCCGACCTGCACGCGAACCTCCTGTGCACTGAGTAGCACCCTCGATGCTATGAGTGATCAGCGCGCCGCACAGGAGGCGTTTGGTTGTACTTGTCAACTCACCGCGCGTTGCGCGACACCACGCAGCACGTCGCGTCGTTCGGTGCCCGGCCGTCCCATGACCCAGCTGGAACCGGAGAGCGACTTCGCGTGCTCCTTCACTGGTGCCAGCAACCGCGACACCTCTCGATACGACCCGACTGATCCCGGAGCACAGATAAGGGTCGCAAGAGAGAGGGTGACGTGTCGTCCCTCTGCCGTGTACGGCTTGTCGAGCAGACGAGCACACAGCGGCACCGTCTCGTCGAGGCCCACGAGGAGCAGGAAGTCGTCACCGCCGACGTGCCCGACCTGCACACCGGGGAACACCTGCGCGAGATCCGCCAGGTCGTGCCCGATCGCGCGGATCAGGTCGTCGCCCGCCGCGAACCCGACCGTGTCGTTGACCAGCTTGAAGCCGTCGACGTCGAGCCACGAGATCGCGAAGATCTCGCCCTGGTCGATGCGCCGGTCCACCTCGTCGGAGATCACGTCGCTACCCGGCAGGCGGGTGAGAGGGCTCAGCGCGGCCGCCTGCTCCACCTTCAGCTCCGCGACACCTCGCACAACGTCCGCCACGCGCACAACACCCATGCACCGCTCGTTGTGGTCCACGACGATGAGGTCGTCGTTGGTGCGCTCACGGTTCGCACCCGCCACCACGTCCAGCAGGTCGAGCGCCGACGATTCGGTACCGATGATGTGAGGCTTGTCCGCGAGCCGTGCGGCCTCTCGCTTGGCATGCAACGCATGGCCGTACGGACCCGTCACGGCGAGAAGGAACCTGTTGCGGTCCACGGACCACTTCGGGCGTCCCTCGTCGTCGACGAGCACGACACCCGTGACCGACGGCTGCGACGCGAGCACCTCACGCACCTCTTCACTGGTGGCGTGCTCGGGCAACGTCGTCGCCGGGTGCAGGAACGCCGTGATCCGCGGACCCGTGCTGGCCCGGCGGATCTCCCCGGTCTCCGTCACCGCCTCGGGCGCGATGCGGGCGTTCACGGCGGGCCTGCGCTGCGGCGGCGCCAGGTACTTCCCCTGGGCGTACCCCACCCCGAGCTTGCGCAGGTACGTCAGCTCCGCCTCGGTCTCCACACCCTCGGCCACGACCTGGCCGCCCGTGTACTCGCCGAGGTGCACCAGCGACTTCACCAGCGCACCCCGCGCGGCGTCGTCGGGCAGCGAGCGGACGATCTCGCGGTCGAGCTTGATGTAGTCCGGCGACGAGCTGGTCAGCAGGCCGAGCGGCACGTCGCCCTCGCCCACGCAGTCGAGCGCGAGGCGGAAACCGTTGTTGCGCAACGTCTGCAGGCCGCGGGCGAGCCGGCCGCGGTTGGCCCGCGAGTACGGTTCGCCGATCTCGATGACCACGCTGTCCGGCGACCGCCCCGCGTCCCGGAGAGCGCCGTACAGAGGGCTCATGACCTCGGGTTTGTCCGCCACCGTGATCGCCAGCAGGTTCACGTGCAGCGGCAGCATCAGGTCGAAGTCGCCCGCGGACCGGATGGCGCGGCAGGCGAGTCCGACGTCGGCGTTGGCCAGCAGGCCCGCCCGGAAGGCGGCCTGGAGCAGATCCTGCACGCTGCCGTCGTGCGGCCGGGCCAGAGCCTCGATCGCGACGACGCCCCCGGTGTTGAGGTTGAACAGCGGCTGGAAGGCGAACCTGACGTCATCCAGCAATGCGGGCACGCCCTCGATCGTGCCGGTGCGAACGAGCGGCACCAAGGGGGTTCACCAGCTGTTCACGAGCACGGCTCCGAATCGCCACGCCGGGGCTGCGCACCGTGACACGGCCTTCACGCTGGGGTTTCAGCGGACGAGTTTCCACCTGAGGTGGCTCGGCACGGTTCGGAACAAGGCCATCATGGCGGCCGTCATGCCGCGGACGTCCTCGCGGCCGGACAGGTAAGCACGCTGCAGTTCCGGGTCGAGCCGGAAGAACAGCTCGAAGAAGTCCTTCGTCTCGTCGGGGGTGAGGCGGAGGAGGACCTTCAGACCGTACGCGCGCATTGCGTGCACGGCCTGCGCCTTACGCGACCAGATGACGCGCTTGGGGTCCTCGTTGCTCGCGATCGCCTGGGCCACGCGGGGAGCGAGCTGGAGCGAGGTCGCGACGCTGTAGCCAGTCGCGGGGTGGATGAAGCCGGCCGCCGCGCCGAACGCGTTCTTCGCCCTAGGAGCGTCCATTGGGAAGCGCACGCGTTCCTCTTCTTCGCCTGGCGCCATCCGCGCGTGCAAGCGCTCACGGAGCTCCTGCAGTGGCATGCCAGGCCTGCGCACCAAACACGTCTCTTCCACAAGAACTCGGTTGCCCCCTAGAGGGACCGTGTAGAGGAACGTGTCACCGCTGCCACGCCAGTCCATCAACGTCGTTTCCGTGCTGTCCGACTCGATGACCGTTCCTACGGCCGTTTGTTCCGCACTGCCCTTGCGCGCCCCAGTGGCGTTGAACGTGTAGCGCGCTGCTTCCGGCCGTCGGAGCACCTCGACGCTGTCCGGCAGTTCGTGGAGCTTGGCGTTGTCCAGAACGACGTAGGTGCGGTCGATCAGGTGCTCCTCGCGCGCGTACGCGCGAACAGTCGTGCTCACCGCTCTGGTGGGCGTGCCCTCCGGGAGCTCGTCGGCCCACGCGCCGTACGTCGCCGTAGGGGGCCGATGTGGATGACGATCGACGATCGCCGTGTGCAGGCCTTCCCCCGCACAGGCGCGTGCGAGCGCCCGTCCGGCCGGACCTCCGCCAATGACCATCACGTCGTACGTCACGAGGTCCATGATTGACCTCGTGGCCAAGACCTACCGACAGCACCTCGTGCGTCGCATCGGCAACGTCGTCATCAGTCGCGCTGCCTCCCTGGGCATCGGGCCGTCGTACTACGTGCTGCTCACGATCCGCGGCCGCCGCAGCGGCACGGAGCGAACGATTCCCATCCGCCTGATGAACCACGACGGCCAGGAGTGGCTCGTCGCGCCGTACGGGGTCCGCGACTGGGTGCGCAACGCACGGGCCGCCGGCACGGCAGTGCTCCGAAGGGGACGTAGGTCACGTCAAGTCGTTTTGACGGAGGTTTCCGCGCCCGTCGCGGCACCCGTGCTGGCGGCCTATGTGCGAAAAGAGCCCGTGACGAGGCCTTTCTTCGACGCGAAGGTCGGCGACCCGGTCTCGGCGTTCGAGGCGGAGGCGGACCGCCATCCGGTCTTCTCGGTGACGAACGCGCAGGTCAGCGGCGGTTCGGCGCCGTAGGTGACCCCCCGATTTGGAGATCGAAAGTGCCCCGTGTAATGTTCTCCAAGTCAGAGCGACACGGGCCGGAAAACAAGCCGGAACGGGCCTGACGAAAAAGCCGGAAGACAAAGAGCCTCTCAGAGGCCGATTTGACACCGGCGACCAACACCAAATAAGCTTCAGAAACACCAGCCCCGAGTGAAACTCTCCGGAAACGGAGTGAGGATCCGGTGAGCGCGTGTTCTTTGAGAACTCAACAGCGTGCCGAAACACAGCCAGTAATATGAATACCCCTCGTCGGGGTATTCCTTTGAGAGTAATACCAGATTGCCAGACATATTCCGTCTGGAGCGATCAAACACAATCCTTATTGGAGAGTTTGATCCTGGCTCAGGACGAACGCTGGCGGCGTGCTTAACACATGCAAGTCGAGCGGTAAGGCCCTTCGGGGTACACGAGCGGCGAACGGGTGAGTAACACGTGGGTAACCTGCCCTGTACTCTGGGATAAGCCTTGGAAACGAGGTCTAATACCGGATACGACCACTGAGCGCATGCTCGGTGGTGGAAAGTTCCGGCGGTATGGGATGGACCCGCGGCCTATCAGCTTGTTGGTGGGGTAATGGCCTACCAAGGCGACGACGGGTAGCCGGCCTGA
>NZ_JBEXNC010000006.1:0-482174 GCF_040610935.1 Lentzea sp. NPDC003310
TGACATCCCTACCTGGCTGTGGCCCGCTCTTGGTGCGGCTCGTGATGGGACCCCACCGCCGAGGCGCCCAAACTACGAAACAGGCAGCCGCTCTACGCAACAGGCGTGCCATCTACCCGCCCACAGCGCGGACCCCCTGATCAGATTGCCGGGGTCTGGGGCAGAGCCCCAGGGGAAGCACGCAACAGAAACCCGCCGCACGCAACCCGAGCCAACAACGGAACCGGCGCGTCAGACCAGCCCAAGCGCAGCCGGAGCCTCAGCATCAGACTCGGCGAGGAACTTCGAGCACCGCTCCCACTCCTCGTCCTCCCCAATCTCCCGAGCAGCCCGCGCAAGCGCAGCAAGCGCCCGCAGGAACCCCTGGTTCGGCCGGTGGTTCCACGGCACAGGCCCAAAGCCCTTCCACCCAGCCCGACGCAACTGGTCGAGCCCCCGGTGGTACCCGGTCCGCGCATACGCGTAAGCGGCCACAGGGTCCCCGGCATGCAGCGCACGCTCGGCCAACAACGCCCAAGCCTCGGAGAAGTCCGGATAAGCCCGGACGATCTTGGCGGGATCGGTGCCACCGTCAGCGGCGGCCTGCGCCTCAGGACGTTCGGGAAGACGGGTCGGCTCCGGCCCGAGCAGGTTCTCAACCATGTGGACCATCGTGCCGCATCACCCGGACAAGCTCAGACGAACATCCGCATGACGGTCGCCACCACCGCGAGCATCAGCACGGTGACGAGCACGCCGGCGATGATCCGCTGGCTCCTGGTGGCCTTGTGGCTCTCGGGAATCTGGTTGCTCATGGCCGTGCACCTTGCCGAGACGCGGCACGGAACTTCAACTTCGTTCACTCCATCGTGCACACGAATTGGAAACATCAGGGTAAAACCAGGGGCATTCGCCCTACCTGGACACCTGAGCGCGGCTCATGATGTGCGGATGATCCAGGGGGTAAGGCAGTTCCGGGACCAGTACTGGGAGCGGGGCGCGCCCGGCCGGGAGACACCGGCGGCGCTCACGAAGCAGCTCTACCAGCTGTGGCTCGTCGGTCTCCTGCTCAAGTTGATCGGGTCGTCGTGGGACGTCTCGTGGCACTTCAAGTGGTTGCGCGACGACCTCGCGCCGCCGCACCTGATCAACACGGTCGGCACGGTCATCGTGGTCGGGCTGACGTTGTTCCACACGTTCACCGGGTACGGCGGCGACAAGCTGACGATCCGGTTGATGCAGGTCGGGTCGGGGATCTTCCTGATCGCGCTGCCGATCGACGTCATCAACCACCGGGTCAACGGGCTCGACATCACGAGCTGGAGCGGGTCGCACGCGCTGCTCTACCTCGGCACGGCCGTGATGCTCGCCGGCGCGATCCGCGGCTGGATGAAGCTCTACCCGCAGGGCACCGGCCGCACTCTCGGGCTCGCGGCGTTGTGGTTCTTCTTCCTGGAGAACGTCTGGTTCCCCAACCAGCACCAGGAGTACGGCGTGCGCGCGTTGCAGGCCTACGACAGCGGCCGGCCCGAGGCCGAGCCCATCCTGCTGCAGTTCGCCGCGGACCAGCTCGGCATCCCGGTCGGGCGCGAGGCCGTCGTGAACTTCGCGCTGCCCATCGCGGACTGGGTCTACCCGGTCTGGGGGCTCGTGGCGGCGGCGATCGTGCTGGTCGTCGCGCGGCGGACGATCGCGAAGCCGTGGGCGGCCACGGCCGTCGCCGGCGGGTACGTCGCGTACCGGTGCCTGATCTGGCCGTTGCTGGCCGGGATCGACTTCCCGAAGTCCGCGGTGCCGTTGTTCCTGGTCCTCGTCGGGCTCGCGATCGACGCCGCGCACGCGCTGGACATGCCCACGCCCGCCAAGGCCGTGCTCGGGTCGGCCGCGGTCACCACGGTCGGGTACGTCGGGATCTGGTTCCAGCAGGAGTACCTGTGGGGTCCGCCGATCGCGTTCGCGTCGGCCGCGGTCACGGCCGTGCTGCTGGCGGTGCTGTGGACGGTCGGCGACATGGCGATCCGCCGGCCGCAGGCCCGGCTGCTCGCGTCACGCCTCGAGCTGGGCTGACAACCTGCTGGTGATCCGGCCGAACAGGTCGGACAGCGGCACGCCGACGTCCCGCCCGAACTCGGTCAACCCGTAGGTGACCTGGGGCGGGGTCGTCGGCTCCACCCTGCGCCAGATCAGGCCGTCCTGGACGAGCCCGCGCAACGTCTGGGAGAGCATCTTCTCGCTCACGCCCTGGATGCTGTCGCGCAGTTCGAAGAACCTCAGGTCGTTGCTCTGCAACGAGATCAGCACCCAGATGCCCCACCGGCTGGTGACGTGGTCGACCATCTCACGCGCGGGGCAGTTGGTGTGAAACACGTCATACCGCCCGTTGTTCTCGGGGCGCGTGAACTGAGCTCCGACTGCCATGTCCGGAGCTTACCCAGAGGTACGTCCTTACGAAATGTAAGCCCGGTTCCTAGCGTCGCCTCCACCAACGACGAAGGAGCTGGACATGATCGTGGTGACCGGGGCGACCGGGAACATCGGACGACCCCTCACGAAGGCACTCGCCGAGGCGGGCGAGCAGGTGGTGGCCGTGTCGCGGAACGCCGCCGAGGTGCCGGACGGCGTGCGCCACGTCCAGGCCGACCTCGCCCGGCCGGACACCCTCCCGCTGGACGGCGCGAAGGCGTTGTTCCTGCTGCTGTCCGGCGACCTGCACGCGGTCGGCGCCGGCCCCACCGCGCTGATCGACCGCGCCGCCGCCCAGGGCGTGGGCCGGGTGGTGCTGCTGTCGTCGCTGGGCGTGCGGACCAGGCCGTTCGGCACGACGCGGATCGAGCTGCGCGGGCTGGAGGACGTGCTGCGCGGGTCCGGTCTCGACTGGGCGGTCCTGCGTCCGGGCGGGTTCGCGTCCAACGCGCTGTGGTGGGCCGAGTCGGTCCGCACCCGGCGGACCGTCGCCGCGCCGTTCGGCGACACCGGCGTGCCGATCATCGACCCGGCCGACATCGCCGAGGTCGCGGCCGTCGCCCTGCGCAGCGACCGGAACGGCGTCCTCGAGCTCACCGGGCCGGAGGTGGTCACGCCGCGGCAGCAGGCGGCGGCGATCGCGGACGCGCTCGGCGAACCCGTGCGGTTCCACGAGCTCAGCCGCGCCGAGGCCAAGGCGGGCATGGAGCAGCTGATGCCGGGCGAGCTCGCCGACGACACCCTCGACATCCTCGGCTCGCCGACCGCGGACGAGCTGGTGGTGAGCCCGGACGTCGAGAAGGTCCTCGGCCGCGCCCCGCGCACCTTCGCCGACTGGGTCGCCCGCCACGTCGAGGCGTTCCGCTGACACGACGAAGGCCCCCGGCGGACACCGGGGGCCTTCGCTCGAAGCCGTGGATCAGCCCGCGATCATGCGGCCCGACGACTTGAGGTGCTCGCACGCCTGCGCGATGCGGGCGCCCATGGCCGTCTCGGCGGCCTTGAGGTAGCTGCGCGGGTCGTAGGTCTTCTTGTTGCCGACCTCGCCGTCGATCTTCAGCACGCCGTCGTAGTTCGCGAACATGTGCGCCGCGATCGGGCGGGTGAACGCGTACTGCGTGTCCGTGTCGATGTTCATCTTGATGACGCCGTACGACACGGCCTCGTGGATCTCCTCGAGCAGCGAGCCGGAGCCGCCGTGGAAGACCAGGTCGAACGGCTTCGAGCCGGCCGGGAGGCCGAGCTTCTCCGCCACGACGTCCTGACCCTGCTTGAGGATCTCCGGGCGCAGCTTCACGTTGCCCGGCTTGTAGACGCCGTGCACGTTGCCGAAGGTCGCGGCCAGCAGGTAGCGACCCTTCTCGCCGGCACCGAGCGCGTCGACGGTCTTCAGGTAGTCCTCGGGCGTCGTGTAGAGCTTGTCGTTGATCTCGTTGTCGACGCCGTCCTCCTCGCCACCGACCACGCCGACCTCGATCTCGAGGACGAGCTTGGCCTTGGCCGAGAGGTCGAGCAGCTCGGAGGCGATCTGGAGGTTCTCCTCCAGCGGCACGGCCGAGCCGTCCCACATGTGCGACTGGAAGAGCGGGTTGCCGCCCTTGTCGACGCGCTCCTGGCTGATCGCGATCAGCGGACGCACGTACCCGTCGAGCTTGTCCTTCGGGCAGTGGTCGGTGTGCAGCGCGATGTTCACCGGGTACTTCGCGGCAACGACGTGCGCGTACTCCGCGAGCGCGACGGCACCGGTCACCATGTCCTTGACCTTGGTGCCCGAGGCGAACTCGGCACCGCCGGTCGAGACCTGGATGATGCCGTCGCTCTCAGCCTCGGCGAAGCCGCGCAGAGCCGCGTTGAGCGTCTCCGACGACGTGACGTTGATGGCGGGGTAGGCGAACTCGTTCGCCTTGGCCCGGTCCAGCATCTCCGCGTAGACCTCGGGAGTTGCGATGGGCATCGGTGGTCCTCCTCAGGCGCCCTGAACGGGTGTCAGCCCGCATCCTACGAGTCGGTGTCACGGGGCCGTAACAGTGGCCGCCCTCACAGAGGGATCGATCAAGTACGAGCTGACCAGCCGATCTGCACTACTCGCCGGTAGGGGGATAGTGGAAGGCATGGCAACCGCTGAGTGGAACGGCAAGATCATCGCCTCGAGCGACGACACGGTCGTCGTCGAGGGCAACCACTACTTCCCGCTGGAATCCGTCGACCCGGCCGTGCTGAAGCCGACCGACCACACCTCCCACTGCCCGTGGAAGGGCGACGCGAACTACTACTCGTTGCACGTCGACGGCTCCGAGAACACCAACGCGGCCTGGTACTACGCCGAGCCCAAGGACGCGGCGAAGGAGATCAAGGGCCGCGTGGCGTTCTGGAAGGGCGTCGAGATCAGCGCCTGAGCCCGAGCGCGCCGGCCAGTTCCGCGTAGTGGCCGTTCAGAGACTGGACGGCCACGTGGTCGGCACCCGCGTCGACGTGCGCCTGCAGCTTCGCGGCCACCTGGTCCGGGCTGCCGTGCGCGACCAACGCGTCGATGAGCCGGTCCGAACCCTTCACGTCCTCCTCGGAGAACCCGTACCGGCGCCAGTTGTTCACGTAGTTCGTGAGCGTGAAGTAGAGCGCCAGTTGCTCACGCGCGATGGCCCGTGCGGTTTCCGGGTCCTCCTCGACGACCACGGTGACCTCGGGCGCGAGCAGCTTGTCGCCGAGCGCCTTGCGGGCTTCGGCGGTGTGCTCGACCGGCACGAGGTACGGGTGGGCGCCGGCGGTCCGGTCCGCGGCGAGCTGCAGCACCTTCGGGCCGAGCGCGGCCAGCACGAGCCGGTCGGCCGGCACGTCGAGGCGGTCGAGGTAGCCGACGAGCTTGGCGTACGGCTTCTCGTAGGCCTGGTCGAGCTGCCGGTGGCCGATGCCGACGCCGAGCAGGAACCTGTCGCTCGCCAGCCGGTGGAACTCGGCGGAGACCGCCTCGGGCTCGGTCTGCCAGACGTTGGTGATGCCGGTCGCGACGGTGATCGACTCCGTGGCGTTCAACGCCTGCTCGACCAGGGCGATGTCCGGTGAGGCGCCGATCCAGAAGGCGCTGTAGCCGAGGGCTTCGAGCTCCGCGATCTCACCGATCTTCGGCGCCCACTCGTAGTGCGAACCCCAGACTCCGAACGTTCCCAGCATGCGAACCCCAATCGTCGCGGCGGACTACCTTCGCAGTATGCCGATCTTGAGCACCACGGACCTCGAAATCTCACGCCTCTGTTTGGGTGGCAACGTCTTCGGCTGGACCGCCGACGAGGAGCAGTCGTTCGCCGTGCTCGACGCCTACACGGCGGCGGGCGGGAACTTCCTCGACACCGCCGACGTGTACTCGGCCTGGGGCGAGGGCAACTCCGGCGGCGAGTCGGAGACGATCATTGGCCGGTGGCTGGCCGCGCGCGGCAACCGCGACGACGTCGTGGTCGCCACCAAGGTCGGCATGCTCGCCGGGTTCGACAACCAGCGGCGCGACACCGTGCTGACCGCCGCCGAACGGTCGCTGAAGCGGCTCGGCGTCGACCACGTCGACCTCTACTACGACCACCGCGACGACCCGGGCACGCCGCTGGAGGAGACGCTCGCCGCGTACGACCAGCTCGTCCGCGACGGCAAGGTCCGCTACGTCGCCGCGTCCAACTTCTCCGCCGAACGGCTCGCGCGGGCGCTCGAGATCCAGGAGCGCGAGGGCTTCGCGAAGTTCGTGGCACTGCAGCCCGAGTACAACCTGGTCAGCCGCGCCAAGTTCGAGGGCGACCTGCAGGCGGTCGTCGCCGAGCACGGTCTGGCCACGCTGCCGTACTGGGGTCTCGCGCGCGGCTTCCTGACCGGCAAGTACCGGCCGGGCGTGGAGGTGGACAGCGTGCGGGCAGGCGGCGCGGCGCAGTACCTCGACGAGCACGGCCTGCAGGTCCTCGAAGTGCTCGACGAACTGGCCGAGACGCACTCCACGACCGTCGCCGCGGTGGCCCTCGCGTGGCTCGCGCAGCAGCCGACGGTGGCCGCGCCGATCGCGTCCGCCCGCACGTTGGAGCAGCTCAGCGACCTGCTGCCGGTGCTCACGCTGGAGCTCACCCAGGCAGAGGTGGACCGCCTGAGTGCAATTTAACTTGCCAGTAGCTTACTGGGAGTAGGTTGCGTTACCGTGACGGCATGGACGTCACGGGCAAGGTGGTACTGATCACCGGCGCGGCCAGGGGCATCGGCGCCGAGGTGGCGAGGCAACTGGCCGGGCGAGGGGCTCGTCTCGCGCTCGTCGGGCTGGAGAAGGCCCAGCTCGACGAGGTCGCGCGGGAGACCGGCGGCAAGGCGTGGGAAGCCGATGTCACGGACTGGGACGTGCTCGACCGCGTGATGAGCGAGGTCGCGGACCACTTCGGCGGCATCGACGTCGTGGTGGCGAACGCGGGCATCGCGGCCACCGGGTTCGTGCGCTCGATGGACCCGAAGGCGTTCGAGCGGGTCATCGAGGTCAACCTGCTCGGCGTGTGGCGCACGGTCCGCACGGCGCTGCCGCACCTGATCAAGAGCCGCGGCTACTGCCTGGTCGTCTCGTCGCTCGCGGCGATCGTGCACATCCCCGGCAACGCGGCCTACTCGGCGGCGAAGGCGGGCTGCGAAGCGTTTGCGGACAGCCTGCGCGCCGAGGTCCGGCACCTGGGCGTGGACGTCGGCACGGCGTACTTCTCGTGGATCTCCACGGACATGGTCAACAGCGCCGACGAGCACCCGGTCTTCGGGAAGCTGCGCAAGGGCATGCCGGGCGTGGCCGGCAAGAAGTACCCGGTCCGCAACGTCGGCCGCGCCGTGGTGAAGGGCATCGAGAAGCGGGCGAAGGCGGTCCACGTCCCCGGCTGGGTCGGCGCTCTCAAGTACTTCCGCGCGTTCACGCCGGTGGTCGTGGACCGCCAGGCGGTCGAGGAGATCAAGGCGGCCGACCTCGAGATGGCGAAGTCGGACACGTCGGGGCTGGTCGGGCCGGGCGGTCAGGCCGCTAGTCGGTGATCGCCGCGCCGGAGGCGCGGCCACGTCACAGCCAGGAGCCCATCAAGGCGTTCCACTCGCGGATGCGCCACTCGGCGACGTTCGCGGGCGTGTACGGGTCGGCGGCGATGATCTCCTTCAGCGAGGCCTCGTCCGCCGCCTCGTAGACGATCAACGCGCCCGTGTCGTCCGCGTACGGGCCTGAGGCGAGGACCACGCCCTTCTCGACGAGGGACGCGATGTACTCGCGGTGCTCGGGGCGTACTGCGAGACGCTTCTCACGGTCGGGACCGAACACCAATTCGACTGCAAAGCGGGCCATGGCTCCACCGTAGTGAAGCTGACCGGTACCGTCCTACCTTGTGGTTGGCGAAGAAACCCCGCGCACCGTGCAGGACACCCTGACCAACCTGCGAATCAAGGACGGCGTCGCAGGACCTCCCACAGGGCCGCTCACGCTCGAAGACCTGTACAAGCAGCACCGCATGCGCCTCATCAGGCTCGCGCTGCTGCTCGTGGACGAGCCCGCGACCGCCGAGGACGTGGTCCAGGAGGCCTTCACCGGCCTGCACCGCAACTGGAAGGGCCTGCGCGACGCCCAGGCCGCCGTCGGTTACCTCCGCACGGCCGTGGTCAACGGGTCGCGCAGCGTGCTGCGTCGCCGCAAGACCGCCCGCGACTACACGCCCCCGCACGTCGCGAACGCGCGGTCGGCCGAGTCGCTCGCGATGCTGACCGCGGAGCACCAGGCCGTGGTCAAGGCGTTGCAGCAGCTGCCGCCGCGCCAGCGCGAGGTGCTCGTGCTGCGCTACTACGGCGACCTGTCGGAGGCCGAGATCGCCGAGGCCACCGGCATCTCGAAGGGCACCGTGAAGTCGACGGCCTCGCGCGCGCTCGACGCCCTGCAGAAGATCATGGCGGGCTGAGCGGGCCTGCCGCACGCAGCGGATCACCACCCGTCGTGACGGGTGGTGGTCGAACGCGGGCTCGTCCGGGTCCGCGTCGCCTCGCGTGCCGCCGGTCGGACCGACCACGCCAGGTCACCGAGCCGACCGTCCCAGTAGTGAGGGAACTTCACCGTTTCAGCTGGTGACGCCGTTTTGTCCGGTGCGGGCGGTTTCAGCTCGTAAGACCACGCGCCCAAATCGGTACTTGGTATAGACCAATAGGCCTCCCATGCCGCAGGATCAGATCCCGTGGCACGCAGACACGTGGTAGCCGTCGACATCGGTGGCACCGAGACCAAGGCGGCGCTCGTCACCGGCACCTCGGACGCGGTGGCGGCGGTGAAGCACGCGCGCAGGGCGACGCCCGGCGAGCTGGAGCCCCTCCTCGACGTCATCGCCGAGCTCGTCGAGGAGCTCGGCAACGCCTCCGAGCACGAGATCGACGCCGTGGGGATCGTGGCGCCGGGCATCGTGGACGAGGCGAACGGCGTCGGCGTGTACACGACGAACCTGCCGTGGAGCCGGTTCCCGTTCAGCGCCGTCATGACCGAACGGCTGGGCATCCCCGTCGCGTTCGGGCACGACGTGCGCGCCGCGGGCCTGGCCGAATGCCGCATGGGTGCCGCCAGGGACCTGCGCAACGCGGTGATCATGCCCATCGGCACGGGCATCGCCGGAGCACTGCTGCTGGACGGGAAGATCTTCAGCGGCGACGGCTTCGCGGGTGAGATCGGACATGTGAACGTCGGCCACGGCGTGCCCTGCGCCTGTGGCCAGATCGGCTGCGTGGAGACAGTGGCGTCCTCCGCGGCGATCGCCCGCCGGTACACCGCACGTACCGGCACCCCCGTCCACGGCGCCGCTGAGGTCGCGCGCAGGGTCCGGGACGGGGAGCCAGACGCCGTCGCCGTGTGGCACGAGGCCGTGGACGCGCTCGCCAGGGGGATCCTGGTGTTGGCGACGTTGCTCGGACCGGAAGCCGTGGTGCTCGGCGGTGGGCTCGCGCTGGCAGGAGATCTGCTGGTGGAGCCCCTGAGGGAACGGCTGGACGGCCTGATCGCCTTCCAGCGCCGACCGGAGCTTCTGCTCGCGGCGCTCGGCGACGAGGCGGGCTTCCTCGGCGCGGCGCTGCTGGCCATCGACACGCTGGAGGCGTGATGAGCACGTGGGGTGGACCAGTCGACGTGACCCTGACCGGGGGTCGGGTCGTCACGCCGGGAGGGGTGCTCGAGAACGGGTGGGTGAGCGTCCGCGACGGCAGGATCGCCGCGGTGGGCGAGGGCGCCGCGCCCGACGGCCCGACGACCGACGTCGCCGGCGGCACGATCGTGCCCGGCTTCGTCGACATCCACTGCCACGGCGGTGGCGGTGCCGCGTTCACCAGCAGCGACCCGGCGAAGGTGCGCAAGGCCGCCGCCGCCCACCGCAGGCACGGCACCACGACGGTGCTCGCGTCGCTGGTCACCCGCCCGGTGCCGGAGCTGGCGGACCAGGTCTCCGCGCTCGCCGAGCTCGTCCAGGAGGGCGTGGTCGCGGGCATCCACCTCGAGGGCCCGTTCCTGTCCGCCGCCCGCTGCGGCGCGCACGACCCGGCGATCCTCTGCCCGCCGGAGCAGACGGCGGTGACGAAGCTGCTCGACGCGGGCAAGGGCACCGTCCGCATGATCACCATCGCGCCCGAGCTCGAAGGTGCCGTGAACGCCGTGCGCCAGCTCGTGGACTCGGGCGTCATCGCCGCCATCGGCCACACCGACGCCACCGAGGCGCAGGTCCGCCCCGCCGTGGACGCCGGCGCGTCCGTGGCGACGCACCTGTTCAACGGCATGCGCCCGCTGCACCACCGCGAACCGGGCCCGATCGGCGCGCTGCTGGACGACGAGCGCGTGACCGTCGAACTCATCTGCGACCTGGTCCACCTGCACCCGACGGCGGTCCGCCTCGCCGCACGTCACGCCGGTCTCCAGCGCACCGTCCTCATCACCGACGCCATCGCGGCGGCGAGCGTCGGTGACGGCGTCTACGACATCGGCGGCCTCGAGGTGCGCGTCGTCGACGGCGTGCCGACGTTGGCGGGAGGCGCCTCCCTCGCGGGCAGCACGCTCACGATGGACATGGCGTTCCGCAACGCCGTGAACGCCTGCGGCCTGTCCCTCGTCGAGGCCTCGTACGCCGCCTCCACCCGCGGCGCCGAGCTCCTCGGCCTCGACACCGGCAAGCTCGAGGCGGGCCTCGCCGCGGACATCGTCGTGCTGGATGCAGAATTGAAGCCGCAGGACGTGATGGTCAGGGGCGAGTGGGTCAAGGACTAGGTGCATGGGCGACGATCCGGAACGACTGGTGACCGACGCCCTGCGCGCGCAGGCGACCAGCACAAATGCCGGATTTGTCGCACATGTCCCAATCGCCGACGAGCCCCCCGCACGCATGCCGGTGTGGTGGATCCTGGGCCTCGCGCTGTTGTTGGGCCTGGCTGCGGGCACGGTGGCCGCAGTGATCACGCTGAGCTGACCTGTACCGTTGTCGCCGTGACTGTTGCATTGGGCCCTGACTGGCTGGACCCCACCGTTCTGCTGAACGGGCTCGGCCCGTACATGCTCATCGGGTTGTGCCTCATCATCTTCGCGGAGTGCGGGCTCCTCGTCGGCTTCTTCCTGCCCGGCGACTCGCTGCTGTTCACGGCGGGTCTCTTCGTCGCGGCGGGCACCATCGACACCCCGCTCTGGCTCGTCTGCGTGCTGCTGACGATCTGCGCCTTCGTCGGCAACGTCGTCGGCTACTACATCGGCGCCAAGGCCGGCCCGGCGCTGTTCGCCAAGCCGGAGTCGAAGATCTTCAAGAAGGAGTACGTCGACAAGACGCAGGAGTTCTTCGACAAGTACGGCGCCCGCGCCATCGTGCTCGCGAGGTTCGTGCCGATCGTCCGCACGTTCATCACGGCGATGGCCGGTGTGGGCAAGATGGACCCGAAGAAGTTCTTCACCTACTCCGCCATCGGCGGCGTGGCGTGGGCCGCGGGTCTGACGATCCTCGGCTACTTCCTCGGCCAGGTGTCCTTCATCAAGAACAACCTCGAGATCACGCTGCTCGCCATCGTCTTCCTGTCGATCGTGCCGATCATCATCGAGGTGATCAAGGCGCGCAAGGAGAAGAAGGCGCTGCTCGAGACCGAGGCGGACGACATCACGCAGGTCATGCAGGAGATCCAGGACGACTCGACGCAGATCATCCCCCGCGTCGAACGCTGACCACGCACCACCGAAGGCCCGTCTGCCCCGGCAGGCGGGCCTTTCGCGTCGGGAGGACCGGTATCCGCCGGCGGTCTTGCGGCGGACCCGGCGCCACCCCTAGGTTCGAGTGGTCTGGACCACCGACGAGATCCACCGGGGGCTGCGATGTCGTTGTTCCGCAAGGGATTGGCGGTCGCACTGGCCGCACTTTCCGTCTCAGTTGGTATCAGCGGCACAGCCGAAGCCACACCGGGCAAGATCGTCGGCGCCTACTACGGCAACTGGTTCAGCGGGTCGAAGCCGATCTCGTCCATCCCGACGACCACGCCGATCACGCACCTGTTCTACGCGTTCTCCACCATCGAGAACGGCAAGTGCACGATGACCGCGCCCACCGCGGCCGAGGACTTCGCCGACATCCGCGACCTGAAGAAGCGCAAGCCGAAGCTCAAGGCCCTGATCTCGCTGGGCGGCTGGGGCGCGGGCGGTTTCTCCGACGCCGCACTGACCCCTGCCTCGCGCAAGGTGCTCGTCCAGTCCTGTGTGGACCTCTTCTTCCGCGACGGCACGTTCGACGGCATCGACATCGACTGGGAGTTCCCGGTCCACGGCGGCCCGGTCGAGATCACCGACCGCCCGGAGGACCGGCGCAACATGACGTTGCTGACCAAGGACTTCCGCAAGGCGCTGGGTCACCGCAAGCTCGTCACCGCCGCCCTGCCGGCGGGCCGCCTGCAGACCGACGGCCCGTACGACCCGGCGAAGTCGTTCGAGCTGCGCGAGCTCAGCCAGGTCATGGACTTCATCAACGTCATGACCTACGACCTGGGCACCGGCTTCTCGCCCGTCGCCACGTTCAACGCCGGCTTCCGGCAGGTCGCGAACGACCCGATGCCCGCCGCGGACCGCAGGTGGAACAACGTCGTGGGCGCGATCGACTACTACCAGCGGCACGGAGTCTCGCCGCGCAAGATGGTGCTCGGCGTGCCCTTCTACGGCCGCGGCTTCAACGTCAAGACCGAAGGACCGCAGCACGGGCTCTACCAGCCGTACGACAGCGCGTTCTGGGTCGACGGCTACGACGAGGCGCTGAAGCTCAAGGCCACTCCGGGCTGGCGGGAGTACTGGCACCCGGTCGCGCAGTCGCCGTGGCTGTACAACGCGGCGGAGAAGAAGTTCGTGTCGTACGAGAACCCGCGCTCCATCGGCATCCGCGCGGACTTCGCGAAGTCGCGGGGGCTGCTCGGCACGTTCATGTGGGAGCTCGGGCACGACGACGCCCAGCACTCGCTGCTCACCGCGATGTCCCGTTAGGTGGCGCACGACCAGGACCGCCTCGTGCTGCTGCGCCAGGCCTTGCGCAGCAGGGACGCGTGGCAGGTGGCGGCCGCGCTGAAGTACGTCGGCGAACGGCTGGAGCCCGAACACCGCGCGGCGCTTATGCCCGAGCTCGTCGAGCTCAGCGCCAGCCCGCTCTGGGCGGCCGACGCGCGCCGGGTGCTCGAAAGGATTTGAGTCTCACGCAACGTCAAGGTGTTGGTTGAACAGCATGACCGAGACCACTCGACGTGAACTGCTGGGATGGCTGGCCGGACTCGGGGTGGCGGGCCTGCTCGCGCCCGGCCGGGCCGAGGCCTCGACGGGCGTCACCGCACTGCGCGGCGTGACGCTCGTCGACTCGTCCGGCACCCGGCCGGACACCACCGTCGTGCTGGCGGACAACAGGGTCCTCGCCGTCGGCTCGCGCGACCTGCCCCTGCCGCGCGGCTCGACGTGCCTCGACCTCGCCGGCAAGTTCGTCGTCCCCGGCTTGTGGGACATGCACGTGCACGGCGCGTACCTGGACCGGATCACGTTGCCGCTGTGCCTGGTCAACGGCGTGACGGGCATCCGGGAGATGTGGGGCTTCCCGCCGATCTACGAGCTGCGCGAACGGATCGAGCGCGGCGAGGTGTTCGGGCCTCGGCTCGTCGTCGGGAGCACGATCATCGACGGACCGGGCTCCACCCTGCCCGGCGCCCTGGTCGTCGCCACGCCCGACGAGGGCCGCCAGGCCGTGCGGGACGCGAAGGCGCAGGGCGCGGACTTCGTGAAGGTCTACTCGTACCTGGACCGGCCGACGCTCGCGGCCATCGCGGACGAGTGCGCGCGGCAGGCCATCACGTTCGCCGGCCACTGCTCGAACCACGTGGCGCTGGGCGACGCGAGCGACCTCGGTCAACGCACGTTCGAGCACATGTACGGCCTGCCGCTCGCCACGAGCAGTCGCGAAACCCAGCTGCGCCAGGCGATAGCGGACCTGCCGTTCGACCCGGCGAACTCGTTCGCGTGGTTCAAGCAGGTGCTGGAGTTCGAACGCCAGGCCACGCTCTCGCACAGCCGGAGCAAGGCCGTGCACCTCGCGAAGCGGTTGCGGCGCAACGGTTCCGCGCTGTGCCCGACGATGGTCGCGATGCGCGTGTACGCCAGCCCGGCCGACCGGTTCGCGAACGACCCGCGGCTCAAGTACATGCCGGCGTTCTACCGCGACTACTGGCGGGACGGCCTCACGCAGTGGGTTCCGGTGACACCGCAGGAGATCCGGCAGCAGGCCGACTTCTTCCGCCGCCGCCAGGACCAGGTCGCCGAAATGCACGAGCTCGGCGTCGAGGTCCTGCTCGGCACAGACGCCGGCAACCCGTACTCGTTCTCCGGCTTCTCCGTGCACGACGAACTGGAGCTGCTGGTCGAGGCCGGTCTGTCGACGACGGCGGCGCTGAAGGCGGGCACGCGCGGTGCCGTGATCAAGCCGGGGGCGGAGGCGAACCTCGTCGTGCTGGACGGCAACCCGATCAGGGACATCCGCAACACGCAACGCATCCACACCGTGCTGACCCGAGGGCGCGTCCTCGGACCGGCGGAACGGCAGCGGATGCTCGCGGACGTCGAGAAGGCCGCGCAGGAGCCGTTCCCCGCGGCCGTCCAGACCTGCTGTTAGAACATCGAACCGGGGTTGAACAGGTTCTCCGGGTCCAGTGCTCGCTTGATCTCGCGGTGGACCCGGAGCCCGACCGGCCCGATCTCCTTCGCGAGCCACTCGCGCTTGATCTTGCCGATGCCGTGCTCGCCGGTGACCGTGCCGCCGAGCGAGAGCCCCACGGCCAGGATGTCGTCGAACGCCTTCTGCGCCCGCGCGAACTGGTCGGCGTCGGTGGGGTCGTAGACGATCGTCGGGTGCATGTTGCCGTCGCCCGCGTGGCCGACGACGGCGATCTTGAGGCCGACCTCCTTGGAGATGTCCTCGCAGCCCTGGATGAGCTCGGCGATGCGGGTGCGGGGCACGCACACGTCGTCGGTCAGCCACGAGCCGTAGATCTCCAACGCGGTCAACACCGCCCTTCGTGCCGTGAGCAGGTCACGGCCCTCGTTGACGTCGTGGGTCGCGTAGACGAGGTCGGCCTCCAGGCAGATCTCCTCGATCTTGCGCAGTTCCTCGCGGGCCTGCTCACCGCCCGCGTCGGACTGGCAGATCAGCAGCGCCGCGCAGCCCGGGCCGGCGCCCAGCTCGGTCTTCAGGTACTGCTCGACGGCCTCGATCGACGTGCGGTCCATGATCTCCATCAGCGACGGCACCAGGCCCTCGCGGACGATCCGGCTGACCGCGGCACCCGCGAGGGCGGTGCTTCCGAACGCGGCGACCAGCGTCGCCGGAGCCTGCGGCAGGGGCTTCAACGCCAGCGTGGCCTTGGTGATCACGCCGAGCGTGCCCTCGGAGCCGATGAAGAGCTTGGTGAGGTCGTAGCCCGCGACGCCCTTGACGGTGCGACGGCCGGTGCGCAACACCTCGCCGTCGGCCAGCACGACCTCCAGGCCGAGCACCGAGTCCGTGGTGACGCCGTACTTCACGCAGCACAGGCCACCGGCGTTGGTGGAGAGGTTGCCGCCGATCGTGCACCAGTCGTAGCTGCTCGGGTCCGGCGGGTAGAACAGGCCGTGCTTCTCGACCGCGCCGCGCAGGTCGAGGTTGACCACGCCGGGCTCGACGACGGCGAGGCGGTTGTCCGCGTCGATCTCGACGATCGCGTCCATCTTGGTCGTGACCAGGACGACGCAGCCCTCGATGGCGTTCGCGGCGCCGGACAGGCCGCTGCCCGCGCCGCGCGGGACGATCGGGACCCGGTGCCGTGCACAGGCCCGCACCACCGCCTGGACCTGTTCGGTGTCCATCGGGAACACCACGGCCAACGGGCTGCCGTGCGGCGCCAGCGGCATCATGTCGCGCTGGTAGCTCGCGGTGACGTCGGCGTCGGTGAGGACACCGGAGTCACCCACTGCGGTGCGGAGTTCGGCGAGCAGGGTCTCCATGCCCACCACGCTAGTCCCACGATTTCGGCCGGTGAAGGTGTTCTCGACCGAACGGAGTTCACGCGGTGACCGAGCGTGCTCAACCGAGATTTCGCCCGGCCGTCAGCCCGAAGTCGCCCTGCCGCCCGGACGGCACGACGTAGGCTGGTTCACCGTGGCGCATGCTTTCGCCTCGCTGGAGACCGCCGGACCGGTGGCCGTGTGGGTCATCGTGCTCAGCTTCATCTTCGTCGAGTGCGCTTTCATCTTCGGGCTCTTCCTGCCCGGCGACTCGCTGCTGTTCGCGGCCGGCGTGGTGCTGGCGACGCACAACAGCGAGCTGTCGGCGTGGCTGCTGTCCCTCGCGGCCCTGGTCATCGCCGTCGTCGGCAACCTGGTCGGGTACTACATCGGCCGCGGCACCGGCACGCGCGTGCTCGCGCGCAAGGGCGGCAAGGTGCTGAACCGGCAGAACCTGAAACGCGCGGGCGACTTCCTCGACCGCCGCGGGTTCTGGGCCGTCGTGCTCGCCCGCTGGATCCCGTGGATCCGCACGCTCGCCCCGATGATCGCGGGCGCGGCGCGGATGGACCTGCGGCGGTTCACCCTGGCCACGACCATCGGCGCGATCGCCTGGGTGCCGACGCTGGTGCTGGCCGGCTACTACGGCGCGGGCATCCTCGAGAGCCTGCCGTGGCTCGAGACGGCGGCGATCGTCGTCAGCGTCGGGTTCTTCCTCGGCGGCACCGGCTGGGGCATCTGGCGCTACCGCCAGGAGATGGCGAAGCCGATCGACGAAACGGTCGAAGTCGGCACGAACTGAGGACGGTTCGACCCAAACGATGCTTACCTGATCTCTCACCTGAGAGGGCGGGGAAAAGCATGAGATCCATGGTTCTGCTCGGCGTGCCGGCACTGCTGCTCGCCGTCGTCACCCCAGCGCAGGCTGCGACCCAGCCGGCGTGCGGTGACGAGATCACCACCAGCACCACCCTGACCGCCGACCTGGTCTGCGAGGACGTCGGCCTGGTCGTCGCGACCGACCGGGTCGTGCTGGACCTCGGCGGTCACGCGCTCAGCGGCAAGATCGCGCTGAGCGTCGAGGGGGCGTCCCGCGCGGTCGTGCGCAACGGCTCGATCAACGGCCACCGGACCGGCGGCGTCAGCCTCCGCGGCACGCGCGACCTGGTCTTCGACACCGTCACGCTGTCGGCCGGGATCGATGCCGCCGACGCGCGCGACACGACGTTCCAGCGCGTCCGCCAGACCGGCCGCAGCGCCGAGATGCTGTTCACCGGCTACTCGCAACTGCGGGCGCAGGACTCGGCGTTCGAGGCCTACGCGTTCCGCTGCACCGACCGCTCCACCTGCCGGCTGGTCCGCTCGACCACAACGATCTCGGACTACTTCACCTGCGACGACACCTCGCAGTGGCACGTCACGGGCGGCAAGCTCACCGCGACCTGGATCAGCTGCGCGACGCTCGCGGTCACCGGCGCCGACCTCACCACGTTCCGCGTCACGACCAAGGCGCTCACCATCAGCGATGCCCGCGTGGGCGGCGGGATGATCCTGCAGACGAACACGGCCCGGATCGTCCGCACCCGGTTCTCCGGCGGTCAGGCCGCGCTGATGATCGTCCGGATCGAGGGCGGCACGATCCGGCAGAACACCTTCGCCGACGGGCGCGCCGCCGGGTTGTTCGTCAACGTCGCGACCCCGGCGAAGCTCGCTGTCGAGGCCAACGCGTTCACCGCCAACGGCCACCTGTCCGAACTGGTGGACCTCGGCGGCAACGCGGTGAAGGACGGCGCGCACCTCCACACCGGTGAGGGCTCGTCGGTCGAGGTCACCGGCAACCGCGCCACGGGCAACGCCCGGTACGGGATCTGGGCTCAGCCCTGGGTCGTCGACGACGGCCGCAACACCACGCACGACGACCCGCTGGGCTGCCTGAACGTCGCGTGCATCCCCGTCTAGAGGACCTCGGTGATCAGCAGGTCCGCTGATCCCTTGGACGAGTTCACCATCAGCGCGTTGACGTGATCGGTGCCGTGCAGCACCCGCTCCTCCGCCTCCGACAAGGTGCGCCCGTACCGCAGGTGGCGGTCGATCAGGCGCTGCACGCGCACGTCCTCGTCGATGAACAGGAACCACGCCTCGTCCAGGATGATCCGGACGCGCTTCCACTTGTCGTAGTTGAGCAGCAGGTAGTTGCCCTCGGTCACGACCAGCGGGACGTCCGGGTGCACCGGCACGGCGCACGCGACCGGTTCCTCGATCTCGCGGCGGAACTCCGGCGCGTAGATCATGTCCGGCCCGCACGCCTTGATGCGCCCGAGCAGGTCCACGTAGCCCGGGATGTCGAACGTGTCGGGCGCACCCTTGCGCTCGACCAGCCGCAGCCGTTCGAGCTCGCTCTGCGCGAGGTGGAAGCCGTCCATCTCGACCAGCACGGCCTGGCCGTCGAGGGCCTCGACGAGCCGCCGCGCGAGTGTCGACTTGCCCGAACCGGGTGCACCGCCGATGCCGAGAATCTTGCGCTCACCCTGATCGGTGAGCACTCGAGCCCGTTCTAGCAGCTCGTCGAACCTGACCTGCTGTCCTGCCACCGCGCCAGCCTCTCAACCCAGTCCCCGACCGCACCGACGCGAACGGCGGCCGCCTCCGACGCGAAGCCGATGGCCTCCACCGGTTCCGCTCCCGACGCCAGCGCGAACGCGTAGGCGCCGTGCCAGACGTCGCCGGCACCGTTCGTGTCCTTCACCTCCACCGCGGGCACGGGCAACGCGCCGGCCGAGCCGTTCCGCGACCAGGTGACCGGCTTCGCACCCTGCGTGCGAATGACCAGCGGCACCCCGTAGGAGTGCACCTCGGCCTCGGACCGCTCGAACCCGGCAGCGCAGGCGGCCACGTCCACCAGCGGCAACAGGTGATCGAGGACAGGTTTCCAGCTCCCGGCGTCGAGCACCACAGGCAATCCCAGTGCTTTCGCCTGCCGGGCGACGGGGATCGCGAGTCCTTCGTGGTGTCCGTCCAAGAGAACGACGTCCGCGGCGGCCAGGAGATCGGTCAAATCCGGCGCCTCGACGGGCACCGACGCGTTGCGGGAGACGACCGTGCGCTCCCCATCAGCGTCTCTGACGACGACCATGCTCACCGGCGTCGTGCCTGGCACGGCGGTCACGTGAACGGGATCCAAGGACGTGCGGACGAAGTCGCCCAACGCGTCGGTACCCAAAGAGGTGAGCAGCGAGGCCCGGCCGCCGAGCGCCGCAACCGCCCGTGCCGCGTTCGCCGCCGGACCGCCCGGTGAGAGCTCCGCGCCGAGCGAGCGGATCTTCTGCCCGGGATCCGGGAACTCGTCCACCCGTTGGGTCACGTCGAGAGTTGTGAGCCCGACACACAGCACGGCTGCCATCAGGGCTTCCTCCAAACGGGTATGGTCCCAGGTCATGGTCACCATGCGGGATGTCGCGGCTCTCGCGGGGGTCTCCATCACCACGGTGTCACACGTGATCAACGAGACGAGGCCGGTCGCCGGGGACACGCGCGAGCGCGTCCAGAAGGCGATCGACGAGACCGGGTACACGGGCGACGCCATCGCGCGATCGCTGGTCATGGGCGGCACGAAGTCGCTGGGCCTGGCCGTGTCACTGGTCTCGCACCCGTATTTCGCCGAGCTGATCGCCGCCATCGAGTCGGAAGCGACCCGAAGCGGCTACTCGCTCGTGCTGATCGACACGAGGGACACCCCCGAGTCCGAGCAGGCCGCCGTCAGAATGCTGCGCTCGCGAAGAGTCGACGGGCTGCTGCTCACACCGTCCGCCGGCGGCGGGAGCCTCGTGCTGCCGGAGCTCAAGCGGCTCAACATCCCCACGGTGCTGGTGGACCGGCTGACCGTGGCCAAGGACATCGACCAGGTCGGCCCGGAGAACGTGCAGGCCACGTCCGGTCTGGTGAAGCACCTCGCGGAGCTCGGCCACCGGCGGATCGGCATCGTCTGCGGCAAGGCGGGCGTGGCGACGACCGAGGAGCGGATCCTCGGCTACCGCCTCGGTCTCGGCCGCGCGGGCCTCAAGTGGGACGAGGCCCTGGTCTCGCAGAGCGGCTGGCTCGCGCCGCTGCTCGACCAGGAGGACCCGGCCACCGCCGTCGTCGCCGCCGACCACCTCGTCACGGTCGGCATGCTGCACGAGATGCGCGCCCGCGGCCTGAAGCTGGGCACGGACCTCGCCGTGGTCGCCTACGACGAGGTCGAGTGGGCCACCCTGATCGAACCGCCGCTCACCACCCTCGCCCAGCCGGTCGAGGAGATCGGACGGACCGCGGTGAAGCTGCTGCTCTCCCGCATCGCCGACCCGCAGCGGCCACCGGAGACGATCCGGCTCGCGCCGTCCCTCATGCACAGGCAGTCCTGCGGATGCTGATCCCGGGGCTCGTCTCGGTGACGTTCCGCCGCCTCACCGTCGAGGAGATCGGCGACCTGGCGACGGAGTGCGGGCTGCAGGCCGTGGAGTGGGGCGGCGACGTGCACGTGCCGCCCGGTGACTTCGCGGCGGCCCGCAAGGCCCTCGACACCGGCCTGAAGGTGGCCGCGTACGGGTCGTACTACCGCGCGGGCGTGTCCGATCGCGCCGACCTGGCGCCGGTCCTGGAGACCGCGGCCGAGCTCGACGCGCCGTACGTGCGGGTCTGGGCCGGCACGGCCGGATCGGAGGAGACGCCCGACCGCGCTCCCGTGGTCGAGGCGCTGCAGCACGCCGTGGAGCACGCCGAGGCGATGGGCACGAAGATCGCCCTGGAGTACCACCGGAACACGCTGACGGACACGCTGGACTCGACCGTGCGGCTGCTGGACGAGGTCGACGGCGTGGTGTCGTACTGGCAGCCCAGCGGCGGCCAGGACGTGTTCTCGGCCGTGCACGAGGTGCGGACGCTGGAACCGGTGACGGCGCACGCCTTCTCGTGGGGTCCCGGCGGCTTCCAGGACCGCCTCCCGCTCGCCGAGCGCCGCGACCTGTGGAAGCCGGTGCTGAACGAGCTGGGGCGCGACGGCGTCGACCGCAACGTGCTGCTGGAGTTCGTGCGGGACGACTCGCCCGAGCAGTTCCGCGAGGACGCCAAGGCGTTGCTGGGCTGGCTCAGGTCGTAGCGACGTCGAGTCCGCTGCGTTCGAGCAGGGCGGCCGCCTCCAGGCACATCCAGCCCCCGAGCTGGACGGACAGGTCGCGGCCCTCCGCCTCGTCGGCCGGCATCGTCCACTCGGGGCCGAACAGCGGCCCGCTCACCGCCATCACGCGGTTCGCCCACGCCGCCTCCGCCGACTGCACCACGAGCTCGCGGGCGAGGTCCGCGGCCTCGTGCCGGTCGGGGTCGAGGTCCGGGATCGTCAACGCGGCCTGGGCGAGGTAGCGGGTGAGGATGCCCGCGAACAGGCCGCCGTCACCACCGCCCTGACCCCGGATCACGCCGTTGGTGGCCAGGTCGTCGTGCACGGCGGTGATCGTGCGGGCGGCCTTCTCGATCCACTTGTCCGCCTGGCCGTGCTGCGCGAGCTCAACGCACGCGCCGATGAGAACTCCTTGGCAGTACGTGTAGATGTTCTTCTCGTACTCGCGGATCTCGCCGTTGGGGTGGACGTGCAGGCCGTCCCACGCGAGGCCGTTGCCGGGGTCGACGAGGTGCTCCTCGACCCAGTCCACGATGGACCGGGCGCGGGCGAGGTCGGTCCGTTCGTTCTGGCGGGCCAAGAAGATCGCGGCCGGGCCGTTCGCCGGGACGTTCTTGAAGTCGTCGTTGCGCTTCCACCAGATGCCGCCACCGGCGTGGTCGGTCCAGCCGTCGCGCAGCCGCTCGGCGATCGCGCTCAGGGCCTTCGGCTTCGCGATCCCGACCTCGCGCTCGGCGCGTTGCAGGGCGAGGCCGAGCCACGCGATGTCGTCGTAGAAGTCGTTGGTCCAGCCCAGCACGTTGCGGACCCGGATGCCGCGCACGACCTTGCCGATGGCCGTTTTGCGCAGCTCGTTGGGCGCGCGCAGGTAGCCGTCGATCATGCAGTCCAGCAGGTGGGCCTGCCACCAGTAGTTGAAGCTGGTGTGGATCTTGTCCTTGAAGAGCGGGGGCCACGCCCTCGCCCCGAGGAGCGTGCCCGGCACACCCCAGACCCGCCGCAGGTGCCTGGAGTACACCGCGCGCTCCGCGACGCCCGCGCGCGCCGCCAGCAGTTTCGCGATCGCCACAAGGTCATCGTGCGTGCTTGACCGGTCAAGAAGCTCGGTGAATCGCCCAGTGGTACAGGCCCATGGCCACAGAAGTTGTCAGGTTGTAACTGCTGATCGTCTCCCGCATGGGCAGGCTGACGATCCGGGAGGCCCTAGCGCGCACCTCGTCGGAGATGCCGTGGCGTTCCGAGCCGAACGCCAGCACGGCGTCGTCCGGGATGGGGCCCTTCAACAGGTCACCATCCGCGTCGAACGCGATGAGCTCACCGGAGAAGTCGAGGCTCGTGGCCCTGGCGACCGGCAGCGCGAAGTGCAACCCGGCCGATCCGCGCAGCACGGCGGGGTGCCACGGATCGACGTCACCGGTGGCGATCACGCCACCCGCGTCGAGCCCGGCTGCCACGCGGATGGCCGCACCGAAGTTGCCGAGGTTGCGCGGGTTGTCGAGCAGGACGATCGGAGCTTCGCGGTCGAACGGCAGCTCGGGCCGGTTCGCCAGCCCGGCCACGCCCGTCGGGTGGATGCGCCCCGTCAGGAACCTGCGTTTGAACTGATCCTCGGAGACCTCCTGGGCCGCCGCGAACTGCTCGCAGAGATCCGGTGCGTGCGTCTCCGCGAGGCGGATCGTCGCAGCGAGGTCTGTCGTGGTCAGCTTGTGCACGTCGGCGCCGAAGCGCAGCGCGTGCTTAACAGCGTGAAAGCCTTCGAGCAGCACGGTGACCAGCATAGAAGCCGATCCAGGACACGATCACGATCGTCCCCAGCACCAGCTGGACCAGCGTCGACGAGCTCTCCGGGTACCAGACGCCGTCGATGTAGTGGTCGATGAACCCGGTCTCGAGGACCGGCATCCCGGCCATCTCCCGGAGGTCGTTCTCCCAGGTCGTCAGGGGGCAGACCGTCGGCGTCACGATGCTCAGGACGGCCCACGCGCCCAGGGCGAGGTGCGGGTAGATCACCCAGCGCCACCGCCAGGCGAGGAACCCGCCCACGAGCAGGAACGCCAGCACCGTGAAGTGCAGGAGCATGACCGCTTCGGCGAGCAACCTGGCCATTCGCACCACCCCGTCCTCCAGACTAGGACGGGGTGGCTCGAACCGCTCTGGATAAAACCTCAGGCCAGGCCGAGGTCGTTCAGGTCGAGCAGGTACCGGTACTGCAAGCCCTCGGCCTCGATGGCCTCCTTGGCGCCCGTACCGCGGTCGACGACCGTGGCCACGCCGATGACCTCGGCACCGTGCTCACGCAGCGCCGTGACGGCCGTGAGCACCGAACCACCCGTGGTGGAGGTGTCCTCGACCGCGAGCACGCGCTGGCCCCGCACGTCGATGCCCTCGATCTGCCGCTGCATGCCGTGGGCCTTGCTGGCCTTGCGCACGACGAACGCGTCGAGCACGTCACCGTCGTTCGCCGCGGAGTGCATCATCGCGTAGGCGACGGGGTCCGCGCCGAGGGTCAGGCCGCCGACCGCGACGAAGTCCCAGTCGGACGTGAGCTGGCGGAGGAGCTTGCCGATCAACGGGGCCGCGGCGTGGTGCAGCGTCGCCCGCCGCAGGTCCACGTAGTAGTCGGCTTCCTTGCCGCTCGAGAGGGTCACCTTGCCGTGCACCACGGCCAATTCGCTCACCAGACGAGCGAGTTCCGACTTCGCGTTCGCGTCCAAGACCACTTCAGTTCGCACGGGTCGTCAGCTTCGCACATGCAGGCGGCCGACGCCTCGTACGCTGCATCACCGTGAGCACCCTGTACGTGGAACAGCCGTGGACGTTCTTGAGCCTGTTGGCCCGGCCGCACTACCGCGTGGAGGTGTTCGACGAACGCGACGTGCCGGTCATGGTGGTGCGCGAACGCAGCGGCCCCGGCGTCCAGCGACCGTTGCGGCACACCGGGTTCTCCGGCTGGACGACGTTCGACCTCGACGTGGTCGCACCGAACGGCCAGCCGCTCATGCGCATCGAGAAGGGCTTCGGACGCCGTCCGCACGTGCGCGTGACCACGCCGCAGGGCCAGCTGATCGGAACCATCAAGACGCACGGCGCGTGGCAGCAGTCACTGCACGACGCGACCGGGCAGCAACTCTGCTTCTTCGGTGACGTCGCGCGGATCCAGACCGGTGGCCGCGCCAAGCGGAACGGCTCGCGGGTGCGCCGGGACGTCGTGCAGATCAACCCCGCGGTGACCGAGCCGGTGCGCTCGTTGGCGACCGCCTGCGCGGTCGCCTTCGACGTCGTGCGAGGTACCGGGACCAGCCACACCAGCAGTGGCGGCGTGGACTGGCCCGTCTGACCTGACCTACCAGGCGTCCTTGCGGAAAACGCTCGGGCCGTCATCATCGTCGTCAGGCGGAGGCGTGGGCGTTCCCGAGGCGACGACGTCGGCGGGATCCTGACCTTCTTCGAGCGCCTGGTAGGCGCGCTGCAGGTCGGGCACGCCGACGGCGAGTGCCTGTTGCACACCGGGATCGTGGATGGCCCGTCCGGCGGCGACGTCGGCCCACGACAGCTCGCCGGCGTCCACCCGCCGTTGCAGGTCCTTGAGCTCCTGCGGTGCCTTCGGCGACTTCGCGAACCGCTCGATCTCGGCGAGGTCCTGTTCGGACAGTCCACGCGAACGACGCTGCACCTGGGACGCGGCCGTCGCGACCTTGCCGAGGTCGTCGACCCTGGAGTCGACCTCGGAGAAGAGCGCCTGCAGGCGTGCCTGGTCGTAGGGGAACGTCACTGGCCACCGCCCGAAGGCGCCGGGGCCGGTGCGGGAGCCGGTGCGCCACCGCCGGCACCACCACCGCTGCCGGTGCTCGGCGTGCTGTACCGGCCGGAGGCGGCGGAGCCCGCCTTGCCGAGGCCGTAGGCGCCGAGGCCGACACCGATCGCGCCGGACTTGGCCGCGGCCACGCCGTTGTCGTACTTCTGCTTGCCGTCCTGCACGCCGTCGACGACGTCCAGCGCGTCGTTCACGTCCCGGACGTCCTTGAGCTTCATCAGCGCCGTGCCCATCGCCACGATGCCGTCGACCATGCCCTTGACGCCCTCGATCAGCGTCATGATCGACTGGATGATCTTGCGGATGGCGTCGACGATCTGGATCGCGTCGTAGACCATCCACACCGCGCGGCCCCAGCCGACGACCGGGATCACCGCGGTCATCGCCGCTTCGAGCAGCATGGTGCAGAGCTTGTCGAGCAGGAACAGCGCGACCTTCGTGGCCGAGCGGCACGCCGACGCCATCGACTGGAACTTGTTGCCGATGATCCGGGCGACCTGGGAGTCCGCCTCGATCGCGATGACCCACATGGTGTCCATGCGGCGCTCGAACGCGGAAGCGGCCGCGCCGTCCCAGTGCGGGCCGAGTTGGCCGACGCCGTCACCGACGTTGTGCCGCACGGAGTCCAGCGCCTTGGCGACCTGGTCCCACGCGTTGGCGTTGGCGTCGATCTTCTCGAAGTCGCCGACCAGCGGGCTGATCAGCGACTCGATCAGGTTCTCGCCGGTGACCTTCTCGTAGATCCAGTTGACGCCCTGCAGCTTCCACCCGGCCGCTTCGATGAGCTCCTTGGTGGTCTGCCGGCCGGGACGGTTCTCGGCGGCCGCGTTGAGCGCGACCGACGGGTCCTGGACGTCCGCGTACGCCGTGGTCATCGGCCCCCCTCGGCCCTCTGCAGCAGCTGGATGCCGTGGAGGTCGACCTTCTCGTAGGAGTCGGCCGTCTGCCGCAGCGCCTCGGCGTCCTTGGTCATCATCTTGTTCGCGAAGTCCAACGTCTCCCCGTACAGGCTCGCGACGCCGGTCACGACGGGGTGCAGCAACGTCAGCAGGCCGGTGAACCCGCTGGTGTCACCGCCCTTGGAGATCGCGTGGTCCTTGATGGTCAGGAAGTGCCGGGCGTTGCGGTCCAGCAGCTCGCTGTACCCGCGCAGCTCGTCCGGTTCGACCTTGAACTGTTCGCTCACGACGGCTCGGACGCGGCGTTCGGCCGAACGGTTCCGATCAGGTGCGGCCGCGGCCGCCCGCGAACCGCGACGCCATCCGGCGCACGAGCGCCCGCGGCAGCACCTTCGTGATCGTCACGATGGCCTTGTACTGCAGGCCGGGGATGGACAGCGGCTTGCCGCGGCGCAGGTCGCGCAGTCCTTCGTGGACCAGCTTGTCGATGTCGACGTAGAGCCAGCCCGGCGTCTTGGACATGTCGATGTTCGCGCGCTTGTGGAACTCGGTCCGCACGAAACCGGGGGCCAGCGCCATGATCCGCACGCCGGTGCCCTCGGCGGCGAGAGCGGAGCCCTCGGAGAACGCCGTCACCCACGCCTTGTCGGCGCTGTAGCTGGTGCCGCGGCCGGGCAGGAAGCTCGCCACGCTCGACACGTTGATCACGTCGCCCTTGCCGCGCGCGATCATGGCCGGGACGGCGGCCCGGCACAGGCGCAGCACGGTGGTGACGTTGACGTCCAGCTGGGACTGCAGCTTCTCGACGTCGGTGGCGTAGAGCTCACCGCTGTTCGCGAAGCCCGCGTTGTTGACCAGCAGGTCCACGGCCTGCTCCGCCAGCCTCTTCTCGACCTTCAGGCGGTCCTCGTGGTCGCTGAGGTCGGCAGGCAGGACGTCGACGTTCACGCCGTGGCGGTCGTGCAGCTGCTTCGCGAGCTCTTCGAGTGCGGACGCGGTGCGCGCGACCAGCACGAGGTCGTATCCCTCTGCCGCGAGCCTGCGGGCGAAGGCGGCCCCGATCCCGACGGTCGATCCGGTCACCAGTGCGGTTGGCATACCGCCGCACGGTAGTCGGAAAAGCGCCGGGGTCGAAGGCCGCCGATGATCACACTTCGTGCTTCGCCGGGCGGCGGAGCACGAACAGGCGCAGCGCGAGGCCGGACACGACCATCGCGACCCCGCCGAACAGCAACCACCCGACCGACGCACCGGTGTTGGCCAGCGTCACTACGGACGCCGTGCCGGCGACGGCAACAGGTGCAACTGCCTTTCCTCCGTACATCGTGGATCCCTTCCGGGGGTTCGGGGACACGACGGTCTTGCTGCACGGACTATCTGAATCACGCCCTGATGTTTTACACGGAGCGAAGTGTGATGTGGGTCACAGCACTTTGGATGCGGTCTGGAATAGTGCTGGTTGGAGTGCGACGAGCGACGGTACATACACCGCCTGATCACCGAACGTGACGTAAGTCGACGGCATCCAGGCGTGGCCGGTGGCTCTACGGATGTGGTCGAGCACACGCCGCGTTCGGCCGTTCGGAAGACAAAAAAGCCGCCGCCGGAGCATCCGGCGGCGGCGTTCGCGAGTGTCGGGTCAGGTCTGCTTGCGACCGAACGACGGGCGGTAGACCTCGCCGCCCTCGTCCTCCTCGGCCGCCGGCTCCTCGCGCTCGGACGGGTCCGGGTCGAACGGGTCGATGACGTCCGCGAGCTCACCGACGTCGCGCAGCAGCCGCTCCAGGCGGGCGGGCGACGAGTTCGGCGGCGCGGCGGCCAGCACCCAGTCGTTCTCCATCCAGACGACCGTGACGTCGCCACCGATCTCCTCGGCGGCGTCGATCAGGTCCGGCGTGATGACCTTGCGGGCGGCCGGCACGTCCGTGACGAACGCGTACCGCGAGCCCACCGGCCCGAGCAGGTCCGGCATCGGCATCTTGTCGTTGTCGCGCTGGAACGGCACGGTCGACAGCCACAGCTCGATCACCACCGACAGCGCCCTGCGGCAGCGCACGCCGACCAGCACGGAGTTGACCTTGCCGCCGGTCTCGTGGTCGAGCACGTAGACCTGCCTGCGGCCGTCCGCGGTGAAGGTGGAGCCCGCGACGACGTCACGGGCGAGGCCCGTGCCGTAGTACGCGATGGCCCCGGCTTCCCACCGGGTCGGCAGCACGTGGTCTGTCTCCTCGAACTGCCAGCCGCGCAGGGCAGCCCAACGGCGCCGTTCACGATTACGCGCGGTTCGTTGCGCCCGGTCGGTCGCGAGCAGGGCGAACCCCGCCACGCCCGCCACCGCGGCGACGGTGAACCAGACCCACGCCGGTATGCCCACAGCTGAAGCGTAGTGGGTCGGAGGCGTGGAACGAAGATCACTTCCGCGCGTCGTGACCGGGACGTGCCTTTCCTCAGGTCAAGACGCCGCACGAGTGCGGCACAGCGAGTCCACCGCCTCCTGGCTCCGGACGTCCGCCGCGCGGTAGATCACCAGCAGCTGGTCGGGGTCCTGCTGCGGGGTGAGCGTCTCGAACCGCAGGGCGATCTCCCCGGCCAGCGGGTGCCGCAGCACCTTGGCGCCGCGGGCGTTGAGCCGCACGTCCCGCGCGGCCCACAGCCGGGCGAACTCCTCGTCGCTCCCGACGCACTCGGCGATCAGCCCGGCCAGCACCCGGTCCTGCGGGTGCGCGGCCCACGCGGCCCGCAGGTGGGCGACCCCTTCCCGGACGACGCGGTCGCGGTCGACGTAGAACTCGCGGATCTCCGGGTGCAGCAGGCACAGCCAGATCGCGTTGCGCCGCCGCACCGGCAGCGTGGCGAAGTCCAGCAGCACCGCCGCCATCTCGTCGTTCCACGCGAGGATGTCGAACCGGTGGTTCATCACCATGGCGGGCCGCGGCGACAGGTCGGCCACCAGCTGCACCAGCGAGGGCGACGCCCGGACGGCTGCTCTCCTCCCGGTGCTGGGACGGGCGAGACCGGAGAGGTAGGCGCGTTCGTCGGAGTTCAGGCGCAACGCGCCGGCCAGCGCGTCCACCACGTCCGCCGACGGCCGCAGCCCGCGGGCCTGCTCCAGCCGCACGACGTAGTCGACGCTGATCCCGGCCAGCTCGGCGACGTCCTCCCGGCGCAGGCCGGGCGTCCGGCGGCGGCGCGGCAGGCCGAAGTCCGCCGGGTCGAGTCGCTCCCGCCTGCTCCTCAGGAACGCGGCCAGCTCCTGCGGCACGTCGGTGACCATGGCCGTTCCAACAGTCCGGGTAGGACCCGTGTTCCCAGGAAGCCGCTTCCCTTACCCCCGGCGCGTCCGGCTCGCAGGCTGGCTCCCGACCACGAACCACGGGAGAGAACACGATGTCGCTCGACACCTATCGGCTGCTCGGCCGTTCCGGACTGCGGGTGTCCCCGCTGGCACTGGGCACGGCGACCTTCGGCAACGAGTGGGGCTGGGGCTCCTCGCCCGACGACGCGCGACGGTTGTTCGAGATCTACCTGGAGCGCGGCGGCAACTTCGTCGACACGGCCGCCTCCTACGGCGGTTCCGAGGAGTTGCTGGGCTCCCTGATCGGCGACCGGCGCGAGCAGCTGGTGCTGTCCACGAAGTACTCCACCCTGCGCACCCCCGGCGACCCGAACTCCGGCGGCGCGCACCGCAAGAACCTGTTCGCGTCCGTGGAGACCAGCCTGCGCCGCCTGCGCACCGACCGCGTGGACCTGCTGTACCTGCACGTCTGGGACTTCGCGACGCCGTTCGAGGAGGTCCTGCGCGGCCTCGACGACCTGGTCCGGCAGGGCAAGGTGCTGCACGTCGGCATGTCCAACACGCCGGCCTGGGAGATCTCCCGCATGCAGGCCGTCGCCGACCTGCGCGGCTGGTCCCCGCTCGCCGCGCTGCAGATCGAGTACAGCCTGATCAACCGTGGCGCGGACCGCGACCTGCTCCCGATGGCCCGAGCGCTGGGGCTGGGCGTGTCGCCGTACTCGCCGCTGGGCGGCGGGGTGCTGTCCGGCAAGTACTCCGGCCCCGCCGAGCCCGGCAGCACCCGCCGGAGCTTCAACGCCGGGCTGGGCATGGTCACCGACCGCACGCTCGCGATCGCCGACGTCCTGCGTTCGGTGGCGGAGGAGTCGGGCCGGACGTCGGCGCAGGTGGCGCTGGCGTGGAACCTCCACCGGCCCGGCGTGACGGCGCCCGTCGTCGGGGCGCGCACGCCGGAGCAGTTGCTGGGGAACCTGGAGGCGGTGGAGGTGGTGCTCACCGACGAGCAGGTGGCGCGGCTCGACGAGGTCAGCGCCGTCGAGCTCGGTTATCCGCACGACCTGCTGGCCAGCGACCACATCCGCGCGGTGACCTCGGGCGAGTTGAAGGTCGAGAGCCGGTGACGGGTGAGGGGGATCCGCACGGATCCCCCTCACCTCGGCTCACGCGGTGCGGCCCACGATCAGGCCGCTGTTGTCGTCCAGCACGTCGACCCGCACGGTGTCGCCGTCCCGCACCTCACCGGCCAGCAGCTCCTTGGCGAGCTGGTCGCCGATCGCCGACTGCACGAGCCGCCGCAGCGGCCGGGCGCCGTAGATCGGGTCGAAACCGTTGAGCGCCAACCAGTCGCGGGCCGCCGTCGTGACGTCGAGCGTCAGCCTGCGGGCCGCGAGCCGGTCCGCCAGGCGGGCGATCTGGATGTCCACGATGGACGTGAGCTCCTCGGTGGCGAGCGCGTGGAACACCACGACGTCGTCCAGCCGGTTCAGGAACTCCGGCTTGAAGTGCCGCTGCACGACCGCCAGCACGGCGTCCTTGCGCTCGGCGTCGGTCAGCGTCGGGTTCACGATGTTCTGCGAACCCAGGTTCGACGTGAGGACCAGGATCGTGTTGCGGAAGTCGACCGTGCGGCCCTGGCCGTCGGTCAGGCGACCGTCGTCGAGGACCTGCAGCAGCACGTCGAACACGTCCGGGTGCGCCTTCTCGACCTCGTCCAGCAACACGACGGAGTACGGGCGGCGGCGGACCGACTCGGTGAGCTGGCCGCCCTGGTCGTAGCCGACGTAGCCGGGAGGGGCACCGACCAGGCGGGCCACCGAGTGCTTCTCGGAGTACTCGCTCATGTCGATGCGGATCATCGCCCGCTCGTCGTCGAACAGGAACGCCGCCAACGCCTTCGCGAGCTCCGTCTTGCCGACGCCGGTGGGGCCGAGGAACAGGAACGAGCCGGTCGGGCGGTCCGGGTCGGCGACCCCGGCGCGCGTCCTGCGCACCGCGTCCGACACGACGCGCACGGCCTCGGCCTGGCCGACGACGCGACGGCCGAGCTCGTCCTCCATCCGCAGCAGCTTGGCGGTCTCGCCCTCCAGCAGGCGGCCTGCCGGGATGCCGGTCCACGCCGACACCACGTCCGCGACGTCGTCGGGGCCGACCTCCTCCTTGAGCATCGCGGCGTCCTGTGTGGACTCCGCGGCGACCGCGAGTTCCTTCTCCAGCTGGGGGATCCGGCCGTAGCGCAGTTCGGCGGCACGACCGAGGTCGCCGTCGCGCTCGGCCCGTTCGGACTCGCCGCGCAACGACTCCAGCTGCTCCTTCAGCCCGCGCACGCGGTCGATGGAGCCCTTCTCGTTCTGCCACCGGGCCGTGAGCGCCGACAGTTCCTCGCGCTTCTCCGCGAGTTCGGCGCGCAGGGCGTGCAGCCGTTCGACCGAGGCCGCGTCGGACTCCTTGGCGAGCGCCATCTCCTCGATCTCGAGGCGCCGCACGGCACGTTCGACGGTGTCGATCTCGACGGGCCGCGAGTCGATCTCCATGCGCAGCCGGGACGCGGCCTCGTCGACGAGGTCGATGGCCTTGTCCGGCAGAAAGCGCGCGGTGATGTAGCGGTCCGACAACGTGGAGGCGGCGACGAGAGCGGCGTCCGTGATGCGCACGCCGTGGTGCACCTCGTAGCGCTCCTTGAGCCCGCGCAGGATGCCGACCGTGTCCTCCACCGACGGCTCGCCGACCAGCACCTGCTGGAAGCGGCGTTCCAGGGCGGCGTCCTTCTCGATGTGCTCGCGGTACTCGTCCAGGGTCGTGGCACCGACCATGCGCAGCTCACCGCGGGCGAGCATCGGCTTGATCATGTTGCCGGCGTCCATCGCCGACTCACCGGTCGCACCGGCACCGACGATGGTGTGCAGCTCGTCGATGAACGTGATGACCTGCCCGGCCGAGTCGGTGATCTCCTTCAGCACGGCCTTGAGCCGCTCCTCGAACTCACCGCGGTACTTCGCGCCCGCGACCATCGAGCCGAGGTCCAGGGACACGACCCTCTTGCCGCGCAACGACTCCGGCACGTCACCGGCCACGACGCGCTGCGCCAGGCCCTCGACGATCGCCGTCTTGCCGACACCGGGCTCGCCGATCAGCACGGGGTTGTTCTTGGTGCGCCGCGACAGCACCTGCACGACCCGGCGGATCTCGGCGTCACGGCCGATCACGGGGTCGAGCTCGCCCTTGCGCGCACGTTCGGTCAGGTCGACGCCGTACTTCTCCAGCGCCTTGTAGGTGCCCTCGGGATCTGCCGACGTCACCCGAGCCGACCCGCGCACCCTCGCGAACGCCTCCGTCAGCGCGTCCGGCGTCGCACCGTGGCGCCGCAGCAGGTCAGCCACCTGACCACCGTGCTGCGCGAGCCCCACGAGCAGGTGCTCGGTGGACACGTACTCGTCGCCCATCTCGGTCGCGAGCTCCTGCGCCTTGTTCAGCACCCGCACGGCGTCGCGCGACAGCTGTGGAGCGGACACGGTCGACCCGGAGGCGCTCGGCAGCGAGCGGGAGAGCTGCTCCAGCTCCTTGCGCACCTGCGCCGGGTCGGCGCCCACCGCTTCGAGCAACGGCGCGGTCAACCCGTCCGTCTGCGCCAGCAGGGCACTGAGCAGGTGCACGGAACCCACGTCCGGGTTCCCGTTCAGCGTCGCGGCCTGGACCGCCGCGGAAACGGCCTGCTGCGTCTTGGTCGTCGGGTTGAAAGCGTCCATTCCTCCACCTCGTGGTCAGCCTCCAGCACGGAGCATCATCCCGCACAACGTCAGAAAAGTTGAGCGTGTTCCGCTCAACCTTGAAATCGCTCCAGATCACACGCGGACTAGGCGATGATCGGCCCCATGACGTCCATCATCCACAGCATCACGATCGACACGCGGAACTCGTACGAGATGGCCTCGTGGTGGAGCAAGGTCCTGGACCTGCCGATCCACCCCGACGACAACCCCGGCGACCCGGAGTGCCTGATCGAGCTGCCGAACGGCATCCGCTACCTGTTCATCGACGTGCCGGAGGGCAAGGACCTCAAGAACCGGCTGCACCTCGACCTGCAGCCGGTCGGCAACACCCGCGACGAGGAGGTGGAGCGCCTCGTCGGCATCGGCGCGACGGTCTTCGACGATCAGCGCAGGCCGGACGGCACCGGCTGGGTCACGATGCGCGACCCGGAGGGCAACGAGTTCTGCGTGGAACGCAGCGCATCCGAACGAGCAGCGACGTCCTGACCAGCGTCACTCGAAAGCACCAACAGCTTGTCCACAGCGGGCACCGAGTTGTCCACAATCCGCTGTTCAGTATCCACAGGTGAATCAAGCTCAGTGGCGACCGTCTGTGCACCAGAACCCGTTGGGGTGACAACTTCGTCGTCCACGGAGTCCCGCAGCGGCTGCTCCTTGATCAGCAACACCGCGATGACCGTGAACACCGCGAGACCAGCGGCGATGAGGAACAACTCACCCATCGCGTCGCCGTAGGAGTCCCGCACCACTGGGGAGAGGGAACCGCGGTCGAGCGTCTTCGTGCTCACCTGGGCGGCCAGCACGGCCCCGAGCACCGAGACGCCGGCCGTCCCGCCCAGCGACCGCAGGAACGTGGCCGTGGAACTGGCGGCCCCGAGGTCGGCCATCCCGACCCCGTTCTGCACGGCCAGCACCAGGTTCTGCATGGTCAGCCCCACCCCGACCCCGACCAGCGCCAGGTAGGCCCCCATCAGCACGAGGTTGGTCCGGTGGTCGATCGTCCCGAGCAGCGCCAACCCGGCGACCAGCGAGAACGCTCCCCACACGAGGTAGCTCTTCCACCGCCCGCTCTTGGCGATCAACTGCCCGCTCACCGTCGACGAGATGCTCAGCCCGAGCACCAGCGGCACCGTCAACAGCCCGGCCTTGGTCGGCGAGAACCCGCGCGCGATCTGGAAGTACTGCCCCATGAACACCGAGGCCCCGAACATCGCCGTACCGACAGCGACCCCACCGAGCATCGCGAGCACCACGGTCCGGTTCCGGAACAGGTGCAACGGGATGACCGGCGCACTGGCCCGCCGCTCCACGAAGTAAGCGCCGATGATCGCCACCAACGCCCCACCCACGAACAGCGCGCTCTCGCGGCTGACCCAGGCGAAGTCCTTCCCGGCGAACGACACCCACATCAACACCAGGCTCACCCCACCGGTGATCAACGTGGCCCCGAGGTAGTCGATCTTCACGTGCTGCTTCTTGACCGGCAGGTGCAGCGTCTTGTGCAAGACGGCCAGCGCCACCAGCGCCAACGGCACGCAGACGAAGAAGCACCACCGCCACCCTGGCCAGTCCACGAGGAACCCACCGACGAGCGGCCCGCCGACGGTCCCGGCGGAGATCACCATGCCGGTGTACCCGCTGTACCGCCCGCGCTCCCGAGGACTGAGCAGCGCACCGACGACGACCTGCCCCAGCGCCTGCACCCCACCCATCCCGAGCCCCTGCACGACCCGGAACCCGATGAGCTGCTCCATGTTCTGGCTGAACCCGGACAACACGGACCCGACGACGAACAACACGATCGCCGCCTGCAGCAACTTCTTCTTGTCGAACAGGTCAGCGAGCTTCCCCCACAACGGCGTGCTGGCCGTGGACGCCAGCAACATCGCCGTGATGACCCACGTGTACTGGGTCTGCGTGCCCTTGAGCTCGGCCAGGATCGTCGGGAGAGCGTTCGAGACGATGGTGGAACTCAGGATCGCGACGAGAAGCGCCACCCAGATACCGGACAGCGCTTCGAGGATCTCCCGATGAGACGAGGGCCGACTCAAACCGGCACACCTCCAGCAATTAGTTGATGTCATACAACTATATCTGGAGATAGTTAGCTAGGCCAACTAATCCGGCGACTGATAGGTCACACCAAGTCAGACTCCGCCGAGCAACTCAAGCCGAGGTCGGAGCAGATCCGAGAAGCCCGCCCCACAGCGAAGCCGAAGGCGAGCCGTCCTTACCAAGCGACCCAGGCGGTGGGGTCCCATCACGAGTCGCGCCATAGCTCTTGCTGCAGCCAGGAGGGGATGTCAAACGGGCACGCTTTTCGCCCGTTTGACATCCCCTCCTGGCTGTGGCCCGCTCTTGGCTCGGCTCGTGATGGGACCCCACCGCCAACGCAACCTTCTAAGCAACGGGCAGCCGCTCTACGCAACAGGCGTGCCATCTACCCGCCCACAGCGCGGACCCCCTGATCAGATTGCCGGGGTCTGGGGCAGAGCCCCAGGGGAAGCACGCAACGCAAGGTCGCCGCACGCAAGGTGACCACGATGCAAGGTCGCGACTCGCAAGGCGACACGAGCCAGGTCGCGACAAGCCGCTCACCCCTCAAAGGCTCCCCGCAACGCCCCAGCCACGTCCCCCTCGACCACCCACCCGGACCGCCCCTCCGGCCAAGCGAGAAAAGGATCGTCCTCCCACTGCGGAACCACGTGAAAGTGCAGATGGGCGACACTCTGCCCAGACCCGGGCCCAGAAGCGTTCAACACGCACACCCCGGAAGCCCCCAGAGCGGCCTGAGCAGCCAGAGCCACCCGCCGCACCATCCCCATCGCAGCAGCCAGCACGTCCCCAGCCGCGTCCTGCACCCCCACGCAGTGCACCCGAGGCACCACCAGCGTGTGCCCAGGAGCCAGCGAACTCCCCGGCAAAGGCAGGAAGGCCACGACGTCCGTCTCCTGCGCCACCCACTGAGCGGGCAGGTCACCGGACATCAGCGAGCAGAACACACACCCGTCAGCCACAGCCGTCAGCTGTCGGCCCGCCCGGCCCGCCCGGCCTTGGCCTCGAAGAAGTCCCCACCCTTCCGCCGAACGTCATCCGTCCCCCAGTCCCGGATCCGATCAACGGGAACCATCCGCGGGATGTGCTTCCGGCAGTGGATGTAGGCCTCCCGAACCGTCACCACCACCCACCGCTCGACCTTCCGGTCGTCCTCCGACACCAACCCGGCGAACTCCTCGAACGGAGCGATCCGGGCAGACCCGTTCACGTGCAGCCCGATCAGGTCCTCCGTGAAGTCCACCATCAGCATCCCGACGTGCGGGTTCTCCATGATGTTCCCCAAAGAAGCCATCACCCCGTTCCCCCGGTACTCGGGGTAGACGAGGGTCCGCGAGTCGAGCGCCCGGAGGAACCCGGCCGGCCCCGCACGCAGCGAGGAGTCGCACTCGCCGTCGGCGTCGGCGGTCGAGATGAACGCCATCTCCATCTTGGCGACGAACCCCATCATCAGCGGGTTGAGGTGGTCCAGCACCTGGTCCTGGTAGAAGCGCGTAGCGCGATCGGTCGTCTCCAGGGCACATTGGAGGAAGTGCTCACCTCGTGAGCCAGGCAGCTCCACACGGTCGGGTGAGGTGGTTTCAGTCAGCTCAGGCAGGGACACGCGCCCAACCCAAGCACGCAAGCGCGCAACCCGGTACAGACGGATCCTCACATTCACACTGTTGCGGTAACAACTAAACACGTAGAGTGACGATGCTTCGCTCGAAGGTGGCATCAAGGAGTCAAAGGGCCCGATCAGGGGTTAGTGTCCACTCTGTCGGGGGACGGATGCTTGACGAGTAACGACAGCGCCCCAGCCGGCGCTACTCAGAAACACCCAATGAGAACGTGGAGACTGCGCGCGGACCATGACTGCGAACGCTGTGCTGAGCCCCATCCCAACCCCGCCACACCGGGAGCCTCCACCCGGCGTCACCGCGATGGTGCGCATGATCCGGGAGAGCTTCGCGGTGGTGGAACCGCACGCCGAAGAAGTGGCGAAGTTCTTCTACGGCATGCTCTTCTCGCTCTCGCCCGCCACACGCGAGATGTTCCCCGCGAACATGGAGGTGCAACGCAGCCGCCTGCTGCGCGCCCTCGTGCACGTGGTGCAGATGGTCGACCGCCCGGACGACCTCATCCCCTTCCTCCGTCAGCTGGGTCGTGACCACCGCAAGTTCGGTGTCATCAACGTCCACTACGAGGCGGTCGGGACGGCACTGCTGTCCGCGGTGAAGAAGTTCTCCGGCGCCGCCTGGACGCCCAAGGTCGAGATGGCGTGGGCCGAGGCCTACACCCTCATGGCCAGGGCGATGCAGGAGGCGGCCGACGCCGACAGCGGCCCCGCCTACTGGCACGCGACGGTGCTCGAGCACCAGCGCGTCTCGTGGGACCTCGCCGTCGTGCGCCTGCAGCCGGACCACCCGGTGAGCTACAAGGCCGGTCAGTACGTCAGCGTGGAGACCCCGCAGCGCAAGCGCCTGTGGCGGTACTTCTCGCCGGCGAACGCACCGCGCGAGGACGGCGTCATCGAGTTCCACATCCGGTCCGTGGACGGCGGCTGGGTGTCCCGCTCGGTGGTCGGCCACACGCAGGCCGGTGACACGTGGCGCATCGGACCGCCCATGGGACGTCTGTCGGTCGACCGCACGGCCGGCAAGGACATCCTGATGGTGGCCGGCGGCACCGGTGTCGCGCCGATGCACGCGATCATCGACGAGCTGTCGCAGTACGGCGAGAACCCGCGCGTGCACCTCTTCTACGGTGGCCGCACCCGCGAGGACCTCTACGACCTCGACAACCTGCAGCGCATCGCGACCACGAACCCGTGGCTCACGGTCGTGCCGGTGCTGGAGTCGGACCCCGGCGTACGCGGTGTCGAGCAGGGCAGCCTCGCCGACGTGGTCACCCGCTACGGCGCGTGGGAAGAGCGCGACGTCCTGGTCTGCGGCAGCCCCGCCATGATCAGGTCGACGGTCTCCCGCATGCTGGTCGCCGGAACGCCGCTCGACCGGATCAAGTACGACCCGTTCACGCTGGACTAAACTCGGCACGTCGAAAGCGACTGGCGTGCCGAGGGTGGAACTGACCACCGGGAAGCGACGGCCGAGCGCACCGAACGCCTGGGTGCCCGGCACGGAGTGATGCCGTGCTGCGCGAAGTCGATCCCGAGATCGCCACCCTGATCCAGGCCGAGGAACGCCGTCAGGCCAGCAAGCTGCGCATGATCGCGTCCGAGAACGACGTGTCGGCCGCCGTGCTTGAGGCAACAGGCTCGGTGCTGACCAACAAGTACTCCGAGGGCTACCCCGGCAAGCGGTACTACGAGGGCCAGCAGGTCATCGACCAGGTCGAGCAGCTCGCCATCGACCGGGCGAAGTCGCTGTTCGGCGTGGACCACGCGAACGTCCAGCCGCTGTCCGGCGCCCCGGCGAACCTCGCCGTGTACCTCGCGTTCCTGCAGCCCGGCGACACCGTGATGGGCATGTCGCTGCCGATGGGCGGCCACCTGACGCACGGCTGGAGCGTGTCCGCGACCGGCAAGTGGTTCAACGCGGTCCAGTACGAGGTCCGCAAGGACACCGGCGTCGTCGACCTCGACGAGGTCCGTGCGCTCGCCCTCGCCGAACGCCCGAAGGTGATCTTCTGCGGCGGCACGGCCATCCCGCGCACGATCGACTTCCCCGCGTTCGCCGAGATCGCGAACGAGGTCGGCGCGCTCCTGGTGGCCGACATCGCGCACATCGCGGGCCTGGTCGCGGGTGGTGCCCACCCGTCGCCCGTCGGGCACGCGCCGGTCATCACCACGACCACGCACAAGACGCTCCGGGGTCCGAGGGGCGCCATGATCCTGTGCGACGCCGACCACGCGAAGGCGATCGATCGCGCCGTTTTCCCCGGTCTGCAGGGCGGCCCGCACGACCACACGACGGCCGCTATCGCCGTGGCGCTGCACGAGGCGTCGCAGCCGGAGTTCCGCGAGTACGCCCACACGATCGTCAAGAACGCGAAGGCGCTCGCCGACGCCCTGCTGGACCGCGGCTTCGACCTGGTCTCCGGCGGCACCGACAACCACCTGGTGCTGATCGACCTGACGTCCAAGCTGATCGGTGGCAAGCCGGCCGCGCGGGCGCTGGACCGGGCGGGCATCGAGCTGAACTACAACGCCGTCCCGTTCGACACCCGCAAGCCGTTCGACCCGTCCGGCATCCGCCTCGGCACGGCCGGCGTCACCACCCGCGGCCTGAAGCCGGAGCAGATGCCGTTGATCGCGGACTGGATCGACCGCGCGATCGCCGCCCACGACGACGAGCAGGCGCTGGACCGCATCGCCGCCGAGGTCGGCGAACTACTCGGCGCTCTCTAGCCCCGCCACCGCCGCACGCACGTCGCCGAGCGTCCGGCGGGCGACTTCCGCGAAGTCCCCGCCGGTCGGCAGCCAGCGCTCGTAGGCGCGGTCGAACGCCAGCACGCCGAGTTCGGCGGCCACCGCGGCCTCCAGTTCCGGCAGCCCGCGCCGCTTGAGCGCGTCCGTCATCGCGACCGCGAAGCCGACCATCTTCAACGCGGCCCGCTCGCGCAGCTCGTCGTTGCTCGCGATCACCTCGAGCCGCTGCGGCCCGTGCGCCCGCCGTTCGTCGGTGAACGTCACGGCGGTCGCCACCAGCGCCGCCTCCACGACGTCGAACGGCAGCGCGTCCGCAGGAGCCTCCGCGATCGCCGACGTCATCAGCTCAGCCAGCACGTCCTGCCCGCCGAACAGCACCTCGCGCTTGTCCCGGAAGTGCCGGAAGAACGTGCTCTTCGTGAGGCCCGCGCGCTCGGCGATCTGCGCGACCGCGGTGTTCTCGTACCCCTGCTCGCCGAACAGGTCGAGTGCGGCGCGCACCAACCGCTCCCGCGCGTCCGGCTCCCATCGACCCATGACGCACATCCTAAGTGATGCGACTTGGTCCCATCACTCTGCTACGGTTGATGAGACCAAGTCCCATCACTTCGAAGGACACGCACATGAAGGTCTTCGTCACGGGAGCCAGCGGCCACGTCGGCTCCGCCCTGGTCCCGGAACTGCTGAACAACGGTCATGAGGTCGTCGGCCTGGCCCGCTCCGACGCGTCGGCCGCGAAGCTCGAAGCCCAGGGCGTCACCGTGCGGCGCGGCGACCTGGACGACCTCGACGGCCTGCGCAAGGGCGCGGCCGAGGCGGACGCCGTGATCCACCTGGCGTTCAAGCACGAGGAGATGTACGCCGGCGACTACCAGGGCGCGTCGGAGGCCGACCTCGCCGTGGTCCACGCGTTCCTGGACGAGCTGGCGGGTACCGGCAAGGCCCTGGTCGGCACCGGCGGCACGCTGTCGTACTCGGGCCTCGGCCGCACGGCCACCGAGGAGGAGCGGATCCCCAGCGAGGGCCCGCGCGGCGCCGCCCGCAACGCGATCCTCGACGCGACCGGCCTCCGCGGCTCGGTCGTGGTGCTGCCGCCGACCGTCCACAGTGAACTGGACACGGCGGGCTTCATCCCGATCCTGGTCAGGACCGCCCGCGCCACGGGCGTCTCCGGCTACCCCGGTGACGGCACGAACCGCTGGTCAGCCGGGCACACGCGGGACGCGGCGCGGCTCTACCGGCTCGCGGCGGAGAAGGCGCCGGCGGGGTCGGTGCTGCACGCGGTCGGCGAGGAGGCCATCACGATGCGGGAGATCGCCGAGGTCATCGGCCGGAAGCTGGGCGTGCCGACCGAGAGCATCCCGGCGGAACGCGCGCAGGAGCACTTCGGGCCGTTGGCGTTCATGGTGTCGCGGGACGCGCCGACCTCAGCCGAGCGCACGAAGGCGTTGCTGGGCTGGGAACCGAAGGAGCCCGGCCTCCTGGAGGACCTGGAGTCCGGGTTCTACTTCGACGAGAGGTGAGCTTCGAGCTCGGCGTGCGCGTCGGAGAGCGCGCCGCTGGGATCAGGCTCCGTCAGCGCCATGCCTTCCAGCACGGCAAGGGTTTCCGGTGTGCGGGACCACTCGGTCAACGGGCCGGCCTTCGGCCCCTCGCGCACCAGGCCGGCCAACGCGACGGGCGTGCCGAGGAAGTAGTCGTGCAGGGCCGCCCGCACGCCCGGCTCGTCCTCCGCGTAGGCCTCGGACACCAGGCGCAGCCAGAAGAAGTCGGCGTCGAGGTCACCGGCCGCGATCAGCTCCAGCACCCGCGGCAGCAGGTACCGCACGAACGCCTCGTCCCCGATCGTCCCGGACTTCAGCCAGAACTCGCCGAGGTGCTCGGAAGTCAACTGGCGCAACGGAACGGTCGTGAACGGCTCCACGCTCGCCGCGTCCACGCAGTGGTCGCAGAAGTCGACCACACGGGGACGCGGCGTCGCGAAGACGTCGTACAGGCGCTCGATCATTTGCGGGGCTTGGGCTTCCAGACGACGAGGGCGGTCTCCTGCCTGATCGGCACGAGGTCACGACGGTAGGAGGCGTGCACCGCGGCGGCCGTCGAATCGGCCGCCGCCAACGCTTGTGCCAGCTCCTGCTGGAGTTCTACAACCCGCGATCGCAGGGCGTCCACCTGGTTTTCCAGGTCGATGATCCGCTTGATGCCGGCGAGGTTCACGCCCTCGTCCTGCGAGAGGCGCTGGACCTCGCGCAGCAGCACGATGTCGCGCATCGAGTAGCGGCGGCCGCCACCGGACGTGCGGCCCGGCGACACCAGGCCCATGCGGTCGTAGGACCGCAGCGTCTGGGCGTGCAGGCCCGACAGCTGGGCCGCCACCGAGATCACGAAGAACGGCGTGTCCTCATCGGTCCCGGGAGGGAACGGAAAACCCACCGAACTCACCGCCCTTCAAGGAGTGCGTTCAAGTCTCCGCGCGGGTCGTGGTCCTCGGTCGCGTCCGCGTAGGCCTCGAGGGCCTTGCGCGCCTCGGACGACAGGTTGTTCGGCACCGCGACCTCCAGGGTGATCAGGAGATCGCCCGCGGACCCGTCCCGCTTCGTGATCCCCTTGCCCCGCGCCCGCAGCACCCGGCCGGAGGCCGTTCCCGCGGGCACCTTCAAAGAGACCTTGCCGTCCAGGGTGGGGACGGTCAACGTGGTTCCGAGCGCGAGCTCGGAGAACGTCATGGGCGCCTTCAGCGTCAGATCGTTGCCCTGGCGGCCGAACACGCTGTGGGGGTTGACGTGCACGCGCACGAACAGGTCGCCGCTCGGACCACCGTTGCGCCCCGGTTCGCCTTGTCCCGCAAGGCGAATCCGCTGTCCGTCGTCGACCCCGGACGGGATCCGGACGGTCAGCGTGCGGGTGCGGGTGCTGACGCCGTCGCCACCGCACTCGGGGCACGGGTCGTCGATGATCTTGCCGGTGCCGCGGCAGTCGCGGCACGGCTCGCTGAACGCGAACGCGCCCTGCGACCGCGTGACGAGGCCGGAACCCGAGCAGGTGGCGCAGGTGTGCGGCGTGGTGCCGGGCTTCGCGCCGGACCCGTTGCACGTCGTGCAGGCGGCGGGGGACGAGAGGCGCAACGGCACCGTCGCCCCCTGCACCGCCTCGGTGAAGTCGATGCGGACGTCGGTCTCGACGTCCTCGCCGCGGCGCGGGCGCGTCGGCGAACCGGCCGTCCCGCCACCGCGCCGGTTGAACAGGCCGCCGAGCAGGTCGCCCAGGCCGCCGCCACCGGTGCCCTGCGCGGCACGGCCGAACAGGTCGTTGACGTCGAACCCGCCGGAGCCGAAGCCACCGGAGCCGGGGAACCCTCCGCCCGCGAACAGCCGGCGGGCCTCGTCGTACTGCTTGCGCTTGGCCGGGTCCGACAGCACGCCGTAGGCCTCGGAGACCGCCTTGAAGCGGGCCTCCGCCTTGGCGTCACCGGGGTTCGCGTCGGGGTGCAGCTCGCGGGCGAGCTTGCGGTAGGACTTCTTGATCTCGTCCGCGGACGCCTCTGAGGAGACGCCCAGCTCGCGGTAGAAGTCCTTTTCGATCCAGTCCCTCTGACTCACCGGACGTCTCCTCCTTCCCTTAGAGGGATTTGCTCAGGCTTCCTCGGACGGCGCGGCGGGCTCGTGGTCGGTCACCGCGACGAGCGCGGGCCGCACGGGCTTGTCGCCGAACCGGTAGCCGCGCCGCAGCACGGCGGTGACGGTCGGGCCCTCGACGTCCGGGGACGTACTGTGCTGCACGGCCTCGTGCACCGACGGGTCGAACGCCTCGCCCTCGTGCGCGAACGGCTCGAGGCCGCTCTTCTGCAGCGTGGACACGAGCTTGTCCGCCACGGCCTTGAACGCACCGGTCAGGTCGCCGTGCGCGGCGGCCCGCTCGATGTCGTCCAGCACCGGGAGGAGCTCGGTGACGACGGACGCCTTCGCGTTGTTGATCACCGCTTCCCGGTCGCGTTCCACCCGCTTGCGGTAGTTCGCGTACTCGGCGGTGAGCCGCTGGAGGTCCGCGGTGCGCTCGTCGAGCTGGGTCTTCAGCTCGGCGGCGACCTCGTCCACGACCTCCGCGACCAGGGGTTCGTCAGCCGGAGCAGCGCCTTCCTCCGGTGCCGCGTGGGCCGGCGGCCGGACCTCGCCCGTTTCGGGGTCGATCCGGCGCCGGTCGTTCACGACGACCTGAGGCTGCTCCTCGTCAGGGGCGGCATGCCTCGGTTCGGTCACTTCTTCTCGTCCTCGTCCACGATCTCGGCGTCGACGACGTCGTCGTCCTTCTTGGCGCCCGCACCCGCGGCACCCGGAGCCTCGGCACCGGGGGCCTCGGCGCCGGCGGCACCGGGGGCGTTCGCGTAGATCGCCTGGCCGATGGCCTGCGACTCGGTCGCGAGCTTCTCCACCGCGGCCTTGATGGCGGCGATGTCGGTGCCCTTGAGCGCCTCGTTCGCCTCGGCGATCGCGGCGTTGACCTTGTCCTTGATCTCGGCCGGGAGCTTGTCGTCGTTCTCCTTGACGACCTTCTCCGTCTGGTAGACGAGCGTCTCGGCCTGGTTGCGGACCTCGGCCTCCTCGCGGCGGCGCTTGTCCTCCTCCGCGTGGGCCTCGGCGTCCTTCACCATGCGGTCGATGTCGTCCTTCGGCAGCGCGGAGCCACCGGTGATCGTCATCGACTGCTCCTTGCCGGTGCCCAGGTCCTTCGCCGACACGTGGACGATGCCGTTCGCGTCGATGTCGAAGGTGACCTCGATCTGCGGCACGCCACGCGGGGCGGGCGGCAGGCCGGTCAGCTCGAACATGCCGAGCTTCTTGTTGTGCGCCGCGATCTCGCGCTCGCCCTGGAAGACCTGGATCTGCACGGACGGCTGGTTGTCGTCGGCCGTCGTGAAGGTCTCGGAGCGCTTCGTCGGGATCGTGGTGTTGCGCTCGATCAGCTTGGTCATGATGCCGCCCTTGGTCTCGATGCCGAGGGACAGCGGGGTGACGTCGAGCAGCAGGACGTCCTTGACCTCGCCCTTGAGGACACCGGCCTGCAGGGCGGCGCCGACGGCGACGACCTCGTCCGGGTTCACGCCCTTGTTGGGCTCGCGGCCGCCGGTCAGCTCCTTGACGAGCTCCGCGACGGCGGGCATGCGGGTCGAGCCACCGACGAGCACGACGTGGTCGATGTCGCCGACGGAGACGCCGGCGTCCTTGATCACGTTGTTGAACGGCGCACGGGTGCGCTCGAGCAGGTCGTTGGTGATGCGCTGGAACTCGGCGCGCGACAGCGTCTCGTCGAGGAACAGCGGGTTCTTGTCCGCGTCGACCGTGATGTACGGCAGGTTGATCGACGCCTGCGACGAGCTGGACAGCTCGATCTTGGCCTTCTCCGCAGCCTCACGGATGCGCTGGAGGGCCATCTTGTCCTTGGTCAGGTCGATGCCGTTCGCCTGCTTGAAGCGCTCGACCAGCCAGTCGACGACGCGCTGGTCCCAGTCGTCGCCACCGAGGTGGTTGTCACCGGAGGTCGCGCGGACCTCGACGACGCCGTCGCCGAGCTCGAGCAGTGAGACGTCGAACGTGCCGCCACCGAGGTCGAAGACCAGGATGGTCTGCTCCTTCTCGCCCTTGTCGAGGCCGTACGCCAGAGCGGCGGAGGTCGGCTCGTTGACGATGCGGAGCACGTTGAGACCCGCGATCTGGCCGGCCTCCTTGGTGGCCTGGCGCTGCGCGTCCTCGAAGTAGGCGGGGACGGTGATGACCGCGTCGGTGATCTCTTCGCCCAGGTACGCCTCGGCGTCGCGCTTGAGCTTCATCAGCACGCGCGCGCTGATCTCCTGCGAGGTGTACTTCTTGCCGTCGATCTCGTCGGTCTGCCAGGTCGTGCCGACGTGGCGCTTGACCGAGCGGATCGTGCGGTCGACGTTGGTGACGGCCTGGTTCTTCGCGGGCTGACCCACGAGCACCTCGCCGTTCTTGGCGAACGCGACGATGGACGGGGTCGTCCTCGAGCCCTCCGAGTTGGCGATGACCGTCGGCTCACCGCCCTCGAGAACGGCGACGACGGAGTTGGTCGTCCCCAAGTCGATGCCGACTGCACGCGCCATTGGAGTTCCTTCCGCTAGTACTTGTTGAGCGTTGCTGGCTCAAGTTTGCCATCCGCTCAAACCTGAGCCTACCCGACTCAAGCTTCCTGACTGGCTCAACGGCCGAAGATGTCCCGTTGTTCCCTCACAACGCACTGAGGGCCACCCCTTGTGGAGTGGCCCTCGACACAGCGCGCAGGCTCAGATGCCCACGACCCGGATGTCCCCCGACCCGGTGTTCAGCTTGAGCTCGGTCTTCGCGACCGGATCGGTGGGCACGTTGATCATGCGTTCACCGCTGCCCGACTCCCCGATGATCCGGAACGGACCACCGGGGATCCTCAGGTTGATGTCGCCCGACCCGGAGTTCGCCCGCACCGGCCGCTCCGAGAGGAGCGTCAGCGAGACGTTGCCCGAGGACGCGTCGGCCACGATGTCGTTGCCGATGCCGGTACCCACGATGTCCCCGGAGTGGGTGACGAGCATCGACTTGCCCTTGATCAGGTCGAGCACCAGGTTGCCGGAGCCGACCTCCACCGTCACGCCGCCGTCGATCCGCCCCGCCGCGAAGTTGCCCGATCCCGAGGTGGCGCGGACGTCCCCCTTGACGTCCCTGACCGTGATGTCCCCGGACCCGGTGCGGTAGTCGACCGCGGCGAGGCCCTCGAAGACCGCGTCCCCCGACCCGGTCTCGCCCTGCACGGCGACCGCGGCGTCGGGCACCAGGACCTCGTAGTTGATCTCGCAGTCGTCGCCGCAGCCGTCCAGCACCAGCACGTCCCCCTCGACGCGGTGCTGGACGCCCGACGGCTTGTTGTTCTTCCGGTGCTCCACTCTGCGGTGGATCTTCGTCTCGGTCAGCCCCTGCTGGTACCGGATCGTCACGTCCCCCGAGTGGCCGTCGTGGTCGCCCCCGCGCACCTTCACTGTCGTGTACTTCTCGTCGACGACGTGGTCGTCGGAGAACTCGTACTTCTCGATGCGGATGCCACAGCCGGCCGACGCCGCGAGCACCGCCCCCGCCACCAACGTCACCAGCGCCGTCCTCATCATGAGCACAAAACTAGAGGTGGCGAGGCTGGGGGACACGGCAGTTGGCCCCCGAAGCGGGGGTGGGGCTGGCCCTACCCACGCCGGTTCGGCGGGAGTCCGGCGGAGAAGAACCACCGAAAGAGGTGGACCCGCCGCCGATCGGGTGCGCCGGAACGACGAACCGGCCGAATACCGTTGCAGGCTCGAATTCGAGGGATTCCCGGAATGCGAGGACGGATTCATGGCGGCACTCTCCCGGCGTTCCGTGCTGAAAGGCCTCGCGGCGGTGACCGGAACGGGCCTGTTCACGTCACCGACGGCGAGAGCACTTCCCCGAACGCTGAGCCGCACCCGCGACCTGCGCCCCGGGGTCCAGCTCCTGCCGGCCGGGCTGCCGGCGCCGACGCACCTCGGCGTCAGCGGTGGTCCCGCCCGGCTGCGGACCCGCACGGCGGCGGGGTGGGGCCGGTGGCGCACCCTGGACGGGTGCGGCGGCGGCCGTGACGCCGACGGACGTCCGGCCTCGCTCACCGCGTTGCCCGCCGGGGTTCTCGAGTACGAACTGGACCTGCCCGCGGCCGCGAGGGTGTCGGAGCTCGACGTCGTGAGCGGCCCGGCCGGCGAGCGGGTCGCCCCCGTCGCGGTCGAGGCGCCCTACCCCTACCTGCCCCGGCACGTCTGGGGAGCGGACGAGAGCCTGCGGTTCACGGAGAACGGCGAGGACCGCTACCCCCAGGAGCACTTCCCGGTCCAGGCGCTGACGGTGCACCACACGGCGCTCACCGCCTCGTCCGACCCGGCCGCCGACCTGCGCGCCATCTACTACGACCACACCGTCAGCCGGGGCTGGGGCGACATCGGCTACCACCTGCTGATCGACCCGGCCGGGCAGGTGTACGAGGGCCGCTACACGGGAGAGGACGACGTCCCGGTGTTCGCCGGGAGGAGGTCCGACGGCCGCCCGCACGTGGTCAGCGCTGCCCACGTCGGCGGCTTCAACGCCGGCAACATCGGCGTCTGCCTGCTCGGCGACCTCACCTCCGGCATCCCGTCGGACGCCGCGCGACGATCGCTGGTCACCGTTCTCGCCGCCCTGGTCGAGGAGTGCGGTCTCGACCCCCTCGGCCGCACCGAGTACGTCAACCCCGTCGGCGGCGCGACCAAAGCGGTCGACACCATTTCCGGGCATCGGGACTGGAACTCCACGCAGTGCCCCGGAAACTCCTTCTACCCCTACCTCCCGGACGTTCGCGCCCAGGTCGCCAAGGCCCGCTGAGCTTCAGACCAGGTCTTCGAGGACCGCGCGCAATGCCGGGGCCGTGCGCGCCGGGTCGTTGAGGAACCGGGTGGACGCCAGCACGTGCGCGGGCGCGATGCGTTCCCACAGCAGGCCGTCGACGGGCACCTCGGCGATGTGCAGCTCGACGCTCTGCGCCCACCGGCCGATGCGCGACTCGATGCCGCGCAGCACGTCCCCGATGGGCAGCGCGGCCGGGCTCTGCACCCGGTGCAGCTGCTCGATGCCGGGCTTGAGGGCGAGCACGGCGGCGCGGCTGGCCGGCCTCGTCAGCAACGCCGGGGCGTCCTCGGGCGTCGGGGACTCGGCGCCGCGGGTGCACGCGTCCAGCGCGTCCGCCCACCAGCCGGGCCACTCGGCGGTCACGGCGGCGCGGTCGGTGCCGAGCGGCACCTGCACCGGTAACGACGGGTCCAGGCCCGGCACGTGCGGCTCGACGTCGACCGACAACGCCAGCGAGTCGCGCACGTAGAGCGCGGCGAGCAGCCCCAGGCTGACCCCGTGGCTGATGCCGGACACCTCTCGCGCGAACTTCATGACCTCATTCTTCCCGCGCGGCGGCCGGGGAATCGTCGCGGCCGCAGATCAAGAAGGACACGATTGGCTCCAACTCGGCCTCGTTCGGAGCAACGTCGGCGATCAGGCCCTGCATCAGCAGGCCGTCGATGGCCGCGAGGAACGCCCGGAACGCCACCGGGTCCGCGGGCTTCGCGACCTCGGTGGCCAGGTCGAGCCACCGGCGCGCGGCGGGCTTGAGCTCGGGACGGCGGCCCGCCAGCAGGTAGAGCTCGTACTCGGCGAGCGTGCGGCCGCGGTTCTCGTCGACGGCCTTCGCGAGGCTGCGCGCGATCTCCCGGGGCGTGCCGCTGGCGATGATCTTCAGGACGTCGTCGCACATCGCCTCGGCCGACCACAGCAGCGTGGCGATCAGCAGGTCGTCGAGCGTCGCGAAGTAGTAGGTGGGCGCCGTGGTCGGTACGCCCGCCTCCCGCGCCACGCTGCGGTGGGTCACGCCCGCGACGCCGTCGCGTTCGATGACGCGCAGCGTGGCCTCGACGATGGCGCGCCGCTTCTTCTCGCCGCGCGCCTTGCGCCCGTCGACCTTCTGGATGTCAGCTACCGCGGTCAGTGCGTCCTCCCGAGTTCGAGCGTCACCACACCCCCGATGATCAGAGCCAGACCGACGACCATCGTGGGGTTGAGGGTCTCACCGAGGAACTTCCAGCCGATCAGCGCCACGGCTGCGACACCGATGGCGGACCACACGGCGTAGGCGACGCCGACGGGCATACCCAACTTCAACGCGCGCGAAAGTGCCGTGAAGGCGATGGCGTACCCCGCCACGACGACCACAGAGGGCCACAGTCGGGTGAAACCCTCGGACAGTTTCAGCGACACCGTGGCGGCGATCTCCGCCGCGATGGCTGCTGCGAGATACACGTATAACACGGCGACCCCCGGCCTGCTCAGAACTACTACTTGAACGATTGTTCCATAAGTTTTTGATCAACATCCGGATACTTGACCGGTACGCGAGGAGACACCGGCCACGTCCAAGTGGTTACTGAGTAGTAACCTGGCCTAGACTCCCGCCATGACCCTCCAGCTGGTTCTCGGACTCGTCGCCGTGGCGGTGAGCGTCGTCGCCTGGGGCGTGTTCGTCGCCGCCGTGCTGAAGCAGATCAAGATCATCCGGCTCGGCCAGCCCGACGGCACCCGCATGGGCCCGTTCGTGCCGCGCATGAAGACGATGATCGTCGAGTTCGTCGCGCACACCAGAATGGCGAAGTTCCGCTCGGTCGCCCCGTGGCACTGGATGGTGATGTGGGGCTTCCTCATCGGCTCCGCGGTGCTGTTCGAGGCGTACGGCGAGGTGTTCGACCCGCACTTCCACTGGCCGATCATCGGCACATGGTCGGTCTGGCTGCTGCTGATCGAGCTGCTGGGTCTCGGCACCGTCGTCGGTGGTGTGGCCCTCGCGGTCATCCGCCAGCGCAACCACCCGCGCCGCGCCGACCGGGTCTCCCGCTTCCAGGGGTCGGACTTCAAGTCCGCGTACTTCGTCGAGGCCGTCGTCATCATCGAGGGCATCGGCATCCTGCTGGTGAAGGCGTTCAAGCAGTCGAGCGGCCTCGAGTCGGCCCCGCTGTGGACGTCGTTCGTGACGCAGCCGCTCGCGCAGATCCTGCCGTCCGCGCCCATCTGGGTGTCGGTGATGGCGCTGGTCAAGCTGCTGAGCGGCATGATCTGGCTGATCGTGGTCGGCCGGAACCTCACGATGGGCGTCGCCTGGCACCGGTTCTCGGCGTTCTTCAACATCTACTTCAAGCGCGAGGACGACGGTGGCGTCGCGCTGGGCGCGCTGAAGCCGATGATGTCGGGCGGCAAGGTCCTGGACCTGGAGGAGGCCGACCCGGACAAGGACGTGTTCGGCGTCGGCAAGGTCGAGGACTTCAGCTGGAAGGGCTGGCTCGACTTCTCCACCTGCACCGAGTGCGGCCGCTGCCAGTCGCAGTGCCCCGCCTGGAACACCGGCAAGCCGTTGTCGCCCAAGCTGGTCATCACGCAGCTGCGCGACCACGCGTACGCCAAGGCGCCATACCTGCTGGCCGGCGGCTCGAAGGACATGGCCGGTGACGAGGTCGGCCTGACCGAGGACAAGTACGAGGACTACAAGAAGCGCCTCGAGTCCATCGACGTGCTGGCGATGGCCGAGGCCGAGCGCCCGCTGATCGGCGGCCCGGACGAGCTGGGCGTCATCGACCCCGAGGTGTTGTGGTCCTGCACCACGTGCGGCGCGTGCGTGGAGCAGTGCCCCGTGGACATCGAGCACGTCGACCACATCGTCGACATGCGCCGCTACCAGGTGCTGATCGAGTCGAACTTCCCGACCGAGCTCGGCGGCATGTTCAAGAACCTGGAGAACAAGGGCAACCCGTGGGGCCAGAACGCCAAGGACCGCCTGGCGTGGACCGAGGGCCTCGAGTTCGAGGTGCCGGTGTTCGACGGCGAGCTGGGCGACGCGGAGTACCTGTTCTGGGTCGGCTGCGCCGGCGCGTTCGAGGACCGCGCGAAGAAGACCACGCGTGCCGTCGCCGAACTGCTGCACACCGCGGACGTGAAGTACACGGTGCTCGGCCCGGAGGAGACCTGCACCGGTGACCCGGCCCGCCGCGCCGGCAACGAGTTCCTGTTCCAGATGCTCGCGCAGCAGAACGTCGAGGTGCTCAACTCGGTGTTCGAGGACCGGCCCGCCGGTCAGCGCAAGATCGTCGTGACGTGTGCGCACTGCTTCAACACGCTGGCCAACGAGTACCCGTCGGTCGGCGGCACGTACGAGGTCGTGCACCACACGCAGCTGCTCAACAAGCTGGTCCGCGAACGCCGCCTGGTGCCGGTCGCACCGGTCACCGAGGACGTCACGTACCACGACCCGTGCTACCTGGGCCGCCACAACAAGGTCTACGAAGCACCGCGCGAGCTCATCGGGGCGTCGGGCGCGAAGCTGCGCGAGATGCCGCGCCACGAAGAGCGGTCCATGTGCTGTGGTGCCGGTGGCGCGCGCATGTGGATGGAGGAGCGGATCGGCAAGCGCATCAACCTCGACCGCGTGGACGAGGCCCTCGGCACCGCACCGTCGAAGATCGCGACGGGCTGCCCGTTCTGCCGCGTGATGCTGACCGACGGCGTCACCGCGCGTCAGTCCGACGGCCAGGCCGGTGCGCACGTCGAGGTCGTGGACGTGGCGCAGATGCTGCTGGAGTCCGTCCGCCGCGGCACGGAGAAGAAGGACACGCCGACCGACGAGGTCCCGACCGGCACGCCGCTGCCGGACGAGGACAAGGCGAAGGCGTAGCCGCAACAAGCGGAAAGGCCCTCGGTCCGTTGTGGACCGAGGGCCTTTCTCGTTGGTACGACTAGTCCTTGTCGGTGACCTTGTCGTAGATCACGTCCAGCACCCAGCCGGTCAGGGCGACGATGATCGCGCCCCAGAACGCGGGCCAGAAGCCGTCGACGCGGAACGGCAGGTCGAGCTGCTCGGCCAGCCACCCGGTGAGCATGAACAGCAGCGCGTTCACCACGAGCCCGATGAGGCCGAGGGTCAGCAGGTAGAACAGGCAGCCGAAGAACTTCACGAGCGGCTTCACGATCGCGTTGACCAGGCCGAAGATCACCGCGACGCCGATCAGCGTGAGGATTCTCGAGCCGGTGGAGCCCTCGCCCAGGTCGATGCCGGGGAGGGCGGTCGACACCCAGACCGCCACGGCAGTCAGCAGCACATGCACCAAGATGCCCATGCCGCAGACTAACCGTGGCGAGTCCTCAGTGGTCAGGACCGGCGGCGGCGCGCCACGAAGAACGCGCTCACACCGGCCGCGAGCAGCAGCGCGCCGAGACCGAGGAAGCCGAGCGGCGAGGCGCCGGTGGACGCGAGGCCGGACTTGCTCCCGGCCTGCGCCACGGCCTGCGTGGTGGTGGTCGTGACCGGCGCGGTCGTGGTCGTCGTCGTGGTCGGCGCGGTGGTCTCGCCCGCCTTCTCGACGACCTTGATCGGGGTGCTGACGACGTTGTTCGTCGGGTCGACGTCCTGGAAGCCCTCGGGGACGAAGCGCACCATCGCGTGCACCTCGTCGTACCGGACGTCGTTCAGCTCGATCTTCAGCGTGATCTCGCCCTGCTTGCCGGGGAGGATCCGGTCCATGAAGGTCAAGACGTCGTCGTCCTCCACGAACACGTGGGGGCTGTGCGACAGGAGCTTCCCGGCGAACGAGCCCAGGACGACGGTCGGCGCCAGCGCGATGTTGCCCTTGTTGGCCACCGTCAGCTTCAGGTCGATCTGGTCGCCGACGGTGTAGGTCTCCTTGACCGGCGTGATCATGGAGGCCAGTGCGAAGTCGGCCTTGGCCTCGACGTAGCGCAGGTCGACCTGGAGCCGGCGGCTCGCCGGGTCGCCCACCGCGCGCGTGCCGGTCAGCCAGTCGATGTCGGTGGCGGACTTCGGTTCCGCGAGCACGAGGCGGCTCTTCCTCAGGTCCGGCGCGGTGATCGTCAGGTCGCCGAGCGGGAGGTCGAGCACGTAGGCGCCGTTCGCGTCGGCCTCGGTCTCCGCGGTGAAGTTGAGGTTCGCCCGCGTGAGCCCGCTGACCTTGACCTTGCCGGTGTGCGTCTTCTCGTCGGCCTGCTTCACGCCGTCACCGTTCGAGTCGACGAAGGTGAGGCCGCTCAGGAACGTGCCGGTGAACGCGAAGTCGGCGTGCGCGTCGTCTTCCGACACGATCAGCTCGGTGCGCTCGGCGGTGTAGGCGCCGAGGTCTACGGTGATCGAGTACCGCGGGCCCTTCCCCAGCTCGACGTGGTAGCGACCGCCGCGGTTGGCGTGCGAGTCCCACACGATCTGGCGGGTCTCCAGGTTCCGCACCTGCATGCGGGTGTCCGCGCGCAGGGTCTCGCCCTCGTCGAACTTGCCGTTGCCGTTGCGGTCGAGGAAGTTCGCACCCTCGATGGTGATCGTCTCGTTCGCCGCCGCGGCCGAGGTGGCCGCGACGGGCAGCGCGAGAACAGCCGTCATCGTGACGGCGAAGAGCTTCTTCACTTGTCCCCCAGGAACTTTCTTCTTCAGGAGCGGCGACGGCGCGCGAAGAAGAACGCGCTGGTGCCCGCCGCGAGCAGCAGTGCGCCGAGGGCCAGGAAGCCCAGCGGGGACGCACCGGTCGACGCGAGGCCGGACTTGTTGCCCGCCTGCGCCACGGCCTGCGTGGTGGTGGTCGTGACCGGCGCGGCGGTGGTGGTCGTCGTGGTCGGGGCGGTGGTCTCCGCACCCTTCTCGACGACCTTCGCGGCGATCTGCAGGAGGTTGTCGGTGGTGTCGACGTCCTTCAACCCGCGCATCTCGTTGAACACGACCAGCATGAACGCGGTGAAGATGGTGCCGGTGGCGGTGAACGTCAGCTCGACCTCCTCCGTCGCACCGGGAACGATCCGGTGCTTCAGCTCGAACTGCGTGCCGCTTTCGGCCTCGAGGTTGTCGCTGTGGCGCAACACCTTCGCGTGGAACTGGCCCAGTCCGATCGTCGGCAGGACCGGTGCGTTGCCGGTGTTGACGAGCTGCACCTTCGCGGTGATCTGCTCGCCGACGAGGTAGGTGTCCTTGGCCGGCACGAGCGCACCCTTGACGGTGATGTTCGCCGCTGCGGTGATGTAGCGCAGGTCGACCTGCTCGGTCTGCGCGGTGAGCTTGCGGGTGTAGGTGGCCCAGTCGATGTCCTTGGCGGCATTGGGCTTGCCGAGGACGAGACCGTCGCCGTTGAGCAACGGCGCCGTGAGCGTGACGTCGCCGAGTTCCAGGTCGAACCGGTAGGCACCGTTCGCGCCCGCGGTCCTGGTGATGTCGATCGGCGAACCGTCCCTGGCGGTGCCCGTGACCCTGATCCCCTGCGTGACGGCGTTCTCGTCCGCCTGCTTGGTGCCATCACCGTTGGCGTCGACGTACGCGATACCCGTGACGACCTGGCCGACCAGCGCGAAGTCGCCCGCGGTCACCGTCTCGGACGTGGTGTACGAGCTCTTGGCGGTCGTGTAGTTGACGACGTCGAGGGTCTCCACCTTGTACGTGGACTTCTTCAGCTTCTGGACCCGGTACATGCCGCTGGGGCCCACCGGGAGGTCCGTCGTGAACCCGTCGTCGCCGGTGATCCGGACACCGGGCCCGCCGACTCGGACGCCGTCCCCCTCGTCGAAGACGCCGTTGCCGTTGCGGTCGACGAAGACCCGGCCGGTGATGCTGATGGTCTCGTCCTGCGCGAGAGCGGGTGTGCCCGTCGCGGTCAGCACGAGGGCAGCCGTCGTCGCGACGGCGAAGGTGTTGCGCACTGATTCCCCCAGTGTCCGAATTACTCCATTTAGGACATCGGAACACCGGGGGTCAGCGTTGCGTGTTCTAGGTCACTCCGACAGCGGATAGCCACCCATCTCGCACCCCTCCCTCTCGTGCCATTTAGCACGATATCGGATAGTACGAGTTCGTAGCAATTACTCCTTGCTGTCGAGGGCGAGCCGGGTGCGACGGTGGGCCGGACCGAGCTCGCCGGACAGGACCTCCATCACCTGGCGCAGCAGCTCGCGCAGGTTCTCCAGGTCGGCGCCGGGCAGCGCGGTGAAGAGGTCGCGCTCCCGTTCCGCCTGGCCCGCCACGATCTGCAGGAAGATCTCGCGGCCCGCGTCGGTCAGCGTCGCGGGCAACGACCGCCGGTCGCTCGGGTCGAGCTCCCGGACCACCAGACCCGCCTTCTCCAACCGGTCGAGGCGGCTCGTGATCGTGGTGGCCGGGCTCAGCGTGCCGTTGGCGAGCTGCTTCGGCGTGAGCCGGTGCGGCGGCCCGATCCAGAACAACCGGGCGAGGATCTCGTAGTCCGCGCGGTTCAGCCCGTGCGGCGCCGCGATCTCCGTGGCGAGGAAGTCGAGGTACTTGCTGATCTGGTGCACCCGGTCGACCACACCTTCGACCACCGGATCGATCGCCGGCACCATGGCCCTCCACGCTTCGACCTCGGCATCGGTGTCGTCCGCACCACGCTCGCCCATGTCGAGATGGTAGTTCCGTCAGCCGATGACGGAGACGTACCCGTGCGCGACGTTGTTCCTCGGGTCGGAGTCGCCCTCGATGTCGGCCGGAACGGCGAACTCCACGCTCAGGTCACCCGGCCCCGTCGCGACGAAGGTGGCCAGCGCGTACTGCGCGCCCGCACTGGGAGCGACCGCGCCGAGCAACGTGCTCGCCTCGTTGTCCCAGATGTGGTGGACGGCACCGGAGATGCTCTCCAGCCGCAACCCGGCGCCCCAGCGGGCGTCGAGCTGGATCTGGTCCGCGACGTTGCCGATGTTGCCGTAGAACACCTTGAACGTGACGCGCTCGCCGACCGCGATCGTCGTCCGGTCCGCTTCGACGACGCCGACGCTCTTGTTGTGGTCGGCCTTGCGGTAACCGGCGTCCACGCGCTGCCGCGAACCGTGCTGGACCACGACGGAGTGCTTGCCGCTCTGCAGCCAGTCGACGTCGGAGTCGACGCCGGGCTTGGTGAGCCCGTGCCCGAACGGCCTGGCGAACTCGATCTCGTAGGTGCCGTCCGCGAGCCCGGTGAACCGGTACCGGCCGTGCGCGTCGGTGGTGGCGTTGGCGGGCTTGCCGGGCAGGCCGACCAGCACACCCGCCATCGGCGGCTCGCCGGCCTGGCGGACGCCGTCCTCGTTGACGTCGAGCCAGATCTCGCCGTTGATGGTGTTGGGCCGCTCGGCGAACGCCGGCGAACAGGCGAGCAGAACGGACGCGGCCGCGAAGAGGCCGATGGTGAACTTGTGCATTTCTCCCCCAGGAGATCGGTGTTCCGAAGCTCTCCCCAGAGCCTCCGGAGGTAGATCGCCCGAGGAGGCACATCCGGTTGCCGCCGGTGACCGGATCGTGATCCTGGCGGGGCCGGGAAACGCAGAACGGCCCGCGTCTCTCCCGGACGCGGGCCGTTCCGTCTTACCCCCTGGTGATCAGCGTCCCCCCGGTGCAGATCCCGCCCTTAAGACACCGCAGGGGTTGCCGATGTTGCCCCAGCCCCCGAATGTCACTCGAATGCAGTAGTGAACGGGTGCCGCGCGCCCTGCGGCCTAGGCTGATCGACATGAGCGAGAAGCCGCAGGGCTCGGGCGAAAGCACGCTGACCGTCGTCCTCGCACTGCTGGTCAACCTGGCCATAGCGGTCATGAAGGCCATTGCGGGCATAGTGACCGGATCGGCCGCGATCCTCTCCGAAGCCGCGCACTCGGTGGCCGACACGTTCACCGAGGGACTCCTGCTCACCGCGCTGCGCCGTTCGGACCGACCGGCCGACCGCCGCCACCCGTTCGGCTACGGCAAGGAGCGCTACTTCTGGTCGCTGCTGGCCGCGGTCTCGATCTTCGCCTCGGGCGCGGTGTTCGCGTTCTACGAGGGCTTCCGCACGGTGTTCGGCGAGCCGGAGGAGCAGACGAGGCCGCTGGTCGGCTACATCGTGCTGGGCCTCGCCTTCGTGCTGGAGTCGATCTCGTGGACGCAGGCGTTCCGCCAGGTCCGCTCCGAGTCGGCCGCCCACGGCCGCGGGTTCTGGGACTACCTGCGCGTCTCCGACGACCCGACCGTGAAGACGGTCTTCCTGGAGGACTCGGCCGCGCTGACCGGCCTGCTGCTCGCGTTCGCGGGCCTCGGCCTGCACCAGCTGACCGGCTCGTCGATCTGGGACGGCCTCGCGTCACTGGCGATCGGCGCACTGCTGGCGGTCGTCGCCTACGTGCTGGCGCGCACCAACCGCGGCCTGCTGATCGGCCGGCAGGCGGACCCGGTGGTGGTGAAGGCGATCTGGCGGCGGCTCGGCGAGGTGGCCGAGGTCGACGCCGTCGTGGACGTGCTGACGATGCTCATCGGCACCGACCGCGTGCTGCTGTGCGCCCGCCTCGACTTCGACGACGCGTTGACCGCGCACCAGCTGGAGGACGCGTGCGTGCGGATCTCCGCGGAGCTGCGGGCGGAGTTCCCGGACCTGGACGAGATCTTCCTCGAACCCGTGCCGCGCACCGATCCGGAACTGCGCCGGCGGGTGCTGGAGCGGTACGGCGACCTCGGCTAGCGCCGCGTGTCGGTCTGGTGGAAGTTCAGGTGGGCGCGGCTCGGCGTCGGCCCCCGCTGCCCCTGGTACCGGCTGCCCGCCTGCTTCGAGCCGTACGGGTGCTCCGCCGGGCTGCTGAGCTTGAACAGGCAGAGCTGCCCGATCTTCATGCCGGGGTGCAGCGTGATGGGCAGGTTCGCGACGTTCGACAGCTCCAGAGTGATGTGGCCGGAGAAGCCGGGGTCGATGAAGCCCGCGGTCGAGTGCGTGAGCAGGCCGAGGCGGCCGAGGCTGGACTTGCCCTCGAGACGGCCCGCCAGGTCGTCCGGCAGCGTCACCATCTCGTAGGTGCTGCCGAGCACGAACTCGCCGGGGTGCAGCACGAACGGCTCGCCCTCGGGCGCCTCGATGAGGCTCGTCAGGTCGTCCTGCTGCTGCGCGGGGTCGATGTGGGTGTACCTGGTGTTGTTGAAGACCCGGAAGAACCGGTCCAGCCGCACGTCGATGCTCGACGGCTGGAGCATCTCGACGTCGAACGGGTCGAGGACGAGACGGCCGGACTCGACCTCTTTGCGCAGATCCTGGTCACTCAGCAGCACGCGGACAGGCTAACCGAAGACGGGGCCACCGCTCGCGTGGCCGCTCTGTGTATGATCGGCGACGAGCTTGCTCCTGCGGGTGTAGTTCATTGGTAGAACGACAGCTTCCCAAGCTGTAGAGGCGGGTTCGATTCCCGTCACCCGCTCCACGCCGGAGGCCCCGGCGAGTCACCTCGACTCGCCGGGGCCTTCGCTTTTGTCGGCACCGGCACGTACCGCGACGTCACGCCCTGTTTTCGCGCTCCGGCCGAATCATTTATCGCGCATGAAATGCTGGCCGCGTGCCGTGGAATGCTTCACTCGATGGAGTGATGCCTGACCCGGATTCGTGGTTTCGGCGGGTAAGAAGTAGCCCTGGCGGTCGCTCTTTCGATTCGAGTTCCGCACTCGATCGGATGATCTTAACCGCCAGTCAGTCCCGCTCTGTAAGTCCGAATTAACCCGGAGTCACCCCTGAGACGCGACAATCGAGCCGCATTCGACGTTCTCGCGCAGGCCCTGGCGCAGTGTCATGCGGATCGAATCACCGGCGCTTTGCGCATCGTGGGCAATGCGGGTGGTCTGTTCCATTTGCGCGACGGCGTGGTGGTCTCCGCGGAAAGTCCCGGTTCGCCCGGGGCCGAGGTGTTGTTGCTGAGTTCGGGCCGGATCGAGGAGGGGGACTGGACCGCGGCTCTGGTGGAGAGCGTCGAGACGCGGTCCCTGCCGGCGGCACTGGTCGCCAGGGGGATCGTCGGCGCCACCGAGCTCCAGGGCCTGGTGCTGGCCGCCGTGCACGACGGGGCGTTCGCCGCGGCCGTGGGCGAGATCGAGCGGTACGTCGTCGACGAGCGCATCGATCCGCCGCTGCTGCCTGCGGACGAGGGGTTGAGACCCGACGTGCTGCTGGCGGAGACCGCGCGCCGGCTGGACGCGCTCGCGTCGTCCTCGCTGTCGCCGTACCGGGACCGGGTGGTGCCCGCTCGCGGCAGGCAGCCGGCCGGGCTGGGGGCGGAGCGGCGGGAGATCCTCGCGCACGCCACCGGACGGCGCACCGCGCGGGACCTGGCGTTCGCGCTGGGGCGGAGTCTGCACCCCGTCACCGTCGAGATCGCCCACATGCTCGCCGACGGACTGCTGGAGATCGCTCCGGCCGCTACGTCGTTCAAGTGCACGCATTGGGGGTTGGCCGCACTGCGTCCACGAGTGGAAATCAAACCGGATACCCAAGTCTCCCTGAGGTCGTCGGAGGTGTGATGTTTGTCCTGAGCGGTTCTACATTTCCGATTCTGAAGGGGAGTGAATTGGACTACGACGCTCTGAGCGCCGAACTGCGAAAACTTCGCGAAAATGTCGCCGGAGTGACCGACACGGTCATCGCCGCGTCCGACGGCATCCCCATCGTGGCCGACGTGGCGAAGAACATCGACCCGGCGCACATCTCGGCGCTGGCCGCCGCCGACCTCGGCATCGCACGTCAGGCGGCCGAGGTGATCGGCCTGGGCACGCTCAGCCAGACCGTTGTGTTCGGCAGCGAGGGCTACATGGCCGTGTACGCCATCGGCAGGTTGTCATTGATGGTCGTGCTCGGGGACAAGGGGCTGAACCTCGGCCGTCTCCTGCACGAGACCCGCCCCGTGATCGAGCGAGTCGGCGTGATCCTTTCCTCGTAGAAGCACCAGTGCGAAAAATGGTCGCTGCCCATGCCCACGCTTGGTTCACGACTCTCGGCAATGTTCTCGTCCGCCTGGAGACACGTCCGCACACGACCGAGCGACGGCAATTCGGATGAGCCGTCCCGCTCACCAGTCGACACAGAAAAGTGGAGTTTGATGAACATCGATACCGCGTTGAAAGAAGCCATGTCCATCTCCGGCGCTGTCGGTGTCGCGCTGGTCGACTACGACAGCGGAATGTCGCTCGGCACGAGCGGCGGAGGCGACTGGCTGAACCTCGAGATCGCGGCCGCCGGCAACACCGAGGTCATTCGCTCCAAACTCCGGGTGATGCAGTCGCTCGGCCTGAGCGACAGCATCGAGGACATCCTCATCACCCTGCACCGGCAGTACCACCTGATCCGCTTGATGAGCGGCGTGAAGAACAGGGGATCGCTGTTCCTGTACCTCGTCCTGGAAAGGGACAACGCGAACCTCGCGCTGGCCCGCCACCAGCTCAGGCGAATCGAAACCGACCTGATCGTCTAGGCCGCCGCAGGAAATGCCGATCGTCCTCACTCTCGGAGGACGATCGGCATTTCCTGCTGCTCGTCAGTCGACCGGAAGACCCCACGGCCGGCGGTCCAGTTCCACCCAGCCACCACCGCGTGCGAGCGCAGCGCGCACACCCGCAACGTGCTCGGCGAACGACGCCAAGTCCCCGTGCAGCAGTTCGGCGCGCTCGACGTCCAACGGGTGCGTGTCGTCGTGCCACAGGTCGACCGCGAACGACGCGACGAACGACATCGACTGCAGGAGTTGCAACAGCGCCACGGACGGCCGTGCCGTCTCCGCGAGGTACGCGAGCCGGATCTCCTCGCACACGGCCAGCAGCGACCGCACCTGGCGGATGGCGTCGGCCGGTGTGCCGTCCCACGAGGGGTCCGGCCAGACGCGATCGCTCAGCTCCAGCCAGAACCGCCAGCCCGTGGCGAGTTCCGCGTCGTCTCCAGGAGACCACTTACCCATGCATCCACTGTGCATGCGGGAGGGGGAAGAGTCTCGCGACGATGACGCACGCCACGGAACCGATGCGCCACACGGACGTCCTTGGCTCGCGGCGGCGACCCGGTTCGGGTGCGCCGCCGCGAGGACCATGCAGGACGGAAGGCTTACGCCTTCACCTTCTCCGCTTCCGGCTCGTCGGAGTTGAGCGAGTCGAGCAGGATGTCGCGCTCGCGCGACGGCTCCTTCTTCAGGAAGCCGATCGTCAGGTAGAGCACCAGCGAGACCAGCAGCGGCCACGAGACGAGCACGCCCTTGGTCACCCAGGCGGCCTTGCTCATCTGCTCGATGTACAGGAACGCCCACACGCCGAGACCGCCGACGACCGAGGCGATGGCCGCGGTCGAACCGATCCTGCGGAACCACGGCAGCAGGCCGAGCATCAACGGGATGGCGATCGGTCCCATCGTGGCGGCGACCAGGTCGACGACCACCTTGAGCACGAAGCCCTGGCCTCCGGACGCGATGGCGATGATCATGCTGACGCCGATGAAGAGGAACGTCGTGACGCGGGCCAGCACGAGCTGGTTGTCCGCGGAGAACGTCTTCACCTTCTTCCAGATGTGCGGCAGCATGTCGCGGTTGATCACGGCGGCGATGACGTTCGCGTCCGACGACACCATGGCCATCGTGTGCGAGAAGAAGCCGGCCAGGACCAGACCGATCATGCCGGCGGGCAGCATCTGCTTGCCCATCTCGATGTAGGCGTTCTCCGCCTGGGCGCCTTCGAGGCCCGGCACGATCAGCGGTGCGGCCCACATCGGGAAGAACAGCACGAGCGGCCACACGAGCCACAGCGCGGACGAGAGCAGCGCGGACCGCTTGGCCGCGAAGCCGGACGGCGCGGCCATGTAGCGCTGCGCCAGGTTCCACATGCCGCCGTTGTACTCCAGCGTCTTGATCAGGAAGAGCGCCATGAGGAACGTCGAGGTGTACGGGCCGGCGAGCGGGTCGCTGTGGCTCTCGGGGAGCTTGTCCCAGATCGTCACCGGGAAGCCCCAGCCGAGCGTGCCGGCGACGGCGATGAACATCGCGAAGCCCGCGGCCGCCTGGATGATGAACTGGCCGAAGTCGGTGAGCGCGTCGGCCCAGAGGCCGCCGAGCACCGAGTAGACCATCGTGACCAGGCCGATGATGACGATGCCCCAGGTGATCGGGACGCCCGCGAAGCCGCGCAGCAGGATCGCGACGGCCGCCCACTTGGCGGCGATGTCGACGACCTTGAGCAGCGCGCCCGCGTAGGCCATCACCTGCTGGGTGGGCAGGTTGTACCGCTTGGCCAGGTACTCGAGCGGTGACTTGACGTCGTGCTTGGAGCGCAGCCGGTTCCACCGCGGTGCGAACAGGAACGCGCCGATGCCGACGCCGATGCCGATCGTCAGCGACCACCACACGTAGACGGTGAGCCCGAGCCGGTACGCCTCGGAGGCGAACGCCACGAACATGACCGCGCTGTAGCCCGACATGTGGTGGGAGATGCCGGACAGCCACCACGGCATCTTGCCGCCCGCGGTGAAGAAGTCGGCGATGTTCTGGACCCGCCCGCGCGACCAGAGCCCGATCGCGACCATCACGAAGAAATAGCCGACAACCACGATCCAATCGAGGGTGCCCATGTGACCTCCTTGCGTGCACACACGTGTGCCCGCGAGAGCACCAGGCCTCATGGCGGCGGGAACCTGGCACATCCGCACGGGATATGTGACGTAGGTCTTACGAGACTGTTGCCCCGCGGCGGAAGACCTTCGGCCGTCTTGAATCACATTCGTGACCCTTGTTCATAAATATGAACAGTCTGGGCCGAGAATGGTCCCGGTCCCATTTACGGCCCGATTCCGCGTCACACGGACGGAGGACGAACGTCACTCATCCGGATGCACGAACGGAGGTGCTGATGCTCCCGACCGGCCGGCCTGCTCCCGGCGTCGCGCTGATCGACCCTGTACCGCTCTACCGCGAAGGCCTGTCCGCGCTGGTCAGGCGTACTCCCGGCCTGCGCTGGCTCGGGTCGACCGGTGAGGCGAACGCGGCCGTTCGGCTGCACGAGAAGCTGCGCCCCGACGTGCTCCTCATCGACTCCGTGCTCGACCCGCTGGGCCACGTGACCCGTCTGCTGGTCGAGCGCGACCCGACGCTGCTCGTGATCGGACTGGTCCGCGACGCGCACTCGCATGCGAACTACGTCACCACCGCACTGGAGTCCGGTGTCCGCGGTGTCGTGCCGCGCAGCGCCCAGCCGGAGCAGATCGTGCGGGTGATAGCCGAAACCTTCCGTTCACGCGGCTACGTGCACCCCGACCTCCGGCCGAAGGAACGACCGACGCTGTCCCGGCGGGAGTACGAGGTGCTCACGCTGATCGCGGAGGGCCTGGAGAACCAGCAGATCGCGGGCGAACTGGTTGTCTCCGTCGAGACCGTGCGCACCCACGTGAAGGGAATCCTGCGCAAGCTCGGCGCACGCGACCGGACGCACGCGGTCTCGCTCGCCTACCGGTCAGGCCTGCTGATCGGCCGCCCAGCCGTGCTCGAGTAGGCCGAACAACTCCTCGGCCGCCCGCTCGCGGTCCGGCCGTCCGAAGATCACGTCGCGGGACTCCAGCGCGAACCGGGCGAGCCCCGCGCACCGGACGTCGTCCGGCGGCGCCCCGACGTCCTCGGCGATGGCCCTGGCCAGCGCCTTTTCGTGCCGCGTCCACATCGTGCGCTGGTACGCGCGCAGCGCCGGCGTGCTCTCCACCAGCCGGGCGAAGGTCCCGAACAACGGGTGGTCGGCGTGCCCCCTGGCCGCGCCGACGAAGTGCTGCCGCAGCGCCTGCGGGATCGACTGCCCCGCCGGCCGTTCGCGCACGGCCGCGACCAGCGCGGACTCCATCTCCGAGTCCTCGTCGAAGAGCAGCGCCTCCTTGCTCGGGAAGTGCTTGAACAGCGTCGTCACCGACACGTCCGCGCGGTCGGCGACCTCCTTCACGCCCACGTCGTCGAACCCGCGCGCCAGGAAGAGCTCCAGCGCCGCGTCGGCGATCGACTGACGGGTCTGCAGCTTCTTGCGCTCACGGCGGCCGAGTTCGGTCACGGCCGAATCCTACCCTGGGAGTTGAGCCACTTCAAAAGTGTAGTGATTGCACTTTTGTAGTTGATCCGCTTTCATCGATGGCATGAGCACACCACGCATCGCCATCGCGGGAGCCGGCATCGGCGGCCTCACCTGCGCTCGCGTCCTCCAGCTGCACGGCTTCGACGACGTCACGGTCTTCGAGCGGGAGAGCTCGCCGGACGCGCGCCAGCAGGGCGGGACCATCGACCTGCACGCCGACAGCGGCCAGGAGGCCGTCCGCGCCGCCGGGCTGTTCGAGCAATGGCGCGCCCTCGCCCGGTTCGAGGGCCAGGAGCAGCGCAAGGTCGACCACGTCACGGCCGCGCTGGTCGAGCACGAGCCGGCGGAGGGCGACTTCCGGCCGGAGATCGACCGGGGTCAGCTCCGCGGGCTCCTGCTCGACTCGCTCGCGCCGGACACCGTCGCCTGGGGGCTCGGCGCTGCCTCGGCACGGCCGGGCGAGATCACGTTCCTCGACGGCTCGACCGACAGGTTCGACCTGGTCATCGGCGCGGACGGGGCCTGGTCGCGGGTGCGCGGGGCCGTGTCCCCGGCCCAGCCGCACTACACCGGCGTGCTGTTCGTCGAGATCAGGCACGACCACGACGAGGCACTGCTGGAGCTCACCGGCCAGGGCACGATGGTCGCCGACGGCGACGGCCTGATGATCTGGTCGCAGCGCAACAGCGGCGACCAAATCCGCGCGTACGCGTGCATGCGCGCGCGTGAGGACTGGAGGCCGTCGCACGCCGAACTGCTGGACCTGTACGCAGGCTGGCACCCGTCGCTCACGGCGTTCCTCGACGGAGAGCCGATCCACCGGCCGCTCTACTCGTTGCCGGTGCCCCACACCTGGGAGCACACCCCCGGCGTGACACTGCTCGGCGACGCCGCCCACCTGCAGCCCCCGCTGGGCGTCGGCGCGAACCTCGCCATGCAGGACGCGGCCGAACTGGCGCTCGCGATCGCCGAGCACGGTGTCCGAGACGGCGTCCCGGCCTACGAATCGGTCATGCTGCCGCGCGCCGTCAGCTTCGCCGAGCGCACGAACCCCGCGTTGCTCAAGATGGTCCCGGAACGCCCGATACGCGTCTGACCGGCACTCATGCCCGATTCAGGTCACTCGGAGGACTGTCTACTTCGCCACCAGTGGGTGGTCGGCCTTGCCGGGGTTACTGTCGAGTAATACTCTGTTGTTACCGGTCAGTAGGCGACCCCGCCGCGACCCTGAGGAGTGAGCTGACGAGATGGGCCACTACAAGAGCAACGTCCGGGATCTCGAGTTCAACCTGTTCGAGGTCTTCAACGTGCAGGACCACCTCGGCACGGGGCCGTTCGAGCAGTCCGACGAGGACACCGCGCGCGGCGTTCTGGCCGAGATGAAGACCCTGGCGGAGGGTCCGCTCGCGGACTCGTTCGCCGACGCGGACCGCAACCCGCCGAAGTACGACCCGACGACCTTCTCGGCCACGCTGCCGGAGTCGCTCAAGAAGTCGTACAAGGCCGTGTGGGACGGCGAGTGGTACCGCATGTTCCTGCCCGAGTCCCTCGGCGGCTTCGGCACCCCGCCCTCCGTGGCGTGGGCCGCGTCCGAGCTGATCCTCGGCGCCAACCCGCCGATCTACATGTACCTCGCGGGCCCGAGCTTCGCGACGGTCGTCTACAACAACGGCACCGAGCGCGACCAGCACTGGGCGCAGCTGATGATCGACCGCGGCTGGGGCGCCACGATGGTGCTGACCGAGCCGGACGCCGGTTCCGACGTCGGTGCCGGTCGCACCAAGGCCATCAAGCAGGACGACGGCTCCTGGCACATCGAGGGCGTGAAGCGCTTCATCACCTCGGCCGACCAGGACCTGACCGAGAACATCATGCACATGGTGCTCGCGCGTCCCGAGGGCGAAGGCGTCGAGTCGAAGCCGGGCACCAAGGGCCTGTCGCTGTTCCTCGTGCCGAAGTTCCACTTCGACCCGCAGACCGGTGAGCTGGGCGAGCGCAACGGCGCCTTCGTCACCAACGTCGAGCACAAGATGGGCATCAAGGCGTCCACGACGTGCGAGCTGACGTTCGGCCAGCACGGCACGCCCGCCCAGGGCTGGCTGCTGGGCGAGGTGCACGACGGCATCGCGCAGATGTTCGACGTCATCGAGTACGCCCGCATGATGGTCGGCACGAAGGCCATCGCGACGCTGTCGACCGGCTACCTGAACGCGCTGTCCTACGCCAAGGAGCGCGTCCAGTCCGCCGACCTCACGCGCATGACGGACAAGACCGCCCCGCGCGTCACCATCACCAACCACCCGGACGTCCGCCGCAGCCTGATGCTGCAGAAGGCGTACGCCGAGGGCCTGCGCGCCGTGTACCTCTACACCGCGACGTTCCAGGACAAGGTGATGCTCGGCGGCGACGACGCCAAGCTCGCGGCCCAGGTCAACGACCTGCTGCTGCCGATCGTCAAGGGCGTCGGCTCGGAGCGCGCGTACGAGCAGCTCGCGCAGTCGCTGCAGACGCTCGGTGGTTCGGGCTTCCTGCAGGAGTACCCGATCGAGCAGTACATCCGCGACTCGAAGATCGACTCGCTGTACGAGGGCACCACGGCCATCCAGTCGCTGGACTTCTTCTTCCGGAAGATCATCCGCGACAAGGGCCAGGCGCTCGCGTTCATCAACGGCGAGATCCAGTCCTTCCTGGACAACGAGGGCGGCAACGGTCGCCTGAAGGAGGAGCGCGCGCTCCTCAAGCAGGGTCTCGAGGACCTGCAGGGCATGCTCGGCGCCCTGGTCGGCTTCCTGACCTCGTCGCAGGAGGACGTCCGCAACCTCTACAAGGTCGGCCAGAACTCGGTCCGCCTGCTGATGACCGCGGGTGACGTGCTCGTCGGCTGGCTGCTGCTGCGCCAGGCCGAGGTCGCGCTGCAGAAGCTCGGCGGCACGGTGTCGGCCAAGGACAAGGCGTTCTACGAGGGCAAGGTCGCCGTGGCGTCGTTCTTCGCGAAGAACGTGCTGCCGGAGCTCACCGCCCGCCGCAAGATCACCGAGTCCACCGACAACTCGCTGATGGACATCGACGAGAACGTCTTCTAGGACGCTCTCGCAGGACTACGGGTCCTCACACCTCCTGCCCGAGGTGTGAGGACCCGTTTTTCGTGCGCTCACAGGGAAAGCAGCACCGGTCCGACGGCGGCGCCGACGTTCAACGCGGCCGTCGCGTAGGAACCGGCCATCGTGGGCGCCCCCGACGCGTGGTGCAGGACGCGCGCGATCAGCGTGCTGCCGACCAGCACCGCGGCCGTGGCGATGAGTCCGCGAGCCGGCCACCGAAGGTGGCCTCCGAGGAACGAGCCCGCGCCGACCAGCATGAGCGCGACCGGCACCCACCACTCGTCCAGCCCCGCGACGCCGGTGACCACCGGGGCGAGGAACGTGAAGTGGCCGAACGTCACCGCGTTCACCACGACCGCGAGCATGATCACCAGGACGAGCCTCGGCTTGGCGAGCTGCCGCCCCAGCGCGGGTGGCGCGACCCGTTCCGGTGGGACGGGATCCCCGCCAGCACACTGACCGTGGCCGGCACGCAGAGCACGGCCACCGCGAGGAACGTTGCGCGCCAACCGAAAGCGGTGCCGAGCAGCGCACCCCCGGAACCCGGCGTTCGCGAGGGCCGCGAGCACCCTGGACACCAGCAACACCGCGAACTCCGTCGTGACGGCACCGACGACGTGCGCGGCCAGGAAGACGGCGACGAACGCGAACAGGCTCCGGCGCGGCGGCCAGTCGCGGGCGAGCACCGCCATCAGCGGCGCGCCCACGGCCATGCCCGCGGCGAACGCGGAGGTGAGCAGACCGGCGGTGCCGAGGGAGACGCCGGACTCGGCCGCGATCGACGGCAGCAGACCGGCCAGCATGAATTCGGAAGTGCCCATGGCGAACACGGCCAGGGCGAGCAGGTACAGCGAAAAGGGCACGGAGGGACTCCGAGGGCTGAGGGGGTTTTCGGGGCTGACGGCTACACCGCAGACCCGGCCCTGTCCGCCTCAGGAGTCGACATGGACCGCACGCTAGCGTGAGCGACTCACGTCACGCATCTTGATTTCGTTGTCAGTTGACAGGCCTTCGTTCGGAATCAAAGATTGGGCCGTGTTCCTGTACCTGCTGATGACGTGCGCGTTCGCCGGCGTCGTGGCGCTCGCGGCGATCGTGCTGCGACGCCTCAAGAACCGGCAGGTGCGTCAGGACCGGCTGTGGTTCGGCTACCGGCAGCACATGGACGAGCTGCAGGCCTCACCGGAGGCCGAGCTCGCTCGGGTAGCGCAGGTGTCCCAGAAGACGAAGCACGGCGCCAAGGCCGTGATCGTGTGGGAGCGGACGGGAGTCGAGCAGGAGTCGTGGTTCGAGGGCATGAGCCCGAACCCCGGCGACCTCCTGCTGCTGCGAGGCAGCCCCGGCTGGGGTCCGGACACCAGCAGCCCCAACGTCTTCTACGTCGCGCCGGGGCTGGTCCTCTCCTCCATGACGGTGCAGGCCCAGGAGGCCGCGGACCGCCATCACTCCTTGAGAGCGCGCGCCGCCGCGAAGCAGTAGACGCCGAACGCGGCGATGCCGATCGCAACGGCGGTCAGCAGGAACATGCCGTAAGGCTGTGCTGCCAACGTCTTCAGCGCCTTGTCCATGCCGCCGGACTGCTGCGGGTCGGCGTTGATCGCGGCGAGCCCGACGAGCACGCCGATGACGCCGTACGCGCTGCCCTTGCCGATCCAGCCGATCCGGCCGACGGGCTCGATCCACTTGGGCGCCCGGCTCATGTCGAGGTCCTTCTCGAAGGACTTCTTGATGCCCTTGTAGATGATCACGCCGGCGATGCAGAGGATGCCGATCGCCACGGCGCCGACGATGAACTGCCCGCCGGGCCACGAGAGCACCTGCGCGGTGAGTTCCTGCTGCTGCTGGTTCTGGTCACCGCCGCTGCCGGAGCCCGTCGCGTACTTGAAGGCACCGAGGGCGATACCGGTGGCGGTGACGGCACGCGCGGCGGAGCCGATGCGCTTCGAGATGCGCTTGCGCTTCTTGCCGATGTACGTGTAGCCCACGAACGCCAGCAGCAACTGCCACAGCGCGAAGCACACGAGCCCGATGGCGAGCAACCACAGCAACCACGCGCCGCCCTGGGCGATGTCGCTGACCGCACCCTTCGAGTCGGCCTGTTCGGAGTCGCCGAACGCGACCTGGATCGCGAGCCACGCCACCAGGACGTGCACGACCCCGTACAACACCATTCCCGCGCGACCCAGCGTCTGGACGACGGGGTGTCTTCGCGCCTCATGCGCAACAGTGGCCACGAACGGGTGAATACCCGCGCGTGGCCACTGTTGAACCAGCAATTGTGTCAGCCGCCGGGCGGCGGCTCGCACACGATCTTGAACTGCGGATCGTACTTGACGGTCCGCGACTCGCTGCGGGACTGGCCGCTGCGGCGGTCCGTGATCGTGCGGGTGTCGGTCACCGAGAAGCCGGGGGCGCCGTTGCTCGGCGTGCAGCCCGCCTTGTTGACCTTCTTCTCCTGCGGCTGCGTGGGCGCGAAGTCACCGCTGGTGGAGCCGCTGACGTCGTAGTTCTTGGTGCCCCAGAGCTTGATCGTGATCGACGAGCCGGTCCAGATCGTCTGGATGGCCACGCCCGTGTCGTCCGGGTTCGTGAACGAGATGTCGATCAGGCTGTTGCCCGCGCCGTCCATGAACACGGTGGCCTCGCGGCCCTTCGGGTACCGCGTGATCCAGTAGCTGTGCTCGCGGTGGCCCGCGTCCTTCATACCCGCGTAGTAGTACGCGTTGTAGAGCGTGGTCGCGAACTGCGAGATGCCGCCACCGACCGCCATGCCGGGGATGCCGTTCTCGATGATGCCCGCCTCGACGTAGCCCTGCGCGGTGCCGCGCGGACCCGTGTACTTGTTGAGGCTGAAAGTCTCCTTGGGCTTCACGATCGCGCCGTTGACCTTCTCGGCCACGACCCGGATGTTGACGCCGGAGGCGGGGGCGAAGCCACCGGTCGTGAACTCGCCGATGACCTCCTTGATGCCCATCTTGTTCGCCTGCTCGGTCGTGACCTTCGCGGGCGTGTGCTTGTACTCGAACTTGACCTCGCGGGCGTCCGTCTTCTTCAGGGTGTCGAAGTACGGCTGGAGGTTCTTGTCCCAGTCGAGGTCGAGGCCGTCGACCGAGGGCTTGACCGTGGGCTTGCCGCCCTCGAAGACGATCTCGGCGTCCTTGCCCTGCTTGACCGTGTCCTTGAGCTGCGGCGTGGTCACCTCGGCGAGCTTGTCCTTGTTCGGCGTGACGTTCAGCGCGCCACCCTCACCGGGTGCGAAGGCCAGCGTGGACCCGATCTGCTCCGGGGTGAGCGTCGCGTCCTTGCCCTCGCCCTTGATCACGACGGGACCCGACACCGCGGTCTTCACGATGTCGTTGAGCGCCTTCTCGACGCCCTCCTTGGTCGTCTTGACCGGGGTGAAGTCCATCGGGACCTCGACCGGGCTGCCGGACGCCCAGTTCGCGACGACGGCGCCGACGGCCTCCTCGGCCTTGAGCTTCTGGCCGTCGTGCGGCTCGACGGCGACGGGGTTCGCGCCCTCGAACTTGATGGTGCCCTCGATGGGGTCGTGGTCGAGCTTGGGGCGCAGGGCCTCGAGCGCGCTGGAGACCTTCGCGTCGTCGGCCTTGGTCGCGACGCCGACCTCGCGGCTCGTGAAGAACGAGGTGACGCGGGTGAACGGGCTGAGCGGCTGGCTGCCCGCACGCTCGATCGTGCCGTTCCAGTCGAGCTCCAGGCCGGCGGCCTTCGGGTCGAGCTCGGACGTGACGTCGCCCGCCTTGAGCGCGACGGGCTTGCCGAGGCGCGGGCCGATCTCGTCGCGCAACTTCTTCTCTGCCTCGTCGTGGCTCATGCCGCCGACGTCGACGCCCGCCACCAGCACGCCGCGGGGCACGTTGCCGCTGGAGACGAGCATGTCGAGGCCGTAGAGCAGACCGAAGGCGCCGACCACGGCCGCGGCCACGATCAGCGCCTTCTTCTTCGTGTTCTTCGGCTGGGCCTCGTCCTCGCCCGGCTCGATCATCACCGGGCCGTAGACGCCGGAGTCCTCGGGCTGGGGCAGGGGCTGCGGCTCGGGCGGCGTCACCGGCTTCATGTACTCGGTGGCCGCGTCGGCGGCGGGGAAGCCGACGTTGGGCACGGCGGCCGTGACCGTCGGCTCGTTCGCGTCCGGCTCCTCAGACGGCCACGCCTCGGTCGAGGCGTCCACCTGGACCGGCGTGATCTTGGTCGTCTGCTCCGAGGCCGTGCCGCCGGGACCCACCGGAGGCATCGCTCTCGTCTTGTCAGCGTCGTACGGCACAGCTCTCCCCGTTGCCCTGTCTCTCCTGAGGTGGCATATGTGTGTAGCTATCAGGCGCAGATCACGAACCGGCGGCTCATAGGTACAGACCAGTACCGTGCTCGGTGAGCTCCGTCGCAACCGCGTGCAGATCGCGTTCCCTCATCACGAGATACGTGGTGCCCTGCACCTCGACCTCAAGCTGATCTTCCGGGTTGAACATCACCCGGTCGCCGACCTTCACGTGGCGCACGCTGGTACCGACTCCGAACACATCACCCCACGCCAACCGCTTCGCCATCTGGGCCGTAGCGGGGATCACGATGCCTCCGCTGGAACGCCTCTCCCCGTCCTCGGGCGAGATGCGGACCATCACACGGTCGTACAGCATCTGGATCTCGAGCTTGACATCAGGCACCAGCAGAGTCTACGTGCCCTGCTGACCTTCCTCGTCCATGCCGCCCATGAGCAACGGCAGACGGGTAGGTGCATCGGCAACGACTCGAACCGGCACACCCCAGTCCTGCCTGGTCAGACGGCAGACCGGGTGTTCGTCGGCAGGATCGTCACTGCAACTGGCGGCCTGCGCTACGACGTGCAGAACGCCGTTCGTGACCTGATCGTTGATCCGCAACGCGCGTACCAGTTCAGTGCTGATGCCCGCGCCCTCGAGGATCAGCTCCGGAGGCGAGCTGGTGATCTCCAAACGCGTTGAGGGGCCATACCTTTCGTCCAGTTTCGTCCCCTTCGGTGGGGTGAAGACGACGGCCAGTTCGAACGCCCCGGACCCGATGTCGGTCGACGGCCGCTTCACCTCGTGGGCGGCGCCGTCGATCTTCGTGGCCGAAGCGGAGAACCGTTCGAGCCGGTGCGCGGCACTCGCGACGACCACGAGCTCACCGTCCACGACGAGCGCGTCGGACGGCTCGGCGATGTCCGAGGCGATGGTGGTCAGCGTGTTGGTCTCGGGGTCGAAGCGCCGGACCGCGCCGTTGTAGGTGTCGCTGATCGCGACCGAGCGGTCACCGAGGACCGTGACGCCCAGCGGGTGCTGCAACAGCGCCTCGTCCGCGTCACCGTCCTTGTGCCCGAACGCGAACAGCCCCTTGCCGACGACGGTGTGGACCTCGCCGTGCTCCAGGTAGCGCAGCGCGCTGGTCTCGGAGTCGACCATCCACAACCGGTCGCCGTCGGCCGCGAGCCCGGACGTCTGCGCGAAGAAAGCGCCTTCCGCCGGCCCGTCGTTGATGCCTTCGACGGTCGTGCCGGCGAGCCTTTTCACGGTGTTCGAGGCGGGGTCGTAGAAACCCAGCGTGTGGTTGCCGGCCATCGCGATCGCGACACCGCCGTTCCACCACGCGACGTCCCACGGGCTGGTGAGGTCGATCTTGTCGGCGGGCCCGTCGGTCTCGCCGTCGCGCCACTGCTCGCCGGTGCCCGCGAGCGTCGTGACCTCGCCGGTGTCGAGGTCGAGGCCGCGCAGCAGGTGGTTGACCGTGTCGGCGACGACGACGCGGTTGGTGCCGGGGACCAGCGTCAGCCCGGCCGGCTCGGAGAAGGTGGGCTCGAGGCCGTCCTGCCTGCCGCGTGCGCCGGTACCGATGCGGCGGATCAGGGTCTCGCCGTCGGCTTCGAGCTCGACGATGCTGTGGTGGGCGGAGTCGCTGACCAGGATGGTGTTGTTCGGCGTGACGATCGCCTTGGCGGGGAACCGGAGCGTGGTGCTCGCGGGCTCCGGCGCCTGGTACGGACCGCTGCCGCGGTGCAGCGTGCCCTTCTCGTCGTGCTCCTCGACCAGTTCCCTGATGATCGTCCTCAGCGCCTCGACGTGCCCCTCACCAGCGGCGACGTGCACGACGTAGCCCTCGGGATCGATGAGGTTCAGCGTCGGCCACGCCTTGACGGCGTAGTTCTGCCACGTCGTGAGCTCGGGGTCGTCCAGCACCGGGTGGTGCACCTCGTACCGTTCGACGGCGGCCTTCAGCGCGTCGGCGTCGGCCTCGTGGACGAACTTCGGCGAGTGCACCCCGATGGTGACGAGGACGTCCTCGAACTCCTTCTCCAGGGGGCGCAGCTCGTCGAGGACGTGCAGGCAGTTGATGCAGCAGAACGTCCAGAAGTCGAGGAGCACGATCTTGCCGCGCAGGTCCTTCAGGCTGACCGTGGCGTCGCCGGTGTTCAGCCAGCCGCGTCCGACCAGTTCAGGGGCACGGACACGGGCTCGGCGCTTCGCAGTCGTCACGGCCGTATCCAACACTGTGGACGGTCGCGCTGTTCCGCGGTCCATCAGGTGAGAAAGACCGCCCTGTTCGCGGTTCACACTCAGCCGTAACGCTGTGTCAGCGCCACACGATCTTTCAGGCACCACTACTACTGCAGCGTCACCAGCGAAGGTTGGCTCCCGTAATGCGCGAAGCGCGTGCAGAGTTTCTGAAGGACGCGGCAAGCCGCGCACTAAACGACCGTGTTCGCTTGACGGTTCGCCAGCTACTTGCACACTGGGGAGCCAAACGCCGCGGATACTGGATCGTTGAACAGATTGAGCGCGAACTCAAGGAAGCCGGCCTGACAACGACACCTGAATTCACAGACTGCTGGATCGACAACGAGGTTACGCTGGTTCCCATCAGCGTCACGAAGCAGCTTGCGCCGGTCAGCCCCAGCCTCGAAAGCACGGAGATCACAGACCATGCACTACCTGATGTTGCCTTAAGAGTCGATAACCTTCCATCAGCGAACATAAGTGTTATCAGTGTTGCGCCAGACAGCAGTTTGGCTACGGCACAGTCACTCATGATGCGACATGACTTCTCGCAACTAGCCGTCATGTCCGGCTCTCGCAACCTACGCGGGGCAGTGAGCTGGGAGTCGATCGCCCAGGCCCGCATCAGGAATCCTCATGCACCGCTCAGAGAAGCCATCACCAGAGTAGAAACGGTTTACGGACGAGACAACCTGCTGGCCCGCGTGCCACTGATCATGAGTGCCGGATTTGTCTTCGTTCTTTCAAAGGACAAGACAATCCAAGGAATCGTGACCACAGCAGACCTGAGCCAACAATTCGCCGATCTCGCAAACCCTTTCTTTGTACTGGCGGAAATCGAACGAAGGCTTCGCAGAAGAATAAACTCGCAATTCACCTGCGAGGAAATTGCGGCATGCAAGAACCCCAGGGACACTCAACGACAGGTCTCTTCCGCAGACGACCTGACGCTTGGCGAATGTGTCCGCCTGCTAGATGAGCCGAGCCGTTGGGAACAACTCGATTGGAAGCTCGACCGGCAGGTATTCATCGAAGCACTGAACGACGTCCGATCGGTTCGTAACGAAGTCATGCACTTTAGTCCCGACCCATTGGACTCCGGCCAGCTGACGCACCTCGACAACTTCGTCCGGTGGCTGCGCAAGCTGGAGCCGGACGCCTGATCGGCGAGGAGTGTGGCGCTCCACCGGTTCTGCAACCGTCGTGACGCATCCAGAGCTGCGGCTTTCGCCGCAATCAGGTCAGAAGGACCGCCTTCAGGTCGGCCACGCTCTGCCGCCACTGCGGCCCGTACTCGGTCTCGTCCCACAGCTCCAGCAGCTCCGACTCGGGCGTCAGCACGCGGTCGAGCGCCTGCACGGCGAGCGGCCGCAGCTCCGGCGAGAAGGTCGGCAGCGGCTTCTTCGGGGCGTACGAGGTGGTGATCGGGGTGCCTCCGGGGAGCTGCGCGGCGATCAGCGCGGCCGAGGCCACCGCCTTGCAGGCCTCGTAGCTGTCGAGGAAGTCCTCGGTCTCGATCGTCTCGACCAGTGCCTTGCGCACGACGGCTTCGCGTTCGGTCTCCAGTGCGTCGTCCAGGTGGCCGGAGAAGTCCGCGGCCGTGTCGTTGTCGAAGTGTCCGATGTCCCAGGTGCCCATGGCGGCGATCATGACATCCGGCACCGACAATTCACGGCAGCCTGAGTCCCGGCTTCTCGCCCTCGTCGAAGATCGGCGCCACGGTGATCACCGCTTCCGACAGGTCCACCTCACCGCCGAGGAACCTCGCCCCGCGGAACGACACCTCGCCGCCGTTGAAGCCGGCTCCCTCGAACCTCACCTTCCCGGCGCGGAACTCGGCGCCGTCGAACGTCACCCGCGCACCGTTGAAGCTCGCGCCGCCGAACCACACCTCGCCGCCGTTCACGACCATCCCGTCGAACGAGATCCAGCCGGCCGGGAACCGCGCCAGGCTCAGGAAGAACTTCCCGGACGGGAGGTGGATGCCGGAGAAGTCGGCCGAGCGCAGGACCGCGCGGACCAGGTCGAAGTCGTGGCCCCGCCAGCTGACCGGGGCGCCTTCACGCAGGTGGCGGGAGATCACCGACGTGATCGCGAGGCGCACCTCGGACTCCGCGTCGAGGTACCACTCGGACTCCAGCGACGGTTCGTACGGGATGCGCAGGTACGAGCAGAGCACGTCGATGCAGACCTGGCGCTGTTCCGGCCACTCGTCGGCCAGCGACGCCAGCGCGTAGATGCCGGCCAGGCGGACGGTCGGGGCCTCGTTGCCGATCTGGGTGCAGGCCGCGCCGAAGCGTTCGTTGAGCAGTTTGGTGCGTTCGCGGGTCTCGGCGGTCTCGCTGATGCGTTGTTTGCGGTACGCGACGACCAGGGCCACCACGCCGCCGACGCCCGCGACGACGGTCAGCGCGACCTTGATGATGTCGAGCCTGGACGCTGCCGCGGCCGGAAACCCCAGTGCGGCCCAGAGAAGTGCGGCGGACGCCGCAAAGACCGTTAGGCCGATCAGCACCACCAGGCCGATGTGCCGCTTGATCGACCAGAGCAATCCGGAGTCCACCGGCAGAAACTAGCCGCAGAGTCTCGCCCAGCGGGACGGAATTGACCGGAACCGGTTGGTAGCCCTCATCATGGAACGCAGACCGCCCGTCTGAACCTTTTCGCCGTGATCGGCGTAGAGGACGCCGGGAGGTGCGTGATGGTGGAGTACCTGGTGATCGGTGCGGGTCCAGCGGGCTTGCAGATGGGCGGTTTCCTGCACCGGGCGGGTCGCGACTACCTGATCGTCGAGAGCGGGCCGGAGCCGGCGAGCTTCTTCCGTACGTTCCCGCGCCACCGGGTGCTCTCGACGGACGACAACTCGCTGTTCGAGGGCGTGCCGTTCGCGCGCTACAGCAAGAGGTCCTTCCCGAGCGCGGACGACCTGGTGCGCTACCTGGAGGACTTCGCACGCCCGTTGAACATCCGCTACGGCACGACGGTCACCGACGTGGACGCGTACCAGGCGCGGCACGTCATCGTGGCCACCGGCCAGAAGCCCTACCTGCCACGGCTTTCCGGCATCGAGCACGCCGAGACGTACGCGACAGCGAGCACCGATCCGACCGAATACGCCGGCAAGCGGGTGCTGATCGTCGGACGTGGTCCCAGCGCGTTCGAGACGGCCGACAACATCTCGTCCACGGCCCGGCTCACGCACACCGTCGGGCGGGCCGTGCAGCGGATCGTCAAGGACGGCACCGAGTTCGTCGCGACGATCGACGGCACCGGCGAGCTGCGGTACGACCGGGTCATCGCGTGCACCGGGTTCCGCCGGGACACCTCCCTGGACGGTCCCGGCGTGCACGTGCTGTCCGGCGACTCCATCAAGGCGATCCGGCACGCCGCGAGGGCGTTGCACCGGTCGCTCGAGGCCGAGCACCACGGGGTGCCGTGGCCGCACCGCCGGCTGCGCAACCGCCCGGACGCGCTGGCGGCCACGATCGCCACGCGGGCCAGCGAGATCCCGGACGGACTGGCGGACGTCGTTGTCACGCAAGGACAGCACGCGCTGCTCTACGACGAGATGCCGACGACCGAACGCAACGGGTTCGTCGTCACGCGCACGCAGGTGCGGCACTACCGGCGCAACGAACTGCTCGCGGTCGAACGGCGGTTGCACCGCAAGCCGCTGGAGAGGTTCTTCTCCGAGCAGCTCGCGGTGCCCTGCATCTCCTAGACGGGCAAGGTGCGCGCGAGGAACTGCACGGACTCGTCCCACGCGCGGTCGGCGGCGGCGCGGTCGTACCAGGGACCGAGGTGGTTGAGGAACGCGTGGCCGGCGGGCTCCAGGTGGATCTCGGCGCCCTCGTGCTCCTCCACCGCGTCCACGACCGCTTGGTAGCCCGTGATGAACGAGTCCTCGGTGCCGAAGACGAACTGGATCGGGCACGACACCTGGCCCAGCGAGCCGATCTGGTCCGGCACACCCGAGCCGTAGAACGAGACGGCGGTGTCCGGGTCGGAGGCGATGGCGGCGTTGTACGCGAGCGTGCCGCCGAGGCAGAAGCCGAGCACGCCGACGCCGCCGGTGACCTCGGGCAGGCCGCGCAGGTACTGCACGGACTTGACGACGTCCTGCACGGCGAGCGGGAAGTCGAGGTTGCCGACGACCTCCATCGACTTCGCGATGCCCGCCTCGTCGTGCTCGCCGACCCAGCCCGGCTGGAAGCGGTGGAAGAGCTCGGGCACGGCCACGACGTAGCCGAGCGCGGCCAGCTTCTCGGCGATGCCGCGCAGGTACCCGTCCAGGCCGAAGATCTCCTGGATCAGCACGATGCCGGGGCCGGAGCCGGACTCCGGGAGCCAGACCGGCAACGGCATGTCGTCAACTCGATGCGTCATGGATCGATCTTGCCCGAGCGCGGCGGGTCAGCGGCCGACGACCTCCACCGACGTGCCGGTGAGGCGTTCGGCCTCGGTCCACAGCCGGGCGGCGAGCGCCTTGTCGCGCGCGGCCCTCGGCATCGAGGCGGTCGTGGTCGGGCCGACGAGCGCCCAGCGCGGTCCGTAGTAGCCGCCGGCGACCGCTCCGGGGTCGGCCGTCGCGTACAGCAGCGGTTCGGTGCCCTGCTCGACCCCCTGGGAGGGGATGACCCGGTAGCCGATCGACTCGAGGAGACCCGGCTTGCCGCCGTTCAGGTGGGGGCCGGACGTCATGAGGTTGGTGCGGGTGTAGCCGGGGTGCGCGGCGACCGAGAGCAGCGGCCAGCCCTTCTCGGCCGCGAGCTCCGCCAGGTGCACCGTCAGCAGCAGGTCGGCCAGCTTGGAGTGCGCGTACGCCAGCGTGGGGCTGTACCGGCGGCGGGACTGCAGGTCGTCGAGGTCGATCCGCCCGCGGTACGCGGCACCGCTGCTCATCGTCACGACCCTCGGCGCGGGCGCGGCCAGCAGCAGCGGCAGCAGACGGACGGTCAGCGCGAACGGGCCGAGGAAGTTGCTGGCCAGCTGCAGCTCGAAGCCGTCGACGGTCTCGGTCCGGGCGGGCACGTTCATCACGCCCGCGTTGTTGACCAGCGCGTCCACCGGCCTGCCCTCGGCGACCAGGTCCTCCGCGAACGAGCGCACCGACGCCTGGTCGGCGAGGTCGAGCCGGCGGACCTCGACCCGCGCGCCGGGATGCGCGGTGAGGATCTCCGCCCTCGCCTGCTCACCCTTGGCCTCGGTGCGCACAGCGAGGACGACGTCGGCCCCGGCTCCCGCCAGGCGCTTGGCCGCCTCCTTGCCGGTGCCGCTGTTCGCGCCGGTGACGACGATGCGCTTCCCGTGCTGGTCAGGAACCTGGTACATGGCGACCCCTCATTAAGTACTGCCGGTCTCTTATGTAGCCAACATAAAGGACCGTCGGTCTCTTAGTAAAGTACCGGCGGTCTGTAACATGCGTGACATGACTTTCCAGCGAGCGCGCACCGACGAGCAGCGCGGCGAACGGCGGCGGCAGATCCTCGCCACCGCGAGCGCGATGCTCACCGAGGTGCCGGTCGCCGACCTGACCCTCACCGCGCTCAGCCGCCGGGTGTGCCTCGCCAAGGCCAATGTCCTGCGCTACTTCGAGTCGCGGGAGGCGGTGCTGCTCGCACTGCTGGAGGCCGAGGTCGCGGACTGGATCGCCGAGCTGGAGTCCACGCCGGTCTCCGGCAGCGGTTCCGCCAGGGAACGGGGAGACCTGCTGGCCGACGTCCTGGCCACCTCGCTGACACGTCGCCCGGTGCTGTGCGACCTGATCAGCGCCCAGGCCACCGTGCTCGAACGCAACATCTCCGCCGAGACCGCGCTGCAGCACAAACGCGCCGTCCACGGGTACCTGCAGGGGCTCGTCCGGCTCACCGCGCGGCACCTGCCCGAACTGGGCGACGAGGACGCCGCCACCCTGATGCGGACCGTCATGCTGACGGCGGTCGCCGCCTGGCCGGGCAGCCGTCCCCCGCAGGCGGTCCTGGACGCGTACGCCGCCGACCCGGCACTGGCCGTGATGTGCCTCGACTTCACCGACGTCGTGCGGCGCGCCACCGAGGTCACGGCTTCCGGGCTTCTCGCCCGCAGGAGCTAGTCCCTGCCCGATAATCGGCCGATGATCAGGCTGATCGCCACCGACCTCGACGGCACGCTGCTGCAACCGGGCGGGGTGCTGAGCGACCGCACCCGCGCCACGCTCCACGCCGTCGACGCGGACGTCGTGGTGGTCACGGCACGACCGCCGCGGTTCGTGCAGGACCTGGCCCTCACCGGCACCGCGATCTGCTCCAACGGCGCGATGATCTACGACCTGACGAATCGCGAGGTGACGCACGCGCAGACGGTGCCGCTCGACGTGGTGCGGAAGGTGTCCGAGGCGTTGGCCGAGGTGATCCCGAACGTCGGCATCGCCGTCGAGACCGGGCTGGAAGTGCTGTGCGAGCCGGGTTTCCGCGGGTTCGGCCCCAACAATCCACACAGGACACTGGAGCTGCTCGACCACGTCTTCGAGGAGGCGCACCAGGTCGTGCAGATGCTCGCGTGGGCGCCGGACTCCGAGAGCGACCACATGATGGAGGTCGCGCGGGAGGCCGTCGGGCAGCACGTCACGGTCACGCACTCGGGCGGGCTCGGCCTGCTGGAGATCAGCCCGCCGGGCGTCTCGAAGGCCGCCACGCTCGAATCCCTCTGCGCCACCAGGGGAATCGGCAAGCACGAGGTCGTCGCGTTCGGGGACATGCCGAACGACCTGTCGGTGCTCGGCTGGGCCGGCACGGCCTACGCGATGGGCAACGCGCACCCGCTCGTGAAGCAGGCCTGCACGAACCACGCGCCGCCGAACACCGAGGACGGCGTCGCGCAGGTGCTCGAACGGCTCTTCAGGATCTAGGCACCGAGGTGGGTCCCGCCACCTCGGCTCCCAGCTCGGTCACCCGCTGCCGCAACGCGCGGTCGGCCGTCACGACCGTCACCGCGCGTCCGGCCCCCTCGGTGCGCACGACCTCGACGATCGTGTCGTCGCCGTCGCCCGGTGCGGAGACCACGCGCACGTCGTCGACCGAGGACACGTTGCGGGCCTTGCCTTCCACGACCAGGACGACCTCCTCGTCCCGGCCGCGCAGGGCGTCGCGGAGGCGTTCGGCCGCGCCCGCTCTGTCGCGCCACCACCCGTCGGGGACCGACCCCACGACGTTGGCTGCGTCGACCACGAGCAACGGCTTCACGCCTCCAGCGTGCCTCAGCCCCGGCGCGCTCGCAGCGCTTCCAGGGAGTCCGGGCCCTCGTCCACGGCAAGTGCCGCAACGGGAGCGGACTGGACGCCGGCCCAGCGCAGGACGGCGGCCGTGGCGGCGGCGCGCTCCTTCTCGGGCAGCTTCGCGATGTTCGCGCCGTGGTTGCCGCCGGGCACCGTGAACGACAGCGAGTCGCGCGTGCCCCGGCCGAGGCGGAACGGTTCCGCGCTCCACGGGTCGTTCTGACCGTTCACGAACAGCAGCCGCGAGCCCTGGTAGCGCACCCACGTGTCGATGTCGCGCATCGCGGAACGGTCGAAGCGCGGGAACGCGATGTCCGGCGAGACCATCGAGCGCGGCACCGAGGAACCGGGGTAGCGCAGCAGGTCGCGCACGGCCGACTCGTCCGCCTCGGGCCAGCCGAGCTGCGTGCCCGCCTGGTAGTAGTACGCCGTGTAGGGCGCGACGCCCGCGTCGGTGTAGAAGTCCCAGCCGACGGTCGTGTCGATGAACTTCCAGAGGTCGTCCACCGAGGCACCGGCACCGGGCACCAGCGCGCACTGCTCCTGCGTGCCGTACTGCCAGAAGGTGAACGGCGTGTCCAGGACCAGGATGTCCAGCGCCTTGTGGGCGTTGCCGAACTGCTTGTACGTGTAGCCGCGCGCTTCCAGGCGGGCCACGAACTCGTCGCGGTGCTGAAGAACCTGCCGCTGCACGCCTTCGAGGCGGCGGTTGCACGACGGGTCGTTCCCGACCTCGCGGATGAACTTGCCGTAGACGTCGCGGTCGTTCACCACGTCGTTCGGCGCCACGTACGCGATGGTCGCGTCGACGTCGCGCGGGAAGAACCGGCGGTGGTAGATCGACGTCATGCCGCCCTTGCTGGCACCGGTCGAGAGCCACTTCGCGCCGTAGATCTTCTTGAACGCGAGCACGATCCGGTGGTGGTCGTTGGCCGCCTGCCAGATGTTCAGGTCGTCCCAGTCGGCCGGGGCGGGCCGCGACGGCGGGAAGAACCGCTGCTCGACGCTGATCTGGTTGCCGTCGACGAGCCGGGCGGGCTCGGACGGGCTCGGCCCGGAGAGGTTGTAGCCGCTGGTGTGCAGCACCATCGGCTTCGACTCCGCCTTGTGCAGCAACGAGAAGCGCTGCTCGAACGTCGTGCCGCGCGGCTTGCGGTGGTCCGCGGGCTGCTGGATGCCGACGATGAACGTCCGCGCGGTGCCGGACGTCCCTTCGCTGATGATCCGCACACCGGGGATGGCGGCAATGCGGTCCTTGATGTCGGGGGCGGCGGACACCACTGCGGCGGTGGCGGCGACCTGCGCCGATGCCAGGCCGAACGCCAGCAGGGAGCGTACGAGTCTGTTCACCAGGCCACGCTATTGAGCCCGCGCGCCCCACCGGACCGGCCGATCGTCGGGGTTATTCGAAGCTGGCGTAGTACGACGCGGCCATGTCCTTGTCGCCGTGCCCGCCGTCGACGGCGCGCTGAAGCCGTTCGCCGGAGGCCTGTGCGACGTCCAGCCGCACCTTCGCCCGCTGTGCCGCCTCGGCCACCAGCCGGGCGTCCTTCAGCGCGTTCTCGGCGCTGAACGCGGGCTCGAAGGACCGTTCGATGATCGCGCCGCCCTTGGTCTGCAGGTACGGCGTGTCGATCGCGCCGCCGGACACGGCCTCCAGGAACAGCTTCGGGTCGAGCCCGGACGCCTCCGCGAGCGACACGGCCTCCCCGACCGCCGCCGTCAGCGCGAGCACCCAGCTGTTCGCGACGAGTTTCAGCTTCGTGGACGCGCCAGCCTCGCCGACCCACATCGTGCGGGCGCCGATCACGTCGAACACGGGCTGGACGCGGTCGCGCAGTGCCTCGTCACCGGACGCGAGGACGACGAGCTTGCCCTCGGCCGCAGGCTTGGTGCTGCCGAGCACGGGTGCGTCCACGAACTCCAGCCCGAGCGACCGGGCGAGCGCGATGTGGTCCTCCGTCGCCTCGACACCGACGGTGGACGTCTGGATCCACACGGCGTCGTGCGGCAGTGACGGCGCGGCGGCCTGGATGGCGGCGGTGACCGCGGGGCCGTCGTTGAGGACCGTCAGGACGACCTCGGCGCCCTGCACGGCGTCCGCGGGGGAGTCGACGACGGTCGCCCCGTGCGCGGCGAGGGGTTCGGCCTTCGCCCGCGTGCGGTTCCAGACCCGGACGACGTGTCCGGCCGCGGCGAGGTTGGCGGCGATGGGGGCACCCATGAGGCCGGTGCCGAGCACGGCGATCTCCATGACCCCCAGCAAACAAGAAACCTCGCGGTGCTGCCAGGTCGGGGGTCCGACAGCACCGCGAGGTCAACAGTGACATCGGCGGACCGACGTGCGCTGTTACAACGCCAGCCTACTGTGTCGTGGATCACGTTTAACAGACTGAAGCCCCTGGAGCGCGGGAGGTGCTCCAGGGGCTTGCAGGTGGGGAGGCACTCGCGACGGGGCGCCGCGCGAGTGCCGGGTCTTGAAGAGTCAGCGCAGGGTGGTGACCTGAGCCTGGGCGATGGCCATCAGCTCGTGACGCATGGACGGGGTGGTCGCCATGTCGATCGCGCGAGCCACGGCCTTCCGGTTGCGCGCCTCGGCACGACGGGCGCGGAGCTTCGCTGCGAAGTTCATCTCGGTCTGCACTTCCCTCTGTGAGGTCTGTTTGGTTGGTAACCCAAGTATGCACCCGCGTAGGCGTAAAAGCACGCGATTATCCGGTGAGTTGGGGCACACGCCGATGAATCATCGGCAGACAACGTAGACAGCCGGACAACAGCAGGTGGCCGCCGTCACTCCTCCCGACCGAGCAGGAACCTCCCGAAGTGCGGCACGGTGAAGGCGATCTGACCCCGTTCCGCGCTGTAGACCAGGCCTTTCTTGATGAGCGAGTCCCGCGCGGGCGACAGCGACGAGGGCTTGCGGCCGAGGTGGTCGGCGACCTGGGCGGTGTTGACCCCGGCATCCTTTCCGTCGGTCAACTCGGCCATCGACCGGAGATACTCGCGTTCAGCGGGGGTTGCACGCTCGTATCGGGAGCCGAAGAAGCCCACCGCCAGCTCCGCGTCGGCCTCCGGAGCGGCCACCGAGACGTCCAGCGCGGTGATCGGGTCGGCCGGCGCGGCGTCCCAGGCGGCCTTGCCGTAGGCCTGGATGAAGTAGGGGTAACCGCCGGACGCGTCGAAGAGGGCGTCCAGCGCCTCGTCCGTGATGCCCGCGTCCTCGCGTTCGACCGGGGCGAGCACCGCGCGGTCGGCGTCCTCGCGGCTGAGCCGGTCGATCCGGACGTAGCGGAAGAGTCGCTCCGAGTACGACTTGCTGGCGCTCAGCACGGCGGGCAGGTGCGGCAGACCTGCGCCGACCACCACGAGCGGTGCCCCGATCTGCGACAGCTCGTGGCACGCCGCGCACAATGCGCTGATGTCGTCGGGCTTGAGGTCCTGCATCTCGTCGATGAGCAGCGCGACGCCCGTACCGACGTCCTGCGCGAGCTCCGCGACGTCGGTGAACAGCTCGACCAGGTCGATCTCGATGTCGCCGGAGTCGGCCCTGCCGCTCGCCGCCGGCACGTCGATGCCGGGCTGCCAGCGGTCCCGCAGCTTGGCGCCGTCCGGGGCCGCCCTGAGCGCGAACGCCTTGAGGATGCCGAGGATCGACTCGACCCGGTCCGGCGCCCGGTGGCGCACCGCCAGGTCACGGATCGCCCGGTGCAGCGCGGCGCTCAACGGCCTGCGCAGGTCGGCGTCCGGCCGGGCCTCGACCTTGCCCGCGCCCCACCCGCGCTTGACGGCCATCGACCGCAGCTCGCCGAGCAGCACCGTCTTGCCGACGCCCCGCAGCCCGGTCAGCACGAGGCTGCGTTCGGGACGGCCGCGGGCCACGCGTTCGAGCACCACCTCGAACGCGCCGACCTCTTTGTCCCGGCCGGCGAGCTCAGGAGGCCGCTGGCCTGCACCGGGAGCGAACGGGTTGCGCACCGGGTCCATGGCTCGCACCGTATCCGCGTTTCTAGTGCGGGTCCTAGAGACGCGCAGACGAACTCAGGCCCGATTTGGCTGTATTCGTTTATCTAGTGATTGAGCAATAGAGCCTAATAGTTGCGGATGAACCGTGGTGGCGGTTGGCTGGCCCACGTGGCTGAAGTCGTGACGAAGGGGACCGGCGAGGTCGAGCGCACCGCCGACCGCGCCCAGGTGGACGTGACGTTCGAGGCTCTCGGCGCCGAACGCTCCGAGGCGGTGAGCACGCTCAACCAGCGCATCTCCGCGGTCGAGCCGCTGCTCGAGGAGTTCGAGGTGCGGTCGCGGCAGCTGTCCGCGCACGACAACTGGGACAACAACCAGCGCGTCGGCAGCCGCGCCTCCCAGCAGTACGTGATCTGGGTGAAGGACCTGGACCGCCTCGACGCCCTGCTCGCCGAACTCGTGCAGGCGGAACCGTCCTGGATCAACGGCCCGACGTGGACGCTGGTCGACGACACCGAGGCGATCCGTGAGGCGCAACGGGAAGCCGTCGCCGATGCACTGCGACGCGCCGAGGGGTACGCCTCGGCTCTGGGGCGGCGGCTCGGGCCGTTGCTGCGGATCGGTGACACCGACGGTGGGGCGCACTACTCGCCGCGGATGATGAGCGGCGCGGCGTCGTTCGAGATGGCGGGACCGGCCGGGATGGTCGACCAGCTGAACCTGAAGGCGCAGCAGATCACGGTGTCGGCCTCGTGCACGGCGGCGTGGTCGTTGCTCGACTGATGGAGACCGCACTGGTCCTGGGCATCGGCGGGGTGGTCCTGCTGGTCCTGGCCCTCCTCGCGACGTTCGTCCTGCTCGGCCGACGGGTGCGGCGCGGGCGCGCGGAGGGGCGCTACCAGTACCGCGCCAAGCCGAACGGCACCTACGACAACTCGTCCTCGTGCGCGGGCGGCGGCGGGTGACCCCTACTGGCCGTCGAGCGACTCCATCGCGTTGTGCACGGCGACGGCGTCGCGGTCGCCCGGCCGTGCCGTCAGCCACCTCTTAAGCCACTCGACGCGGCGGCGAGCGGCCGCTGCCAGCGTCAACGTTATGTAGGCGCGGCGTTCCCACTCGCGTGCCGACCGCATCGCGTCGGCGGCCGGGCGCCACTCGTCGCGCAGCGTGCCGACGAGGGCGCGCGCCAGGACCGGATCTCTTTCGGGATCAACGCCCATGTCCTGCATCCCACCCCCCAGTGCCGCCGCGCTGCGACACTCTGAGTGTGCATGAGGGACTGTCGTGTTCGGCAAGACTAAATGCGTCACCGTTCCAGAATCGCTGTGATCCCTTGACCTCCGGCGGCGCAAATGGACACGAAACCGCGTCCACTTCCCCTCTGGTGCAACAGCTTCGCGAGCGTCGCCACGATCCGCGCGCCGGTCGCGGCGAACGGGTGGCCTGCCGCGAGCGACGAGCCGTTGACGTTCAGCTTGGACCGGTCGATCTCGCCGAGCTCCTTCTCCCACGCCTTCAACGTCGCGAGGACCTGGGACGCGAATGCCTCGTGCACCTCGTAGAAGTCGAAGTCCTGCAGCGTGAGGCCAGCCTTGTCGAGCATGCGCGGTGCGGCGTGCACGGGCGCCATGAGCAGGCCCTCGTCGCCGCGCACGTAGTCGACGGCGGCGGTCTCGGCGAACGTCAGGTACGCGAGGACCGGCAGGTTGCGTTCACGCGCCCATTCCTCGGTGGCCAGCAGGACCGCGGAGGCGCCGTCGGAGAGCGGGGTCGAGTTGCCGGCGGTCATCGTGTCGCCGAAGACCGGCTTGAGCTTCGCGAGCTTCTCGGCGGTGCTGTCCGGACGGAGGTTCTGGTCGCGGGTCAGGCCGAGGTACGGGGTGACGAGGTCGTCGAAGAAGCCCTCGTCGTACGCGCGGGCGAGGTTCTGGTGGCTGCGCGCGGTCAGGTCGTCCTGGGCCTCGCGGGTGATCTCGTACCGGGCCGCGGTGACGGCGGCGTGCTCCCCCATGGACATGCCGGTGCGCGGTTCGCCGTTGCGCGGCAGGTGCGGGACGACGTGACCGGGCCGCAGCTTCGCGAGCAGGCTGATCTTGCGGGTGCGGTTGAACTCCAGCAGGAGCTTGCGGAAGTTCTCGTTCACGCCGATGGGCGCGTCGCTCGTGGTGTCGACGCCGCCTGCGATGCCCGCGTCGATCTGGCCGAGCGCGATCTTGTTGGCGACGGCGACGATCGCCTGCAGGCCTGTGCCGCACGCCTGCTGGAGGTCGTAGGCGGGCGTCTCGGGACTGAGCCTGCTGCCCAGGACGGACTCGCGGACGAGGTTGAAGTCGCGCGAGTGCTTGAGGACGGCGCCCGCGACCACCTCGCCGAGGCGTTCGCCCTGCAGACCGAACCGGCTGACCAGCCCGTCCAGCACCGCCGTGAACATGTCCTGGTTCGACGCGGTGGCGTACGGGCCGTTCGAGCGGGCGAACGGGATCCGGTTGCCGCCGATGATCGCTACGCGCATGCCGCCATACTACCTACTAGCGGGTAGACTTACTAGCGAGTAGGTTGTGCGACGTGGACAGGTACCAGAAGTTCGCGACGTCGGGGCTGGGGCGCCAGCTCGTGCGCAGGCTCGGCCTGCCGAACCCCCACCCGCTGCGCCGGGACGCCGCCCTGGCGACACCCGTGCTCGTCGGTGGCGCCACCCGGCTGCCCTTCCTGAAGCAGCTGGAAACAGGTCCGGCCCCCTACGGCGCGCTGGTCTTCGACGCGTCGGAGATCTCGACCGTGGGCGACCTCGGGCAGCTCCACGAGTTCTTCCACCCCGCGATCACGCAGCTCGGGCCGTGCGGGCGGGTGGTCGTCATCGGTCGGTCGCCGGACTCCGTGGCGCAGCGGGCGCTCGAAGGGTTCGTGCGCTCGGTCGGCAAGGAACTGCGCCGCGGCGGCACGGCGAACCTCGTGTATGTGGCGGACGGTGCGGAGGACGGGGTCGAGTCGACGCTGCGGTTCCTGCTGTCCGGGCGGTCCGCGTACGTGTCCGGGCAGGTCATCCGCGTGTCCGAGAACTCCGCCACCGGCACGTTGGACGGCAAGGTCGCGCTGGTCACGGGTGCCTCGCGGGGCATCGGCGAGGCGATCGCGGCCACGCTCGCCCGCGACGGCGCGCACGTCGTGTGCCTCGACGTCCCCGCCGCCGGCGACGAGCTGTCGAAGGTGGCGAACTCCGTCAACGGCTCCGCGCTGCAGCTCGACATCACCGGTGATCCCGCTCGGTTGACCTGCTACCTGCTCGAACGGCACGGCGGCGTCGACGTCGTCGTGCACAACGCGGGCATCACGCGCGACAAGACGTTGGCGCGCATGGACTCCTCGCAGTGGAACTCGGTGCTGGAGGTCAACCTCGCCTGCCAGGAGCGGGTGAACGACGCGCTGCTGCACGGCGGCGTGCTGCGCGAGGGCGGGCGGATCGTCGGGGTGTCGTCGATCGCCGGCATCGCGGGCAACGTCGGCCAGACCAACTACGCCACCTCGAAGGCCGGCGTGATCGGGATGGTGCAGACGCTGGCACCCGTTCTCGCCGCGCGCGGCGGCACGATCAACGCCGTGGCACCGGGTTTCATCGAGACGAAGATGACCGCGGCGGTGCCGTTCGCGACGCGCGAGGTCGGGCGGCGGATGAACAGCCTGTCGCAGGGCGGCCTGCCGTCCGACGTCGCGGAGACCGTGGCGTGGTTCGCGTCGCCGGGGTCCGGTGGCGTGAACGGGAACGTCGTGCGGGTCTGCGGCCAGATGCTGCTGGGGGCGTGATGCTGCTGCGCGCTGCCCTCACGTCGTTCCGGCGCGGGGAAACGCTTGCCGCCGCACCGGTCTCGACCACGGTCGACGTGTCGTTGAAGCACCTGGCGGCGTACAACGCGGTGTGCGGTTTCGGGCTGCGCGACGCGCTGCCGCTGACGTACCCGCACGTGCTCGGCTTCCCGTCGCAGATGAAGCTGATGTCCGGCAACGGTTTCCCGTTCCCGCTGCCCGGACTGGTGCACGTCGCGAACCGGATCACGCAGTCGCGGCCGCTGACGCTGGACGAGCCGTTGGAGATCACGGTGTCCGCGCGCGACCTGCGCCCCCACCCGCAGGGCACCCAGGTCGACGTCGTGACGTCGGTGTCCGGCGTCTGGGAGGGCGTGTCGACCTACCTGCGGCGGGGTTCCGGTTCGGCGGGCGCGGGCGAGGAACTGGAGCGACCCACCGGTTCGGCGGTGTGGAAGGTGCCCGCGGACATCGGCCGCCGCTACGGCGCGGTGTCCGGCGACCGCAACCCGATCCACCTGCACCCGTTGGGCGCCAAGGTCTTCGGCTTCCCGCGCGCCATCGCGCACGGGATGTGGACGAAGGCGCGCTGCCTGGCCGCGCTGGAGGGACGGCTGCCCGAGGCCGTGACGGTGGCCGTCCGGTTCAAGAAGCCGCTGTTCATCCCCGGTCGCGTCGAGTTCTCGGCGACCGAGGGCGCGTCCGGCTGGGAGTTCGCCGTGTGGGGCAGGGGTCCCCACCTGCTCGGCTCAACGACGTGACGGTGGATGCCAGACGTTGCCGTCGACCAGGTCGCCGAAGCCCATCCAGACGAGGTTCATGAGGCGGGCGGCGACGACGCCGGCGGGTTCCTCGGGGTGGTCGAGCCACCAGTCCGCGAGCGACTCGCCGGCCCCGACCAGCGCGGCGGCCAGCGACTCCGCCTCGAGCTTGGTCGCGGGCGCCTTCGTCGACTGGGTGAGCAGCGCGGCGACCAGTGACACCGCACGTGCGCGCATGTCCATGAGTTCGACCGCGAACGGTCCGCCCTGGTTGGACGCCTGCCGGTGCAGCACCTGCCAGCTCGCGCGGTTCTCGCCGACGAACCCGAAGAACGCGCGCAGGCCGCTCCACAGCTGCACGTCGGGTTCCTGGTCGGGCTCGACGCCCGTCGCGATGGCCTCCATCATCCGCGTGGCCTCGCGCCGGATGCACGTCGCGAACAGCTCTTCCTTCGAGCCGAGGTAGGCGTAGAGCATCGGCTTGGAGATGCCCGCGACCTCGGAGATCTCGTCCATGGAGGCCGAGTGGAAGCCGAGCCGCGAGAACACGTCGACGGCGGCGTCCATGATCTGCCGCTCACGCACCGCGCGTGGCAAGCGCTTGGCTCGACCTTCTGTGCGCATCACTACCCCTCGGTTCGAAGCCGCAAGATTATCCGATCGGCTTGCCGCTCTATCTACTGGTGAGTAGTCTTACTCGCGAGTAGGTACCAGGAGGTGTGTCAATGACGCTCGACCTCACCACCGAGGCGATCGCGAAGCTCAGCCCGGCCGAGCTGATCAGCACGTTGCGGCAGATCTCGCCGGACGACCCCGCGCTCAAGGACGTGAACATCGACATCATCGCCCGCGGCATCGACCCGAAGAAGCTCGGTCGCGAGGACTTCGCCGCGCTGCTGAACGCCCTGGGCGCACTGGCCGACGGCGGCGCCGACCTCGACCTGTCGAAGATGGACCCGTCGAACTTCGCCCGCATCATCTCGCGCGCCTCGAAGGACCAGATCGAGGCCGTCGTCTCCGATCCCGCGCTGCGCGTGCGCGTGCTGGACGAGGTGTTCCGCCGCATGGAGGTCCACTTCCGCGCGGACCGGGCCGGTGCGACGAAGGCGGTCGTCCACTTCCACGTGCTGGAGGACGTGTACGAGGCGATCATCGAGAACGCCGAGTGCACCATTAACAAGGGCGTGACGCGCGAGGCCCGTGCCATCGTGACGCTGACGCCGGCGGACTTCCTGAAGCTCGCCACCGGCAACGCCTCGGCCCCCGTGCTGTTCATGACGGGCAAGCTGAAGGTGAAGGGGGACCTGGGTTTCGCGGCCGGGTTCATGAGCCTGTTCAACATCCCGAAGGCTTAGGAGACTTCTTGTGGGTGGCTTCTCGCTCGAGCTGAACGAAGACCAGACCGACCTGCGCGACTGGGTGCACGGCTTCGCTCGCGACGTGATCAGGCCGGCGGCCTCCGAGTGGGACGAGCGCGAGGAGACGCCGTGGCCGGTGATCCAGGAGGCGGCGAAGATCGGCCTCTACGGCTTCGAAGCACTCGCGACCTGGTTCGCCGACCCCATCGGCCTCTCGCTGCCCATCGCCACCGAGGAGCTCTTCTGGGGTGACGCGGGCATCGCGCTGTCCCTGATGGGCACCGGCCTCGCCGTCGCGGGCATCTTCGCGGGCGGCGAGCCCGAACAGCTCGCCGAGTGGGTGCCGGAGTGCTTCGGCGACGAGTCGGACCCGAAGCTGGCCGCCTTCTGCGCCTCCGAACCCCAGGCGGGCTCCGACGTCGCCGGTTATCGGACCAGGGCGCGTTACGACGAGGCCACCGACGAGTGGGTGCTGAACGGCCAGAAGGCGTGGGCCACCAACGGCGGCATCGCGAACGTGCACGTGGTCACCGCCGTCGTGGACCCCGCACTGGGCTCCCGCGGCCAGGCCGGCTTCATCGTCCCGCCCGGCACGCCGGGCCTGTCGTCGCCGGGCAAGATCAAGAAGCACGGCATGCGCGCCTCGCACACGGCCGACGTGTTCCTGGACGACGTGCGGGTGCCCGGCCGTTGCGTGCTGGGCGGTCGCGAGCGCCTGGAGGCCCGTCTCGCGCGTGCCCGCGAAGGCCTGAAGGCCGGCGGCCAGGCGGCGATGGCCACGTTCGAGACCACCCGCCCGACCGTGGGCGCGATGGCCGTGGGCGTCGCCCGCGCCGCCTACGACTACGCGCTGGAGTACGCGAAGGACCGCGAGGCGTTCGGACGCAAGATCATCGAGAACCAGTCGATCGCGTTCGACCTCGCGAACATGCGGATGGAGATCGACGCGTCGCGGCTGCTGGTGTGGCGGGCGGCGTGGATGGGGCGCAACAACGTGCCGTTCACCGCGGGTGAGGGGTCGATGTCGAAGCTCAAGGCGTCCGAGGTGTCGGTGTGGGCGACGGAGCGGGCGATCCACATCCTGGGTGGGGCCGGGTACACCCGTGAGCACCCGGTGGAGCGGATGCACCGGGACGCCAAGATCTTCACCATCTTCGAGGGTACGAGCGAGATCCAGCGGCTCGTGGTGTCGCGGATGATCTCGGGCATGCAGATCAGGTAATGCCTTGGGGCGGGCCGGGTTGTGCGCCCCGGCCCGCTATCAGGGGCGTTTGGTACCGTGCTGGACGCCCCGGAGGTCTGGGCGAGCCCCTTCTTGGAGGAACGTCGTGCGCACGTTGACCCATGCCGAGTTCATGGAGATGCGGCGGTTCCCCGCGCTCGACGGTCTCCGCGCCTTCGCGGCCGTCATCGTGGTGGTCTTCCACTTCGGCGGGGCCGAGTGGAAGTGGCTCTCCGGCTGGGTCGGTGTCTACCTGTTCTTCGTGCTGTCCGGGTTCCTGATCACCACGCTGCTGTTGCGCGAACAGGACCTCAAGGGCCGGATCTCGCTCAAGAACTTCTACATCCGGCGCGTCTTCCGGATCATGCCGCCGTACTTCGTGATCTTCGCCTTCATCATGGCGTTCTTCTACCTGCGCGGCGACTTCTTCACGATCCGGTACCCGGAGACGCTGAAGTACTACCTGCCGTTCATGAACGAGTTCCTGCCGGCGGGCATGGCGGGCGCGCCCAACGACTACTTCTCCGGTTCGTGGACGCTCGGCATCGAGCAGAAGTTCTACCTCGTGTGGCCTGCGTTGATGGTCTTCGCGGGTGTCGCGGCGGCGAGGCGGCGCGTCTACATCGCGGTGGGCGCGATGGCGGTGCTCATCGCCTTCATCCCGTTGACGGGCGGCTGGTACACGAGCTACTCGATGACCGCGCTCTACACGTCCACGGTGCACTACGTGGTGCTGCTGGTCGGTGCGTTGCTCGCGATCGTGATGAACAGCAAGCGCCTCTTCGCGTTCGTGCGGCCGTTGACGCACCCGCTCGTCGCGCCGTTGGTGATCGTCGCGTTCGCGGTGTTGCACGTGAACATGGAGTCGTTGTGGCACTCGACGAGCAACGCCGTGGTGCTGCTGCTCGGGTACGCGGTGCTCACGGCGATGTTGATCGTGTCGCTGATGAACCGGAACCCGGTGACGTGGGTGCTGTCGACCGCGCCGGCCCGGTTCGTGGGTGACCGCTCGTACTCGCTCTACCTGTTCCAGGGCATCGCGGCCTTCATGGTGGCGGGGCTGCTGCCGCGCTTCGCCGTCTACGGCACGCTCACCGCGCTCGTGGTGACGCTGGTGTCGTTGCTGCTCGCCGACGTGGTCTACCGCTGGGTCGAGCACCCGGCGATCGAGTTGGGCCGCCGGATCATCGCGCGCCGGTCGAAGAAGCCCGAGCCGGTGAACCCGCCGACCAAGGAAGTGCCGCCGGTTCCGGTCAACGCCTGAGGTGTAGCGGCCCGCCGTTCCCCTGCGCCGGCGGGCCACCGAAAGCGTCACTTCGAGCGGTTATGGACCGGTAAAGGTCCAGATCAGACGGGCAGCGTCAGCACCGAGCCCACGCGCGTCAGCTCGCGGCGGTGCACGGCCAGCAGCACCGTGTCGTCCGGACGGCGGAAGTGCAGCACCACGAAGTTCGGGTGCGGCGGGTCCTGGTCGACGATCAGCTCGACGCGCCCCTCGGCGTCGCTGAAGATGATGCGCTCGTCCCAGATGATCTTCGTGGGACCGAAGAACAGCTCGCCCTCCTGCCACTCACCGTCCACGAAGACGTCGGCGTCGCCGCGCGTGTGGTCCTGGGCGCTCGGCCCGAAGGCCTCGCCGAACACGCTCCCCAGGATCTCGAACAGAGCAGACATGGCGATTCCCCCTTCGTTGTCAAAGGAACGAGCTGGGCGCCCAGCTGGTTCCCGCGGACTGGCGGAGGTCTAGCCGAACGGCTGCCCGGCCTCGCGCAGCCAGGCCCGTTCCCGGGAGTGGTCGGGCATGGCGGGCCAGCCGTTGACCTTCGCGATCAGGACCCAGTACCGCTCGGCACGCGGGTCCGCGAAGTCGGCGAACTCGCGCAGCTTCGCCACGAGGTGCTCGTCGTCCGGCAGACCCAGCGCCTGCGCCCAGTTGGCGTTCACGCGGTCCACGACCTCGCGCGCCTGCGCGGACTCCGGCGCGATGCCGGCGTCGAGCGCCTCACGGGCCTGGGCGATCGCGAAGGTGAACGCCGCCATCTGGTCGTCCCCCTGCGGCGGTCCCATGTCCTCGCCGGCGCGGCGCTTCTCCTCGTGCTGCTGGGACATCCGCTTCACGCTCGCGCGGAAGTCCGGGTCCTGCACGAGCTTCGCGAGCTCGACCCACGCCTCCAACTGCTCGGTCGACGGGTCGTCCGGCAGCTCGATCCGCACGGATCGCATGTGCTGCTCGAACTGCGGGTCCAGTTCGTACGGTCCGAACACCTCCTCGAAGAAGTCGTCGAGGATGCGCTGGCGCTCCTCGTCCGACATGCGTGCCAACTCGTTCATCAGTTCCATCTCCCCTCCTTTGGCGACGGCGCGCAGCACGGCTCGCCTGAGCCGCAAGGTCTTCATCTGCGCGTCGATCGCTTCCGCGTGTGCACGCGCCACGTCGGTCACCGACACCTCGTGGGCCAGCACGCGGCCCGCTGTCGGCAGGTCCACGCCCAGGTCCCTGAGCGTGCGAACGAGTTTCAGCCTCGCCACCGCGTCGGCGTCGTAGGTGCGGTAGCCGCCGGTGGTCCGGTCCGCGGGCGGGATGAGGCCCGAGTCGGAGTAGAACCTGATGGTGCGGACGGTGAGTCCGGTCATCCTGGCGAGCTCGCCGATCTGGTAGCGCGTCACGGGGACAACTGTGCAGTCTCCAGCGACTGGAGAGTCAACTCGAACAACCCAACGGATGGCTGAACAGCGAAAAGCCCCCGCACCGGAGTGCGGGGGCCTTCGAGCGAGCGGACCTCAGTAGGTGATCGCGTTGCCCGGCTCGGCCAGCAACGCGCCGACGTCGGCCAGGAACTGCGAGCCCTGCTGGCCGTCGACCACGCGGTGGTCGAACGACAGCGCGAGCTGGCAGATCTTGCGGACCTTGATCTCGCCGTCGACCACCCACGGCATGTCGCGGATCGCGCCGAGCGCGAGGATCGCGGACTCGCCGGGGTTGAGGATCGGCGTACCGGTGTCGACGCCGAAGACGCCGACGTTGGTGATCGTGATGGTGCCGTTCATCATGTCGGCCGGCGACGTCTTGCCCTCGCGGGCGACCGTGGCGAGCTCGTCCAGCGCGACCGCGAGTTCCTTGAGGGACATGCGGTCGGCGTCGCGGACCTTCGGCACCACCAGGCCGCGCGGCGTGGCGGCCGCGATGCCCAGGTGGACGTAGTCCTTGTAGACGATCTCGTTCGCGGCACTGTCCCACGTCGCGTTGACGTCGGGCGTGCGGCGCGCGGCCAGGATCACGGCCTTGGCGCAGAACGCGAGCGGCGTCAGCTTCACGCCGCGGAACTCCGGCGCGTTCTTGAGCTTCGCGCGCAGCTCCATCATCGGCGTCACGTCGACCGTCAGGAACTCGGTGACGTGCGGTGCGGTGAACGCGCTGTCCACCATCGCCTGCGCGGTCGCCTTGCGGACGCCCTTGATGGGCACCCGGCGTTCGCGCGTGCCGTTGTCCACAAAGGACTGGACGGGAGCAGCGACGGCCGGCGCGGAGACGGCGGTCTCGACGTCCTCGCGCGTGATCACGCCACCGGGGCCGGAGCCCGTGAGCGCGTGCAGGTCGACGCCGAGGTCCTTGGCCAGCTTGCGCACCGGCGGCTTGGCCAGCGGCACGTACCCGCCCGGCGCCTGCACCGGAGCCGCGACCACCACGGGCGCGGGCGCCGGAGGGGCGACGGGAGCCGGAGGAGCCACGACGGCCGCGGCCGGAGCTGCGGCGGGCGCGGAGTCCTTGCGGGCTCGGCGCTTCGCGGCACCGGACTTCGGGCCGTAGCCGACGAGCGTCGCGATGCGCCCGCCCGGCATCTCCTCGCCGATCTTGCCGGACGAGGTGCCGTTCGCCTCCGCCGCAACGGGAGCGGCGGCGGGCGCGGGTGCGGCCGCGCCACCGGGGTCGGTGTCGATCGTGATGATCGGGACGCCGACCTCGACGGTCTGACCGGGCTCAGCGAGGAGCTCGGTCACGACGCCGGCCCACGGGCACGGCAGCTCGACGGCGGCCTTGGCCGTCTCGATCTCGACGATGATCTGGTTGACCGTCACGGTGTCGCCCGGCTTCACGTGCCAGGTGAGGATGTCGGCCTCGGTCAGCCCCTCTGCGGTGTCCGGCAGGGGGAATTGCTTGTACTGCGGCATTTCCGGTGGTCCCCTTACCAGGCGAGAGAGCGGTCGACGGCGTGCAGCACCCGGTCGAGGTCGGGGAGGAACTCCTCCTCGAGCTTCGACGGCGGGTACGGGGTGTCGAAACCGGTCACCCGCAGCACCGGTGCCTGCAAGGAGTAGAAGCACTCCTGCTGGACCTTGGCTGCAATCTCGCTGGCGATCGAGGACTCGGACGGCGCCTCGGACACGACGACCAGACGGCCGGTGCGGCGCACCGAGTCGTAGACCGGCGCGAGGTCGAGCGGCGACAGCGTGCGCAGGTCGATGACCTCCAGCGACGTGCCGTCCTCGGCGGCCGCGTTCGCGGCGTCGAGAGAGGTGCGCACCATCGGGCCGTAGGCCACCAACGTCGCGTCCGTGCCGGAACGCAGCACGCGCGACTCGAACAGCTTGCCGGGCTGGGCCGTGGTGTCGACCTCGCCCTTCTCGTAGTAACGGCGCTTGGGCTCGAAGAACAGCACCGGGTCGTCGCAGTCGATCGCCTGCTGGATCATCCAGTACGCGTCGGCCGGGTTCGAGCACGAGACGACCTTGAGGCCGGCGGTGTGCGCGAAGTACGACTCCGGGGACTCCGAGTGGTGCTCGACCGCACCGATGCCGCCACCGAACGGCACGCGGATCACGATGGGCATCTTGATCTTGCCCTGCGTGCGGTAGTGCAGCTTCGCGACCTGCGACACGATCTGGTCGAAGCCCGGGAAGATGAAGCCGTCGAACTGGATCTCGCACACCGGGCGGTAGCCGCGGATCGCGAGGCCCACGGCGGTGCCGATGATGCCGGACTCCGCGAGCGGCGTGTCGAGCACGCGCTGCTCACCGAAGTCCTTCTGCAGGCCGTCCGTAATTCGGAAGACGCCGCCGAGCTTGCCGATGTCCTCGCCCATCATGATGACCTTGGGGTTGGCTTCCATCGCCGCCCGCAGGCCCAGGTTGAGCGCCTTGGAGATCGTGAGCGTCTGCACCGGGGAAGCCGGGGCAGCGGCCGTGGAACGGTCCATGGTCGGAGCAGCCATCAGTGCTCACCTCCAGCAAAACCCGAGACGTAGTCGAGGAATTCGTCGCGCTGCGCGTCGAGGTTGGGGTTGCCCTCGGCGTAGACGTTGCTGAAGATCCGTTCAGCGGGCGGGTCGGGCATGTTCGTGCAGAACTCGCGCAGCTCCTCGCCCAGCTTGTCGGCGTCGGCCTCCACGCTGTCGAAGAACTCGCTGTCGGCCCACTGCTGGCGCACGAGGTAGACCTTCACACGCTCGATCGGGTCCTTGAGCTTCCACATCTCGAGCTCGTCCGACAGGCGGTAGCGCGTCGGGTCGTCGGACGTGGTGTGCGCGTCCATGCGGTACGTGAACGCCTCGATCAGGATCGGGCCGTTGCCGTGGCGGCACTCGTCGAGCGCCCACTTCGTCACGGCGAGCGTCGCGAGGACGTCGTTGCCGTCGACCCGGATGCCGGGGAAGCCGTAGCCGCGGGCGCGCTGGTACAGCGGCAGGCGCGACTGGCGCTCGGTGGGCTCGGAGATGGCCCACTGGTTGTTCTGGCAGAAGAAGACGAGCGGCGCGTCGTAGACCGCGGCCCACACGAAGCCCTCGTGCACGTCACCCTGGCTGGTCGCGCCGTCGCCGAAGAAGCACATGGTGGCTTCTCCCTCGTCGTCGCCGACCTTGCCGTCGAACTTCTGGCCCATCGCGTAGCCGGCCGCGTTGAGGACCTGGTTGCCGATGACGATCGTGTACGGGTGGAAGCGCTTCTCGACCGGGTCCCACGTGCCCTGGTCGGTGCCGCGGAAGATGCCGAGGAGCTCGGTCGGGTTGATCCCGCGCGTCCACGCGATGCCGTGCTCGCGGTAGCTGGGGAAGGCCATGTCCGTCTGGCGCATCGCGCGGCCGGCGCCGATCTGCGCGGCCTCCTGGCCGAGCAGCGGCACCCAGATGCCGAGCTGGCCCTTGCGCTGCAGGGCGTTGGCCTCGCGGTCGACCCGCCGGATGAGGACCATGTCGCGGTACAGACCGCGCAGCTCCTCCGGCGTGATGTCGATGTCGAAGTCGGGGTGCGTGACGCGCTCACCCTCGGGGGTGAGGAGCTGCACCAGGTCGGCGCCGCCCTCGTCTGTCGCTCGCAAGCCTGCGATCACCTGTTCCGCTGTCGGTTTTGCGGCAGTGGCGGCCGGCGCTGCATCCGGCTCAGGGTGCGTCCATTGCTCAGGGGACGACATGCGCCTTCTCCTCTGTCTTCTCCGACCGCCTGATCGCTCGTGACGACCTCGTGCGGCGACGTCGGCGGTCGCCGCCAACCCTGTGGGGCCGGAGGCAGCCGTCGACGGTGACGGTGGCTTACGACCACATCCTGACACGGCCTCACCCGAGTTGGTGAGACCCGTCCCACTTCGTAACACACGAGTCAACGTTCTGATCAGCAACAACAGTCGGAAGTTCGACCTTTTGTCCTCCGACCGAGCCGTCCGATTACCGGACGGCGGTGTCCCGGTTACCGATCGTTAACTTACTTCGAGGTCTCAGGGAAGAGGCTACGGACGCGGGCGGAGGCGGAGTCGTGACAGGATCGAGAGGTGGACCGCTCAGTTGTGACCAGCACTGTCAGGACGCTCTGGGACGACGACATCGTCCCGAGCCTGTCTCAGCTCGTCGCCGTGCCGGCGATCTCCCCCGCGTTCGACCCAGCCTGGGAAGAACACGGAGAGTTGGCAGCCGCGATCGAGCACGTGCGCGCGTGGATCTCGTCGCGGAACCTGCCGGGAGCCGAGCTCGAAGTCGTCCAACTGGCGGGACGCACGCCGCTCCTGCTCGTCGACGTGCCCGCGTCCGGTAACTCGTCCGACGACACGGTGTTGCTCTACGGACACCTGGACAAGCAGCCGCCGGTGGGCGGCTGGGGCGAGGGCCTCGGCCCGTGGACCCCTGTGCTGCGTGACGGACGTCTCTACGGCCGTGGCGCCGCCGATGACGGTTACTCCGGTTATGCCGCAATCGCCGCTATCGAGGCCGTGCGCGCCGCGGGCGGTTCGCACGCCCGTTGCGTCGTGCTGCTGGAGACGGGCGAGGAGTCGGGTTCGCCCGACCTGCCCGCGTACCTCTCGCACCTTTCGGACCGGCTGGGCCAGGTGGCGCTGGTCGTGTGCCTGGACTCGGGCGGCTCCGACTACGACCGCATGTGGCTGACGACGTCGCTGCGCGGACTCGTGCAGGTCACAGCCACCGTGCGGGTGCTGGAGGGCGGCCTGCACTCGGGCATGGCGTCGGGCATCGTGCCGTCGTCGTTCCGGATCGCCCGCCAGCTGCTGGACCGCATCGAGGACTCGGAGACCGGCGAGATCCTGGTGCCGGAGATGCACGTCGAGATCCCGGCGGGCCGCCTGGCCGAGGTCCGCGAGGCCGTCGAGGCAGCGCCCGGCGCGCTGTGGGACCCGGTCCCGCGCGTCGGCGACCTGCAGCCCGTTTCGCCGGACGAGGTCGAGCTGGCGCTCAACTCCGGGTGGCGGCCGACGCTGTCCGTGACCGGCGCCGAGGGCCTGCCGCTGCCGGACGACGCGGGCAACGTGCTGCGGCCGTACACCTCGCTCGTGCTGTCGTTCCGGCTCCCGCCGACCGCCTCCGCCTCGGCCGCGCTCGAGGCCGTGCGCGCGAAGCTCACCACCGACGTGCCCTACAACGCGACCGTGGAGCTCTCGCGGGTCGAGGCCGCCGACGGCTGGAACGCGCCCGAGCTGGCGCCGTGGCTGTCCGCAGTGCTGGACGAGGCCGGCAAGGAGATCTTCGGGGCGCCGTGGCGGACCGTGTCGCTGGGCGGGTCCATCCCGTTCATGGGGCTGCTGCACGAGGCCTACCCCGCCGCGCAGTTCGTGGTGACCGGGGTGATCGGGCCGGACTCGAACTGCCACGTGCCGGACGAGTGGCTGCACCTGGCGCACGCGGCCCGGGTCACCGAGGCGATCGCCCTGGTGCTGGACGCGCAGTCGAAGCAGAGCTGAACTCCTCCAGCAGGGCCAGACCTGTCGCCGGGTTGCTCCCCGCGTAGCGACGCGCTCTCGCTAGTGCGTTGACCTGCGCGGGGAGGACCTCGGTCAGGTCGTTCGTGAAGTAGTCGCGGACGGCGGCGAGGAACGCGATCCGCGCCGCCGCCCTGTCCGCGAGATCACCGATCGCGGTGTGCTCCTTCGCGTACGAGGCCTGCATGCGTTCCCGCAGGGTGTGCAGGTCAGGATCGGGATCGACGAGCACGCGCAGCAGTTTCGTCACGCCGTCGCGGTCGTCCAGCGCCGTCAGCGCGTCGCTCGTCGTCTTGCACACGCGGTCCAGCTCGTCGGCGACCAGCTTCTCGGTCACGGCCGCCAGCGAGGTGCCGCGCGGTTGCCGGACGATCGCGCGTGCTGAGCGGGTGAGCTGCCGGGCGAGGCCGCCGGAGAACACGTAGGCGAGCGCCACGAACACCTCCGGCAGGCCGTCCACCGACCGGCTGATCAAGCCGCGGGCCAGCTGGAAGTCCAGGTAGTCGACCCGGGCGACCTCGTCGAACGAGCTGTCGAAGACGCTGCGCAGCCCCATGCCCGCCAGTTCGAAGTCGTGCTGGGCCTCGGTGGACACGGACATCAGGTAGTAGCAGCCGGGCACGTCGAAGACGGCCTTGATCTCGTTGAGGAACCTGCGGGCGGACTCTCCCGCGCCGATCCTGTCGATCTCGTCGATGGCGATGAGCACGCGCACCGGCTCCAGCGTGCGGGCGACGTCGCGGACGAACGTGCGGAAGTCGTCCACCACCTCGGGGTACGTAGGCGGCCGACCGGTCAGGCTGGTTGCGCGCTTGTAGGCCAGTTCCGCACCCCGGAACCCGAACTTGCCGCTGGTTTCGCCGGTGAGGGTCTGCACGTAGGCGATGTCCCGGAGACCGCGCTGCGCCGATCTGGCGAGCCGGCCCCGTTCGCCCCGAATTCGGAACCGGCGCCGGGTGATCTCGGGGTCGGCCTCGCGGAGGTGGGCGAGCACCACGTGGCAGGTCCTGGCGTAGAGGTGCAGCACGAACTCGCGCGGCACGTAGTCCACCGGCGCCGCGACCTGCACGCTCAGGCTCGCGGGCTGCCCCTGACTGCGGTAGGCGCCCTGGCAGAAGGCCTTCAGCAGAGCCGTCTTCCCGGACCCGCGCGGGCCGGCGAGCGCGAAGCTGCCCCCGTCCAGGGTGCCGGTCAGTTCGGCCAGCTCCTCGCCGGCCGGCACGGGTTGGTGGCTGATCAGCGACCCTCCGCGCTGCAGGTTCCGCGCGTCGCCGAACGTCAGCTCGGTACCGGGCACGAGCCGGCTGCCGCCCAGTTCGGCTCTGAGCGCGGGCAGCACGCCGTCGGTGAACATCGCCGACCGCCACTCGGCGAGCGCCTGACCGGCTTCGGCCTTCTGGTGCAGGTGGCGGGACGACGGCAGCACGGCGTCGAGCAGGTCGTTCAGGTACGCACCCACGAAGAAGAGCACGATGCCGGCCCCGACCGCGACGAGCCACCCGACCCACTGACCGTCGACGACCACACGAGCACACATGGCGAGCGCGAGGAGGCCGAAGACACCCCAGCTCAGCCGCGCCCACCAGCGCGCGAGGTCCCTGCCCACACCCAAGTACGACATCGCGAACGCCCCCGCGCTCAGTGCCGCGGCCAGCAGCACGTAGTCGCCGAGGGGGAGCGCGGGGTCCCCCGCCCTCGGGTCCGCTTTCACCGCGAACAGCACGAGGAACCACACCCCGACGGGAACCGGAGCGATCAGCATGAAGCGCCACAGGAGGGGAAAGCGCACCGCGGAGAAGATCAGGAACTGGTTGGCGGCGGCGTTGAGCCCGGCGTACCGCTCCTGCTGGGGCCGTGCCGAGGCCACGATCCACGACCGCGCTTGGCGCAGAACCGCCCGCAGGTGCTCACGGTCGCCGGCGGGCTCTCCATGATCTCCTGGCAGCAGCGCCCGCTCCACGGCCTGCTCGAAGACCTCGTCCTCGGTCACCCGTGCATCGTGCGCTCGTTCGGGCACGATCGAAATGCGCCGAACAGGTCACCGTTCCAGCCTCTGTCGAGTGAGCTAGGACTCAACCGAGACGTGGGCCCGACCGCCCGTCCGACCCCGTATCCCACACTGGGCCGATGGGCGAACAAGCGGAACGGGCGCGTCTCGCGGAGTCGGACACACCGACTTCGCCGTGGCGGCTGTGGGGGCCGTACCTGTCGGGTCGCCAGTGGGGCACGGTCCGCGAGGACTACTCGCCCGAGGGTGACGCGTGGGCCTCGTTCCCGTTCGACCACGCCCGGTCCCGCGCCTACCGGTGGGGCGAGGACGGGATCGCCGGCATCTGCGACGTGCACGGGTTCCTGAACTTCGGCCTCGCGCTGTGGAACGGCAAGGACCCGTTCCTCAAGGAGCGGTACTTCGGTCTCACCAACGAAGAGGGCAACCACGGTGAGGACGTCAAGGAGCACTGGTGGGTGACCGACGGGACGCCCACGCACTCCTGGATGCAGGTGGTCTACCGGTACCCGCAGCAGGAGTTCCCGTACGCGCAGCTGCGGGAGATGGCGCGCAACGCCGGGCGGGAGAACCGCGAGCCCGAGCTCAGCGACACCGGGGTGCTCGACGAGAACCGGTTCTTCGACGTCCAGGTGTCTTACGCGAAGGCCGAGACGGACGACATCTGCATCGAGATCAGCGCGACCAACCACGGGCCGGTGGACGCGCCGTTGCACCTGCTGCCCCAGCTCTGGTTCCGCAACACGTGGGCCTGGGGGCGGGACCAGCGGCCGTGTCAGCTCGTCGCGAGCACCACGGCCGGGCGCAGGGTCACGGCCGACCACGGCAACCTCGGCCGGTACACGCTGCACCTCGACGACCGGCCGTCGATGCTCATGACGGACAACGAGAGCAACGAGGTCGCGCTTTTCGGGGCCGAGCGCAATCCCTCGCCGTGGGCCAAGGACGGCATCTGCAACTACGTGGTGCACGGCGACACGGGCGCCTGTCAGGTCGTGGGGCCGGACGACGCCGGTGCGGGCGGCACGAAGTTCGCGGCCTGGTACTCGTTCGACCCCGTGGAACCCGGCGAGACGGTGACGATCCGGCTGCGGCTCATCGGTGGCGACGGGCACCTGGACCCGTTCGGGCCGAGCTTCGAGGAGACCATGCGCGAGCGCAAGGTCGAGGCGGACGAGTTCCACGACGCGATCGCGCCGCAGACCAGCTCCGAGGAGAAGCACGTCCTGAGGCGTGCGCTGGCGGGTCTCATGTGGACGAAGCAGCACTACCGGTTCCGCACGCGCGACTGGCTCGACGGGGACCCGACCAAGCCCGAGGCGCCGTCCAGCAGGAGGACGCCCGAGGCGCGCAACGTGCACTGGCGGCACCTCGACGTCGCCGACGTCATCTCGATGCCGGACGAGTGGGAGTACCCGTGGTTCGCGGCGTGGGACCTCGCGTTCCACACGATCCCGTTCACGCTGGTGGATCCCGCGTTCGCCAAGGAGCAGCTGCTGCTGTTCTGCCGTGAGTGGATGATGCACCCGAACGGCCAGATCCCCGCGTACGAGTGGGAGTTCGGCGACGTGAACCCGCCGGTGCACGCGTGGGCGGCGCTGCAGGTCTACCGCGCGGACGGCAGCCGGGACCGCGGGTTCCTCGCCAAGATCTTCCACAAGCTGCTGCTCAACTTCTCCTGGTGGGTCAACCGCAAGGACGCCGACGGCAGCTACCTGTTCGAGGGCGGGTTCCTCGGCATGGACAACATCGGGCCGGTCAACCGGTCCGAGCCGATGCTCGGCGAGTGGCGGCTGGAGCAGTCCGACGCCACCTCGTGGATGGCCGCGTACAGCCTGCACCTCATGCAGATCGCGCTGGAGCTGGCGCGCGACGACGAGTCCTACGAGGACGTCGCGACCAAGTTCGTCGAGCACTTCCTGTCGATCGCGGAGGCGTTCACGCACTTCGGGTCGCACGGCGGCGGGATCTGGCACGACGAGGACGGCTTCTGCTACGACCGGGTCTCGCGGCGGCGGCCGGACGGCAGCGTCGAGTCCGAGCCGGTGCGCGTGCGGTCGATGGTGGGCCTCATGCCGTTGCTCGCGGGTGCGGTCTTGGAGCCGTGGGTGCTCGAAGAGCTGCACGGGTTCACGAGCCGGTTGGACCACCTGCTCAAGCGCAGGCCCGAGCTGCGGCAGTTCATCACGTTCCACTACGAGCGCGGTGCGTTCGTGTCGTTGCTGGACGAGAGCAAGCTCAAGCGCGTGCTGCACCGGATGCTCGACGAGCAGGAGTTCCTGTCACCGCACGGGATCCGCAGCCTCTCCGCCGCCCACCGCGAGGGCCTGGAGGTCAAGGTCGCGGGCCAGGACCACCGCATGGGCTACGAGCCGGGCGAGTCGCACACGCCGATGTTCGGCGGCAACTCGAACTGGCGCGGACCCGTCTGGCTGCCCACCAACGCGCTGCTGGTGGAGGCGCTGCGCACCCTCTGCGCGTTCCACGACGGCATGTTCCAGGTGGAGATGCCGACGCACTCGGGGCGCTGGGTCACCGCGGGCCAGGTCGCGGACGAGCTCTCCGACCGGCTCGTCGGGCTCTTCCTGCCCGACCACGACGGGCGCCGGCCGTCGGACGGCAAGCGGATCGAGGCGTCCGAATCACCTCTTTGGCGCAAGCACGTCACCTTCAGCGAGTACTTCGACGGTGATACCGGTGAGGGTCTCGGTGCCACGCACCAGACGGGCTGGACCGCTCTCGTGGCCGGTCTGATGGCCGAAAGAACACGCTGACCAGCATCATCGTGATCAAATCCTGATCAAGGAGACACTCGCGTATCGTAATCATTCGTGTGCAATACGTGAAGAAGTTGTGTGATCTGAACCAAAGCACACAAGATTTTGTGATCAAAAGGCCGATTTGACGCAAAATCATTGCAAGGGAGTGGCCTGTAACACGCACGTGCTGTCCACCACGTCACCCGAGTGGCAGGATCCCGTTCACTCGTCCGCGACAGTTACGAGGAGTGACGCAGTGGCTCGTCGACCCAGGCACGTGCTCGCCCTGCTGCCCGCAGCGGCCCTAGCGCTGACCGCGCTCGCCGGTTGCGCGACGAGCACCAACAGCGGTGGAGGCACCACCGACGGTGGCATCAAGCTTGTCAAGGAAGGCAAGCTCGTCACCTGCACGCACCTTTCCTACAAGCCGTTCCAGTACACCGACGGCGACAAGACCGTCGGCTTCGACGTCGACCTGGTGGACCTGATCGCCAAGGACCTCGGTGTCACGCAGGAGATCTTCGACACCCAGTTCGAGACGATCACCTCCGGTGCGAGCTTCAACGCCAACCAGTGCGACCTCGCGGCCGCCGGTATGACGATCAAGGAAGAGCGCAAGCAGGCGATCGACTTCTCCGACCCGTACTTCGAGGCCACGCAGGCGCTGCTGGTCAAGAAGGACTCGCCGATCAAGGCGCTGGCGGACCTCAAGGGCAAGAAGATCGGCGTCCAGCAGGACACCACCGGTGAGATCTACGCCAACGAGAACAAGGCCGCCAACGGCTACGAGGTCATCCAGTTCGAGGACCTCCCGCTGATGGAGACCGCCGTGCGCACCGGCGCCGTCGACGCCGCGATCAACGACAACGGCGTGCTCCTGGACTACGCCAAGGAGTTCCCGGACACCGTCGTGTCGGCCGAGTTCAACACGAACGAGCAGTACGGCATCGGCATCAAGAAGGGCAACACCGCCCTGGCGGAGAAGGTCAACGCCGTTCTGAAGAAGGCCAAGGAGAACGGCGAGTACGACAAGATCTACGAGAAGTGGTTCGGCAAGAAGCCGGAGAAGAAGTAGCGATCTCGAGCTGACGGGGCGGCGGAGGACGCCGCCCCGTTCGCGTTCCGAACCACTTCCGCTAGGAGTCAGACCATGGCGCTGTCCAAGCGCAAGCGGGCCGAGTACTTCCGGTACTCCCAGTACACCCTGCTCGCCGTCATCGCCGTCGTGATCGCGTTCCTCGCCGACTGGGAGCAGATCCGCACGGCGTTCTTCAACTTCAAGACGATGGGGGAGATGTTCCCCAACGTCATCACCATCGCGTTGAAGAACACCCTCATCTACACCGCGCTCGGCTTCGCGTTCGGTCTCGCGCTGGGCCTCGTCCTCGCGCTGATGAAGCTCTCGTCGATCGCGCCGTACCGGTGGATCGCGACCGTCTACATCGAGTTCTTCCGCGGCATCCCGGCTCTGCTGGTGTTCATCGGTCTGGCGTTCGGCGTGCCGCTCGCGTTCCAGATCCAGTTCGACATCTACTCCACGGTCATGCTGGCGCTCGGCATCGTCGGTGCCGCCTACATGGCCGAGACCATCCGCGCCGGCATCCAGGCCGTGCCCAAGGGCCAGGTCGAGGCGGCCCGTTCCCTCGGCATGTCGCAGGGCCGCGCGATGATCACCATCGTGATCCCGCAGGCGTTCCGGATCATCCTGCCGCCGCTGACCAACGAGCTGATCCTGCTCACCAAGGACTCCTCGCTGATCTACATCATCGGTCTCGCGCGCGACCAGTACGAGCTGACGAAGTTCGGCCGGGAGACGCTGAGCCGCAGCCCGTCCCTCACCCCGATCCTCGTCGTCGGCCTGTGCTACCTGATCATCACGTTGCCCCTCGGGTACCTTTCGCGGTACCTGGAGCGCCGCTCCGGCGGGAAGAAGGTGTCCGTCCTGTGAGCGAGATCAGTGTCGAGATCAGCGGCCTGAAGAAGTCGTTCGGCTCGCTGGACGTCCTCAAGGGCATCGACGTCACGGTCAACCGCGGCGACGTGGTCTGCATCATCGGCCCGTCCGGTTCGGGCAAGTCGACGCTGCTGCGCTGCGTGAACCTGCTCGAGGAGCCGAACGCCGGCAAGATCGTCGTCAACGGCGTCGAGCTGACCGACCCGGACGTCGACATCGACCGGGCGCGCACGAAAATCGGCATGGTCTTCCAGTCGTTCAACCTGTTCGCGCACCTCAACGTCCTCGCGAACCTCACGGTGGCGCAGCGCAAGGTGCTCAAGCGCAGCGAGAAGGAGGCGCAGGAGATCGCCCTGCGCAACCTCGACCGGGTCGGCCTGAAGGAGAAGGCCAACTCGATGCCGGCGCAGCTCTCCGGTGGCCAGCAGCAGCGCGTGGCGATCGCCCGCGCCCTCTCGATGGACCCGGACGTGATGCTGTTCGACGAGCCCACCTCGGCGCTCGACCCCGAGCTCGTCGGCGACGTGCTGGGCGTGATGCGCCAGCTCGCCGACGAGGGCATGACGATGCTGGTCGTGACGCACGAGATGCAGTTCGCCCGCGAGGTCGCCGACAAGGTGATCTTCATGGACGGCGGCTACATCGTCGAGGAGGGCCCGGCGGCCGACGTGATCGGCAACCCGCAGGAACCGCGCACCCAGGAGTTCCTGGCCCGCGTGCTCGACCCGACGCACCACGGTCCGAGCGACCCGGTCTAGGCCGCGTGACGAGGGGGAAAGTCACCGCGGCCGAAATCCTGCGGGGACTGCTGGGGGACAACGAGGGTTCTGGTGGTGGCGGGTGGAGGTTGCCTCGGCGCAGGCCGAGCACCCCACCCGTCTACCGCGTGGTGGACAAGACGATCAGCGGCGTCGTCGACCTGCGCGCGGTCGAGGTGCCGTACCTGGTGGAGTTCGAGCGCTGCGGGTTCGAGGCACCGCCGGACCTGCGCCAGGCGAACCTCGCCGGCATCTCGTTCGCCGACTGCGACCTGCCCGGTCTCGAGGCGCGCAACCTGAGCAGCGGCAACGACGTGTCGTTGCTGGACTGCCGCGTGTCGGGCCTGACGGACCTCACCGACGCGGAGATCGCGGGCTCGGTCCTGTTGCGGGAGACCAGGTTCAGCGTGCCGGACGGCCTGTGCGTGCACGCTGACCGGCTGACCGTCGCGGGCGCGTTGCTCGGGTTCGGCATCGTCACCGAGGGCGAGGTGCGGCTCGCCGGCTCGCGCATCGGTGGCAACGTGAACCTCGGCAGTGCCGTGCTGCAGAACCCCGACGGCTTCACGTTCAACGGCAACGGCATGACGGTCGGCGGCAACTTCTTAGGTGCGTTCGTCTCGCACGGCGTGGTGTTCCTGTCCAACGCCCGCATCAGTTCGACGCTCTCGTTGAGCGGCGCGAATCTCTCGCGTTCGTCGGACTTCGAGTCCACCAACGACCCGCACGCCGACCCGTCCTCGACGCTCGTCCTCGACCGCGTGAACGTGTCCGGCGACCTGGAACTCGACCGCGGGTTCGTCAGCAAGGGCGCGGTCCGCGCGGTGAACGCCAAGATCGGCGGCACGTTCTCGCTGGCGGAGGCCGTGCTGGACGCGGTCTCGCCGAACTCGGTCGGCACCGACCCGACCGGTTCGGGACGCGCGTTGCACGTCGACGGCGCGGAGATCGGCGGCGACGTCGTCGGCCGCAAGGTGACGATCAAGGGCCAGCTGCGCATGGTCGACACGCACGTGCGGGGCAGCATCACGCTGGAGCGGGCCACCGTGGACAACCCGGCCGCGGACGCCGTGCTGGCCAACCGCTCCCAGATCGGCAGCAACTTCGTGGTGCGCGAGTCGGACGTCTCCGGCGGGCTGGAGCTGCGCGGCATCACCGTCGGCGCGAACCTCGACCTGCGCGGCAGCCGGTTGGTGCGCCCCGGCAAGTACCGGCACCAGCCGCGCGAGAAGCCGTCGCTCGACATCGGTGGCGCCACGATCGGCCGCGACCTCATCTGCGCACGAGGCGACAAGGAGTTCGTCGCGCACGGCGGCGTGCGCTGCCGTCGCGCGGTGATCGGTCGTATGGCGAACTTCAACGGCGCGGTGCTCGGCTACAAGCTCGACAGCCACGCGTTGAACGCCATGGGCATGCAGGTGCAGGAACTGATGCTCAACGTCGTGTCGCCGCCCAAGGGCCTGGTGACGTTGCGGCAGGCGCGCTGCACGTCGTTGGACGACAACGAGAACTTCTGGAACGCCACGGGGTTCATCGACCTCGACGACTTCCGCTACGACTCTCTCGCGTACCCCATCGACCTGCGCGACGACGACCAGGTGCAGCAACGGCTGCGCTGGCTGCGGCAGGCGATGCGGCGCAGCTACCACCCGCGGCCGTACGACCAGTTCGCCGAGATGCTGACGGCGGCGGGCAACGAGGAGCACGCCTCGACCGTGCTGATCGAGAAGCAACGCCTGCGGTACCGCGCGGTCGCCGAGGGCATGCGGTTCTTCGGTCCGCTGGTGCTGCTGTGGAGCTTCCTGCAGCGGTCGATGGTCGGCTACGGCTACCGGCCGGCGCGGGCGCTGGGGTGGCTGATCGCGGCGTGGGTCGTCGGCAGCCTGTGGTTCCAGTTCAAGGGGCCGCTGGTCGAGATCAACGACGACGACCACCTGCCGTGGAACGCCTGGCTCTACACGATCGACCTGGTGGTGCCGATCGTCGACTTCGGCAACAAGAACCGCTGGCAGACCCCCGGCGCGTCGCAGTGGATCGCGTCCGGGCTGATCGTGACGGGCTGGATCCTCGCGACGACCGTGGCCGCCGGCCTGACGCGGATGCTCAAGCGGTAGATCGCCACCATCGGGGTATTTCGCCGTCTGGTGAACGGTGGTGCGATCGTGCGGTGATCGCCGCCGAGTCCACCGAACTGTTCGTCGGGCCTCGGACCGCACTGCTGCAGGTGGTGCGGCTGACGTCGGACGCTCTGGCCGGGCCGGTGCACGCGCACGTGTCGGGGCCCGGGTTGCACTCGCCGCGGCACGGCGGATCGCTCGCGCCGGGGCCGTTCGGGTACGAGATCGGCGTCGACGTGTCCGAGCACCCGCCCGGCGCCGTGGTGCCCGCGCAGGCCGTCGTGCGGTCGGCCGCCGGCGAGCAGTCGTGCACGTTCTCGCTGGTCGTGGGCTCGCCGGGGTGGACGGTGCACCTCGTCGGGCACGTGGCTGGTGATGCGCCGTTCGCGGCGTTCCGCGCGCACCTCGACCTGGCGCTGACCGATCCCGCCTACCGGTTCGCGGTGACGTCGGTCGAGCTCCTGCAGCCGTACTGGGACATGTTCCCGGAGCACCGCTCGGTGCTGCTGCGGCTGATCGCCGAGGGACGGGTCGAGGTCGTCGGGTCCGAGTCCAATGTGGTCGGTGTGGCGCCGTTGCTGTCCTCGCTGCCGTCCGGGCCTGCGTTGGCGGCGTCGTCGCTGGGCGAGGCCGAACGGGCGGTGTACTCGTCGTTCCTGGACATGCGCGTTGGAGTTCCGGCGCCGCACGTGATGATGCCGGTCGGTGTCTCGCGGGAGGCTCCGAGCCCGTGGGTGACCGCGATCCACCACGACTGGAGCGCGCGCTACACGTGGCCGCGCGTCGTCTGTTCGTTGCCGCGTGACTACTACGTGCGTGGCTCTCTGCCCGTGCCGCGTGCACCGCTGGACGACTCTCCTGCCGCCGTGTTCGCTTCGCACGCCGCACGGTTGACCGGCGCGGCCTTTCCGGGCGCAGCTCTGTCCCGTGCCGCTCTCGCACATCCGCGGGAGGCGTTCGACCTGCGGTCGGACGTCGTGTCACGGTCGCTCGCGGCCTTGACGTCCACTGTGGATTCGTCGGTGGTGGTGTGGAACCCGACGGCCGCGGTGTGCACCGATGTCGTGTCCGTGCATCTGCCCGTGGCGCGCAATGTGCACGTGGAGTTCGACGGCGCCGTGCTGCCGACGTTGGTCGACGGCGTGACCGTGACGTTCTTGGCGCGCGACGTGCCCGCCCGCGGATGGCGCACCTACGAGTTGGTCGAGGACGACGTCGACCACGGCTGGAAGCGCGGCTACGGCAAGGAGATCGCGTCCACTCACTACGTCCTCTCGTATGACCCGATCGCTTCCCTCGTGGCCGTGGACGGTCCGGCGTTGGAGGCGCCTCGGATGGTCGGCCCGGTGAGCGTCTGGCACAGCGAGGTCGGCGAGAAGATGGTCGGCTCCACGACCGTCGCGCTGTGGAACGAGGTACCGCACCTGGGCCCGTCCACGTTGTTCGCCGTGGTGGGCGCGCGGTCTCCGGTCAGCGGCTCGTTGCCGTCCGTGGCGCCGCGTCTGGCCGTGGCCGGCCCACCGCTGGGACCTGTCACACCGGCCGTGACGCCCGTGTTCGCGCGGTACTGGCTGCACGAGCCCGCGCCGTTGGGAGGCCTGCCCGCGAGCGTCCACCTGGAGGTGCTCGGCCCGACGCGGCTGCGGGTGGTGGCGGTGTCCGACGGCGGCGAGTTCTCCGGCGTCGTGCGGCTGACGCTGCCGGACGGCTGGTCGGCGTCGTGGACGTCGATGCCGGTGTCGCTGCCGGCGGGCGGTCACGTCTCGGCCGAGGTGCGGTTGGAGGCTCCGCGCACGCCGGGTTGCCACCCGGTGCGCGCGACGCTCGAGGGCCTGCCGTTCTTCGACGTCTACGACGTGGCGCTGCTGACCGTGCCGGAGTGGGACGCCGACGACCCGGTCGAGGTGCTGTGGGTGGCGTCGTCGCCGCCGGTCGTGTCGGTGCGGCCGGGCTCTCAAGCGGTCATACGGGTCGTGGTGGCGTCGAGCGCACACGGCGACCTGCCGGTGCAGGCGCGGTTGTTGTCGCCCCGTCCGTCGTGGGAGTTCGCCGGCCCGTTCTGCGTGGGCGGCCTGCTGCCCGCACGAGGTCGGCTGCCGCTGGACTTCACGCTGGACGCGCCGCCCTGGGCCACTCCGGACACGTGGTCGGCCGTGGTGCGCGTGGCCGCGGGCGACCTGGTCCGCACCACTGCGCCCATCCGCCTCGAAGTGGCTGGTTAAGCTGGCCCACCGTGACTGATCTGGTGCTGGCACTGGACTTCGGCGGCACCAAGATCGCCGCCGCCCTGGTGGACAGGTTCGGCGGTGTGGTGCGCTCCCACCGCGTGCCGACGCCCACTTCGGACCCTTGGGACGCGGTCGCCTCGGTGATCTCGTCGGTCGTCGAGGACGCGCCTGTCATCGGCGTGGGCATCGCGTCGGCGGGCCCGGTCGACACCACGGCGGGCACCGTCTCGCCGATCAACGTCCCGTCGTGGGACGCCTTCCCGCTGCGCGCGTCGGTGGCGTCGCTGTTCCCGGACGTGCCGGTGGAACTGGCGGGCGACGGCGTGTGCATGGCGCTGGGCGAGCACTGGCGAGGCGCCGGCCGGGGCAGCAGGTTCATGGTCGGCCTGGTCGTGTCGACGGGCGTCGGCGGCGGCCTGGTGCTGGACGGCCGCCCGTTCGGCGGGCGCACGGGCAACGCCGGGCACATCGGTCACGTGGTCGTGGATCCCGACGGTGTCCCCTGCACGTGCGGCGGCCGCGGGTGCGTGGAGACCATCGCCGGCGGGCCGCGGATGGTGGACTGGGCGCGACGGGCCGGGTGGCAGGCGCCGGACCACGCGGACGCCGCCCTGCTGGCCGCCGCCGCGCTGGCCGGGGAGGAGATCCCGCTGGTGGCGTTCGAGCGGGCCGGTCAGGCGGTGGGGATGGCGATCGCCGGGGCCGCCGCGGTGTGCGACCTGGAGCTCGCGGTCATCGGGGGCGGGGTGGCGCAGGCCGGGGAGCTGCTGTTCGAGCCGGTGCGGCGGACGTTGAAGGCGCACGCCGGGTTGTCGTACCTCGAGGGGTTGGAGGTGCGGGCGGCGGAGCTCGGTGGGGAGGCCGGGCTGGTGGGGGCGGCGGCGTTGGTGCGGCAGGCGGGGTGAGGGTCGCGGCTGAGGGGCGCGGCGGAGGGGTGGCGCGGCGGGGGTGGCTCGGGGCTGGGGTGGCTCGGGGCTGGTGAGGCGCGGCGGGCTGAGCTAACGAGCAGGCTGGGTGGCGCGGCGGGCTGAGAGGTCGGCCTGGCGGGTGACGGCCCGGAGGGTCGGGCAGGGCGGACCGGCCCAGTGGGTGGCGAGACCGGGCTGAACTCGGCTGCGGTGAAGGCCTGGGCAGGCCAGGAACCCACCGCAAGAGTTGAGCCACCAGGGTGAGTGGCGTGGCGGCGTCGGGCGCCGGCGCGTCAGACCGCCTGGCGGGTGTGGCGCAGCGGCGACTCCACTCGGGCCACCACCACGCCTGCCGACTCCAGGGCCGTGCGGACCGCGCGGGCGATCTCGACGGCGTTCGGGGTGTCGCCGTGCACGCAGATCGAGTCCGCCTGGATGCGGACCGGGCGGCCCGAGACGCTGCGGATCCAGCCCTCGGTGGCCAGTTGGACGCAGCGGGCCGCTATCTCCGCCGGGTCGCGGAGGACGGCTCCCGGTTCCGAGCGCGGTACGAGGGTGCCGGCGGCGGTGTAGGCGCGGTCGGCGAAGGCCTCGTGCCAGATCCGCAGGCCCGCCACCGAGGCTCGTTTCAGCCACACCGCGCCTGGTGGGCCCAGCACGGCGAGGGTCGGGTCGAACAGGCGGACGGCGTCCACCACGGCGTCTGCCTGGGCCTCGTGGCGGACCAGGGTGTTGTAGAGGGCGCCGTGCGGTTTCACGTACGCGATTCGGGTGCCTGCTGTGCGGGCGAAGGCCGACAAGGCGCCCAGTTGGGCGAGGACCTCGTTGGTCAACGTGTCTGGCGCTACGTCGATGAAGCGGCGGCCGAAGCCCGGTAGGTCGCGGTAGCCGACGTGGGCACCCACGGCCACGCCTGCGGCGACGGCTTGGGCACAGGTCTCGCGCATGGTGTCGGCGTCGCCCGCGTGGTAGCCGCAGGCGATGTTCGCGCTGGTCACGACTGCCAGCAGCGCCTTGTCGTCGCCCAGGGTCCAGTGGCCGAAGCCCTCGCCCAGGTCCGCGTTGATGTCCATGGCCGTCCTCCCCTGACGCGCTCACCGACGATTGTGGGATTGTTGAACGATTCTACGATAGTGCAATCGAACGATCCTGCAAATAGACTTGGCAGGTGACCGAGACGTGGGTGTCGACGCTGGCCCAGAACAAGGCTGATCTGGAGCGCGCGAGCACCGCGCAGAAGGTCGCCGACATGCTGCGCGAGCGAGTCCTCGACGGCGAGCTCGCACCCGGTCTGAGGCTCAGCGAAGAGGCCATCGGCGGCGCCCTGGGGGTCAGCCGCAACACGCTGCGAGAAGCGTTCCGCCTGCTCACGCGCGACCGCCTGCTGGTCCACGAGCACAGCCGCGGCGTCTTCGTGCGCAGGCCGAGCGGCGCCGACGTGCGGGACCTCTACGCCGCCCGACGCGTGATCGAGTGCGGCTCGCTGCGCCTGTGGAACGACGTCACCGAAGCCCAGCGCGAGGCCGTGCGGGCACCCGTCCGCCAGGCCGTCGCCAGGGCCGAGAAGAACGACTGGACGAGGGCCGGGCAGGCGAACATCCAGTTCCACCGCGGCATCGTGGGCCTCGCGAGCAGCTCCCGGCTGAGCGACGAGTCCGACCGCCTGTTCGCCGAGCTCATGCTGGCCTTCCGGGTGGCCGCGGAGATCAACGACTTCTACCAGACCTATGTGCCGTGGAACCGCAGGATCGTCGAACTGCTGAACAACGGCGAGGTCGCGCAGGCGGTGGACCAGCTCTCGGAGTACTTCGACGCGGCCGAACAGGACCTCGTCGCCCGCCTTGAGGCCTATTAGTCCAAAGGGACTGTTAAGTCCTGGGCAACGATTCCGATCACGAGGCTGACGGCAACCTTCATCAGGCCTAACATCCGCGCAACACCGCGTAACGGAGGCCACCATGCCGTCGGATCACAAGACCGGCTTGCGCTGGAGCAACTGGAACCTGCTGCTGATACTTCCGCTGTTCATGCTCATCACGCCGTGGTTCAACATGGACGAGCCCAGGATCCTCGGGTTGCCGTTCTTCTACTGGTACCAGTTCCTGTTCGTCCCGCTCGGCGTCGCGTGCGTCGGGATCGTCTACGTCAAGACCAAGGACGAGCCCGTGGTCACCGGCAAGCCCGACAAGCTCGGCGTTGACGACCTGGACGAGGGAGCGAACTGATGCAGTGGACCGAGCTGATCGTCTTCAGCGCTCTCTTCCTGCTCGTCACGGTCATGGGCTTCGTGGCGGCGCGGTGGCAGAAGGGCGAGACCCTCGACCACCTCGACGAGTGGGGCCTCGGCGGCCGCAAGTTCGGCAGCTGGATCACGTGGTTCCTGGTCGGCGGTGACCTCTACACCGCGTACACGTTCGTCGCGGTGCCGGCGCTGATGTTCGGCGCGGGCGCGACCGGGTTCTTCGCGCTGCCGTACACGGTGATCCTCTACCCGCTGGTGTTCCTGCCTCTCGTGCGGATGTGGTCGGTCAGCCGCGTACACGGCTACGTGACGCCCGCGGACTTCGTGAAGGGCAGGTACGGCTCGCACTGGCTCGCGTTGCTGATCGCCATCACCGGCATCGTCGCGACCATGCCGTACATCGCGCTGCAGCTCGTGGGCCTCGAAGCCGTGCTGCGGTCGATGGGCCTCAACGGCTCCGGCATCCTCGGCCACCTGCCGCTGTTCATCGCGTTCCTGATCCTCGCGCTCTACACCTACCAGTCGGGTCTGCGGGCGCCGGCGCTGATCGCGTTCGTCAAGGACATCCTGATCTACCTGGTGATCCTGGTGGCGATCATCTACCTGCCCGCGAAGTTCGGCGGCTGGGGCGAGATCTTCAACGACGCGCAGGCCAAGTTCGACGCGACGCCCAGCAAGACCGACGGCATCCTGCTGACCGGCACGAACCAGCTGCAGTACGCCACGCTGGCTCTCGGATCGGCACTCGCGCTGTTCCTCTACCCGCACTCGCTGACCGGCATCCTCGCGAGCCGCGGCCGCAACGTCATCAAGCGCAACATGGTGGCGCTGCCCGCGTACTCGCTGCTGCTGGGTCTGCTGGCACTGCTGGGCTTCGTCGCGATCAGCGCGGGCACCAAGCCGATCGTCAACCAGGCGACCGGCCGTCCCGACACCAACACGATCGTGCCCGAGCTCTTCGGCGCGAACTTCCCGTCGTGGTTCGCGGGCATCGCGTTCGCGGCCATCGGCATCGGCGCGCTGGTGCCGGCGGCGATCATGTCCATCGCGGCGGCGAACCTGTGGACGCGCAACGTCTACAAGGAGTACATGAAGAAGAACGCGACTCCGGCGGAGGAGGCCAAGCAGGCCAAGCTCGCGTCGCTGGTCGTGAAGTTCGGCGCCGTCGCGTTCATCGTGTTCGTCGACCCGCAGTTCTCGATCGACCTGCAGCTCATCGGCGGCGTCATGATCCTGCAGACGCTCCCGGCGGTCGCGATCGCGCTCTACACGCGCTGGTTCCACGTGTACGGCCTGGTCGCCGGCTGGATCGCGGGCATGGGCTACGGCATGTGGCTGCTCTACAACATCGGCAACCCCGCCGTCGGCAAGGCGCACTTCGCCGGTTCGGCACTGCCGCTGGGCAACATCTCGCTCTTCGGGTGGCACCCGTTCGGCGGTTCGACGACGCAGATCTACGTCGGCATCGTCTCGCTGTTCGTCAACCTGCTGATCGCGGTGGTCGTCACGCTCATCGCCAAGAAGGCCAAGTGGTTCAACGGGACGGACCAGACCGACCCGTCGGACTACCACGTCGACGAGGACAGCCCGAGGGTCAAGCCCGTCGCTGCCCACTGAGACGCAGTCGTCAACACTAGGGGCCACCCGTCGGTTACGGCGGGTGGCCCTCTGCGTTGAGGATCGAGTACGTGAAAACCATCGCCGGACTGGTCGGACTGACCGCACTCGCCATGGCCCTGAGTCCTGCCGTCGCCCAAGCGCAGGACGCGAACTGCTACGACACCACCGTCCCGCTCACCGTCGAGGAGCAGCGGCTCGACGACACGCTCGTCGCGGGCGGCCCCGCCGTCGGCCCCGCGCTCGTGCAGCTCGCCGGGTTCGACGGCCGCGTCACGGACTTCACCACGAGACTGTGCCGGCAGGTCGTGCCGAAGCAGGCGCAGCAGTTCGTCGAACGCGAGGGCAACGCGCTGTGGAAGGCCGCCGTCGCCCGCGCGCAGAGCACAACACCTCAGGCACACGACGCCTACGACGACCGCCCGCTCTACTGGGCGCGGCTGCAGCTCAGCTCCGCGCTGCGCCAGTGGAAGCCGCGCTTCGCCTTCTCACCCGCCGATCGCGCCGCGCTCATCCAGAAGTTCGACTGGGCCTCGCGCGGACTGAGCGACGCCGCGTTCCCGTCCAAGCCCGGCGTGCGCAAGATCGCGGTCACCGGCTTCGACCCGTTCCAGCTCAGCGGCGCGAACGTGCGCCGCGCCAACCCGGCCGGCGCGGCGGCGTTGCAGCTCGACGGCCGCGAGATCGACACCCCGAACGGCAAGGTCGTGCTGCAGGCCGCGGTGCTGCCGGTGCTGTGGGGCGGCTTCGACGAGGGGATCGTCGAGCAGTTCTACGGCAAGGCGTTGCAGCAGAAGCCCGACGCGTTCGTGACGATCAGCCAGGGCAGGCCCGGCCGGTTCGACGTCGAGCGGTGGGCGGCGCGCTGGCGCGGCGGCTTCGCGGACAACAACAACGTCGGGTCGTACGGCAGCGTCCCGAACGCGCCCGGCTGGCCGCAGCCGACGAACGAGTTCATCGAGACCACGCTGCCGTTCCAGAAGATGATCGACGCGGGCACCGGCCCGTTCGCGGTGAACTACAACCTGAACTTCTGCGAGTGGGTCGTCGTGGGTTCGCAGCAGTCGTGCCGCGCCGACACCCCGACCCCGGGCCGGGTGGCGGCCTCCGGCGGTGGCGGTGACTACCTGTCCAACGAGAGCATGTACCGGGCCAACCGGCTGCGCATCGGTTGGGGCGCAACCAACGTCCTGGGCGGACACCTGCACACGCCGGTGCTCGGCCAGCCCGCCGATCCGGCCGCGCTGACGGATCCGGCGTTCGAAAAGCAGCGTCGGGACATCGCCGATCAGGTCAAGGCCCTAGTCTCTGTGGTGTGACTCGTGTGCGGCTGGCGGTGGCAATTGTCCTGAGCGCGTTGACGCTGTCCGCGTGCGCGATTCAGGTGGGCGGTCAGGCGGTCCCCGGACCGCTGCCGTCGACCGCCTCCGCCTCCGCGCCCACGCTGCCCAAGTCGGGGCAGTGCATGAACGCGTACGAGCTGAAGGTGCTGCAGTGCACCGAATCGCACGAGGCCGAGGTGATGAGCGTCGGTGAGCTCACCGGCCTCCCCTCGACCTACCCGGACACGCAGGCGCTGCGCAAGGCCGCGCTGCCGCCGTGCCGCCAGACGCTGACGGAGTACCTGGGCAGCGGCGACGCGGACTCGACGCGCCTGCGCGTGTGGGCGTTCTGGCCGAACGAGCAGGGCTGGAAGGACGGCCAGCGCTGGCGGCTGTGCACCGTCGTGGAGATCAGCCCCGACGAGAAGCCGCTGGCGCGCAAGGGTTCCGTGAAGGACGCGCTGAAGAACAACGGCTTCAGCACCTTCCAGACCTGCACCCAGGGTTCGCCGTCGAAGGACCAGGAGGTCAAGGTCGTCGCGTGCACCTCCACCGCGCACATGGCCGAGGCCGTGCCCGGTGGCGTCGTGTCGCTCGGCAAGTCGACCGACCCCGCTCCGTCCAAGGAGCAGATGAACTCGATCGCGAACGAGAAGTGCACGAAGGCCGTGCACGACTACCTGGGCTCGACCAAGCGCTCCGACGTGTTCCCCGCGTGGCGGAACCCCGGTTCCCAGGCGTGGTCAGAGGGTTGGACCAACGCCGTCTGCTACGCGGAGGCCACCAAGACCTTCAACGGGACGCTCCTCGGCATCCGGGACAACCCGCTCCCGAACTGAGCCCGCGACCACGACCATCAACACGGCGGCCAGGGACAGCACCAGCATCGCGATTCCTGCGATTCCCACGGCACACCTCCCTTTCCGCCTCAGGTGGTTGACGATCTTTGTGACCGCCATCACGTACCTAAGACGTTCCCGGAAGGTGCCGGGTTCATTCCTGGGGCAAGACCATTTCAGGCGGTTGCGGAGAAGTCCCCAGGCTTGTCCACAGCTATCCACAACATGTGCACAACGCCGTCCACACCTGTGGACAACTTCGTCTCATGTGGACGATGAGCTGCACTGACTCAGAGAAAATTGCTGCACAGGACCACTCCGGCAGCCCCGCCGATCACCAACCCGATCATGAACACGAGCACGTAACGCCACCACGGCGTGCGGACCGGCTCAGCGGACGGCGGCACCGGGTAGTAGCGCACGATGCCCGTCGTCGGGCCGACCTCCACATCGCGCTTCGAACCGTCGAAGTTCAGGCCGCCGGGGAGTTCGTTCGTCACGCCGTCAGTAGTACCTCAAAAAGATGACCCAGCGGTCGCCGTTGACCGCTGGGTCATCAAAACACCTCGGGCGAGTTAGCCCAGGCGCTGCTTCAGGGCCGCCAGCTCGTCGCGGAGCGTGGTCGGGACCTTCTCACCGATCTTCTCGAACCACTCCTCGACCAGCGGGATCTCGGCACGCCACTCGTCGGCGTCGAACGCGAGCGAGGCCTCGATGTCCTCACGCGACGCGTCCAGGCCCTCGAGGTCGAGGTCGTCGGCGGTCGGCACGTAGCCGATCGGCGTCTCCTGCGCGGCGGCCTTGCCCTCGAGGCGCTCGATGGCCCACTTCAGCACGCGCGAGTTCTCGCCGAATCCCGGCCACAGGAAGCGCTTGTCCTCGCCGCGGCGGAACCAGTTGACGTAGAAGATCTTCGGCAGCTTGTCGGCGTCGGCGCGCTTGCCGAGGTCGACCCAGTGCTGGAAGTAGTCGCCGGCGTTGTAGCCGATGAACGGCAGCATCGCCATCGGGTCGCGGCGGACGACGCCGGTCTTGCCGACCGCGGCGGCCGTGGTCTCCGACGACAGCGTGGCGCCCATGTAGGTGCCGTGCTGCCAGTCGCGCGACTCGGTGACCAGCGGGATCGTCGTGGCGCGGCGGCCACCGAAGAAGATCGCGCTGATCGGCACGCCCTTGGGGTCGTCCCACTCGGGCGCCTTGATGTCGCACTGCTCGATCGGCGTGCAGTACCGGGAGTTCGGGTGCGAGCTGAGCTCCTCGCTGTCCGGCGTCCAGTCCTGGTGCTTCCACGAGGTGAGGTGGGCCGGGGGCTCGCCCATGCCCTCCCACCAGATGTCGCCGTCGTCGGTCAGCGCGACGTTCGTGAAGAGCGAGTTGCCCTTGGCGATGGTGCGCATCGCGTTCGGGTTGGTGTGGTAGTCGGTGCCGGGCGCGACGCCGAAGAAGCCGTTCTCCGGGTTCACCGCGTACAGGCGGCCGTCCTCACCGAAGCGCATCCAGGCGATGTCGTCGCCGAGCGTCTCGACCTTCCAGCCGGGGATGGTCGGCTCCAGCATGGCGAGGTTCGTCTTGCCGCAGGCCGACGGGAACGCGGCGGCGATGTAGTACGCCTTGTTCTCCGGCGAGGTGAGCTTGAGGATCAGCATGTGCTCGGCGAGCCAGCCCTCGTCGCGCGCCATCGCGCTCGCGATGCGCAGCGAGAAGCACTTCTTGCCCAGCAGCGCGTTGCCGCCGTAGCCGGAGCCGAAGCTCCAGATCTCGCGGGTCTCCGGGAAGTGGGAGATGTACTTGGTCGTGTTGCACGGCCACTGCACGTCTTCCTGACCCGGCTCCAGCGGGGCGCCGAGCGAGTGCAGCGCGGGCACGTACGGCGCGTCCTCACCGAAGAGGTTCAGCGCCTTGGTGCCCATGCGGGTCATGATGTGCATGGAGACGACGACGTACTCCGAGTCGGTGATCTCGACACCGAGCATCGGCTTCTCCGCGTCCAGCGGGCCCATGCAGAACGGGATGACGTACATCGTGCGGCCACGCATGCAGCCCCGGTAGAGCTCGGTCATGATGGCCTTCATCTCGGAAGGGTCCATCCAGTTGTTCGTCGCGCCCGAGTCCTCCTCGCGCACGGAACAGATGTAGGTCCGCTCCTCGACGCGCGCGACGTCGCTGGGGTCCGAGGCGGCCCAGAAGGAGTTGGGCTTCTTCTTGAGCGGCACGAAGGTGCCGGCGTCGACGAGCTTCTTCGTGAGACGGTCCCATTCGCCCTGAGACCCGTCAGCCCAAACAACCTCGTCGGGGCAGGTCAGCTCAGCGACTTCCTGAACCCATGCGAGCAGCTGCGCGTGGTTGGTAGGTGCCTGTTCGAGACCGGGAATGGTCACTGCCGTCATCTCGTCTCGTCTCCTGACTGAACGCCTCGGCAACCCGAGCACGTGGTGGTCCGGTGCAGGACTTCGTCGTCCTCGGGAATAGCTCACGACGCCCGGTGGGGCCGGGCGTACGTGGAAGGGGATGGACCGAGGTTAGCCGGATGAATGGCAGGTAAAGCACCCCCAGCCTGTCGCTTGCCTCACAAAACCGATTCTGGAATCGATTCAGCACTCGGACGGCGTTAAGGCCGGCTTGAGGTGGGAAAAACACAAGAGGCCCCAGTGCGGTTCTCACCACACCGGGGCCTGTGACCTGCGCTTCAGTTGACGGGTCAGTTCGGACTGATCCACTGCCCCGTTGTGGAATCGATTCGGACGACGCCGTCGAACCGTTCTTCCTCGAGCCACTCGTCCGAGTCGTCCAGAATGCCGCTCTTCGAGTCCGTCACGTACCGGCCGTCGGCCTCGATGTGCCCGTGCTCGACCTCGACCCAGTCGTCACCGCGGTGTTCCGACATCGTGACCTCGCCAGACCGTGTGATCTCGGTCGCCACGTCGGCCTTGCCGTCGCCGTTCGAGTCGGTGAACAACCACGTGTCACCGTCGTCGTCCCGAACGATCGCGGTGTCCGCCTTGCCGTCCCCGTCGGTGTCCTCGGTCGCCTGCCCGACGTTTCGTTCACCGTCGTCGGTCTCCACGACAATCGCCTGCTTGGGCGAAGAATTCGTTTTTTCCTGCCGCGGGTCGTTCGGGTCGACGGCAACCCACTCACCGGAATTCTCCTCGAACCGGGCCTGACTCAGGAGATTGCCGTCCTTGTCGAACGTGCTCATCAAGTCCGCGTCGCCGTCACCGTTCGTGTCGGTGAACGCGAGATGGCCACCATCGTCGGTCTCGACGACCGCGGAGTCGTTCGTGCCGTCGTTGTCGAGGTCGAAGGTGACGTCGGCGGTGTACTCCTCGTCCTCGACGGTCACCTTCAGCTCGGCGTCGGCCGCACCGTTCTCGTCGATGTACACCGGGACACACCTCCTACTTGCTCATGTACCGGTATGACCCACGTTATGCCGGTTTGGTTCCCCGGCCAACCTCACGGGGCGCGCCGATCCTCGTCACTCTGGTCGATCGCCGCGGTGAGGGCGTCGCGGAACTCGCGGATCTCCCGATCGGTGAGGGTGAAGGCGGGACCTTCGGGGCCGGCGATCTCCACGGCTCCGGCGCTGACGCTGACCTCGCACACGGCGCGGGTCGCGTAGCTGTCGCTGCAGCTGAGGAGCCACTCACGCTTGACGCCCATGGTCAACCTCATCTTCGCCCCAGGCCGCCGGTATTAGGCTTAACTTTAGAGCTTATTGAGACTAAAGTCGCTCGCCTAAGCGAATGACGGGAGGCAACCAAGTGGGCCAAGCCCGCCAGACCGTGGAGCGCCTCCAACTCGGATTGACCTTGCAACGCCTGAGGACCGACGCGAACAAGACACAAGAAGAGGCAGCGGAGGTCATCGGTCGCAGCGCCGCCCGACTCAGCCAGATCGAGAACGGCAGAGGTGCACTCGGCAACCAGGAACTCTCCTGGCTGCTCGACTTCTACGGCGTGTCGGAAGCCGAGCGCGCAACCCTGCTCGCCCTCGGCAAGGCCAGCAGGCGCAGGCAGCCGCGTCACGGTTACATGGACACGCTGCCGGACGCCTACATCCGCTTCATGGACCTGCTGGCGGCCGCGAGCCGCATCTCCTGGTACGAGTGCGGTGTGATCCCCGGTTTGGCGCAATCGCCGAGCTACGTCAACGGGATCATCCAGGCCGGCAGTTCCATCCGGCCGGACGAGGAGACGGCAGACCGCATCGCCTTCCGCCAAAGCCTCCAGAAGCGGGTGCTCACGTCTGGCAAGGCAGACCAGATCGACATCATCTTCACCGAAGACGCGCTGCTGCACGTGGTCGGCGACGAGTCGGTGATGACCGAACAAGTCCTCCACCTGCTACAACTCGCAGAGCTGCCAGGGGTGAGGATCCGGGTCCTGGGCCTCGACACGCGCAACAATCCGGGTCTTGGTGGCGGCATGGTCTCGCTGACCTATGATTCCGCGAATCCGATCATGTTCACACCTGCGATCTACGGACCGGCAACCTACTACGACCATCCGGCCCACACAGAACGAATGCAGCAGCTCTTCGAGCGCATTGCGGGTCTTGCGTGGAGTCCTGAGGAGAGCAGGGCGGCGTTGATCGCTTTCCTTGCGAGGAGCGCCTAGGTTGGCCGCGTGGATCAAGAGCACTCACAGCTCGAGCGAAAGTGACGCGTGCGTCGAGGTGCTGCACACCGCGGCTCTGGTGTCGGTACGTGACTCGAAGAACCCCGATGGTCCTCGGTTCAGCTTCTCGCCAAGCGCCTGGACCGCGTTCCTAGGCTCGGTCCCGCACCGACCGGATTCGGCCCAGTAGCTCCTCGGCCTTCGCCTGCCCCTGCTCCACCTCGGCCACCTGCCGAGTCACCGCCTGCAGCTCACGCCCCCGCTCACCGGCCTCCATCCGCAACGCCCGGTCGACCTCGCGCAGCTCCGCCTCGATCGCCTCGATGCGCTTCGCGAGGGCCTCGTCCAACGCGAGCGACAGGGCCTGTTCGGCTTCGATGAGCTGCTCCGCGGCCAGTTGGTCCACTGTGGAGCGGGCGTCGGCGATGGCGTCGGACAGCCATTGCTTGACGTGCTGCTTCTCGGCGGTGTGGGTTCTGGTTCTGGCCATCCACCAGCCTGCGCCGAGGCCCAGGGCGATGGTGACCGGGAGGACGATCGGGTTCAGGGCCGCTATGCCCAGGCCGGCCAGGGGCATCACGGCCAGTTTGCCTGCGCCCAGGCCGCCGGAGACGCCCATGAAGACGAGGAGTTTGTCCTCGGCTGTCGGGGGGCGCTTTTCCTTCGGGCGCAGGACGACCGGTGGTTGCTCGCCTCGGGCGAACTGGCCTCGGATCAGGACCAGTTCTTCTGGGGAGAAGAGAGTGGCGAGCACTGCGTCGGTGACCTGCGACAGCCTCACCGACAGGGCTGTGGAGATCCGGGCGGAGACCACCTGCAGGGCTGTGTCCACCTGTTGAGGCAATGCAGCCAGGGCGGTGCGGTCTGCTGCGTCTATGGCCTGGCGGTACCAGGTTTGGAGGTCTCGCATCTGGCGGGAGATCTCGTGCGAGTTCTCGATGCGGGCCCGTTGGACCTCGCCTCGCAGGCGTACCTGCCAGCCACGGGTCGACGAGCGGCGTTCGGTTTGGAGCTCTTCTCTGCGGGCTCGGAGGACGGCTGCCTCGTCCTCGCCCACGGAGAGCGCTCGTTTTTCGTGGTCGAGGCGGACCACCAGTTCGGCTAGGACCGTGGAGAGGGCTCGGAGGGCGTTGGCCTCGGCGAGCATGCCTGCTCGACCCGTCACCAGTTCCTGGAGGGCGGTTTGCAGCGCGGAGATGCCCGAGCGTTCGCGGAGCATGGCGGCCGCGTCCGGGTTGGGGGCCTGGTCGGCCAGGGCGAACATGCGGGACGAGACCGGGTACCAGGTCGCGTCGGCGAATCTCGGGGCGTGCTGGGCCAGGAGGGCCTGGTTGGCTTCCTGGACCTGGCGCCAGCCTCGGTACTGGTCGGTTTTGGTCAGGGCGAAGACCACGGTTTCCACCCGGTCGCCCACTCGCTTGAGGAAGTCGAGCTCGCCGCGGGTGAAGGGGGAGGAGGCGTCCACCACGAAGACCAGGGCGGTGGCCGAGGTGACTGCTTCCAGGGCCAGTTCGCCGTGCACGGACTCAAGGCCGCCGACGCCCGGAGTGTCGACGACGGACATGCGTTCCAGCAGTGGGATCGGGGCGTCGACCTCGACGTAGCGCGGCGGTAGTTCGCCCTCGGGGAGGTCGTGGGCTGCGGAGACCCAGTTGATCAGGGCCGGCAGCGGGAAGCTCACCGGGGCCAGCAGGCCTGGGTAGCAGGCTCGGGCCGCCCAGGACGGGCCGTGCTGGAAGACCAGGTACGTCGAGGTGGCCACGTCGGCGTCCACCGGAGAGAGGCCCGGGGTGGCCAGCAGGGCGTTGACCAGGGACGACTTGCCTCGGTTCGTTTCGCCGACGATCACCACGGACGACACCTCTGGTGCGGCGCGGCGGGTCACCCAGTCGGCCATCGACGGGTCCAGCTCGCGTACGAGAGAGGTGAGGCGTTCGCGGGTTTGGCGGACCGTCTGCGAGAGGTTGCTCATCGGGCCGTGTAGACCGTCACGATCGGTGCGCGCAGCACGCGGCCACGGTCGCAGAAGCCCGGTACCTCGGTCTCGGCGACGAGGCCCTGCAACGACAGGTCGTCCGTCGGGACGGCGCCGCCTGCCTCGTGCACGGACGGGTCGAAGCGCTCGCCGTCGACGCGCAGCGCCGTGACGCCTATGGCCAGAAGGCCTTCCTCGATACGTTCGACCACGCCCGCACTGGCGCGGTCCAGCGCGTACAGGCACAGCTGGACCAGTGCGCGGCGTTCGGCCAGCGCCTGGTCGAGCAGCTCGTCGGCAATGGTCTCCACACCGTTTTCCGACGTCAGATCCGCGGGTTCGGTTCCGTTCACGCTCATCGGTGCCCCCCAGCACGTAGTTGCTGCCAGATGAGGAAATACGCCCGGTGCACGACGTGCGCCACCCGAGCCTGCGCCGGAGTCGCGCCGAAGGAGGCGAACGAACGCCACCAGCCGGCCCTCTCCAGCGCGAACGCCACCAGTTCCGAGCCCGGCCTGCCGACCATGCCCAGCTGCGCGGCGAGATCCGGGGTGCCGCCGACGCGCAGCACCTCCTCCGTCAGGTCCGGAGCCAGGGCGACCGCGCCGGACGAGACCAGCGTCAACGCCTCCAGCAGCCGCAGCTGGTGCGCTTCCGGCCGGGCCAGCAGGACCTCGATGGCGTCGTGCACGCGCTGCCGTTCGCCGGCGTCGCCCGCGGCGAGCGACGTGACCGAGGCCAGCGCGGCGGCCGCCTTGATGCCGTCGGCGCGCGAGCGGAAGACCGCGTCCAGCCGACCGCGCACCGCGGCGAACCCGGAGGCGTCGAACAGCACCCGCCGCAACGCACCGGCGGGCAGCGCGGGCTCGGCGTCCAGCGCCTCCAGCGCGCGGCCGATGCCGTACAGGTCGAGCTTCTCCAGCAACCGGGAGCGCACACCGGCCGCGACGTCGCACTCCCACGACGTGAAGAGGTCGCCGGACATCAGCATCATCGTGCGGGTGTCCGCGTCGAGAGCAGCCAACGCGCGCAAGGCCTCGGCATCGGCCGACGTGAACTCACCCGTCTCCGCGGACTCCGCGAGCAGGCTGATCACCGGCAGCACGTCCGCGACCCGCGGCTTGAGCAGGTCGGCCTGCTTCGCCGCGAGGATCTGCGCGGCCCGCCACACGTCGCCGTCCGCGCCCTCGACCGTCTCCGGCGCCACGGCGTCGACCTTGTTCAACGCGGCGATGGCGTTGACCGGCCCTGCTTCACGGGACGCGGTCGCGGCCGTGAACGCGGCCAGCGTCGAGTGGTCGTCCGCGCGCACTCCCTGCGTCACGACGTAGAGAACGGCCTCGGCGCCCGCGACCGCGTTGCGCGACACGGGATCAAGCAGTTCCTCGGTGCGTGCGACGGAATCCGCGTCCAACGAACCGAGCCCAGGTGTGTCGATGACGGTCATGTCGCGCAGCACCGCGTTGGTCAGATACGCCTCGATGTGTGAAACACCTTGCACGCCAAGAGAAGCGGGGATCATGCCGTTCGCGTCGAACGGCAGCACCTGCCGCCTGCCGTCGCGCAGCACGACTTCGATGCGATCGACCGTGCCGTACTGATAGCGCGTCACGAGCCGTGTGCACTCGCCGATGTCCGTAGGTGCAACACGACGGCCGATCAACGCGTTCACCAACGTCGACTTGCCGGACTTGATCCGACCGGCGACCGCGACCTGCAACGGCGCGTGCAGCCGGCGCAGGACCTCCTGGAAACCCTGGGCTGTCTGCTGGGACACCTGCGGTTGCAGCGCAACGCAGAGATTGGCCACTGCCGCGCACAGCGGACCGGCCAGCTGTTGTCCCTGCAACACCGTCACGAGCACTGATCGTGCCACGGTTTGTGCGCGTGCGTGCGCGGGTAGCCACAGCGCATGGGTGACAGCTACGTGACGTTCCTAGTGCTGGGGATCGTCCTGGTCGTCGTGGACGGCCAGCTGATCTACCACAGCGGCAAGGGATACCTGAGGCGCGCGGCGTACGACGACGAGCAGGCCAGCGGCATGATGAAGCTGACGGCCGTGCTGTTCCACCTCGTCGTGCTCGGCCTGCTCGCGTTGGTGTCGATCATCGAGGTCGACACCGGTGACGCGGTGAAGAACGTGGTCGTGAAGCTCGGCGTGGTGCTGTTGCTGCTGGCACTGGCTCACGGCGCGACCATGGCGATCCTCGCGAGGATCAGGGATCGCCAGATGCAGCAGCAGCTCGCGGACCAGATGGCAGAGGAACACCGGATCTACGAGGAGCGCCAGGAAGAACGCCAGGCGCACATCGGCGAACCGCGACCCGCGCCCAAGATCGAGTCGCCTTACTCACCCAAGTAGTGGGCTCGCACGGCGTTCAGTGCCTCCCCCTCACTGGCGCCGAGTGACCGAGCTACGGCGACGAACTCCGCCGCGGCGGCGGAGAGCGGGTCCGGTGCATGCGAAGGCAGGGCAGCCACCACGGTGCCCTGCCTTCGTCCTGTCGTGAGCACGCCCGTGGTCTCCAGCTCCCGGTACGCCCGCGCGACCGTGCCGGCGGCGAGGCCGAGGTCCGCGGCGAGCTGCCGGATCGTCGGCAATCGCGACCCGACCGGCAGCACGCCACCGGTGATCAGGCGGGCGAGCTGGTCGCGGACCTGGCGCCACGGCGCGACGCCGTTCTCGACGTCGACGACGATTCTCGGAGCTGTCACGGTGCGATCTTCGTCGGCACCGGTTTCGTGTTCGCCATCGCGATCCACGCCAGGATGCCGACGAAACCCCAGAGGCCCAGGACGAGCACACCGGCCATGCCGGCGCCCAGACCGGCGGAGACGTGCACGCTCCTGGTGCGCAACGCCAGGTCGACCGTCTCGTCGCCGGTCGCGGGACGCACCACCGCCGCCCACACGATCACCGCCACCACCAGCACGGACAACGCGAGCCAGCCGACCCGGACCCATTCGCCGTTGACCGCGAGGAACACGGCCATGGCGAGGACGACCACCGGGTAGGAGATCAGCACGCCCTTGGCGGCGATGTCGAACAGGCCGCGCGGGGCGAGGGACGCCACCCGCCGCGACTGCCGGGGAACCCGCAACGCCAGGAGTTCGGCGAGCAGGGTGCCCGCGAGCACGACGACCAGGAGCTGCTTGGTGGAGTCGTCGCCCAGCGGGACGAACCCGACCGCCACGTAGAGCCACGGGTACAGCAGCCGGCGCCGCTTGAGGTAGCGGACGGCGTCCTCGACCTGGGCGTCGGACGGGTCCGGCACCTGCCACTTGCGCAGCAGGCGTGTGCCCGTCGACGCCGTCGGCCACAGCATGATCAGCAGGAAGAGGCCCACACCGGCCAGCACGACCAGCTGGATCCAGAAGTCCCTGTCGAGCACGGCCACCCCCGAGTTTGTATCAACCCCTCGACACAATAACTCACACTGAAGTCGTACGCAGCGTCAACCCGTGGCGCGACGCGCGAAAGTTCGGTCCGCACCTAACCTTGTCCGGTGCGGCGGTTCAGCCTGTGGATGAAGTCACATCCGGCCTTCGGGGACTCCCTGATCGCCGGAATCCTGCTGATCTTCGACATGGGTTTCGCGATCACAGCGGTCGACAAGGGGGTCTCGTTCTCGGCCTACCTCGCGGTGACGGCGCTGATGCTCGGCCCGCTGCCGTTCCGCCGCTACCACCCGCTCGGCACCAGCTACCTGATCCTCGGCGGCGCGTTCCTCCAGCTCTTCACGCACGGCGGCATCAACGGCCTGCCGGTGCGCATGTCCGACTTCGCCCTGGCCATAGCGCTCTACACGCTCGTCGCGTACACGAACCGCAAGACGGCGTTGGTCTACTCGGGCTGGCTGCTCGCGGGCACGCTGCTGTGGGGGATCTTCCAGGTCGGCGAGATCCAGGCCGTGTTCCTCGTGTTCCTGGTCTTCGTGATCTTCGGGTTCAGCTGGGCGATGGGCGAGTTCATCGGCGCCCGCCGCGCCTACCAGCGGGAGATGGAACAACGCCTGGTACTGCTCGAGACCGAGCGCGACCAGCAGGCCAGGATCGCGGTGGGCGAGGAGCGGTCCCGCATCGCCCGCGAGCTGCACGACGTGGTCGCGCACGCGGTGAGCGTGATGATCGTGCACGCCGACGGCGCCGCCTACACGATCAGGACCCAGCCCGAGGTCGCCGAGAACGCGGTCCGCACGATCGCCGACACCGGCCGTCTCGCGCTGACCGAGATGCGCCGCCTGCTCGGTGTGCTGCGCAGCGAGGACGCGGAGACGCAGTGGGCACCGCAGCCGGACGCGCGCGGGGTGGTCGAGCTGGCCGAGAACGCCAGGGCCGCCGGCGTCCCGGTGCGGCTGGAGATCACCGGTGACGTGGACGACCTGCCCGTCGGCGTCGGCCTGAGCATCTACCGGATCGTGCAGGAGGCGCTGACGAACACCATCAAGCACGCCGGCTCGGGGACCACCGCCTTGGTCCGGCTGGCGCGCTCACCGGAGGAACTGCGGCTCGAGGTGACCGACAACGGCTTCGGCACGCCGCACGACGTCGTCAAGGTCTCCGGCGGCAACGGACTGATCGGCATGAGGGAAAGGGCTGCGGTGCTGGGCGGGGAGTTCGAGGCGGGCCCCAACCCCGGCGGGGGCTGGCGCGTGCGCGCGACATTCCCGCTCGCCGCATAGGGTGATCGAGTGATTCGGGTGCTGCTGGTCGACGACCAGGAACTCATGCGCATGGGCTTTCGCATGGTCCTGGGCGCGCAGGAAGACATCGACGTGATCGGCGAGGCGGCCGACGGCCTCGACGCCGTGCAGATGGCCGACAAGCTGCGGCCCGACGTGGTGTTGATGGACGTCCGCATGCCCGTGATGGACGGCGTGGAGGCCACCAAGCGCATCGCCGAGGCGGACTCGGCGAAGGTGCTGGTCATGACGACCTTCGACATGGACGAGTACGCGCTCTCGGCGCTGCGCAACGGCGCCAGCGGCTTCCTGCTGAAGGACACCCCGCCGTCCGACCTGGTGTCGGCACTGCGCGCGGTGGCGTCCGGCGACGCGGTGGTCTCGCCGTCGGTGACGAAGCGGCTGCTCGGCCGGTTCCTCGGCGACGGCGGCGGTGAGCTGCGGGACGCCTCGATGCTCGACGTGCTGACCGAACGCGAGCGCGAGGTGCTCGTGCTGATCGCGAAGGGCCTGTCGAACACCGAGATCGCCCGCAAGCTGTTCCTGTCCGAGGCGACGGTGAAGACGCACGTCGGCCGGATCCTCGCGAAGCTGGAGCTGCGAGACCGGGTGCAGGCCGTGGTGCTCGCCTACGAGACCGGTCTCGTCCGCCCCGGTGACGCCTAGCGGTACTTCTCGGGATCGGCGTCCACCGTCTGCCCGGCCATCCGCGGCTTCACGACGTCGTCCCACCAGTGGCCCCAGTCGGGCTGCGAGCCGTCGAGGTCGGTGAACCCGTACTCGCGCTTGAGCTTCCACGACGACAGGCACTGCCCGGAGAACCTCGCGCGGTCCTTGTCCGCGGCCAGGTGCGCGAGGCCGCGGCCGAGGTAGTGCGGTGTCTCGGACAACGCGTAGTCCGGCACCTTCTCGATCGCGTCACGCCAGTTCGCCTCGGTGACGCCGAAGCCCTCCAGCATCTGCTCGGACCGCAGGAACCCCGGCGTGGCCGCGACCGCCGTCACGTTCGGGTGGTCCTTCAGGTCCTTCGCGAGCACCTCGCCGAACCGCCGCACGGTGTTCTTCACCGCGTCGTACGGGAGGTTCACGAAGTACGCCTCGCCGTCCTCGCCGTCGGTCACCTCGACCACGAGGCCGTCGTCGGACTTCAGCAGGATCGGCATCAGCTTGTGGATGGCGATCAGGTGCGTCTCCACACCGTTGCGCCACATGTGCAACTGCTTGTCGAGGTCGTGCTCCCAGAACTTGCCCCACTCGACGAGGTTCTCGCCGCCCCAGGCGTTGTCGACGAAGATGTCGAGCTTCTCGATGCGCGCCGCGAGAGCGTCCACATCGGACGGATTCGTCAGGTCGCAGCGGACCGCGATCCCCTTGCCACCGGCGGCGTCCACGAGCTCGGCGGTCTCCTCGATCGTCTCCGACCGGCCGATCTCCGACCGCTGCTGCCGCGTGGTCCGGCCGGCGACGAACACCGTCGCTCCCGCCGCCCCCAGTTCGACCGCGATCGCCCGGCCCGCTCCGCGCGTGGCGCCGGTGACGACCGCGACCTTCCCGCTCAGATCCGGATCACTTCTTCTCGACACGTCGAGTTCCCCTTCCCTCGTGCCAGGACAGGACGATCATCCCGTCGCCCTCCACCGTGAGCTGCACGACCTCCGTGACGTCGAACCGGAACAGGTCGATCTCCTCCGGCGCCGGACCCCACCCCGTGCGGTCGAACAGGTCCTTCAGGTAGACGTCCTTGTCCGTCCACACCTCCGCAGTACCGCTGATCTTCGCGTCGCCCGCCTCGGTCATGGACGCCGTCGTCGTCATGCAGTGCAACGCGAACCTCGGATCGCGTTGCAGGTCCTTCGACTTCAGCGAGCCGGGCATCATGCCCGCCCACACGTCGCCGTGCGCGAAGTCCGGTTCCACACCGCTGATGCGCGGCGAGCCGTCCTTGCGCAACGTCGCGAGCAACGCGTGCCGGTCCGCCGCGAACCGGGCCTGCACGAACGCCGCCATGTCGGGCTGTTCCGCCGAGAACTCCGCCCAGCTAGCCATTTCAGCGCATCCCTTCCAGCACCAGATCGATGTCCTCGCTCATGCGCGCCAGCAGGTCACCGCGCGGCCGGACCGACCAGTCCATGGAGATCCCGTAGACCAGCGCGGCGAGGACGCGGGCCGCGTTCGGCGGCAGTTCCTCGGCCGCGCACAGGTTCTCCAGCTCGTCTTCCAGCGCCGCGTAGTGCTTCGCCAGCAACGCGCGCAGGTCCGGGTCGATCAGGTCGACCCCGAGCTGCGCCAGGTTGTTCGTCGCGACCACGGGATCCGCGAGCCGGTCGAACCACATCATCAGCGCGGCCCGGACGCTGCCCGCCTCGCGCATCCGTCGCACGACCTCGTCGGTGCCCGCTTTCGTGAGCGCCTGCAGCAGCCCGCTCTTCGACCCGAACCGCTTCGCCACCGCGCCCACCGAGACCCCAGCCTCCGCCGCCACGTCCGCGACGGTGAACTCCGGTCCGCGCCGGTCGATGACGGCCGCGACGGCGTTCAGGATCCGTTCGTCGGTGATGGTGCGAGGTCGTGCCACCCGGTTAGTGAACCACAATTCACTAACCTTCGCCTAGGGTGGTGTCACGTGACCTGGAGACCTCGGCTCGTAGCGCTGGACATCGACGGAACCCTGACCGGAGTCGGCTCGAACGACGTCCCACCTGCCGTGAAAGCGGCCATCACGCGTGCCGCCGAACACGGCGCCCACGTGGTGCTGTGCACCGGCCGCAGCCTGATCGGCATCACGGAGATCGCGCCGCAGCTGCCCGTGTCGCTGGCGCTCTGCTCCAACGGTGCCGTGTGGTGGGACCCGGCTCTCGGCGAGGTGACCAAGCGAGTGACGTTCGACCCCGGCCCGACGATCAAGGCGCTGCAGGCGTTGCTGCCGGGCGCGGTGTTCGCCACCGAGCGGACCGGCGTGGGCAACCTGTCGCTCGGTGAGTTCCTGCCCGGCGACCTGTGGGGCGAGACGAGGCAGGCGACGTTCGAGGAGATGGCGGTGCCGACCTCGCGGCTCGTCATGCGGTGGCTCGACCGCACTCCGGCGGAGCTGTCGTTCGCGGTGAAGGACCTGGAACTGCCGGGCGTCGAGTGGTCCGTCGACCACACCGAGGCGTGGCTGACCGCGGTGCCGCCGAACGTCTCGAAGGGTACGGCGCTGGACGAGCTCTGCGCGTCGCTCGGCATCAGGCCCGCGGACGCGCTCGCGATCGGCGACGGGTCGAACGACGTCGAGATGCTGACGTGGGCCGGGCGCGGGGTCGCGATGGGACAGGCGCCGGCGCACGTCCAGGCGGTCGCGGACGAGGTGGCGCCGACCGTGCTGGAGGACGGCGCCGCCCGGGTGTTGAACCGGTACTTCCCCGGCTAGTCGGAGACGTTCTGCACGGCGACGACCTTGTCGACCTTCACCCGCACGACCATCTCGCCGGGCACCCCGTTGCGCTCGGCGTACTCGTCGGCGCGGTCGTCGCCCATGTAGCGCGCGGCCGTGCGGCCCGCCCAGTACTTGAGCTGTTCCGGGTCCTCGTCCACCACGGCCTGGCCGGTGATGGTCACGAAGTCGAAGGGCGGCAGCTCGTTGTCGAAGCACAGGGCCACCCGGCCGTCGCGCAGGATCGACTTGCCCTTGACCGTCTCCCGGGCGGTCAGGAAGACGACGTCGGGACCGTCGAGGTCCACCCAGACCGGCGCGACGTGCGGTGATCCGTCCTTGCGGGTGACCGCGAGCTTGCCGGTGCGGGCGGGCTTGGCCAGGACGAACTCGCGCCACCAGCCGTCCGGGGCTTCCGTGTATCCCATGTGGCTCATTCAACTACGACGGAGGTAGCGCCACCTGACGACGGAAGTTGACGCACGCGCAGACCGCAGGCCGATGTGAGAGGACCCCTCGGGACGGGAAGGTAATCCCATCACCGAGAGGGGACAGAAATGATCGAGGCAATCGGCCTCACCAAGAGATACGGCAGGACGGTCGCGGTCGACGACCTGTCGTTCACCGTCCAACCTGGACGGGTGACCGGATTCCTCGGTCCGAACGGCGCGGGCAAGTCCACCACCATGCGGATGATCCTGGGGCTCGACCGTCCGACGGCAGGCCGCGTGCTGATCGACGGCAAGCCCTACACCGAGCTCAAGCGTCCACTCCAGACGGTCGGCGCGCTGCTCGACGCCAAGTGGGTGCACCCCAACCGGTCCGCCCGCGCCCACCTCAGGTGGCTCGCGGTGTCCAACGGCCTGCCGAAGACCCGCGTCGACGCGGTGCTCGAGGCCGTCGGCCTCACCCAGGTCGCGGGCAAGAACGCCGGCGGGTTCTCGCTCGGCATGTCGCAGCGGCTGGGGATCGCCGCGGCACTGCTGGGTGACCCGAAGGTGTTGCTCTTCGACGAGCCGGTGAACGGCCTGGACCCCGAGGGCATCCTCTGGATCCGCACGTTCATGCAGAACCTCGCCGCCGAGGGCCGCACGGTCCTGGTGTCGAGCCACCTGCTGTCGGAGATGGCGCTGACGGCCAGCGAGCTCGTGGTGATCGGCCGGGGGAGGCTGATCACGCAGAGCAGCACGCAGGAGTTCATCGACCGCTCGACGGGTAACACCGTCCTCGTGCGCAGTCCTCAGCTGTTCAAGCTCGGCCCGTTGCTCGTCGACAAGGGCTTCACGGTTCGTGACGGTGCGGACGGCGCGTTGTCCGTATCGGGTGCCACCAGTGACCAGATCGGGGACATCGCCGCTGCCAACGGTGTCGTCCTGCACGAGCTGAGCCCCCAGCGCGGTTCGCTCGAAGAGGCGTTCATGCAGCTGACCGGCGATGCTGTCGAGTACCACGCAGAGATCGGGAAGTGAGTCTGATGACCCTGTTGGCAGTTGAGAGAATCAAGCTCTTCTCGACCCGCTCGCCGTACTGGTGCAGCGCGCTCGCCCTGGTCCTCGGCGTCGGGCTCACCGCGATCATCGCGGGCACCACCGACAACGGCCAGGTGTCCCTCGGCGTCACGCAGTTCGGCAGCAGCCAGCTCGCGCTGTCCGTCGTGCTGGTGATGGCGGCCCTCGCGGTCACGACCGAGTACCGCTTCAGCACGATCCGCGCCACGTTCCTCGCGGTGCCGAACCGGACGTCCGCGCTGGTCGCGAAGACCGTCGTGGTGGCGTTCATCGCCGCACTGCTCGGCGAGATCATCGCGTTCGGCTCGGTGGGCATCGCGAAGGTGCTCTCGCCCGCCTCGGACCTCGCGATCAACACGAGCGGCGAGTGGCGGCACGTGGCGGGCGTCGGCCTGCTCTACGGCATCGGCGCGATCATCGCGATCGCGGTCGGCATCCTGGTCCGCCAGACCGCCGGCGCCGTCGCGATCCTGCTGGTCTGGAACATGCTGCTGGAAGGCCTGATCGGGATCATCCCGAAGGTCGGCGTCAAGATCCAGGCGTGGCTGCCCTTCATGAACGCCAACCACTTCCTGCAGCTCGGCGGCGACAACATGGCCGAGCAGGCGGGTGCGGGTGTCGACTTCAAGCTGAGCCAGTGGGGTTCGCTCGGCTACTTCGCCGGGATCGCGGTCGCGCTCCTGGTGGTCGCCCTGATCGTCGCGAAGCGGCGGGACGCGTGACCTGTTCCGAATAAGGGGGAGAGGGACCTGGGTCATCCGTCGGGGGGTGACCCAGGTCCCTGTCAGTTCTCGCGAGCGAACCGGGAGACGTCATGATCGAAGCAGTGCGGTTGCAGAAGCACTACGGCAAGACCAAGGCCGTCGACGACCTGTCGTTCACCGTCCGGCCGGGCCGCGTCACGGGCTTCCTCGGCCCGAACGGCGCCGGCAAGTCCACGACCATGCGGATGATCCTCGGCCTCGACACCCCCACCGGCGGTGACGTCAGGATCGACGGGCAGCACTACGCCCAGCTCAAGCAGCCGTTGCGCAAGATCGGCGCGCTGCTCGACGCGAAGTGGGTGCACCCCAACCGGTCCGCTCGCTCGCACCTCAAGTGGCTCGCGGTCTCGAACAAGATCCCGGTCAGCCGCGTCCAGGAGGTGCTGGAGGTCGTCGGCCTGACCGAGGTCGCGCACAAGAACGCCGGTGGCTTCTCGCTCGGCATGTCGCAGCGGCTCGGCATCGCGGGCGCGCTGCTCGGCGACCCCGAGGTGCTGCTGTTCGACGAGCCGGTCAACGGCCTCGACCCCGAGGGCATCCTGTGGATCCGGCAGTTCATGCACCGGCTGGCGGGCGAGGGCCGCACGGTGTTCGTGTCGAGCCACCTGCTGTCGGAGATGTCGCAGACCGCGCAGGACCTCATCGTCATCGGCCGCGGTCAGCTGATCGCGCAGACGACCACCGAGCAGTTCATCGCGGACGCCACCCAGGACACCGTCCGGGTGCGGTCACCGCACGCCGCGAAGCTGCGCGAGATCCTCGCCGCGCACGCGACGGTCACGGACGACTCGGCGAGCGGGTCGCTGGTGGTGCACGGGATCCCGGCCCAGCAGATCGGCGAGCTCGCGGCGGAGCACCAGATCGTGCTGCACGAGCTCAGCCCCCAGCGCGGTTCGCTGGAGGAGGCCTTCATGCAGCTCACCAAGGAGTCGGTGGAGTACCAGGCTCACTGACCACGGGCTTGGGGCGCCGCGACCTGATGGCGGGCAACGCGATCAGCAGCCCGGTCATCACCGCGGTGCCGCCCGTGACGCCGGCGACGAACGGCAGCCGGTCGGACAGGTCGACCGGCTGCTCCTGGCTCTTCGCGGCGACGGCCGCGGTCGGCTGCGTCGTGGTGGTGGGCTTCGGCGGAGGCAGCAGCGGGTTGCGCTCCACCGGCGGGAGCTGCGCGGTGAGCGCGCCCATCGGGTTGACCATGCCGAAGCCCGTGGTCTTGTCCCTGCCGGGCTCGGCGAGGTCGGTGGCGGTCTTGATCAACGCGTTGACGACGTCCTTGGCCGGCCAGTCCGGGTGCTTCGCGCGCACCAGCGCGGCGACGCCGGAGACGATCGCCGACGCGGCACTCGTGCCGTCCATCTCGGCGTACCCGCTCGCGTAGACGCTCTCCGGCGCGACCGTCACGATGCCGACCGCCGGTGCCGCGAGCACCGTGTCCGCGCCGACGTTCGACGACGCCCACGGCTTGCCGTCCTTGGTCGTGCCGGCCACCGCGACCACGCCGTTGATGTTCGCGGGCGCGGAGACCTCCTTGCCGTCGTTGCCCGTGGCGGCGACGAGCACGACGTCCTTCTCGATCGCGTAATTAACAGCTTTCACGAGCGTCGGCGTCATGGAACTGGAGAAGCCGAGGGACATGTTGATGACCTTGGCGCCGTGGTCCGCGGCCCACCGGATGCTGTCGGAGACGACGTCGAGCCCGAACTGCTCCTTCTCGTCGGCGCTCGCGATCGGCAGGATCTTGGCGCCGGGCGCGATGCCGAGCGCGCCGCCACCTCGTCCGGTCGCGGCGATGATCCCGGCCATCCCGGTGCCGTGCCCGTCGGCGTCCGTCGTGCCGTCGGTGCCCTTCGACCTGCCGAAACCCGTCCCCGGCAGGACCTGGCCGGCGAGGTCGGGGTGCTTCGCGTCGACGCCGGAGTCGATCACCGCGACCACCACGCCGTCCCCGCGCGCTTGGGCCTGCGCCGAGTAGATGTCGAGCGCGTCGAGGTGCCACTCCTGCTCCTCGATCGTCTGCGCGGCGAGCAGCAACGGCAGCGCGACGGCGAGCGCGGGGAGCAGGGGCACGTCAGCTACATCGTGTTTCCAACTCACAACGCAACGTGCGCGGCGTCACAGGTTGCGTAAGAGAGCTGTTAACAACCGATAAAAACCGTCATTTTGGACATCATCGACGTTTGGCTTCACGTTCAATGGGGTTATCCCCGCCGCGGAGGTGGCCAGTGGTCCGTGTGGAAGCAATGCTCGGCCTCGAGTGGTCCAGTGCTCTCGAAGCTCCCAACCCTTCCGAAATCGCCCTCACCCCAGCCGACGCCCGCCGTTCCTGGGTGAACCGCGCTCCCGAGGACGAGGTCCTGACGATGTACCGCTCCGTGCGGGACGTCGAGAACGCCCCCGCGCCGTGGTGGCTGCGGGCGCTCGAACGGGGCCGCCTGGGCTCCCGTGCCGAAGGTCACGCCGTCGAGGACGCGGTGAGCGAGCTGCTCGTCTCCCGTCCCGGCTGGGTGTTCGTGCCCTGGGTCGACCTCGGCGAGGTCGGGTACTGGGAGTACGTGCCGTCCGAAAGCGGTGTCTACGGTCCCGCCACCCCCACGACCGTGCAGTTCACGGACGCGCACCGCGGGTTCGTGCACCTCGTTCCCGCCCACCGCGGGGCCGGCAAGCCCGAGGTCATCGAGTTCACCGTCGCTGAGCTGCGTGCTCAGATCGAGGACATCGAACTCATTGCCTAGAATGACCGGTCGTGACCAGGCCTGAGTTCCACCGTTCCATCGTCAGCTTCGTCCAGCGCGGCGAGCGCATGACCGTGGGACAGGAGCGCGCCTGGGACACGTACTGGGAGAAGATGGGCAACGACGTGAAGTCGTTGCCCGAGGGGCCGGTCGACTTCGACTCGTGGTTCGGCCGCTCGGCGCCGGTGCTGCTGGAGATCGGGTCCGGCATGGGCGAGACCACCTCCCAACTCGTGGCCGCCGCGCCCGAGCTCAACTACGTCGCCGCCGAGGTCTACAAGCCGGGCCTCGCCCAGTTGCTGCTGCGCGCCGAGCACCTCGGCGGTCTCGACAACCTGCGCGTGCTGCGCGGTGACGCCGTCGACCTGCTGACCGACCACGTGGCGCCCGCGTCGTTGCACGGTGTGCGGATCTTCTTCCCGGACCCGTGGCCGAAGAAGAAGCACCACAAGCGTCGTCTCGTGCAGCCGGAGTTCGTGTCGCTCGTCGCGTCGCGGTTGGAGCCCGGCGGTGTGCTGCACCTCGCGACCGACTGGGAGAACTACGCCGAGCAGATGCTGGCGGTCTGCTCCGGCGAGCGGCTGCTGACCAACGTGTACGACGGCTGGGCTCCGCGACCGGACTGGCGACCCGTCACGAAGTTCGAGCAGCGCGCGGTCAACGAGGATCGGGTGTCGCACGACCTGATGTTCCGGCGGAACGACCTCACCTGATCGAGGTCTCAAGCCGATCGAGTGAACACCTTGGGTCTACGGTTCACTCGTCGGAGTGGCCGGTGTTGATCACCCGAAATGCCCCGAGTGGCAGTGACGCGTGAGGCTGTTCCGGGCTTAGCGTCTCGCTCCGTGACCCCCGACGTCCTCCCCGTCGCGGAGGAGTTCGTCCGCATGTTCCACGCGGCGCACTCCGACGCAGGCTCGCTGACCGCCCGCATCGCCCAGGTGCGCGCCGAGATCGCCGAGACCGGAACCTACCGCCACACCACCAACGAGCTCGCGTACGGCGCGCGGATCGCGTTGCGAGACTCAGGCTGGTGCACCTCGGGTGTGCCGTGGCGGCGGCTGAAGGTCCGCGATCTGCGCGGCTACCGCAACGCCGCCGCGGTGGCCGGCGAGTGCGTCGAGCACCTGCGGCTCGCGACCAACGGCGGCGAGATCCGGCCGCTGGTCACGGTTTTCGCGCCGGACACGCCCGGTTCGCCCGGCCCGGTGATCTGGAACGAGCAGCTGATCCGGTACGCCGGGTACGCCGACGGGATGGGGGACCGCCGGTACTCAGGCTTCACCGAAACCATGCAGGGCATGGGATGGCGTCCGCCCGTGCGCCGCTCACGCTTCGACCTGCTGCCGTTGGTGGTGGAGACGCAGCACGAAGGTCCGCGGCTGTTCACGCTGCCGTCCGAGATCGTGCACGAAGTTCCTTTGGAGCACCCGACTCTGCCGTGGTTCGGCGAGATGGGCCTGCGCTGGCACGCGGTTCCGGTCATCGCGAACATGAAGCTGTCGATCGGTGGCGTGAACTACCCGGCCGCGCCGTTCAACTCGTGGTTCGTCGGCGCCGAGATCGGCACGCGCTCACTGGCCGAGGAAGGTGCCTACGGCGTGGCGCGCGAGGTCGCCGACGCGCTGGGGCTCGACACCTCGTCCGAACGCACGCTGTGGCGGGACTTCGCGACCGTTCACCTGAACGCTGCAGTGCTGCACTCGTTCGACAAGGCGGCCGTCACCATCACCGACCACCACGCGGAAGCGTTGCACCGCCTCGCGTGGCTGCGGTCGCGGCAACGACCTTCCGCCGCACGGCCCGCTTTCCGGCTCGACACCGCAGCCGCGGCGCGCGCACGGACGGGTTCTCCGGCGCGCTTCACGGCCGCGTTGGACGAGACCCGTCCTCAACCGACGAGCCGGCTGGCGGAACTGCTCCGCCAGCAACATTCCCTGACCAGCGCCTGACTTCCCCATCACACGCTGGTGCCGGGACTAGTGCTTCGAGTCGATCATCACGCCCGAGAGAGCCATCAGGGCGAGGACCAACAGGCCGACCACAGCGGCGGCCCAAGTGAACACAACTGACAACATGGCGTCCTCCGTTCCCGTACTTCCGCTCCTCCAGAGTCCGTGACCGGGGCGTAATCCGGCATCCGCCGTGAGAGTGTTTCCGCAGGTCGCTCCCTCAGCCTTCCGGCTGATGCCGGAGTAAACCCCCGGTCGGACGCGGGATCACCCTTCCGGCCCTAGGGTTGCTCGGGTGGAGAGCACGGACGTGAGCTGGCGGGTGCTGGCCAAACGCCAGTGGCCCCTGGCGTTGTCGCTGGCCTTCCTCGCGGGGCTCGAACTCTTCACCGCGGGTTTCACGAACCCGTGGTGGCAGGCGCCCGGTGTCGCGGTGATCTGCGCGGTCGCTGTGCTGGCGCCCCGGCGCCCGTTCGACGCGACGCTCGCCTTGGCCGCCGCGATCGTGTTCACGGCCGTTTACCTGCGGATCATCGGTGTCGCGATGCAACCGCACTTCTGGGTCAGCGGTGCGTCGATCTCCGTCACGGGCGCCGCGATGGCGACGATCGCGATCGTGGTGCGGGAGGCCTCGCGCGGCCGTGCGATCGTCGGCACCGCGGTCGTCGTGGCGGCGATGGTGGCCGCCGAGTTCATCGGCTTCCCGGTCGTGGCGGCCGAGGACTACCGCGAGTACACACCCGACCTGGGCAGCTACCTGTTCGGCGCGGTGCTCATGTTCGTGATCTCGGTGGGCACCGGGCTGTACTTCCGGGCGAGGGACAACGAACGCGCGTCCCAGCTGGCTGCTTCCGTCGCGGCGGCCCAGAACTCCGAACGGCTGGCGCTCGCGCGGGAGCTGCACGACGTCGTGGCGCACTACGTGACGGCGATCGTCGTGCACGCGCAGGCGGGACAGCTCAACCGTGCCGCGGCGGAACAGGTGCTGCCGACCATCGAGGCGTCCGGGTACGAGGCGCTGACCGCGATGCGACGACTGGTCGGGACGTTGCGCGACGGGGAGTCCCCCGGACCGGCCGCGTCGTCGTCGCTCGTGGACGACGTGCGCGCGCTGGCGACGGAGTCCGAACTGCCCGTGCGGCTCTCGTTCGACCTGCGGGACTCGGTGCCGCAGGAGCTGGCGCGCTCGGTGCTGCGCCTGGTGCAGGAATCGTTGACCAACACCCAGAAACACGCGGCAGCGGTGTCCTCAGTGGACGTTTCGCTGTCCTCCGGGAACGGTGTGCTGCACCTGACGGTGCTGGACGACGGGGTCGCGTCCGGCGTGCCCGTCGGCGGGTCGGGAGGCTACGGGCTCGTCGGGATGCGCGAGCGCGTGGAACTGCTGGGTGGGTCGTTCTCCGCAGGCCGGCGCGAACCAGCCGGGTGGTCGGTCCGCGCCGAACTGCCGATCTCCTAGCTCAGTCGTTGTCGCGGATGACTTCGAACTCCTGAGTCATCTCGACATCGCTGAACTGGTCGTCGTTCTGAGGGTCGATGTCGGCCACTGATGCCTCCGCATGATCACGCCCGTACCGTGGAGTGTGATCATGCCAACTCAGCGCCGGGTCGGCGGCTTGGGGGTGGCGGGCTTCTGCGCGCGGCGGAACTGTCCACTGGACGTGCACGGCTTCTTCGACATGATCTTGAGACGCCCCTGTCCTGCCCGTGGTTGCTCTTGGATGCACAAAGGGCCCGTCGGCTCATGCTCTGACGGGCCCCTTGGATGGGGAAAAGTTTTAGGCCGGGGCGGACCCTGGGGGTCGGCCCGCGCCCGACACAGCGAGGATGCCCATCCCGTCCGGATGTATGCATGCTTGTGACCGGCGTCACAGTGGCAGGATTCTCCGCATGTCACTGCGTCTGCACGCCCCGGTGGTCCTGCCCTGCGACCTGTCCTGCGCCGTTCTGCGCGACGCGGTCGTGGACGTCGTCGACGGCCGGATCACCCACGTGGGTGCCGCCTCGGACGCCCCCGCGTTCGACGGCGAGGTCCGCCGGCTGACCGGCATCCTGATGCCCGGCCTGATCAACACGCACGCGCACAGCCCGATGACGGTGCTGCGCGGCCTGGGCTCCGACCTGCCGCTGCTGCGGTGGCTGCAGGAGCAGATGTGGCCGAACGAGGCGCAGATGACGGCCGCCGACGTCGGCACCGGCATGCTGCTGGGCGCCGTCGAGATGCTGCGGCACGGCGTCACCACGTCCGCCGAGATGTACTTCCACGGCCCCGAGCTGGTGTCGGCCGTGCTGGAGGCCGGTTCGAGGGTGGTGTTCGGCGGCGCGATCCTCGACGTGCCCGGCATGGACTGGAAGGCGCTAACCGGCGAGATCTCCGCGTGGATCGACGCCGACGGCCTGCGCTTCGGCCCCGGCGAACGCGTCGAGCTGGCCTACGGACCGCACTCCGCCTACACGCTCTCGGCACCGCAGCTCACGTCGATCGCCGTGGAAGCGCGCGAGCGCGGGGCGCTGTTCATGGTCCACGTCGCCGAGTCGCCGTTCGAGGACGAGGCCGCCCGCGCCGAGTTCGGTTCCGTGCCCGCGCTGCTGAAGGCCTCCGACGTGCTGGGTGGCCGCGTGCTGTCCGCGCACTCCGTGCACCTGTCCGACGACGACATCGCGCTGTACGCGTCGTTCGGCGTCGGCGTCGCGCACTGCCCGGGCTCGAACATGAAGCTGGCCTCGGGCATCGCACGGGTGCCGGAGCTGCTGGCCGCCGGTGTCTCCGTCGGCCTCGGCACGGACGGACCAGCGTCGAACGACGACCTGGACCTGTTCGAGGAGGCACGGCTGGCAGGTCTGCTGGCCCGAGTCTCGAAGATGGACGCGACCGTGCTCGGCGCCGCGCAGGCGCTGCTGATGGCGACCCGCAGCGGGGCCGCGGCACTCGGCCGCGACGACATCGGCGCGCTCGAGGCCGGGCGCTGGGCCGACGTCGTGCACGTCGCGGCGGACGACCCGGCGTTCGCGACCGGGCTGGACGCGCCGGACTCGCAGCTGCTCGCGAACCTCGTGTGGGGGTCCGGGTCGCGCCGGGTCACCGACGTGTGGGTCGCCGGTGACCAGGTCGTCGCCGGTGGGGAGTCGACGCGGGTGGACCGGCACGAGGCTCAGGCCGGCGTGACGGCCGTGGCAGCGCGACTGCGGAGCGTCAACCCGTAACCACAGGCTGTTGACAAGCCTATGGACAACTAGTGCGGGCGGGACCGCACGTTGATCTCGGTGATGTGGGCGTCGGGCGTCGCCAGCACGGCCGACGCCACCGCCCGCCCCACCGAGGCAGGGTCGATGTACTTCGACGGGTCGTACTCGCCGCCCTCCTGGCGCCGCACGTCCTGCTGCATCGGCGTGGCGGTGCGGCCCGGGTAGACCGTGGTCACCCGCAACGACGGCTCGTCGCCGCGCAACGCGTCGGCGTACGCGCGCAGGGCGAACTTCGAGGCCGCGTAGACGCCCCAGCCCGGGTTCGCGGCGAGGCCCGCGCCCGAGTTGATCAGCACGACGTGCCCGGAGGCGGCACGGAGTTGGGGCAGGACCAGGTTGGTCAGTTCGGCGACCGCGAAGACGTTCACGTCGAAGGTCTTCCGCCAGTCGTCCTGCGTGGCCTCGCCCAGCGGGCCGAGCAGGGCGATGCCGGCGCTGTGGACGATCACGTCCAACCGCGAGACCGCGCTCAGGTCCGCGGAGGCGACGTTCGTCAGGTCGAACGGCCAGGCCTGCGCGCCGGGGAGCTCCGCTGCCAGCACGGACAGGGAGTCCTCGTCGCGCCCGCCCAGCAGCAGGTCGTGCGTCGGGGCCAGGCTGCGGGCGATGGCGGAGCCGATTCCACTGGATGCCCCGGTGACGAGGGCGACCGGACGATCAGTCATGGGTGAACTGTAGTGCTGGGAAAGGCGGCCTCGCCGCCCTCGTCACCGGGGGGTCAGGCGGCGGGCACGGAGAAGGTGTAGAGGGCCTCGTACTTGACGGACGTCTGGGCGCCCTCGGTGCAGCCGCCGGTGGGCGCGACGCCGCCCTTGGTCGCGAGGCGCTGGACGTAGCTGACGTTCGCGAACACGCCGGAACCCCTGGTGGACTTGGCTTTCAGCAACAGTTCCGGCACGGCGCCGGGGACCTCGTTGCGGGCGCCGTCGACCGGGGCGGCCTCGACCGCGCTGCCGTCGACCGTGGAGACCCAGATCGGCCCGCGGGAGTGCAGCCCCACCGCCCGGCCGAGCCGGTCCGCCAGGGTGGCGGCGGGTTCCAAGCCCTTCCACGCCCCGGCGGTGCATGTGTAGGTCTGCACGCCCTTGGCGTAGAACTTCTCGACGATCTTGTTGCCGGGCGGCACCTGCACCGCGGGTGCGACCCTCGCGGCGATGTCGCCCGCGGCATCCATCTCCGGGGTCGGTGCGGCGGTGGAGCCCGCACCTCCCGCGAGGATGCCCAGAAGAGTTGATGAGACCAGGACTAATCCAGCTCGTTTCATCACTTCCGGTCGTACGGACCGAAATCCGGACCGGTTCAGTACCGTCTCACTTGGCGGGCGCGAAGAACGTGTAGAGAGCCTTGTACGGCACGGAGGTCTGCGCGCCGGCCTTGCAGCCACCGGCCGGGGCGACACCGCCCTCGGTCGCGAGGCGCTGGACGTAGGTGACCTTGCCGAACAGGCCGTCGCCGCGCACGGCCTTGGCCTTCAGCAGGAGTTCGGGCACGGCGCCCTTGACGTCGTTCTTGGCTCCGTCGACCGGGGCCGCCTCGACCGCGCTGCCGTCCACCGCGGAGATCCAGACGGGGCCGCGGGAGTGGATGATGATCGGCCTGTCGTCCTTGTCGACGAGGGTCGCGGTGGGCTCCAGGCCCTTCCACGCGTTGCCCTGGCACGAGTAGGTCTGCACGCCCGTGGCCTGGTACTCGCCGACCAGTTCCTGCCCCGCCGGGACCTGGACCGCCGCCGCGACGGGCACGTCCTGGGCCGCGGCGACAGGAGTGGGCGTGGCGCTGCCGGCGACGGGCGTGCCGCACGCGGCGAGACCAAGAAGAGCAGTGGCACCAACGAGAAGACGAACGTTCACAGCGCACTCCAAAGTGGACAGACAAAGTGGACTATCAGGGGATTTGGCTGTCCGCGGTGCAGCCACCCATCACACGGACGGGCGGCTGCACCGGTTCACAAGATCAGAGTGAGCCGGACCACTCGATCAGTCGCAGATCTTCCTGCGGTCCTTGCGCCACACCACCGCGACGGACGGACGCGGCTGCGAGGTGCCACCGTCCGGCCAGTGCGACAGCGGGTTGTTGGCCGACGCACCGTCGATCTCGCCGGGGTGCTGCACGGACACCAGCACGAAGTCCTCGGTGATGACCGGGCCGCAGGTCTCCGCGCCCTTCGGCACCGTGAGGAACTGCTTGACCTGGCCCCGGCGCTTGCCGGAGACCGGTACCGCGAACAGGCCGTCGTTCGAGCCCAGCGCGTTGCCGTCGGTGGAGATCCACAGGTTGCCGTGCGTGTCGAACGCGACGTTGTCCGGGCACGAGATCGGGCTGACCTGCGACTTGTCGAAGCCGCCGAAGTACGTGCCGGGGTCCTTGGGGTCACCGCAGACCAGCAGCAGCTTCCACGAGAACGTGGTCGCCGTGTTGTCGCTGCGGCGCTCCTCGATCTCCAGGACGTGGCCGTGCTTGTTGCCGTTGCGCGGGTTCGGCTCGGTCGGGCCTTCCTTGCCCGCCTTGCCGCGGTCGGTGTTGTTGGTCAGCGCGGCGTAGATGCGGCGGTTGTGCGTCGAGGGCTCGACGTCCTCCGGGCGGTCCATCTTCGTGGCGCCCACCTTGTCGGCGGCGAGGCGCGTGAAGACGTAGACCTCCTCGGCGGTGAAGCCGGGCACGAACGACCTGTCGTTGTGCGCCAGCGGGATCCACTCGCCCGAGCCGTCGAACTCGCCGTCGGCCGGGAGCTTGCCGGTGCCGTCGATCTCGGCGGCCGGGCTGTCGCCGGTGAACTTGGCGACGTAGAGCGTGCCCTTGTCCAGCAGCTGCTTGTTGTGCTCGCGGGCGCGCTTCGACTGGCCCTTCTGCATCTTCTCGTCGGTGACGAACTTGTACATGTAGTCGAAGCGCTCGTCGTCGCCCATGTACGCGACCACGCGGCCGTCCTTGGCGACGATGACGTTCGCGCCCTCGTGCTTGAAGCGGCCGAGCGCGGTGTGCTTGACCGGCGTCGAGTTCTTGTCGAGCGGGTCGATCTCGACGATCCAGCCGAACCTGTTGGCCTCGTTGGGCTCCTGGGCCAGGTCGAAGCGCTTGTCGAAGCGCTCCCACTGGCGCGTCGTCGCGCCGCCGCTGATGCCGTAGCGGGCGAACTTCGCCTTGGTGTCCGGGTCGGTGACGTTGCCACCGTTGGCGAAGTACTGGTTGAAGTTCTCCTCGCCGGACAGGATCGTGCCCCACGGCGTGACGCCACCGGCGCAGTTGTTCTGCGTGCCGAGCACGCGACGGCCCGTCGGGTCGGCCGACGTCTTGAGGTACTTGGAACCGGCGGCCGGGCCCTTCACCTCGAACGGCGTGGTGAGGGTGATGCGGCGGTTGTACTTCTTCTTGTCGTCCGGGCAGACGAAGAGCTTGCCGGTGCGCGGGTCGCGGTCGACCATCACGACCGACAGGCCGTGCGCGGCCCACGCGATCTTGGCGTGCTTCTCGGTGACCGTGGTGGGCGTCCAGTCCTTGAACATGAAGGTCTCGGACGTGTACTCGTGGTTGCTCACCATGAGCCAGCTGTCGTGGTAGCCGGGCACCGGCACCAGACCGCAGAAGTCGTTGTTGAAGCCGAACTGCTTGGCCTGCGCCTCGGGCGTCTGGTTGTCGAAGTCGAACTTCGGCGCGTCGTCCAGCACCGCGTCGCCCCAGCGGATGACGACGTCCTGCTGGAAGCCCTGGGGCACGCTGAGCTGGTCGAGGGTGTTGGGCGCCACCGGCTCGAAGTTGAGGCCGCCGGGGTCGTTGCCACCGCGACCGAGGGCCTCGGCGTGCTCGGGAGCGGCAGCGGCGGCGGCGGAACCGGAGAACGCGAGCGCGCCGGCACCGGCGGCCGCGACGACCGCACCGGCCTTGAGCATGCCGCGGCGGCTCACGACCTCCTTGACGACGTCGCCGAAGTACGCGTTGGCCGACGAGTTGGGCGCCTCGTGGGCACAGGCGTTGCCGCAGCGGAACTCGCAGGTGACGGCCTGGCGCCCGAGCGGGTGGTTGGTCGGGAGCAGGGGCAGCAGGCGACGGCCCCGATCGGTGGGTGAGGACACGCAGGCCTCCGAGATCGGTCAGTGTGGGAACTGGCCGAACCTAAGAGCCCAACGCGTTCACCAGCCGTCCACGAGGTGAACGGCCGGCGAACTCGTCCTACACCCGAACGATCACAGCACGCGCCGTGATCAGCCGATCTCACCCAGTTGACGACGACCCTTGCGCCACACCGCGACGACGGACGGGCGCGGCCTGCTGGTGCCGCGGTCCGGCCAGTTCGAGACGGGCTTGTCGGCGCTCGCGCCGTCCACCTCGCCGGGGTGCTGCACGCAGATCGTGATCACCCGTTCGCCGATCACCGGCCCGCACGTCTCGCCGCCGCGCGGGACCGTGAGGAACAGCTTGAGGTGACCGCGTTCCGGGCCTTCCAGCGGCACGCCGTAGAGGCCGTCGTTCAGCCCGTCGAGCTTGCCGTCGGCGTCCGTGGAGATCCACAGGTTGCCGTGCCGGTCGAACGCCACGTTGTCCGGACTGGAGATCGGACTGACCTGCGACTTGTCGTACCCGCCGAAGTACGTGTTCGGGTCGTCGGGGAAACCGCAGACCAGGAACAGGCCCCAGTTGAACGTGAGCGCCAGCGCGTCGCTGCGGCGTTCCTGCAGCTCCAGCACCTGGCCGTGGCGGTTGTTGATGCGCGGGTTCGGCTCGGTCGCGCCCTCCTTGCCCGCCGTGACACCGCGTTCGACGTTGTTGCTGAGCGCGCAGTAGACCGTGCCGGTGCGCGGGTGGCACTCGATGTCCTCGGGGCGGTCCATCTTCGTCGCGCCGACCTTGTCCGCCGCGATGCGCGTGAAGACGTACACCTCCTCGGCGGTCATGCCGGGCACGAACGACTTCTTGCCCGCCGCCAACGGGATCCACTCGCCGGTGCCGTCGAACTTGCCGTCGCTGGGCAGCTTTCCGGTGCCGTCGATCTCGCTCGCGGGGCTGTCGCCCTTGAACCGCGCGACGTACAGCGTGCCGTCGTCGAGCAGCGTCATGTTGTGGCGGCGCGCGGCCTTGCTGTTGCCGCGCATCATCTTCCCGGTGGAGATGAACTTGTAGATGTACTCGAACCGCTCGTCGTCACCGGAGTACGCGACGACGCGGCCGTCGTCGGCGACCCGGATGTTCGCGGTCTCGTGCTTGAAGCGGCCGAGGTGCGTGTGCTTGACCGGCGTCGAGTCCGGGTCGTGCGGGTCGAGCTCGATGACCCAGCCGAACCTGTTGACCTCGTTGGGTTCCTGGGCGAGGTCCCAGCGCTTGTCGAAGCGCTCCCACTTGCGGGTGGTCGCGGTGCCCGTGACGCCGTAGCGGGTGAGGCGCGGGTCGTTGCGGCCGGCGGCGTTCGCGAAGTACTGGTTGAAGTTCTCCTCGCCGGACAGGATCGTGCCCCACGGCGTGACGCCGCCGGAGCAGTTGTTGATGGTGCCGAAGACCTTCTTGCCGGTGGGGTCGACGGACGTCTTCAGCAGGTCGCTGCCGGCGGCCGGGCCGCGCACCTCGAACACCGTGTTGAGCGTGATGCGGCGGTTGTACTTGCTGAAGCGCGGCTTGTAGTGCCCGGAGAACAGCGAGCGCTTGATCATGAACACCGAGAGGCCGTGCGCGGCCCAGCCGATCTTGGCCTGCTCCTCGGTGGGGTTGTTCGGGTCGTAGCCCCGGAACATGAAGGTCTCGCTGGTGTACTCGTGGTTCGTGACCATGATCCCGCTGAGCTCCAACGGGTCCAGCGGCAGGATGGCGGCGAAGTCGCAGTTGAAGCCGAACTGCTTCTCCTGCTTCGCGGCGGTCTGGTCGTCGAAGTCGAACTCGGGGACGCCGGGGAAGAGCGGGTCGCCCCAGCGGATCACGATCCCCTGCTCGTAGCCCTCGGGGACGACGACCTCGTCCTTGGTGTTGACCTGGACGGGCTTGAAGTCGAGTCCCCTGGGTGGGCGGCCCTGGGAGGACTCCGGTGCGGCCGCGGCGGTCGCGGGCGTGGCGATGGTGGCCGCGGCGGCGACGACGGCACCGGCCTTGAGCGCGGTGCGGCGGCTGACCAGATCGCCGAAGTACGGGTTGTCCGAGGTGTTCGGGACGTCGTGGAAGCACGCGTCCCCGCAGCGGTACTCGCATGTCACCGCCGCTCTGCCGACGCGGTGGTTGACGAGTGGCAGAGGGATCATGGTGGTGGCCTCCTACGGTCGGTGCGGGAACCGCCACCGACCGTAGGCTTCCGTTCATGCTTTGTTAACCCACAAGTTGTTCACCCGCGAGAACAGCTTCGGACGGAACGTCCCTTGTGTCCGTCCGGTTGAGCGTCAGCAGCCCGGCGGCGACGACGCAGAGGACCGCGGCGACGACGAACGGCTGGGCCAGGTGGCTCACGAACGTCGCGGCCAGCGCGCCGCCGAGCCACCGCAGGAAGTTGTACCCGGCGCTCGCCACCGGCCGCGGCGCGTCGCTGACGCTCATCGCCGTACCGGTGAACAGGGTGTTGAGCAGCCCGCTCACCAGCCCGCTCACGATCACGGCCACCACCAGCAGCGGCTTGCTCGGCACCGCCATCAGCAGCATCAGCACGGCGAAGGCCAGCACGGACCCGATGATCGCGGCCTTCTCGCCGACGCGGTCCGCGAGCCGCGGCGCGAGGAAGACGCTCGACACGGCGACGCACACGCCCCAGCCGAAGAAGATCAGTCCGATCTCCACGGCACCCCACCGCAGCACGAACGGCGACCAGGCGAGAACTGTGAAGAACGCGGCCGTGTAGAGCGCCGCTCCGACGCTGGTGCGGAAGAGGGTCGGGTTCCGGAGGGCCTTGAGCGGGTCGAGCAGACCGATCCGCGGACGTTCCTGGTGCGAGTCCTTGGCCAGGAACGTTGCACAAAGGATCAAGGCGGCGGCCATCAGGACCGCGGTGCCGAGGAACGGCCCGCGCCACGAGATGCTGCCGAGCAACGCGCCGAGCAGCGGCCCCACGCTCAGACCGAGACCGAGCGCGGCCTCGTAGAGCAGGATCGCGGCCTTCTGCCCGCCGCTCGCCGCACCGACGATGACGCTGAGCGCGGTCGCGATGAAGAACGCGTTGCCGAGCCCCCACACGGCCCGCAGTCCGACGAGTTGGCCGATGCTCCCCGCCGCCGAGCACAGCAGCGTCGCGACGACGATCAGCGCGAGCCCGCCGACGAGCGTGCGCTTGGCGCCGAACCGCGCCGTGGCCGCGCCCGTGAAGAGCATCGCCACGACCTGGACGCCGAGGTAGGAGGAGAAGAGGAGGGTGACCTGCGCGGGTGTTGCGTGCAGACCCTCCGCGATGGACAACAGGATCGGGTCCACGAGCCCGATCCCCATGAAGGCGATGACCGCGGCGAACGCCATGATCCACACCTGCTTGGGCTGAGCCTTGAAATTCACTTCGCTATCCTAACCGATTTTGCTTAGCATAGCGAAGTATCATGCGCCACAGGGTACGGTGGCCTGCGTGGATGCGGTGATCTTCGACCTCGACGGCGTGCTGATCGACTCCGAGCAGGTGTGGGACGAGGTGCGGCGGGCCTTCACCGCCGCGCACGGCGGCACCTGGTTCCCGGAGGCGACCCGGGCCGTGCAGGGCATGTCGACCCCCGAGTGGGCCGCCTACCTGGTCGACGAGGTGGGCGTGCGGCTGACGGCGGAGGAGGCCTCGGCGGGCGTCATCGCCGAGATGCAGAAGGCCTACGCCGACCACCTGCCGGTGATCCCGGGCGCTGTCGAGGCCGTGCGCGCCGTGGCGGCCCGCTACCCGATCGCGATCGCCTCGTCCGCACCGCTCGTGCTGATCGAGGTCTTCCTGGAGGTGACCGGCCTGCCCGTGCCGGTCGCGATCTCGTCCGAGTCCTGCGCGGCGGGCAAGCCGTCGCCGGACGTCTACCTGGAGGCCGCTGCACGCCTCGGCGTCTCGGCATCTTCCTGCTACGCCGTCGAGGACTCGACGAACGGGCTGAAGGCGGCCCTGGCGGCGGGCATGACCGTGCTCGCCGTGCCGAACCCGCACTTCCCGCCGGACCCCGAAGTACTGGCTCAGGTGCGGGTGCTGTCCTCGATCGCCGACCTGCCGGACGCGCTGGCGTAGCTGGTCGCGGCCATGCCGATCGCGATGCACGCGCAGGCGAGCACGCCCTTCGGCCAGTAGATGTGGCTGCTGAGGAACAGGTAGCTGCCGAGCACCAGGAAGACAGCGCCGGGGATCGCTTTGAGGCGGTGCTCGAGCAGTGCGCAGACGACGATCGCGAGGCTGGCGGCGAAAAAGCACCACGCGCCGACCCTGCCGAGCTGGTTGCCGATCTCGAAGATCGGGGCGTCGGCGGGCGAGCGGCCACCGTTGGCGAGGGTCATGGCGCCGCCGCCGATGCCGGCCAGTGCGTCCAGGGCGCCGTAGAAGACGACGTAGCCGAACGTGGCGGCGCGGGCCGGGTAGCGGACGTAGCGCGGGGTGTCGGCCAGCAGGACCCATTGCGCCGCACCGAGGAGCGGGAAGACCGCGGCCAGGATGACGCGCATGTCCTGCCACCACTGCGCGGTCGAGGCGTCCAGGTGGTGCGGGTGGGTCAGGCCGATGGCGGCGAGGACCAGGCCGGGGAGGGCGACGAGCAACGTGCGCACCGCGCCGAAGGTAGCGGAAGCCGGGCTTGCGCTGAGACTCCGAACACGCGAACGAGGCTGTGCCGAACCGCCCACGGCTGCTTAGCGTGGCCCGTATGACGCAACGAGTTGCCGTGGTCACCGGTACCGCGCAGGGCATGGGCCGGCGGATCGCCGAGGTGCTGCGCGAGGACGGGTTCGCCGTCGTCGGCTTCGACCTGCAGGAGAGCCAGGACGGGATCGTCGGCAACGTGGCCAGCGCCGCCGACGTCCAGCGCCTGACCGATCACGTCGTGAGCACCCACGGCAGGGTGGACGTGCTGGTCAACAACGCGGGGATCGCCGGCATCGTGCCGTTCGAGGACACCGGCCTCGAGCAGTGGGAACGGATCATGGCGGTCAACCTGACCGGCCCGTTCCTGCTCACCCAGGCGCTGGGCAGGATCATGCTCCAGCAGCGGAGCGGCAGCGTCGTCAACATCGCGAGCGTCGCCGGGCTGCAGGGCGTGGCCGACCGGGCCGCGTACAACACGACCAAGCACGGGCTGATCGGGTTGACGCGCACGCTCGCCGTCGAGTGGGGCGGGCGGGGGATCCGGGTCAACGCCGTGTGTCCCGGCTGGGTCAAGACCGAGATGGACGTCGAGTCGCAGGCCGGCGGGTACTACGTGGACGACGACATCACCGAGCACGTGCCGGTGGGTCGGTTCGCTGCGCCCGATGACATCGCACAGGCCGTGCGGTTCCTCGCGAGCGACAACGCCAAGTACATCAACGGGGTCGCGTTGCCGGTCGACGGCGGGTGGACCGCCGACGGCAGTTGGCAGAAGCTCCGGCTCTCGAAGCGGTGAAGCCGTAGGGCCGCTCTCCACGGAGGAGAGCGGCCCTACGCGCAGAGAACTCAGGCCTCGCCGCGGATGAACTTCTCCACGGCCTCGTGCGCCTCGGAGTCCGAGTACTGCACGGGCGGGGACTTCATGAAGTACGACGACGCCGACAGGATCGGGCCGCCGATGCCCCGGTCGAGGGCGATCTTCGCGGCACGGACCGCGTCGATGATGATGCCCGCGGAGTTGGGGGAGTCCCAGACCTCGAGCTTGTACTCGAGGTTCAGCGGCACGTCGCCGAACGCGCGACCCTCGAGGCGGACGTAGGCCCACTTGCGGTCGTCGAGCCACGCCACGTAGTCCGACGGACCGATGTGGACGTTGCGCTTGCCCATCTCGCGGTCCACCTGGGACGTGACGGCCTGGGTCTTGGAGACCTTCTTGGACTCCAGGCGCTCCAGTTCCTTCATGTTCAGGAAGTCCATGTTGCCGCCGACGTTCAGCTGCATGGTGCGGTCGAGCTGGACACCGCGGTCCTCGAACAGCTTCGCCAGCACGCGGTGCGTGATGGTGGCGCCGACCTGGGACTTGATGTCGTCACCGACGATCGGGACGCCGGCCGCGCGGAACTTCTCCGCCCACTCCGGGTCCGACGCGATGAAGACGGGCAGGGCGTTGACGAACGCCACACCGGCGTCGATGGCGCACTGGGCGTAGAAGCGGTCCGCGTCCTCGGAACCCACGGGCAGGTACGAGACCAGCACGTCGACCTCGGCCTCGCGCAGCGCGGCGACGACGTCGACCGGCGACGCGTCGGACTCCTCGATCGTCTCGAGGTAGAACTTCCCGAGGCCGTCGAGGGTGTGACCGCGCTGGACGGTGACGCCGAGCGGCGGCACGTCCGCGATCTTGATGGTGTTGTTCTCGCTGGCCCCGATGGCCTCCGAGAGGTCGACACCGACCTTCTTCGCGTCCACGTCGAACGCGGCGACGAACTCGACATCGCGCACGTGGTAGTCACCGAACTGCACGTGCATCAGACCGGGCACGCGGGTGCTCGGGTCGGCGTCCCGGTAGTAGTGGACACCCTGCACCAGCGACGCCGCGCAGTTGCCAACCCCGACGATGGCCACTCGAACGGTGCGGCGGTTTTCGCCCATTGCCGAGTCCTCCTTGGTTCAACAGATGAGTGCTACTCGTCCTGCTCGGACTTCTCGTGCGCGATGAGCTCGTTGAGCCACCGCACCTCGCGCTCCGTGCTCTCCAGGCCTTGGCTGTGCAGCTCACGGGTGTAGCGGTCGATCTGCTCACCCGTGCGCGTGAGCCGCTCGCGAAGCCCTTCCCTGCGTTCTTCGACACACCGCCGCCGACCTTCCAGGATGCGCATCCTGACGTCGGCCGGCGTCCGCGAGAAGAACGCCAGGTGGACCCCGAACGAGTCGTCGTCCCAGGTCTGCGGGCCCGCGTCGGCCAGGAGTTCGGCGAACCGCTCCTTGCCGTCCGGGGTCAGCTTGTAGACCTTGCGCGCCCGACGTCCCCAAGAAAGAGCCGAGTCCTCCGGCCCCTCCTCCACGATCAGGCCCGCACGCTGGAGTCGCCGCAGTGTTGGGTACAGCGATCCGTACGAGAACGCTCGAAACGCTCCGAGCAGGTCATGCAAGCGCTTGCGCAGCTCGTAGCCGTGCATGGGCGCCTCGTGCAGCAGGCCGAGCAGCGCGAACTCGAACACGAGTCACCTCCTCGCACCTGCACCGATAGGTGAGGTGATTATATCGGCGCGATACATCGTGTGCCTCTCAGAACTGTGGGATGTGGCACACCGTCATACCGCGCCGGGTACTGCTGCCCTGAACGGCCCATCATCGAAAAGCGCCCGGCACGTACTCTGGTCACGTGTTGACCCAACGACAGGTGGTGGACTACTCGCTGCAGCGCCGAGCGCTGCTGGCGGAGGTCTATGCCGGTCGCACGGGCACCATGGAGGTCTGCGACGCGTCCCCGTACCTGCTGCGAGCTGCGAAGTTCCACGGGACGGCGACCGAGGTGCCATGTCCGGTGTGCCGGAAGGAGCCGCTGACCCACGTCTCGTGGGTCTACGGAGACGAGCTCAAGCACGCGGCCGGCTCGGCGCGCGCACCTGAAGAACTGGTGAAGATGGCGAACCTCTTCGACGAGTTCTCCGTGTACGTGGTCGAGGTTTGCCGCACATGCAGTTGGAACCACCTGGTGCAGTCATACGTCCTGGGGAAGCGTGGGCTGGAAAAGCCACGCAGGAGGACTGCGGCGGAATGACGCTCAGGTGACACTGCTCCGAACGAAGTACGACCACCGAACCGTGTGCTGATGCACGCCGGTCTGGGAGGCCTTTTCACGTGAACGACCAGCATGATGACCGGCAGCGCGGAGGCGAGCCGCAGTGGCCGACCGGGGACGACCCGGACGGTGGCGGCACGAGACGCGATGTCCCGAATCAGCCGCGACCGGGCACCCCGCCCGGCGGTTTCGCGCGCCCTCCCCAGGGTGGCACGCCGCCCGGTGGTTTCCCACAGCAGCAGCCCCCGCGCCGCCCGAACGGACCAGGCGGTCCCCAGGGTGGCCCCGGCGGGCCCCAGGGCGGTCCCGGCCGGCCGATGAACGGTCCCGGCGCCCCCCAGGGCGGTCCGGGCGGCCCCGGTCGTCCGCCGACGCCCCCCGGCGGCATGCCCATCGCCCCGCCTCCCGGTGGCCGTCGCCCCGGTGGTCCGGGTGGCCCCGGCGGTCCGCAGGGTGGCCCTGGCGGCCCCGGCCGTCCCGGCATGCCCCCGCGCCCCGGCGAGGAGCGCACCACGCAGATGCCGCCGGTCAACCGGCCGACGCAGCGCGAGCCCGAGCTCATCACCCACCGCGAGCCCGACGACGAGTTCCTGATGGCCGGCGTGGACGACGATGACGACGAGTACTACGACGACGAGCCCGAACTCACCGAGGAGGAGGCGCGTCGCCTGCGCAAGAAGAAGATCTGGAAGCGCGTCCGGATCGCGGCGTTCGTCTCGATCGGCCTGATGATCCTGGGCCCGGTGATCGCCGTCGCGGTCGCCTACCCGCTCGTCGACTGGCCGCGCCCGAACGAGATCGCGGACGCCCAGGACAAGACGATCACGCTGCTCTACTCCGACGGCAGTGAGATGGGCAAGATCACCTCGCCCGGTCAGAACCGGACGCTGCTCACGTACGAGGAGCTGCCGGACACGGTCAAGCAGGCCGTCATGGCCGCCGAGGACGCGAACTTCTACGACAACCCCGGCTTCGACGCCAAGGCCATCGTGCGCGCCGTCTGGATCCAGGCGACGGGCGGCAGCTCGGGTGGTTCCGGTCTGACGCAGCAGTACATCAAGAAGGCCACGGGTCAAGAGGAAGCGACGCTGACCCGTAAGTTCACCGAGCTCGTCAAGGCCTACAAGATGAGCAACGAGTCGGACCACAACACGATCCTCACGGCGTACATGAACACCGTGTACTTCGGTCGTGGTGCGAACGGCATGAAGGCCGCCGCGCAGGTCTACTACAACAAGCAGATGAAGGACCTCACGCCGTCCGAGGCCGCTTTCATCGCGGGCATGATCCAGATCCCCTCCTGGTCGGAGGACGAGGAGCACGCGAAGAAGCGCTGGGAGTTCGTGATGGACCAGATGCGGCAGAAGGGGTGGATCAGCCAGGCCGACTTCGACGCCCGGCAGTACCCGACCCCGCTGCCGTTCGAGCAGACGCAGCCCGCGAGCCTCGACGGCCCGCTCGCCCGCGTGAGCCAGCAGGTCCAGAACGAGATCGACAGCGAGCTCGTCGGCATCACGATGGAGCGCGCGCAGAAGGTCGGCGTCACGATCACCACGACGATCGACCCGAAGATGCAGAAGGCCGCGCTCGACGCGGTGAACGCCGTGATGGCGGGCCAGGACCCCGACCTGCGGACCTCGCTCAGCGCGATCGAACCGCAGTCCGGCGCCGTCCGGGCCTACTACCCCGGCAAGGACGGCCTGAAGGGCATCGACTACGCCAAGGGCACGATCCAGGAGGCCGGCTCGTCGTTCAAGCCGTTCGACCTGGTCGCCGCCCTGAAGATGGGCAAGGGCATCGGTGACACCTACGACGCCACCCCGCGCAAGATCGCCGGCGTCGAGATCCGCAACGCGGGCAACACCACGTGCGGCAAGGAGTGCTCGATCAAGCAGGCCATGAAGGAGTCCCTCAACACCGTGTTCTACGACATGGTGGCGGGCCCCGAGGGCACGGGCACCAAGGCCGTGGCCGACGCGGCGCACGCGGCGGGCATCCCGAAGGTCGTCCGGGTCGGTGGCCAGGAGAAGCAGACCCTGGTCGGCGAGGGCGGCAACCCGCCCACCGCCGGTATCTCCATCGGCGCCGACAGCGCGCAGGTCCGGCCGTTCGACATGGCCTCGGCGTACGCGACGTTCGCGGCCCGCGGCGTGTACCGCGCGCCGTTCTTCGTCACGAAGGTCACCGGCCCGACCGGTGACGTCCTCTACCAGCACGTCGACCAGCCGACGCCGGCGTTCGACCCGGTGGAGACGAAGAGCCGCGACATCGCCGACAACGTCACCGAGACGCTGAAGCAGATCCCGACCGGCGCGATCGCGTGCGCCGGTGGCCGCCCGTGCGCCGGCAAGACCGGTACGCACGAGCTCCCCGGCAGCCTCAACCAGAACTCGAAGGCCTGGATGGTCGGCTACACGCCGCAGCTCGCCGCCTCGGTGTGGGTCGGCAAGGACCAGGGCAACGTGGCCATCAGGGACAAGAGCGGCAACCCCGTCTTCGGTTCCGGCCTGCCCGGCCTGATGTGGAAGCGGTTCATGGACGCGGCGCTCGAGGGCGTGCAGAAGGAGCAGTTCGCGAAGCCCGTCCCGCTCGGCAACTTCAACCCGCCGAAGAAGTCCGACCCCCCGTCGGCGCCGCCGAGCAGCAACAACAACCCGTCGACGAACAACAACACCCCGTCGCAGACGACGGAGCCGGGCAAGCCGACGACGTCGCGGCAGAACCCCGGCTGCCTGCCGGGCATCAACTGCCCCGACCCGTCCGACGACCCGGAGACGTCCACCAGCGGTCGACCTCGACCAGGCGGCTGATCCGCGAAGGGGCCCGGTGCACACCGCACCGGGCCCCTTCGCTTTTGCCCGTAGCTGGGATGTTGACCACGCCGAAACGGTCTTGGCCGTAACATCCGCCCCGTGCCCAGCAGCCCTGCCGAGCTTCCCGCCGAGGTCTCCGAGTCCGACCGCGCCGGGGAGACCGACTCGCTCACCCGAGAAGAGCGCGTCGCACCGACGTGGACCGAGTCGCTCGCCCGCGGCCTGAGCAGACCGTTCGGCGGTCCGCTCGGCAGGCACGCCCAGGTCGGCCGGAACTACTTCTGGACGGCGCTGCGGGTGGTCCTGATGCTCGCCGTGGTGACGTTGCTGCTGGGCTGGGTGCAGAAGTCGCCGTGTATCCAGCAGTACGTGGACGACAAGGGCGTCGTGCAGCTCGACTGGCGGGGCAGCAAGCAGTTCACCGCTCTCTGCTACTCCGACACCGTGCCGCTCTACACCGCGGAACGGCTCGACCAGCGCGGCTCGTTCCCGTACATCACGTCCTGGAAGGACGACGAGGGCAAGCCGACCGAGCACGTCCGGTACATGGAGTACCCGGTGGTCACGGGCTTGTTCATGTGGCTCAACGCGAGGGTGGCGCAGGGTCTCGTGGCGCTCGTGCCGGGCCTGCCGATGACGGTGATCGTGTTCTTCAACGTCACCGCGTTCTGGCTCGCCGTGGCGTGGCTCGTCACGGTGTACTCGGTCGCCCGGATCGCGCGGCGCCGGATGTGGGACGCGGCGATCGTGGCGGTGTCACCGCTGGTCGTCGTGCATGCGTTCACCAACTTCGACACGATCGCGACGGCGTTCGCGACGGCCGGTCTGCTGGCGTGGGCGCGGAAGAAACCCCTACTCGCCGGTGTCCTGCTCGGGCTCGGTGGTGCGGCGAAGCTCTACCCGTTGTTCCTCCTCGGGCCGCTGCTGTTGTTGTGCTGGCGGTCGAACCGGCTGAAGGTCGGCCTCAGCACCACTGCGGCGGCCATAGGCGCGTGGGCACTCGTCAACGCACCGATCGCTCTCAACCCCGCGTCGCAGACGGGGTGGCGCGAGTTCTTCCGCCTCAACACCGAACGCAACGCGGACCCGGACACGCTCTACAACGTGGTCCAGCAGTGGACGGGGTGGCCCGGCTTCGACCCCGGGCTGACGCAGGGCCAGCCGCCGACGGTCCTCAACACGGTCAGCATGGTGCTGTTCCTCGTCTGTTGCGCCGGCATCGCGTACGTGGCGCTCTCGGCACCGACGAGGCCGCGGCTCGCGCAGCTCGGGTTCCTGGTCGTGGCGGCGTTCCTGCTGACGAACAAGGTGTGGAGCCCGCAGTACTCGCTGTGGCTCGTGCCGCTGGCCGTGCTCGCGTTGCCGCGCTGGAAGCTGTTGCTGGCGTGGATGGCCGTCGACGCGCTGGTGTGGGTGCCGCGCATGTACTTCTACCTCGGCACGGACAACAAGGGCCTGCCGATCGACTGGTTCCTCGGCGCCGTGTTGCTGCGTGACGCCGCGGTCGTCTTGCTGTGCGTGTTGATCCTCAAGGAGATCTACCACCCGGAGCGCGACCTGGTGCGGCAGGCGGGCGACGACCCGTTGGCGGGCGTGCTGGCCGATGCGCCGGACCGGCAGCTGGTCACACCCGCACGAGGCGAGCCATTGCACCGAATGCGGACCCGTTCGGGTGCAGGTGGTCACCGGAGTCGAACTCCGGACGCAGTCTGAGCGGATCGGCGGGGTCGCGGACGGCCTCGTCGAAGTCGATGGCGTCGGGGAAGGTGGCGCGGATCCACGCGTTCACCTTCTGCCGCTGCTGCTCCTTGAGCTCGGTCCACGTGTACCAGCCGCGCCACGGCGTGATGGTGCCGACGTGGAACTCGACGCCCTCGTTGCGGCACCGCAGTTGCAAGGTGCGGATGCCGGCGATGACGTTCTCGGCGCTGACGTCGTTCTGGATGTCGTTGATGCCGCCCAGCAGCACGACCTTGCGGACTTCGTTGCTGTAGAGGACGTCTCGGTGCACACGGGTGACCATCGGCGCGTTGCCCAGCACCACGCCGTTGCCGTTGATGCCGGCGTTCAGCACCGCGTAGTCGCTTTGCACCAACGACGGCCACGTGTTCTCGTACCAGCCCTCGGTGATCGAGTCGCCGAACATCACCACGGCGCCGGGGGCGGTGAAGCCCGCGACCTCGACAGCAGAGACCAGGCAGATCTGTTCGCGCGTCGAGGTGATCGTGCGGTGCGCACGGGCCTGGCACGGTGTTCCGGCCGGTGCGTACGTGCTGATGTCGAGCGTCTTGGTGACCTTCAGCTGCACGGCGTCGCTGTAGACCTCGCCGCGCGCCCGGATGGTGACGCTCTTCGACCTGCCGAACGTGAGCTGCCGCGTCTCGCCGTCCGCCGTGACGCGGGCCTGCTCGACGCGGACCGGCTTGGTGCCCATGAGGTTCGACAGGCGCACCCGGACCGACGTGCCGCCCGCGGCTAGGTCGACCGTCGTGCGCACGGTCTGGTCGGGGACGGCGGCCGCGAGCGTCGGCACCGCCTGCCACACGGGCAGCCAGCGGATCACCTCCGACCGCACGGGCACGCCGGAGGCACCGCAGGCCAGCAGCAGCGCCAGCACGATGATCACCCTCACGGGTGAAGTCTGCGGCTGGTCAGGCCCTGTTCGCCACAGCTCCGCGGAGGAACTTCAGATCTTCGTGGTCGTCCTCGGTGACGTCCCGGGCCTTCAGGAACACCACGAACAGCGCCACGAGCAGCGCCGCCCGGCCCCACACGCCGATCATCACGGCCTGCGCGGAGAAGCTGTCGTAGATCCCGGCGGGCTGCCCGAACTCGATCGCCCAGAACCAGCGGAAGATACCGATGCCCATGGCGAGGTCGACCACGAAGTAGGCGAACGCCCACACCAGCCGCACGCGCAGCAGCACGAGGAACGGCACCAGCCACAGCGTGTACTGCGGCGAGTGGACCTTGTGCAGCAGCATGAAGCCGCACAGCATCGCGCCGGACACGGCGATCCACGGGTAGCTGCCCTCGCGGCGGAACCGCAGCCAGCCGTAACCCGCGGCGATCGCGAACGAGACCAGGATCGTGATCGGCGAGACGACGCCGACCAGCGACTGCATCGCGTCGTCGCCGATGAACGGCCGCAGGCCCCAGTACCAGATCGAGTTCGTGGTGATGTCGACCCGGCGCAGCGACTGGAACTCGAACGACGCCGCCCAGCCGTCGTAGCCCGCGATCGCGAACGGCAGGTTGACCAGCACGACCGTGACGATCGAGGCGAGGCCGACCTTGACCGCGCCCGCGACGTCGACCTTCTTGCCCTCCGGCATCTCCTGGCCGCGCCAGCCACCGGTGGCGACGAAGAGCATCAGCGGCAGCACGAACGCCGCCGGGTAGACCTTGAACGCGAACCCGAGGCCGAGCAGGACCGACGCGACCACCGCTCTCTCGACCAGCGGCCGGTTCCAGCGGTGCACCACGAAGACCGCGGCGACCGAGCACAGCACGACCGGCAGGTCCCAGTTGTGGAACGCGTAGAGGACCAGCGGTGGACCGATCGCCCACAGCAGCGCGCGCCAGCGGGCGAGCTTGCCCAGCAGCCAGCCCGTGAGCAGGCCGAACGGGGCCATCAGCAGCGACGAGTAGAGCAGGTACTCCGCGTCGTTGTGCGCGAAGATCGCGCCGGCCCAGATCAGCAGGCCGGAGAGCACCGGGTACTCGACCGTGCCCCCGATGAGGATGCCCTTGTCGTTGATGTTGCCGTCGACGTAGGGGAAGACGTGGCGGTCGATGTCGCGCCCGATCCAGAGGTGCTGGATGTCGGAGTAGCAGACGTCTTCCTTGTTGCGCTCGTCGTAGTCGGGCTGCGTGCGGCCCCACTGGTCGAACGCGGGACCGGTGCAGCGGTCCTTGTTGATGAAGCCGAGCAGCAGCGTGAGCCCGCACAGCAGCACGAGCACGGCGAGGGCGGCGCTGCCGAAGCGGTGCGCGACGCCGCCGGCGTCGCCTCGCTCGGGCGTCACGCTCACCACCTCGTGCACGGTCTTCACCGGCCGGCGCGGTCGCGCAGGAAGGCGATGTCTTCGGCCTGGCCCTCGTCCGGGGTCTCCACCACGACGGGGCACCCTGCCGCGGCGACCACGGCCGCCAGCTGGTCGGCGTCGATGGTGCCAGTCCTGATGTTGTCGTGCCGGTCGCGCGAGGAGCCGAACTCGTCGCGCGAGCTGTTGAGGTGCACGAGGTCGATCCGGCCGGTGATGGCTTTCACCCGATCGACGATGCCGACCAGGTCCTCGCCGGCGGCGAACGCGTGGCAGGTGTCGAGGCAGAAGCCCGCGCCGAACTCGCCGACCGCGTCCCAGAGCAGCTTGAGGGAGTCGAAGGTGCGGGCCATGGCGTTCTCGCCGCCCGCGGTGTTCTCGATCAGGACCGGGACCGCGAAGCCGCCCTCGGCGACCTGGCGCTCGAAGAACTTGCGCCAGTTCGCGAAGCCGTCGGCCGGGTCCTCGCCCTTGGTGACGTGGCCGCCGTGCACGATCAGGCCCTTGGCGCCGACGGTCGCGGCGGCCTCCGCGTGCTGGATCACGTTCTTCCTGCTCGGAATCCGGATCTTGTTGTTCAGCGACGCGATGTTGATCAGGTACGGGGCGTGGACGAACACCTCGAGGTCGGAGGCGAGCAGGGCCTCCGTCTGCGGATGAGGTTTCGGCTTCTTCCAGCCCTGGGGATCCGACAGGAAGAACTGGACGACCTCGGCCCCGCGTTCGGCCGCGGCGCCGACCGGGTCGTCGTCGCGTACATGGGCCCCGATGCGCATACGCAGGAGGGTAGTCGGCGTCCATAACGCCATCGCAGCCGCCGCCGATAGGAGTAACTGGAAAAACTGGGGATGGTTTACGTCACCACCAGGACCTACGGTCGTTACTTGAGAGTAGGAAAGGGGTTCGCATGAGGCTGTTGAGCGTCGCCGCCACGGCGTTGCTGGCCCTGGCGTCCGCTTCGGTGGGCGGGGTCGCGCACGCGGCTGATCCCATCGTGGTCGGCAGCTGTGCCACCACCGTGCAGGGCGCGCCCGGCACTCCCGTCTCTCTCAGCGCTGCCGCCGTGACGCAGCCGATCACGGACCTGGTCCGTGCCGTGCCACTGCTCGGACCGCCGCTCGCGGAGCCGTTCAAGACGGCGTTCGCGCAGGTCAAGCCGATGCCCATCGGTGCGGTGCAGGTCGGCACCACGACCATCTCCGGCGGCACGATCGCCAACGCGGTGATGGCGGAGGTCAACAAGATCCCGCTGCTCGGGCCGATCCTCGGCCAGCTCGACAAGACCGTGCGCGCGACGCTGACGCAGGGCTGCGCGGTGACCGTGGTCGGCGTGAACCAGGTCGTCGCCCCCGTCCAGGACGGTGCCAAGGCCGTCGCCGACGCGTCCCAGCAGGCCGTCGGGGCGATCCCCGGCGCACCGAAACCCCCTGCTCAGCAGCCCCAGCCCGGCACCCCGCCCGGTCAGCCCGGCACGCAGCCGGGCACCCCCGGCGTGCCCGGTGTCGGCGCGGGCGCGCCGAGCAACCGCGACTTCTCGCTCTACCCGATCGGCTCGAACTTCGGCCGCGTGCCGCTGTTCAGCTACGGCTCGCTGCCGTTCGCGATGCCCGGCCTGTACTCGCCGTCGCCCGGCGTGCGGTACGGCTCGCAGGTGCCGCGCGCGTCCAACGGGACCGGCGTCGAGGGCGACTCGGTGCAGGCGGCCGGCCGCGCGACGGCGTTGCCCCGGCTGTCCGGACCCGGCGGCGTCGGCGCTCCGGTGCTGGTCGCGGTGCTGATGCTCGCGCTTGTCACGGGCGCACTGGTGCGCACCTGGGCGTTGCGCCGCACCCCTGCGTAGTCGCCGGACGCGCTCTGTTAACCTTTGTCAGTTGCTGACGCGACAGACCCTCCTGCCACGGAGAGCCCGTGGCCGCGAGTCCACAGGAGGTGAGTGGTCCTCATGCGTCATTACGAAGTGATGGTCATCCTCGACCCCAGCCTTGACGAGCGCACGATCGCGCCGTCTCTCGACACGTTCCTCAACGTCATCCGCACCACGGGCGGAAACGTTGAGAAGGTCGAGGTGTGGGGCAAGCGCCGGTTGAGCTTCGAGATCAACAAGAACAGCGAGGGCATCTACGCGGTGCTCGACCTGACCTCGACGCCGGACGCGGTGAAGGAACTGGACCGCCAGCTCGGTCTGCAGGAGACGGTGCTCCGGACGAAGGTCCTGCGCCGCGAGCCCGCCAAGTCGGCCGTCAAGGCCTGACGAACCTCGATTAGGGGAGCTCCCAAGACATGGCTGGTGAGACGACGATCACGGTGGTCGGGAACCTGACCGCCGATCCCGAACTGCGCTTCACCCAGAGCGGTGCGGCGGTGGCGTCCTTCACAGTCGCCTCCACGCCCCGCACCTTCGACCGCCAGTCCGGCGAGTGGAAGGACGGCGAAGCGCTGTTCCTGCGGTGCAACGTGTGGCGTCAGGTCGCCGAGAACGTGGCCGAGTCGCTCACCCGCGGTTCGCGAGTGCTCGTCTCCGGACGGTTGCGCCAGCGTTCCTTCGAGACGAAGGAAGGCGAGAAGCGCACTGTCGTGGAGCTGGAGGTCGACGAGATCGGCCCCTCGCTGCGCTACGCGACCGCGAAGGTCAACAAGGTCAGCCGTGGAGACGGCGGCGGTGGCGGCGGCTTCGGCGGCGGCGGCGGTCAGCAGTCTCGTGGCGGTGGCGGTGGCGCTCCGGCAGACGACCCGTGGGGTTCCGCCCCGCCGGCCGGCTCCGGTGGCTTCGCCGACGAGCCCCCCTTCTAGACCGAACCGCACCGGTCATCCAGTACTTCATTCACTGCGTATCCAGGAGTTAGAGACACATGGCCAAGCCGCCTGTGCGCAAGCCCAAGAAGAAGGTCTGCGCCTTCTGCAAGGACAAGAGCGCGTCCCTGATCGACTACAAGGACACGACGCTGCTCCGCAAGTTCATCTCGGACCGCGGCAAGATCCGTGCCCGCCGCGTCACCGGCAACTGCTCGCAGCACCAGCGCGACGTCGCCGTGGCCGTGAAGAACGCCCGTGAGATGGCGCTGCTGCCCTACACCTCGACCGCCCGCTAAGAGAAGGAGACACCGCGATGAAGCTCATCCTCACCGCTGACGTTTCCGGCCTTGGCGCTCCCGGCGACATCGTCGAGGTCAAGGACGGCTACGGCCGCAACTACCTGCTCCCGCGCGGCCTCGCGATCGTCGCGACCCGCGGCGCGCAGAAGCAGATCCAGGTCATCACCCGCGCGCAGGACACCCGCCGCGTGCGCGACCTGGACCACGCCAAGGAGATCAAGACCGCGCTCGAGGGTCTCTCCGTGGAGCTCAAGGCCAAGGCCGCGGCCGGCAGCACCAAGCTGTTCGGCTCGGTCACCGCGTCGGACGTGGCGGCTGCCGTCAAGTCCGCCGGTGGTCCGGTCCTGGACAAGCGCGCCATCGAGCTGCCGGGTCACATCAAGACCACCGGCAAGCACCAGGTCACGGTTCGCCTCCACCCCGAGGTCACCGTCGCCCTGCCGCTCGTGGTCACCGCGGGCGAGTAGTCAGCCCCCGCTCGCCGCTCACGCGACGAGGCGGCGAACGCTGCTGACGCAGCTCGCCGTGGTCAGCAGTGTCCGGTGTGCAGGGAAGCCCCCGCACACCCCACCTGCCCGGTAGTCACTGGCTCGTGGGCCTGACCCGCCACCCGTTGGTGGGGACGGCCCACGGTTCGGTTTGCTGAAGCGCCGCTCACCCGGAATGCTCCGGGCGGGTGGCGCTTTCACTCGTTCGGACCAGCGCCGCCCTGTCCACCTCCTGTGGATAAACCGCCCGTACAGCGGGGGCGCGACACGCCGAAGACGGCGTTTTTCGCGACACGCCGACGGTGTGGCGCACAACTTTTTCCACAACTTGTACACAGCCCCTGAGCTGCAGTTACTTCTGTCACTCCACTGGTTGTCAACAGGTTGTCCCCAGCGCCGCAACCCCTGTGAGCAACCATCCACAAGTTGTCCCCCAGTTGTCCACAGGACGATCCACACGCTGGTTTGCTTGCTCCGGACGGGTCCCTCTAGCGTCGCTGTCAGGGCGAGGCCATCGCACAGCGTGGCCGCCCGGAATTGTCGGTGCCGCGCGGTACAACTAGGGGACTCAGGCACCGGCTCTCGACTTCTTTCGCAGGGGTGATTCGGCAGTGGCGCTCGTGGACGACCGGGGCATGGCAGAACCCGCATTCGAGCGCCAGCCGCCCCAGGACCTCGCGGCGGAGCAGTCCGTCCTCGGCGGCATGCTGCTGTCGAAGGACGCGATCGCGGACGTCATCGAGGCACTCGCGCCGAACGACTTCTACCGCCCGGCGCACCAGGCGATCTACGACTGCATCCTCGACCTCTACGGCCGCGGCGAGCCCGCCGACCCGATCACGGTCTCGGCCGAGCTCGAGCGCCGCGGCGAACTGCTGCGCGTGGGTGGCGCGCCGTACCTGCACACGTTGATCGCGACGGTCCCCACGGCCGCGAACGCCGGGTACTACGCCGAGATCGTGGCCGAGAAGGCGGTGCTGCGCCGCCTGGTCGAGGCCGGCACGCGCATCGTGCAGCTCGGCTACAACGGTGCCGAGGGCGCCGACGTCGACGAGGTGGTCGACCGCGCGCAGGCCGCGATCTACGAGGTCACCGACCGCCGCACCACCGAGGACTACGTGGCCCTCGAAGACCTGCTGCAGCCGACGATGGACGAGATCGACGCGATCGCGTCCCGCGGCGGCATCTCGCAGGGCATCCCGACGGGCTTCGCCGACCTGGACGCCCTGACCAACGGCCTGCACGGCGGCCAGATGATCATCGTCGCCGCCCGCCCCGGTGTCGGCAAGGCGCTGGCCCTCGACACCCCGCTGCCCACCCCGTCCGGCTGGACGACGATGGGCGAGGTCGAGGTCGGCTCGCACCTGATCGGCGCCGACGGCCGCCCGACCCGGGTCGTCGCGGCGACCGAGGTGATGAAGGGCCGCCCCTGCTTCGAGGTGGAGTTCTCCGACGGCACGGTGATCGTCGCCGACGCCGAGCACCAGTGGCTCGCGGAGTCGTGCAGCGAGACCGGCGGCTTCTGGGCGATCCGCACCACCGCGCAACTCTTCGACCGCGTCGGCGTGTGCCGCATGTTCGTGCGCATGTCCGCGGCCTGGGACCTGCCCACCGCACAGCTGCCCCTCTCGCCCACCGCGCTCGGCAAGTTCCTCTCGGGCCTCGGCGACCTGGAGCTGACGGACGAGGAACTGCGCGTCGCCAAGGACCTGGACCTGGCCGACGACCCGCACATCCCCGCCACCTACCTGCGCGCGTCGACCAAGCAGCGCGCCGAACTGCTGGCGGCCCTCCAGATCGACGGCCGCTTCGCCCGCCTGCGCCACGACGTCGACGAGCTGATCGCGAGCCTCGGCAAGCACGACCAGGTGGAGATCGTCGCGGTCCGCCCGGTCGCCTCGGTCCCGGTGAGGTGCGTGGAGGTCGACAACCACGACCACCTGTACCTCGCGGGCGAGACGATGATCCCCACGCACAACTCGACGCTGGGCCTCGACTTCGCCAGGTCGTGCTCCGTGAAGCACGGCATGACCAGCGCCATCTTCAGCCTGGAGATGAGCCGCACCGAGATCGTCATGCGCATGCTCAGCGCCGAGGCCCGCATCCGCCTCAGCGACATGCGAGGCGGCACCATGAGCGACGACGACTGGACCCGCCTGGCCCGCCGCATGAGCGAGATCAGCGAGGCCCCCCTCTTCGTCGACGACAGCCCGAACCTGACGATGATGGAGATCCGGGCCAAGGCGCGTCGGTTGAAGCAGCGCCACGACCTCAAGCTGGTGGTCGTCGACTACCTCCAGCTGATGTCCTCGGGCAAGAAGACCGAGTCCCGCCAGCAAGAGGTCTCGGAGTTCTCCCGAAACCTCAAGCTGATCGCCAAGGAGCTCCACGTCCCGGTCATCGCGATCTCGCAGCTGAACCGAGGCCCGGAACAACGAACCGACAAGCGCCCGATGCTCTCCGACCTCCGCGAGTCCGGCTCCCTCGAGCAGGACGCCGACATGGTCATCCTGGTCAACCGCCCGGACGCCTGGGAGCGCGACGACCCGCGCGCGGGCGAGGCGGACCTGATCATCGCGAAGCACCGCGCCGGCCCGACCGCCACCATCACCGTGGCGCACCAGCTGCACTACAGCCGCTTCACGGACCTGGCCCAGACCTGATCCGGGCAGGTCAGCCGGCGAACCTGTTCCAGCTGTCGGCGTGCTGCTCGACGGCACCAGGTTCGACGTCGGGTGAGGTCACGTAGAAGGCCGCCGTGCCGACGGACAGGTCCACGAACACCAGCGCGTGAGCGCCTTCGGTGTCCTGTTTGGTGCCGCGCCGCACGGGAGCGACGCGTGGCGGGCAGGCTACGACTTGCGGGGCGTGAGGCCGGCCAACGCCGTGTCCACCACCTGTTCGGCGTACTCGCTGGTCAGCGGCGCCGTCCGGTGCAGCCACCGGTTGAGGACCGGCCCCCAGATCAGGTCGACCGCGACCTCCAGGTCCACCTCGTCAGCCAGCTGGCCGACCTCCTGCGCAGCCCGCAGCCGTGCCTTCTTGATCTCACGCATCGGGTTGTCCAGGCGGGCCGCGTAGTCGGCGGCCAGGACCGGATCCAGGACGATCTCGGTGTGCAGGGCGCGCATCGCGCGGTCGAAGCGCGGGTCGTTGAGCTCGTCGACGGTGGCGACCAGGACGAGCTTCAGGTCTGCCGCCAGGTCTCCGGTGTCGGGCAGGGCTGCTGCTTCGCCGTCACCGGCGAGGTCCAGGAAGGCGTCGAAGAACACCGCGCCCTTGGACGGCCACCAGCGGTAGATCGTCTGCTTGCCCACGCCTGCCGACTTGGCGATGCGCTCGATCGTGAGCTTCGCGTAGCCCACCTCGCCGACCTGGTCGATGGCCGCGCTGAGGATCGCGCGCCGCGTGGCGTCGTTGCGGCGGCTGGGGTCTGGGGCACCTGTCGTGGACACGGGGGTCAACATAGCAAACAACGAGACGAGACGTCTCGTCTTGACAGCACGCGAAACGTCGTGCATCCTTTCGAACATCAGCGAGACGAGACGTCTCGTCTCGCCAACGGAGGGGGAACGGCATGACTGCCTCAGCTCGAGTTTGGTTCGTCACCGGTGCCAGCCGCGGACTCGGCCGCGCGTTCACAGAGGCGGCGCTCGCCGCCGGGGACGCGGTCGTCGGCGTGGCTCGGGACCTGTCGCCGCTCGACTCGCTCGCGGCCGAGCACCCGGAGCGGCTGCTGCGCATCGCGCTCGACGTCACCGATCGGGAGGCCGTGTTCGACGTCGTCGGGAAGGCCGTCGAGCACTTCGGGCGGCTCGACGTCGTGGTCAACAACGCCGGCGCGTTGTTCGCCGGGATGGTCGAGGAGTTCAGCGAGGCCGAGGCTCGGGCGCAGATGGAGCTGAACTTCTTCGGGGCGTTGTGGGTCAGTCAGGCCGTGTTGCCGCACCTGCGCGCCAACGGGAGTGGGCACCTGCTGCAGATCTCCAGCATCGGTGCGCTCGGCGGGTTCCCGAGCACCGGGCTGTACAGCGCGAGCAAGTTCGCGCTCGAGGGGATGAGCGAGGCGGTGGCCGTGGAGGCCGCGCAGTTCGGGGTCAAGGTCACCATCGTCCAGCCCGGCGGGTACTGGACGGACCTGTACGCGAGCAGCCGGGCGACCACGCCGAACCCGGTGTACGACGGGTTGCGGGCCGAGTTGGAGAAGCAGTGGGCCGAGGGGTCCGTCGACAGCGAGCCGAAGCTGGCCGCCGAGGCGGTCATGAAGCTGGTCGCCAGTGACGAGCCGCCGCTCCGGCTGTTGCTCGGCAGCATGGTCTACGACGTCGCGTTCGACATCTCGCGGCGGCGGATGGAGACGTGGGCCGCGTGGGAGGAGACCAGTCGTGCGGCGGAGAAGGCCGTGCCGGCGCCCTGACTGTTTTGATGTCGGTATGACCGTTTACGACGTTGCTCGTCGGCTGCCTGAGATCGTGGAACTGCGTGCGTTGTGCCGTGCGGTGGCGGCGTTGGAGATCGTGCTCAGTCCCGACGACGACACGTACTACCGCTACACGACCGCATGGGCGTCGAACGAGGAGTTGGCGTCCATGCGGAACGGTTCAGGCGACGAGTTCGATGTCGTGTTCACGGCGGCAGGGGCATACATACGCGGGTTCGACCACGAGTCGCCGATGAGTCCTTACGGCAACGACGACGAGCCTTGGCCCGGCGTGCTCGACGCTGTGCCTGAGGTGTTCCGCGAGTGTGTGGAGGAGCCGGCTTTCACCGATGAGTTTGATACGCCGTGCGTCACCGTCTGTCTGTGGCGCGAGCACGGTGACACGGCTTGGCAGCACGGGGACATCGACTTCCCTGACGAGGGCCAGGACGGGGCCGACTGGATGTTCCGGTTGCTGACCGACCGAACGCCCGAGGCGTTCCAGGACTGGGCGCAGGACTACTACGAGATGCCGGTCGACCTCGACGCGGTGCGGCACTTCTACGAAGGACGGCCGGTCACCGCACAGGTCGTGGCCGCGCTCAACCCCGGCACCGAACTGACCAAGGTGCTCAGCCGGATCGCCGAGACGGGCTACCCGGTTCCCCGGGAGACGGAGTGACTCACCCATGAGGGTCTCGGTGCTGGTCAACTGGCCTGTGCTCGGCTAGAACCGGAGGGTGCTGCACGACCCGCTCACGGGCCTGCCCGGACACGCGTTGCTGCTCGACCGCCTGGAGCAGTCGCTGATCCGCGCCCGCACGCGCGGCACGCTCGTGACGTTGGTGCTGATCACCGGGCCGGACGACGTGCTGGCCGCGGCGAAGTCGTTGCGGCAGAACCTGCGGCCCGATTTCACGGTCGCGCGGTACGGGGACGCGGTGCTGGCGGTGCTCGCCGAGCACGACTTCGGGGACGGGGAGCCGATCGCCGAGTTGATCAGGCAGGTCGCGGGGGAGAGTCCGCAGGTCCACTGGGTGACGAGCGACGGGGACGCGACGCCGGAGGAAGTGCTCTCGACAGCGCGAACTCCCCCCGAACGGCACTGAGCCCCAGCGACACCGTCGTGTCGCTGGGGCTCAGCTTCTTACCGGAGGGAGGGTGTTACGTGGTGCGGGGTGTTACAGCTGGCCGGTCACCGTCTGGAACAGGTTGGCCGGGTCGATCAGGGCGATCGCCGGGGCGTTGAACGGCAGCTGCGGCAGCGCGCGCTCGTCGGCCTGCGGGGCCAGGCCCTGGGTCGGGTTGAGCTTCAGACCCGAGATGGAGGCCGGGCCGTCGACCGGGAGCGTGGGCAGCGAACGCTCGGTGGGGAGCGCGGGCAGCTGCACCGGCACCGGCAGGGCCGGGGCGGTCACGGGCAGGGACGGCAGCGAACGCTCGGTGGCGCCGGCCGGAACCAGGTCCTTGGCACCGTCGAGCAGCTGGCCCAGGGGCAGGCCCTGGACGTTCGGGGACAGGCTCGCCAGACCACCGTTCACCGGCAGAGCGGTGCGCTCCTGCGCCACGCCGGGCAGAGCCGGGGTGGGCAGCTGGCCGGCCATGGCCGCCAGGTCAGCCGGGTTCGGGAACTGGTTGACGGGCAGCTTGCCGTCGAGGCCGTTGATGCCGTTGAACGCCGGGACCTCGTTGGCCTTCAGCAGGCTGTCGACGCCCTTGGGGAGCTCGAGGCCCTTGAGCTGCGTGGCGCGCAGGACGCCGGCGGTCTCCTCGCCGGTGAGCTGCGTGTCGTCGCTCGTGCCCAGCGTGGTCGCCTGGCCGACGACCTCGACGGGGATGCGCGCGAACTTGGCGGCCGCCTCGACCGGGACGTGCATGTCGCGGGCGGTCAGCGGGCCGGAGCCCTCGGTCAGGGTCTCGCCACCGGCCTGGGTGTACGAGGCCTTGTCGGTGACCGTCGTCGCGTTGCCGGCCACCGCGACCGCGTCCGCGTACACGCCGGCGAAGGCGTTGGCGGGGACGTTGATCAGGTTGCCGGACACCGAGGCGTCCTCGGCCGACGAGTAGCTGTCGTCACCGGACACGACGTTGGTGTCGGACACCACGTCGGAGTTGGTGATGCCCGCCGCGGCAACGGTGTTGCCCGGGACGGCCGGGAGGACGGCCGGCTGCGCGCCGATCAGGTTGCCGGAGACGGCACCCTTGTCACCGTTGCTGTTGACGTCGCCGCCGGCGACCGAGCTGAGGTCGTTGGTGGCCGTCGAGTTGACGTTGCTGCCGCCGCCGACCGACCAGCCGAGGACCTGCGTGCCGGTCGCGACCGGAGCCGACACGGCGTTGCCCGCGATGGAGCCCGCCTCGCCGGTGGTGATGGCGTCGCCGCCGGCCTTCATGTCGGTGGCGTTGTCGCCCTTGGTGTCGTTGTTGCCCACCAGGGTGGCACCGTCGGCGAAGACCTGGGCCGGCGTCGAGGTCGGGACCTGGACGATGTTGCCGGACACCGAGCTCTTCTTGCCGGTCGCGTGGGGCGCGTCGCCCGCGATGACCGTGGTGTCGTTCGCCGAGTCCGACACGGTGTTGCCCACGAGGGCGGCGGTGACGGCGAAGACCTGCGGCGCGGCCGCGGTCGGGGCGGTCACGATGTTGCTGGAGACCGTGCCGCGGTCGTCCTCGGTGTTCGGGGTGCCACCGGACTGCACCCACTTGACCTCGTCGGCCGAGCCGGCGGCCTGGCCACCGAGCGCGGCGGCGAGGCCGTAGACCTCGGCGGGCGTCGCGACCGGGGTGGACGCGATGTTGCCGGAGACGACCGAGTCGTTGCCCGTCGTGCCCTGGTAGCCCGAGGTGACCGACTTGACGTCGTTCTCGCAGGTACCAGCGGCCTGGCCGGCCAGCGTGGCGCCGTTGCCGCACACGTCCACGGCCGTGGCCGGGGGGACGTCCGCGATGTTGCCGGAGAGGACGGACTTGTCGCCGACGGTGAAGGTCTGGCCACCGGCGGTCGAGTTCGCCTCGTTGGTGTGGTCGGTCAGTGCGTTGCCGACCAGCGACGCGCCGTTGCCACCGACCGCGGCGGGCAGCGAGATGGGCGCACCCGCGACGTTGCCGGACGCGGTGGAGCCGTGGCCCGTGGTGTGGTGCGAGCCACCGGCGCGCGAGTCGTTCGTGGTGTCGCTGACCGCGGCCGAGTTGCCACCGACGGCGGCGGCGTTGTCGTCGACCGTGATCGGGCCGGCGAGCGCGGGCTCGACGATGTTGCCCGCCAGCGTGGCCGGGTCGCCGTTGGTGACGGTCTTGCCACCGGCGTACGCGGCACCCGTCTGGGTCGAGTCGGTGGCGGCGTTGCCCGCACCGGCGGCCGAGTTGCCGTTGACCTCGGCGAGCGGGGCCAGCGGGATCGGCACGGCGTTGCCGGAGATCGTGCTGTTCTTGCCGCTCGTGATGACGTCGCCCTCGGAGGAGGCGAACGTGTCGGCGGTGGAGTTGGCGTCGGCGATGCCCGCCGCGCCCACGCCGTTGCCGGTGATCTGGACCGGGGTCGCGCCCTGCTCGGCGATGACGTTGCCGGAGATGGCACCGCGGTCACCGCTGGTCCTGATGTCGCCGCCGGTCGTGGAGACCTGCTCGGCGGTGGTGTTCGTCTCGGCGTTGCCGCCGGCCGCGATCGCGTTGCCGGTCAGCTGGACCGGGAGCACGTGGTTGACGGCGACGACGTTGCCGGCGATGGCCTGGCCCGCGCCGTCCGTGACGATCGTGCCGTCGCGGTGGGTGTGCTGCTGGCAGTCGGCGTTCGCCTCGGTGTTCGCGAGGACCGCGATCGCGTTGCCGCAGATGTTGATCGGCACATCGACGTGCGCCTGGATCGTGTTGCCGCGCACCAGGTTCTGCAGGGCGGTGCCCTGGAGGCGCTCACCGGCCTGGCGAACCAGCGGGTTCGCGACGGGGGCCGCGGTGCGGGTGGGCACCGCGCTGGTGACGCGGTCCGTGCTGATCGTGCGGTCCACCTTGGGGAGCGTGATCTCCCGGACCGGGGTGGCCAGCTTGTTCTGGTCGGCCTTGACCGGAACGGAGGCCGCGACGTCGACGGCCGGAGGCGCGGCGTCCGGGTCGACGTTCTCCTGGGCAGAAGCGATGCCCGTACCGAGCATCAGCAAACCACCAGTGACAAACGCGGTCTGAAGTCCGCGCTTTGCCCAGGTCTGCATTAGAACTCCTTCATTTGGTTTCCCGTCAGTGAGCGACGGGGGCTCAAGGGGGTGGGGCCGAAACGCGCAGGGGAAGGCGCGTCATCACCGGGGGAGTCGCACGCGGTGATCGACCGTTGTTGAGCGCAAAGGAAAAGCGCGACGGTCGACTTCCGGACAGCCAGGGGAGGAGGGCTGTCGCGGACCGCGCGCTGTGATCAGTCGGGGTTGATACCGGGCTGCTTGCCCGGCGTCACGGTGACCTCGTCAGTGGACGGCGCGAGGGCAGCCGTCGACGAGGTGCCGTGAGCAGCACCGGGTGCAGCGAGAGCAGCGATCAGGCTGCCCTTGGCAGAACCAGAACCGTCGTTGCACGAAGAGCACTGCACCGGCGCGGGGGCCGGGACGGGCAGCTTCGGGAACGGGTTGCTGGGCAGGGAGGGACGCTGCTCGGAGGGCACCACGAAGTCGTTGTGCTCCAACAGGTCCGTCCAGCTGCCACCGGACGAGCCGGTGAACTGCGAGACCACCGGTGCCGCAGGCTGCGCGACATCGGTGGCGGGAGCCGGGATCTCCGGGAACGTCACGTCCATCGCCCGCTCGGTGGCGGGGCTGCTGGACTGACCGATCCTGGTGACCTGCGGCATGATTCGTGCGGCGATCTGCTCGACCGCCTGCGAGACCTGCACGGCCGGCAGGGAGGCGCGAGCCTTCTCCTGCTCGGCGCGCAACGTCTCGTCGATCTTGTGCACCGCTGCGGCAGCGGGGGTGATCACCGGCAGTTTCTCGTCGGTCTTGCTGACGAGCTTGCTGACGACGTCGACCTGCTGCGCGTCGGCGGACGGCACCGTGTCAGCCGCCTGGGCCGACGAAGTGGTGAGCGCCCAGGCAACGGCCGTTCCCGCGATCGCACCGCCGACGGCGAGCAGCGCACGGGTGGCGAACCGGCGGATGCCGTTCGTTCCCGTCTTCGCTCGCAGATCGGCGGAGAACAACGCAGGAAACCTCGCTACTCGGTGGCACTCAAGGGAATCGCCGACGATCAACTGATCAAGTCGACGTCGGCGACTCTGCCAGTCCATCCACCCCGAATGCACGCTCTGAGCGCTCGGTTAACTACATCGTGTGAACGCTTCTCCTTGGCTCACACGCGTTTCAGCACCCGTGCGGCACCGGCCGCCGCGGTCGACGCGAGCACCCATCCCACGGCCACGAGCAGCGAAGATATCCACTGCGACGCACCGGTGAACTGCCACTTGCCGTCGTGCCCGAAGTCGATGATCGGGATCAACAGGTCGAGGGCGAGCAACGCGGCGTTCCACACCGGGTCCTCGTCCTTGTTGAGCTTGACCATGGGGTGCCAGTTGAACCACAGGGCACCGAAGAGCCAGAACACGGCGAGCCAGCAGATCGCGAGCCACGGCCGGTAGCCGTAGCCGACCGTCCACCGCTGCACCTGGCCCCACACCCGGCCCGCGCGGCCGAGTTCGGCGTAGCGGCGGCGCTGCTTCTCCAGCTGGACCTTCTGCGCGAGCTCCTCCTCGCCGCCCTGCTGGTAGACGGCGGCGAGCTGCTCGTACGGTCCGGGCGCGAAGTCCGGCTGGACCTTGAGCAACCACTTGAGGCGCGTCTGCACCGGCACGTCCGGGTCGGCGGTGATGCCGGCGAACTCGAAGTCGTCCACGGCGACGCCGCCCTCGGCGTCCCACAGCCCCGGCCCGTCGGTCACCGACACGGCCTTCAGGCGGCTCAGCACTATCTTCCCCTTGGGCTGCTGGCCTTCGGGGATGTGCAGGCGGAACTGGTGGACGGTGAGGCCGTACGCGTTGAGCGCGATGTCCGCGGAGGTCGAGCCGAGGTGCGAGTCGCTGAAGGTCGCCATCTTGCCGACCTCGCCCAGCCGGAGCCGGACGCCGCCGACCGCGGTGAACCCGCGGCTGCACAGGAGGTCCTTGCCGATCGTGATGGCACGGGCGTCGAGCGACGGCTTCTGCGTGCCGTTGGGGCGCAGCCGCGGGAGGGTCAGCTCGGCGCCGGACATGTCGAGCGTGGAGCCGATGTTCGCGTTCTGCAGGCGGATCGAGCCCTTGGCCCTGAGCTCGCGCAGGAAGAGCGTGCCGCCGACCTGGAGGCGGTCGGCGAACAGGACGTCGATGCCGGGCCCGTGCAACGAGACGCCGGACATGCTGGCGCTGCCCATGATGTGCGCGTTGGAGAGCCGCACCTGGCCGTAGGTGTGCAACGGCTGCGAACGCGTGCCCGCACCGTTTAATGCGCTGCGAGCCTCCACGTCGCCACGGACCTGCATACCGTCCGCGTGCAGTGCGACGGGGATGCGGTTCGTGACGTCGCCGGCGAGCTCCTCGGCGACCTCGCGCGGTCCGATCACCGCGCCGGACAGCCGGAGGTACCCGCCGACGCTCGCGTTGGGCAGCCGGACCGTGCCGGTGCTCGTGAAGCCGTCGTCGAGCTCGACGTTGCCCTCGACCCGGATGCGGTCGGCCACGAGCGTCGCGGCCTCGTCGGCGGACCCGTGCGGCAGGACCAGCACCTGGTTGTCGACGCGGTGGGTGGAGTTGAGGCGGGCGCCGGTGAACTCGACGTTGCCGCCGACCCGCGCGCCGTCGAAGAGCACGCGGCCGTCGGCGGTGAAGCGACCGCCCTCGGCGTTGCAGAAGACGTTGCCCGAGACGACGATCCCGGACGCGTCGAGCGCGTCCTTGCCGGCGTTGAGCAGCCGCGCGCCGCCGAGGTGGACGCTGCCGCCGATCGCGGCACCCCTGAGGCGCACCTCGCCGTTCGCGCGGACCGCTATGGCCTGGACCGAGCCGCTGACCCGCAGGCGCGCGCCGAGCAGCGCGTGGTCGGAGTTGGGGCGCAGCACCGCGCCGGCGAGCCGGAGCGTGCCGTCGACCGCCGCGTCGGTGAGGTCGACGGTGCCGGTGGAGGTGAAGCCGGCCTCGAGGACGAGGTCGCTGAACACCCGGAGGTTGCGCCCCTGCAGACCGGGGACGCGGGTGCCGCGCAGCCGGAGCCCGATGAGGCGGGCCATGCGGAGGTCGGGCGGTTCCTCGAACGTGCAGTGGGTGAGGTCGATGACCCGCGTGACGCGCGTGCCCTCCAGCTCGAACTTGCCGGTGATCCGCGCGTTGCGCAGGCGCAGAGCGGGTAGCCCCTTGCGCGGCACTCGGTACATGCCGGTCAGCAGACCGGTGAGCACCTCACCGCGAGCGCTCTGTCCGGTCAGGTCCAGCTCGGTCCCACCCGCGTAGGCCCCCGCGACCTGGCGTTCGACATCGGTCAAGTCTTCGGGCTTGATCACTTCGTCCTCCCCTGACGGGTTGGATCATCCCTGGTGATGTTCCGGCTTGGCGAGGGTCCGAACAGTTAACGTGAGGCACATGAGCACGCCGGAGTCCGAGATCAGCGGCCGCGTTCCGAAGCTGCTGCGGGTGAGTGCCGCGGTGAGCTGGCGGTTCGTCGTGGTGATCGCCGCGTTGTACGTCGTCGCGTACGCGTTGAGCTTCATGGCGTCGGTGGTGATCCCGGTCGCCATCGCGCTGCTGCTGGCCGCCCTGTTCTCGCCGGGGGTGTCGAAGCTCGTCGAGTGGCGCGTGCCGCGCGGCGTCGCGGTGACCGTGATGATGATCCTCGGCATCGGCGTCCTGGGCGGCGTGCTGACGTTCGTGATCAGCGAGTTCTCCCGCGGCCTGCCGGAACTGCAGACGCAGGTGGCCGCCTCGCTCGACACGATCCAGAAGTGGCTGAAGGACGGGCCCGCTCACCTGTCCGACGCGCAGCTGCAGGGCTACGTCAACGAGATCGTGAAGACGATCAAGGAGAACCAGGCGGAGATCACGTCGGGTGCCCTGACGACGGCGGCGACGCTGGGCGAGCTGCTGACCGGGCTGCTGCTGGCGCTGTTCACGCTCATCTTCTTTCTGCACGACGGCGACGGCATCTGGCGCTTCGTGACCCGTGCGGTGCCACGGGACGTGCGTCAGCGTGTCGAGGTGGCCGGCCGTCGTGGGTTCGGCTCTCTCGTCTCCTATGTGCGCGCTACGGCCGTGGTCGCGATCGTGGACGCCGTCGGCGTTGGTGTCGGGTTGGCGATCATCGGCGTGCCTCTGGTCGTGCCGCTGTCGGCGTTGGTGTTCCTCGGCGCGTTCATTCCCATCATCGGTGCGGTGTTCACCGGTGCTGTGGCGGTGTTGATCGCGTTGGTGACCAACGGGCCGATCGCCGCTCTCGTGGTCTTGGCTGTGCTAATCGGCGTCATGCAGTTGGAGTCGCACGTGCTGCAGCCGCTGCTGTTGGGGCGTGCGGTGAAGCTGCACCCGTTGGCCGTGGTGCTGGCCATCGCCGGCGGGTTGGTGACCGGCGGGATCGCCGGGGCGTTGCTGGCGGTGCCGTTGCTCGCGGTGCTGAACTCCGGGATCCGGTCGTTGGTGTCGGACGCCGATGCCGAGCAGAACCCGGAGAAGGTGGACGTGCTGAACCCGCAGGACACGGCACCGAAGGACGACAAGGGCGAACGGGTGAAGGAGCTCTAAGCCATCGACACGAGGTTGCGGCCGAAGCCCTTCGCCGCCAGCAACGCCGCATCGGCCGCAACCAACAGGTCCGACAGCTCGTATCCGAACCGAGTCGTCGTCGACACTCCGATAGACACAGTCAGCCCGTGCAGCTCGTACGGCTGCTTATCAACGGACATGGTCGGCACCCGCAGGGTCTCCACGGCCTTGCGCACCCGCTGGGCGACGGACTCCGCCTCGTCCGGCGTGGCCTCGGGCAGCAGCACCACGAACTCCTCGCCACCGAACCGCCCGACGAAGTCGCCGCGCCGGACGGTGCCGCGCAGCAGGAGCGAGATCGCGGCCAGTGCCGCGTCTCCTGCCAGGTGGCCCACCTCGTCGTTGACGCGCTTGAAGTGGTCGAGGTCGAGCAGCATCACGGCCATCGGGCGGGTGCGGTCGGCTCCCTTGCTCAGTTCGTAGCGGGCCCTGCTGTCCCAGTGGACGGCGTTGGCCAGGCCTGTCTTGGCGTCGCGCTGGGCCGAGCGGCGCCATTGGGGGAGTTGGGCCGCTCGTTCCAGCAGGGCGAGGGGCGGGCCGGCGATCAGGGCGTGGATGGCGTTGGTCTCCGCCACGCAGCCCATCAGGCCGCCGATGGAGACCGCGACGATGCCCAGGACGGCGTCGATGGGCTCGCCGACGTTCTCCTCGAAGCCCGCGGACGGGTTGCGCAGCCTCAGGCCCAGGGCGATCAGGCCCGCGCGCAGGACCAGCAGCAGGGTCGCGCACAGCGTCAGGACCAGGAGGTTGGCGTGCGGGTCGGCCCAGCCCAGGGCGTAGCGGGTGGCGAAGACGGCCAGGGTGGTGGCGCTCAGGGTGAAGAGCCAGCGGTGGGTCTCGGGGCGTTGGGCGAGCAGGCAGTGCAGGGCCGGGCCGAAGAGCAGCAGCACCAGCAGGTTCGGCGGGAGGGCCAGGACGCCCGCGGTGAGGTAGCAGAGGTGGGCCGCCCACGGGTTGCGTTCGGTCTCGCCGAGGCGGTGGCTGTAGATCGAGCTGCAGATGATGACCGCGCCGGCCGTGCCCGCGATCGCGGCGAACCTGGCGACTTCGGAGGGTGACGGCGTTTCGGAGGAGACGATGCAGTGGACGACGGTGGCGAAGGCAGCCATGTCGATGAACAACCAGTAGCAGAGCGCGGGCCGCCGCAAAGTCCACAACGGCCAGTAGCGCACCTGCATTCGCCCTCCCCCGAACCCGGAGAGCGTCGCACATTCCTCCGTTCGGCAGAAGACGGCCACCTGGGGGTTAGCCACGCCACGTTCACCCGGCAGGATGGTGTCCGAAAGGAGCACAGCGTGCGCAAAGAGCCTGCCGAACGTGTGACGAAGGTGATCGACGACCCGGCCACGCCCCTGTGGCGCGGGACGATTGCGCTACGCATAGTCACATTCCTCTTCGCGACGGCCAACATCATCGCGAACCAATCCGGCTACGTGCGGCCGTGGCTCGCCTGGACCACGCTCGGCGTCATGGCGCTGTGGTCGGTGTTCACCAGCCGCGCCTACAGCACGACGTGGGGCAGGCGGTGGCCGCTCGTGCTCGTCGACCTGGCTCTGACCTGCGCACTCATGTCGCTGTCGCCGCTGATCATGTCCGACGCGCAGTTGCTGACGCTGAACGTCCCGCTCATCACCACGATCTGGGCGTGCGTGCCGGCGGTGGCGTTGGGCGCGTTGGGCGGGCCGTACGCGGGCTTCGCGGGCGGGTTGGCGGTCGGCCTCTCGACGTACCTGAGCAAGGGCGTGCCGAGCCTCGACCTGCTGCGCGACGTCGTACTGCTCGCCGGCGCGGGCATGGTCGTCGGCATGGCGTCGGCCACGGCCCGGCGCAGTGCGGTCCTCCTCGCGCAGGCGCTGCGGGCGGAGGCGGCCACCGCGGAACGCGAGCGGCTCGCCCGGTCGATCCACGACAGCGTGCTGCAGGTCCTCGCCCGCGTGCGCAAGCGCGGGCTGGAGGTCGGCGGCGAGGCGGCCGAACTGGCCGCGATGGCCGGCGAGCAGGAGGTGGCGCTGCGGAACCTGGTGGCCGCCGCCCCCGTCGACTCCACTGTGGACGGCGACATCGACCTGCGGCCCGGCCTGCAGCTCCTCGCCACGCCGCGCATCCAGGTCTCGACGCCCGCCACGCAGGTCATGCTGAAGGCCGGGGCGGCGAACGAGCTGACGTCGCTGGTGCGGGAGGCTCTGTCCAACGTGGACAAGCACGCCGGTGAGGACGCACGGGCCTGGGTGCTGCTCGAAGACCTCGGTGAGGAAATCGTGCTCAGCGTCAGGGACGATGGACCGGGCATCCCGGAAGGCCGCCTGGCGCTGGCCGCCGCGGAGGGCAGGATGGGGATCGAGAAGTCGATCAAAGGCCGGGTGGAGTCGCTCGGCGGGACGCTCGAGCTCCAGACCGGGCCGGGGGAGGGCACGGAGTGGGAGGTTCGGGTGTTCAGGAAGGGGGCGGCAGGATGACGGTCTCGGTGATGGTCGTGGACGACCACCCGATGTGGCGCGAGGGCGTCGCACGAGATCTGCAGGAACGCGGGTTCGAGATCGTGGCGACCGCGGGCGACGCGCCCTCGGCCGTGCGGATCGCGAAGGCCGTGCGGCCCAACGTGGTCCTGATGGACCTCAACCTCGGCGAGCTCTCCGGGGTCGACGCCACCGCGATGATCACCAGCGAGCTGCCGGAGACGCGCGTGCTGGTGCTGTCCGCGTCCGGCGAGCACGACGACGTGCTGCAGGCCGTGAAGGCGGGCGCGTCCGGCTACCTGGTGAAGTCCGCGTCCTCCGACGAACTGGTCGAGGCGGTCACCCGCACGGCCGCGGGCGACGCCGTGTTCACCGCGGGCCTCGCCGGCCTGGTGCTGGGCGAGTACCGGCGGATGGCCGCCGCGCCGGACGACTCGGAGGAGAAGCCGCAGCTCACCGACCGGGAGACCGAGGTGCTGCGGCTCGTGGCCAAGGGCCTCACCGCACGACAGATCGCGAACCGCCTGGTGATCTCCCACCGCACGGTCGAGAACCACGTCCAGTCGACATTGCGGAAACTCCAACTGCACAACCGGGTGGAGCTGGCGCGTTATGCCATTGAGCACGGGCTCGACGCCGAACCGGAGGCAGAGAAATGACAGACCCCAGAGAGTTACGCGTGTCCGACGCGGAACGTGAGCACGTCGTCAGCCTGCTGAACAAGGCGGTGGGCCGCGGCATGATCACGCTCGACGAGTTCACCGTCCGCACGGACACCGCTCTCGCCGCGAAGACCAGGGCCGATCTCAACGGCGTGCTGGTCGACCTGCCGGGCATGGTCAACAACGAGGTCGCCCACGCCCGCACGGAACTGAAGAACACGATGAGCACCACGACCCGCAAGGGTCACTGGGTCGTGCCGCAGGAGCTCGTCATCCGCAACACCCTCGGCACCACGAACCTCGACTTCACCGCCGCCGAGGTGCCGCCGGTCGTGAACGTCGACCTGGACGTGTCGCTCGGGACGGTGAAGCTGCTGCTGCCGGTGGGCTCGTCGGTCAACACGGACGCGGTCGAGATCACCGCGGGCGAGGTGAAGGACAAGGTGCACGTACCGGCCATGGGCAACCCGCACTTCCAGCTCAAGGGCGTGGTGCGCGGCGGAACCGTGGTGATCAAGCGCTCCAAGCGCTGATCTGCAGGCAGACCCGCCGTCGCGCAGGATCGAGGCATGCGGTGTCTCGTGACCGGCGCGACCGGGTACCTCGGCGGACGACTCGTGCCCAGGCTGCTGGCCGAAGGGCACGAGGTCCGCTGCCTCGTGCGTTCCCCTGAGAAGCTGCGCGACGTCCCGTGGGCGGCCGACGTCGAGATCGTGCGCGGAGACGTGCTCGGTGACCTCGACGAGGCCATGCGCGACATCGAGGTCGTGCACTACCTCGTGCACTCGCTGCACGACAAGGACTTCGCCGACGCCGACCGCAAGGCCGCCGAGAACACGGCGAGGGCTGCGGAACGCGCCGGCGTGCAGCGCATCGTCTACCTCGGCGGGCTGCACCCCGAGGGCACCGAACTGTCGCCGCACCTGGCCTCGCGCAAGGAGGTCGGCGACGTCTTCCTGCGGTCACCGGTCCCGGCCGTCGTGCTGCAGGCCGCGGTGATCATCGGGTCGGGGTCGGCGAGCTTCGAGATGCTGCGCTACCTCACCGAACGCCTGCCGGTCATGGTCACGCCGCGGTGGGTGCACAACCGGATCCAGCCGATCGCCGTGCGGGACGTGCTGCGCTACCTGGTCGACGCCACGACGTTGGAGAACCAGAACCGCACGTTCGACATCGGCGGCCCGGACGTGCTGACGTACCTGCAGATGATGCTGCGGTACGCCGAGGTCGCGGGCCTGCCGAGGCGCCGCGTGCTGCCCGTGCCCGTGCTGACGCCGGGCCTGTCCTCGCACTGGGTCAACGTGGTCACGCCCGTGCCGAAGTCGATCGCGAAGCCGTTGATCGAGTCGCTGGTGCACGAAGTGGTGTGCCGCGAGAACGACATCCAGACCCTGCTGCCGGGCGAGAACATCGGCTACGACAAGGCAGTCGAGCTCGCTCTCGACAAGATCCGCGACGCCGACGTCGAGACGCGCTGGTCGGGGGCGTCCCTGCCGGGCGCGCCGAGTGAGCCGCTGCCGAGCGACCCCGACTGGTCCGGCGGGTCCGTCTACGTCGACGAACGGGAGCGGCGGACGACCGCGAGCCCCGACCGGCTGTGGGAGGTCGTCGAGGGCATCGGCGGCGAACGCGGCTGGTACTCGTTCCCGCTGGCCTGGGCGGTGCGCGGCTGGATGGACCGGCTCGCGGGCGGCGTGGGGCTGCGGCGCGGGCGGCGGGACCCGCACCGGTTGAACGTCGGCGAGGCCCTCGACTGGTGGCGCGTGGAGGAGATCGAACGCGGCTCGCTGCTGCGGCTGCGCGCCGAGATGAAGGTGCCCGGCAAGGCCTGGCTGGAGCTTCGAGTGGCGGCGAACGAGGGACACGGGTCCACTTACCGCCAACGTGCCGTGTTCGTGCCCAAAGGGCTCGCCGGCCACCTCTACTGGGCGGCCGTCTACCCCTTCCACGGCATCGTGTTCGGCGGCATGGTGCGCAACATCGCCAATGAAGCTGAGCTGCACAAGAACTTCAGAAAGTCCTGATGGACTGCACAAGCAGCAAAGGGTGAGACTTCCCGCATGAAGGCTCTCGTCAAGGTCGCCGCTGGGCCCGGCCTCGAACTGACCGACGTCCCGGACCCCACCCCCGGACCGACGGACGTGCTGGTCAGGGTGCTGCGCACCGGTATCTGCGGCACCGATCTGCACATCGACTCGTGGGACGACTGGGCCGCCGCCAACATCAAGGCGCCGCTGGTCCTCGGACACGAGTTCGTCGGCGAGGTCGTGGAGATCGGCGCGTCGGTGAGCGGCGTGAAGGTCGGCGACCTGGTCAGCGGCGAGGGCCACCTCGTCTGCGGCACGTGCCGCAACTGCAAGGCCGGCCGCCGCCACCTGTGCGCGAACACGCGCGGCCTCGGCGTGCACTCCAACGGCGCGTTCGCGCAGTACGTCGTGCTGCCCGAGCAGAACGCGTGGGTGCACCGCACTCAGGTCGACCTGGACGTTGCCGCGATCTTCGACCCGTTCGGCAACGCCGTGCACACCGCGTTGAGCTTCCCGGTCATCGGCGAGGACGTGATCATCACGGGCGCCGGTCCGATCGGCATCATGGCCGCCGCCGTCGCCAAGCACGCGGGCGCGCGCAACGTCGTCATCACCGACATCTCCGAGCACCGCCTCGACCTGGCCCGCAAGGTCGGCGTCGACCTCGCCGTGAACGTCTCCGAGAAGACGATCGCCGACGCCCAGCGCGAGCTCGGCATGGCCGAGGGCTTCGACGTCGGCATGGAGATGTCCGGCAAGCCCGTCGCGATGCGCGACATGATCGCGAACATGGCCCACGGCGGCCGCATCGCGATGCTCGGCCTGCCCGCGGACGAGTTCTCCGTCGACTGGAGCAGCGTCGTGCTCAAGATGCTGCACATCAAGGGGATCTACGGCCGCGAGATGTTCGAGACCTGGTACTCGATGACCGTGCTGCTGCAGCGCGGCCTCGACCTCGCGCCGGTGATCACGCACCGGTACGACCACACGCAGCACGCGGAGGCGTTCGCCACCGCGCGCGAAGGCAAGTGCGGCAAGGTCATCCTCGACTGGACGGGAGCCTGATGTACGGCGAGCTGAAGAACGACCTCCTCAAGACCATCGGGGAGATCAGGGAGGCCGGGCTCTACAAGTCCGAACGCGTCATCGCCACCCCGCAGAACGCCAGCGTCAGGGTCGGTTCCGGCGACGACGTGCTCAACTTCTGCGCCAACAACTACCTCGGCCTCGCCGACCACCCCCAGCTGATCGAAGCCGCCAAGAAGGCCTTGGACGACTGGGGCTTCGGCATGGCCTCCGTGCGGTTCATCTGCGGCACGCAGGAGCCGCACAAGGAACTGGAGCGCAAGCTCTCCGAATTCCTCGGCACCGAGGACACGATCCTCTACAGCTCGTGCTTCGACGCGAACGGCGGCCTGTTCGAGACGCTGCTCGGCGCCGAGGACGCGATCATCTCCGACGAGCTGAACCACGCCTCGATCATCGACGGCGTCAGGCTGTCGAAGGCGCGGCGGTTCCGCTACAAGAACCGCGACATGGACGACCTGGAGCGCCAGCTCAAGGACGCCTCCGACGCCCGCTACCGCCTGATCGCGACCGACGGCGTCTTCTCGATGGACGGCTACCTCGCGCCGCTCGACGAGATCTGCGACCTGGCCGAGCGCTACAACGCCCTGGTCATGGTCGACGACTCGCACGCCGTCGGCTTCACCGGCCCGACCGGCCGCGGCACCCCGGAGCTGTTCGGCGTGCAGGACCGCGTCGACATCGTGACCGGCACCCTGGGCAAGGCGCTGGGTGGCGCGTCCGGCGGTTACACGTCCGGGCGTGCGGAGATCATCGAACTGCTGCGCCAGCGCTCGCGCCCGTACCTCTTCTCGAACTCGCTCGCGCCCTCGATCACGGCCGCCGCCATCGCGACTTTGGACATGCTCTCGTCGTCCACCGAGCTGCTCAGCCAGCTGCGGTCGAACACCGAGCTGTTCCGCCGCCGGATGACCGAGGCCGGCTTCGACCTGCTGCCGGGCGAGCACCCGATCATCCCGGTGATGATCGGCGACGCGGCGGAGGCGGCGCGGCTCGCGGACCTGTTGCTTGAGCAGGGCGTGTACGTCATCGGGTTCTCGTACCCGGTGGTGCCGCACGGCAAGGCGCGCATTCGCACGCAGATGTCGGCTTCACACACCACCGAGGACGTCAACCGCGCCGTGGACGCGTTCATCGCCGCACGGGAGAAGATGTAGACGTCGGACTTGTACCGGCTCCAAGAAAGTACTTCTTTCGAGGAAAAACTGGAGCCGGTACGGGTTTCGCTTCTAGTTTCTTCGGCATGCCACGACGAAAGTCCAGTGCGGTCGCCGGCATCCTGATCTGAGGGGACGTTCCGCATGTCGATCTGGCGCAAGAGCTCTCACAGCCCGAACTCCAGTGACTGCGTCGAGGTCGGGCATGGCGTCGGCATCCGGGACAGCAAGGCGCCCGCCGCTCACCTGCCGGTGTCCGCCCAGGCCTGGTCGGCGTTCCTCCGCGATGTGACCCGGGTCACTCCGCTGTAAGAATCGGCTCGCTTCCAGCACTTCCTCGACGTGGAGGACTTCTCGGCTGTCTACCGCGAGTGCTACCCGCGGGTGCTCGCGTATGCCGCGAGCCATGCGGGGCCGAGGCTCGCCGAGGACATCACGAGCGAGACCTTCACGATCGCCTGGCGCAAGTCCGGGCAGATGCCGTCGAACGCGCTGCCGTGGCTGCTCGGCATCGCGCGCAACCTCGTGCGGGCGGCCCACCGGCAGACGACGCACTACGAGCTGACCGACTTCCCGGCTGACGACGACTTCGCGGTGATCGAGCTGCGGGCGGCGTTGTCGAGCCTGTCGGAGGCCGACCAGGAGGTGCTCACGCTCATCGCGTGGCACGGGTTGGCGGCGGCCGAGGCGGCGCAGGTGCTCGGCTGCACGACGGCGACGTTCTTCGTGCGGCTGCACCGGGCTCGGCGGCGTCTGCAGGCTGCTCTCTGGACTCCGAAATTCGACAGCGCGAGGGAGTCATGGAAGACATCCTGAAGGACCTGGCCCAGGCCAAGCCGCCTGCTCCCGAGGTCGACCGCGAGCGGATGGAGCGCGACCTCGCCCGAATCATCACGTTGCCGCGGGAGAGACCGGCACGGAAGCTGCTCGTGCGGCGGTTTGCGCCGTTGGTCGTCATCGCTGCCGTGGTGGTGCTTGCGGTCGTGTTGCTGCCTGCGCCTCCTCAGCCCGTGCAGCCTGCGGCGCCTGCGAAGTGGTGGCACGTGCTCACGCGGAACTGGTCGATGATGGTCGTTGGCGATCCGGCGGATCCGTACGCGGTGTTCATCGACTCCAAGACCGACCGGTGGTCTTCGGGGAACCAGCAGGTCACGGTGTCGCAGAAGGACGGTCATGTGACGCCGTTCTCGTTGGACCGGCAGAACGAGTGGGAGGCAGCGGGCAAGCCCGAGACGGTGCCGCAGGTTGGTGGCGACCACCTGGTGCGGATCGGGCCGATGAAGCCGGCCGTGCAGAAGACCGCGGTGTCCGGGTTCCAGATGTCGTTGCACAGCCAGGTGCGGCTCGAGTCGCTCGACACGTTGCCCACCGACCCGAAGGAGCTGCGCAAGGTGCTGGAGACCGTCGTCGGGTCCGACACCTACCGGGTCGGGTCGCTCGCGATGGAGTTGATGACCGCGAACGTGCGCAGCGACCAGCGGCGGGCGGCGTTCGAGCTGCTCAAGTCGCTCGACGGGGCGAGGTTCCTCGGCGACGTGCAGGTGCGCGAGGGGCGGTCCGGGCTCGGGGTGGTGCTCGCCGCGCCGCCGACGTTCCAGTACAGCGGGGTCGAGACGCGGTTCGTGGTCGACCCCGAGACGTGGCTGCCGGTGAAGAGGAGCGACCTGCTCACCGCGCCGCAGCACGGTCTGCCCGCCGGGGCGCCGATCTCGGAGGAGGAGTACCTCCTGCTGGAAGAGGTGAACTTCGAACCGATCGTGCCGCAGGACGTCCCCGTGAACGCTCCGGTGGAATCCCCCATCATTGTGCGGTGATCGACCCACGACGGTTGCGGGTGCTGCGCGCGCTCGCCGACCACGGCACGGTGACGGCCGCTGCTGCAGCGCTGCACCTCACGCCGTCAGCGGTGTCGCAGCAGCTTGCGGCGTTGGAGTCCGAGGCGGGGCATCCGCTGTTGCTGCGCAAGGGACGGAGGGTTTCCCTCACGCCCGCGGGTGAACTTCTCGTCGTGCACGCCCATGTCGTGGCGGCAGAGCTCGAACGCGCACAGGCCACTTTGGACGCCCTCGCCTCCGGCACGGCGGGCCGGGTGGCGGTCGCGGCGTTCGCGTCGGCGATCACGCAGGTGGTGGCGCCGGCGTTGGCGGCGTTGAAGGAGCGCTCGATCGAACTGTCTGTGCGGGACGCCGAGGGCCACGAGAGCGTGCGGCTGCTGCTCGACGGCGAGATCGACGTCGCGATCACCGAGGAACACCGCACGACCGACCGCCTGACCAGGTTTCCGCTGTACACCGAACCTTTCGACGTCGTGCTGCCTCCGGGACACCGGGTGTCCGCGCCGGTGGACCTCGCGTCGCTGGCCGACGAGGACTGGGTGGTGACGCTGCCCGGCAACCCGCTGCGGGACGTCGTGGAGATGGCGTGTGCCCAAGCCGGGTTCACCCCTCGGATCCGGCACACCGCTGACGACTTCCGCGCGATCGAGGCGCTGGTGGCGGCCGGCGCGGGGGTGGCGTTGGCGCCGCGGAACGCCGTGCGCGGGGTGCCGGTCGCGGGAGACGCGCCGTTGCGACGAGTGGTGGCAGCTGTGCGCCGAGGGTCGGAGGACCACCCGTTGATCAGAGCGGTCCTCGACGAACTGCAGGGCTAGGGCGAGGGGATCGACACGCGCAGCTTGGCCGCGATGCGCGTCAACGCCTGGCGGTCGGCGGCGTCGAGCTGGTCGAACACGACCTGTCGAACCGCGCGCACGTGCGTGGGCGCGGCGGCGGCGACCACCTCGTAGCCCTCGTCGGTGAGTTCGGCGACGGTGTACCGGCCGTCGTCGGGATCGGGCGAACGCACCACCCAGCCGCGCTGCTCGAAGCGCTTGACCACGTTCGACAGCCGCGAGAGCGACCCGTTCGCCAGGTGGGCCAGCTCGCTCATGCGCATGCGGCGGTCCGGCGCCTCGGAGACGTGGCTGAGCACCAGGTAGTCGAACAGGCTCAGCCCCGCCCCCTGCTGCAACGGCGCCTCCAGCCGACCCGGTAGCAACAGCAGCATCGAGACCAGTCCGGTCCAGGCGTCCTTCTCGTCCGCGTTCAGCCACTCCACGTCGCGCAGCGTACTTCACGCTTGAAGTCATGTACTGTTGACTTCAAGCGTGAAGTCATAGGAGGAGAGATGAGCAAGCCGGAGTTCTTCGCCACCCCCGGATACGGCGAGACGCAGCTGGAGAACATGCACTACAGCCAGGCCGTGCGCATCGGCGACCGGGTCGAGATCTCGGGGCAGGGCGGCTGGAGCGACGAGTTCGAGTTCCCCGAGTCGCTCGAGGACGAGATCGTACGGGCGTTCGAGAACGTCGAGCGCACCCTCGCGACCGCCGGTTCGTCGTGGGCCGACGTCGTGCACGTGAACTCGTACCACGTGCTCGGCGACGACTCGTTCGACGACCACAACCGCGTGATGGTCGAGCAGTTCCGGACGCGGATGGGCGAGCGCAAGCCGATCTGGACCGAGAGCGGGGTCACCGCCCTCGGTCACCCGAAGATGCGCATCGAGATCCGCGTGACCGCGGTCGACTAGACGCGGGGGAGGTGGGCGGCGACCTCGGCGAGGGCGTCCAGCGTGTCGTGGTCGACCTGGCCGGTCGCGGTCTCGGCCTCCGCGACGGTCACGGTCCGGCCGTCGCGCTCGCTGCCGTAGCGCAGGCCGGTGAAGCGGATCTCGGCCAGGTCGAGGAGGGTGCTGCCGAGCGGGTGGACGTCACCGCTGCCGTGCCTGTTCATGACGGACTGGAACCTGCGCGCGTCGCCGTCCGACGAAAGCCCGACCCACACCACGGAGATCACCGCGGTGTTGCCGGTGCCGTCGGTCACCGCGAACAGGACCCGGTCCAATGAGGTGCAACGGTTCTGGAGGAAGAACTCGCGCACCTCGCCGAATGACACGGCCACGCATTCGGCTTGTTGCCGGGTGGTGCGTTTCAGCTGTCTCATGCCCAGGCGCTGCCAAGCACCGTCGACATCGCCTTTGCGGGCCGCCTTCTGCCCCTCGGCCTTGCGCGGGCCCAGCCGTAACGACGTCCCGCCCGATCCGACCTCGGTCGGGCCGAGGCCACCGACGGTCGTGGCGCCGCCCGTGCCCGCGGCGACGGTCAGGGCCAGCGCTCCGGCCACCACGACACCGGTGCCCTTCTTGCCCCCGCCGCCGCCGTTCAGCGGGATGACCTTGCCGTTCTTGGTGATGAAGTCAGTCACGCGATCTCAACGCGGGGGCCGTGCCCCCGCGTTGATCACACGATCGAGTGACTAGTGCGGGGCGCGGGCCGCGAGCTTCGCCGAGGCCGGGTCGCCCGCCGCCAGCGCGCCGCGGGCCGCGAGCTGGCAGATGTCCAGGCTGGACGTCGCGAGCCGCGACCCGACGCCCGCGAGCGCCGTGTGGTTCATCGACAGCGACGTCACGCCGAGGCCGATGAGCACGCACGCGAGCAGCGGGTCGGCCGCTGCCTCGCCGCAGACGCCGACCGGCTTGCCGGTGGCGATCGCCGCCTCGCCGACCAGGGCGATCAGGCGCAGGAGTGCGGGCTGCCAGGGGTCGTTCAGGGCCGCGACGCCGCCGAGCTGGCGGTCGGCCGCGAAGACGTACTGGGCCAGGTCGTTGGTGCCGATCGAGATGAAGTCGACGACCTGGAGGATCTCGCGCGCGGACAGGGCCGCGGACGGGACCTCGACCATGACGCCGGCGCGCTGGATGCCGGCGGCGCGGGCTCGTTCGACGAACCACGCGGCCTCGGCGGCGGTCGCGACCATCGGGGCCATGACGGAGACGTCGGCGCCCGACGAGGCTGCGGCGGCCGCGATGGCTTCGAGCTGGCGGTCCAGGATCTCCGGGCGGTCGAACGCTACGCGCAGGCCGCGGACGCCTAGGGCCGGGTTGGGCTCGGGGTCCGGGTTCAGAAACGCCAGCGGCTTGTCCGCGCCCGCGTCGAGGGTGCGCACCACAACGGGTTTGCCCTTAAACGGCGCCAGCACAGCCTCGTAAGCAGCAGTCTGCTCAGCAACGGTCGGTTCCTCAGCTGCGTCCAGGAAGCAGAACTCCGTGCGGAACAGGCCTACGCCCTCCGCACCCGCGGCGGCTGCCGCGGCGGCATCGGCCGGGGAGCCGACGTTGCCGAGAACCTTCACGCGGTGGCCGTCCTTGAGGACGCCGACGCCGTTCCACTCGGCCTTCTTGCCGGTGCCGGCCGCGCGGACCTTGCCGTCGGACTCGCGGACCTGGCCCGTGTCGCCGTCCACGTCGAGCGAGGTGCCCTCGAACGCGAGGATGCCGCGGCACGCGACGACGGCCGGGATGCCGAGCGAACGGGCGAGGATCGCGGTGTGCGAGGTGGGGCCGCCCTCCTCGGTGACCAGGGCGAGGACCTTCGCCGGGTCGAGGCCCGCGGTGTCGGCGGGCGCGAGGTCGCGGGCCACCAGCACGGACGGCGACTCGAGGTCGGGGACGCCGGGCGCGGGCAGGCCGAGGAGTTCGGCAACGACGCGGTCGCGGACGTCCTGGACGTCGCGGGCGCGTTCGGCCATGTAGCCACCGGCGGCCTGGAGTGCGGAGATGAACTTCTGCGCGGCCTCGTGCACGGCACGGGCGGCGGTCAGCGACTGGTCGACGACGAGCTTCTCGGCGGCCTTGATGAGCGACGGGTCGCCCGCCATCGCCGCGGTGGTCTCCAGCACGGAGCGGGCGTCGCCCTCGACCGTCTTCGCGCGCTCCATCAGGCGCTGCGCCACGACCTCCGTCGCGGGACGGATGAGGGAGGCCTCCATCTTCGTGTCCGCTGTTCGCTGACCAGCAGGAGGTTCCGGCAGGGCCTCGGTCACCCTCACCACGGGGCCGGTTGCCCGGCCGCTGCTGACACCGACACCGCTCAGCCGCGCGCTCGACATGGTCTAGACCATACCCTCCTACCGGGAACCCGGGACAGCTCAGTGTGACCAACAGGCGAGCAGAATGCGGGACGACGCGAAGCTCGTCTTCACGGCGTAACACGGATGAAAACAGGGGCAGTGCCCCGATGGGCCGAACAGAGCAGTACGGTGCCTGCCGTGCGCGTTCCGTACGCCCTTGCCGCAGTGCTCCTCGTCGCCGGTTGCTCGACGCCGGAGGACCCCGGACTCGAGATCAGCGTCCCGGCACAGGCAGGCACCATCCAGGCCGCGGTCGACGCGGCGCGCGAGGGCACGACGATCCTGGTGGCGCCCGGTGTCTACCGGGAGTCGGTGCGGGTCGGCACGCGCGGGGTGACGATCAGGGGTGCCCAGCGCGGCAGCGTGATCATCGACGGTGAGGTCAGGCGGGCGGACGGGATCGTGCTGGCCGCGCCGGACGTGTCCGTGCAGAACCTGACGGTCCGCAACCACACGTCTCACGGCGTGCTGATCTCGCAGGTGCAGGGCTTCCGCGTCTCGTACGTGACGGCGAGCAACAACGCGATGGACGGCATCCACGCGTCGGGCGCCCAGCACGGCGTGATCGAGCAGAGCTACGCGAGCGGCAGCACGGACTCCGGCTTCCACGTGGGCCGGTGCCAGGCGTGCGACGTCGTGGTGCGCGGCAACGTCGCCGAACGCAACGCCGTCGGGTACCGGTCGGCTGACGCGTCCGGCCGGATGTTCGTGCTGGGCAACAGGTTCAGCGGCAACCGCGTCGGTCTGAGCTCGGACGCCTCCGCGCAGGACGACGTCGCGCTCGTCGGCAACCTCGTGTCCGACAACGACGAGGCGCTGTCGCCGGCGCGCGAGGGCAGCGCGTTCGGGATCGGCCTGGACATCACGGCGAGGCCGCGCGCCGGGATGTTCCGCAACCTGGTCACCGGCAACCCCGGCGGTGACGTGGTCGTCGGCGATCTGCCGCGCAAGAAGCTCATGGCACCGCCCGGGATCCCGTTCACCCAGGTCGCCGCGCCGCCGTTGCAGCCGGAGATGCCGGACGCGCCGTTGCCGGACAGGGCGCCGGACGTGGAGAAGTACGTGCTGCCGGACGAGGACCTGTTCGACGACCGGGCGGCGGTGCGCGCGTAGGTCAGCCGACCTCGGCCGCGGTCGGGTAGGACGGCTGGGCGCCCGCCTTCGTGACGGACAGCGCGGCGACCTTCGCGGCGTAGCGGGCGGCTTCCACCAGGGCGTCGCCCTCGGCCAGCCGCGCGGAGAGCGCCCCGGCGAACGCGTCACCGGCGCCGGTCGTGTCGACCACCTCGGCGACCTCGATCGACGGCACCTCGACGACGCCCGAAGGCTCCACCACGGCGGCACCGCGCGAGCCCAGCGTGACGATCGCCGACGCCGGGCCGAGGTCGAGCAGGCCTTGCCAGTCCGAGGCGAGCTGCGCGGCCTCGTGCTCGTTCACGATCAGGACCGCGAGCTGCCGCAACGTCTCCGCGGGGAGTTCCGCGACCGGCGACAGGTTCAGCACGGTCCGCACGCCGGCCTCGGCGGCCACGCCGATCGCGTGCACCACCGTCTCCAGCGGCACCTCCAGCGAGCACGTCAGCACGCCCACGCCGTCGAACGACAGACCGTCCACATCGGACTTGAGCACGTCCGAGTTGGCGCCGGGGGAGACGACGATCGAGTTCTCGCCGTCGGGCGTCACGGTGATGTACGCGATCCCGGTCGGCCGCTCGGAGGTCTTCACCAGCGCCGTGCCGACACCGGACGACTCCAGCGACTCGCGCAGCAGCGCGCCGTACCCGTCCCCGCCGAGGGCGCCGACCAGCGAGACTGACGCACCGACGCGGGCGGCGGCCACGGCGGTGTTCGCGCCCTTGCCGCCGGGCAGCACGACGGTGTCGCCGCCGAGCACGGTCTCACCGCCGGCGGGCCGCCTGCCGACCTCGACCACGAGGTCGGCGTTGGCGGACCCGAGAACGAGCAGAGTCTGTGTCACTTGACGAACTCTGCCACGTTCTTCGCGGTGATGACCTTGACCTCGACGTCCACGACCTGCTGAACCGGTTCGCCCTTGGCGGCGTGCACGGCCTGCTCGACGGCCTTGGAACCGAGCAGCTTCGGCTGCTGCGCGACGGTCGCCGCGAGCGTGCCGTCCTGGATCGCCTTCAGGCCGTCCGGCGTGCCGTCGAACCCGACGACCTGCACGTCCTTGCCCGCGCGGGCGCCGAGGGCCTTGATCGCGCCGAGCGCCATCTCGTCGTTCTCGGCGAAGATGCCCTTGAGACCGGGGTGGCCCTGCAGCAGGTTCGTGGTCTCGTTGAGGCCCTTGGCGCGGTCGAAGTCGGCGACGGCCGAGGCGACGACCTTGATGTTGCCGCTGTTCAGACCCTGCTCGAAGCCCTGGCCGCGGTCCCGCGACGCCGACGCGCCCGGGATGCCCTTGAGGTGCGCGACCTCGCCGGAGGTGGCGCGGCCGAGCTCGATGGCCGCGAGGCTGCCGCCCGAGACGTTGTTGGACGCGACCTCGGCCGCGACCTTGCCCTCGACCGCGCGGTCGACCGAGATCAGCGGGATGTTCGCGGTCTCGGCGGCCTTCGCGGCCGGACCGGACTGCTTCGAGTCGACCGGGTTGAGGATGATCGCCTTGACGCCCTGGGTCACCAGCGTCTGCACCTGGTTGATCTGGTTCGTCGCGTCGTTCTGCGCGTCGACCACGGTGAGCTTGGCGCCCAGCTGGTCCGCCATCTCCTGCGCGCCCTGCTGCAGCTCCACGAAGAACGGGTTGTTCAAAGTGGACACAGCGAGGCCGATGGTGAGCTGGCCTCCGGACGCCCCAGTTCCGCTGCACCCGGTCGCCAGCAGAGCAGCGGCACCGAGCGTCAGCGCGATCCGTCGGGTCACCTTCATTGGTGTCTTCCTTACCTGTTGCGGGTTTTCTCAGCGACGGCGAAGTGAGTCGAGCAACGCGGCGAGAGCGATCACCACGCCGATGACGACCTGCTGCCAGAACGGCGGGACCTGCAGCAGGTTGAGGCCGTTGCGCAGGACGGCGAGCACGAGTGCGCCGACCAACGTCCCGGTGGCGCGGCCGACGCCACCGGACAACGACGCACCGCCGATGACGACCGCGGCGATGGCGTCGAGCTCGTAGCCGGCCGCTGCCTGCGGACCGGCGGACCCGAGCCGTCCCGCGAGCACGAGGCCCGCGGCGGCGGCGAACAGGCCGGACAGCGCGTAGATCCAGAGCTTGTTGCGGCGCACGTCGATGCCGCTGAGCTTCGCGGCCTCCTCGTTGCCGCCGATCGCGTACATGCGGCGGCCGAGGTTGGTGCGCGTGAGGATCAGGCCGGTGACGCCGAAGAACGCGAGCATCAGCAGCAGCGGCAACGGCAACATCGGCGCGAGGTTCGAGCCGAGGAACGTGACCACCGCGTCGGTCTCGTGCGGCTGGCCCTCGGAGAACACCAGCGTGAGGCCGCGGGCGACGCTGAGCATGGCGAGCGTGGCGATGAACGGCGGCAGCTTGCCGTAGCTGATCAACGCGCCGTTGACCAGGCCGCACAGCGCGCCGACGACCAGTCCGAGCGGACCGGCGGTGAGCGCGCCGACCATCGCGGCGAGCGCGGCGATGCTGCCGACGCTCAGGTCGATCCCGCCCGCGACCACCACGAACGTCATGCCGAACGCCATGATCGCGATGACCGCGGCCTGCACGCCGACGTTCAGCAGGTTCTGGGCGTTCAGGAACGCCGGCTGCATGACCGCGATGACCAGAGCCAGGATCAGGAGGCCGGCCAGGGCGCCGTTCTCACTGGCGTACTTGCGAATGCTGATCGTGCTCACGCTGGAATCTCCTGCACGGCGAGTGCCATCACCTGGTCTTGGGTCGCGCCCCCGGGCAGCTCACCGGCCACGCGGCCGTGGGCCATGACGACGACGCGGTCGCTCATCCCGATCACCTCGGGCAGGTCGCTGGACACGAGCAGCACGGCCCGGCCCTGCGCGGTCATGCGGTTGATCAGCTCGTAGATCTCGACCTTGGCGCCGACGTCGACGCCGCGGGTCGGTTCGTCGAGGATCAGCACCTTCGGGTCGGCCAGCAGCCACTTGCCGATGACGACCTTCTGCTGGTTGCCGCCCGACAGCTCCTTCACCGGCTGCTCGACGCGGCCCTTGATCCGGAGCTTGCCCGCGATGTCGTGCAGGCGCTGCTGGTCGCGGTCGCCGAGCGTGACGAGCTCGAGGTTGCGGCCGACGGTGGCCGTCAGCACCAGGCCCTGGCCCTTGCGGTCCTCCGGCACGAGACCGAGACCTGCCCTGATGGCGGCCTGGACGTCGTGGCGCGGCAACGGTTTCCCGTCGACCGCGACCGTGCCGCGGTCGTAGCCGTCGACGCCGAACGCGGCGCGCGCGACCTCCGTGCGTCCGGCGCCGACCAGGCCCGCGATGCCGACGACCTCGCCCGCGTGGACCTCGATCGTGATGTCCTCGAACGCACCGCGCCTGGTCAGGCCCTGGATGCTCAGCAACGGCTGGCCGGGGCGTTGCCGGGCGCGCGGGTACTGCTCGTCGATCGGGCGGCCGACCATCAGCTCGATCATGTGCTGGGTGGTGGCCCTGGGACCGAGGACGCCGACGCTGCGGCCGTCGCGCAGGACGGTGATGCGGTCGGCAACGCGCTGGATCTCGTCCAGGTGGTGGGTGATGAAGACGAGGCCGACGCCGTTGTCCCGCAGCTGGGCCATGATCTCCAGCAACCGGTCGGTCTCGGTCTCGGTGAGCACGGCCGTCGGTTCGTCGAGGATCAGCACGCCGGCGTTCTTGTCGAGCGCGCGGGCGATCTCGATCATCTGCTGCTGGGCGATGCCGAGGTCCTTGACCTTGGCGTTCGGGTCGACGGTCAGGCCGACGCGCTCGAGCAGCTCCGGTGCCCTGCGGCGCATCTCCGCGCGGTCGACGAAGCCGAACTTGCGCGGCAGCCGGTTGAGGAACAGGTTCTCGGCGACGGACAGCTCGGGGACGAGCGCCAGCTCCTGGTGGATGACGGCGAGGCTCGCGCGGCCCTCGATCGTGCCGGCGTCGTGGCCGTGGATGCCCGCGAGGACCTTGACCAGCGTGGACTTGCCCGCACCGTTCTCGCCGAGCAGGACGTGCACCTCGCCCGCGTTGATGTCGAGGTCGACGCCGTCCAACGCCTTGGTGGCGCCGAAGTGCTTGGTGATGCCACGGGCCGTGATCAGCGTGGTCACAGTTCTGCCTCCCCGAGGGAGCCGCGAAGCACGAGCTTCGCGGTGAGGCGGACGTCGTCGGGCTGGCGGCCGTCGATCAGGGCGAGGAGGCTGCGCGCGGCGGCCCTGCCCATCTCGACGGTCGGCTGCGCGATGACCGTGATGGGCGGGTCGAGCAGCGGGAACCACGGCTGGTCGTCGAACACCGCGAACGCGATTTCGTGCGGGATCTGCAGGCCGCGGGCCCGGACCTCGCCCAGTGCGCCGAGGCCCATCAGGTTGTCCATCGCGACGAGCGCGGTGGCGCCGTCGTCGAGGAGCCTGGCCGCGGCCTGGCTGCCGCTCTCCTGCCGGAAGTCGCCGTGCACGACCTGCGCGAGGCCGCCAAGCGAGCCCACGAGCACGTCGGTCCGTTCTCTTCCAGTGGAGGTGTTCGGCGGACCCGCGATCACTCCGATGCGGGTGTGGCCGGCGCCGACGAGCCGCCGGGCGAGCGCGGTCAACGCCTCGCTGCCGTCAGCGCGGACGACGGGGCATGTGGCGCCCCGGACCGTCCGGTCGAGCAGGACGACGGGCACGCCGCCTGCGCTCACTTCGCGAACCAGACTCGGGTCGTCGGTCGCGGGGCACAGCAGGAGGCCGTCCACCCGGCGGTCGAGCAGGGTGCGCACGTAGGTGGCCTCCTGCTCGGCGCTCTCGTCGGCGTTCCCGATCACGACGCAGTAGCCGTGTGACCGGGCTTCGTCCTCGACCGCTCGGGCGATCTCGGCGAAGAACGGGTTCAGCAGATCGCTGATGACCAGACCGAGGGTCTGGGTGCTGGTGGTCCTGAGGGATCGCGCGAGGGCGTTGGGCCGGTAGCCGAGCTCCTCGATGGCCGCGAGCACGCGCTCACGGGTCTCGGGAGTCGGTGCGGCATGGCCGTTGAGCACGCGCGACACGGTGGCTGTCGACACGCCCGCGTGCTGCGCGACGTCCTTCATGGTCGTCACGGAGCAGTAGTTAATCGATTACACATGTATCTAGTCAAGCGGATGAGTAGGTGTACGGATGTAACTCGGGGTGCTCTGCCTCACCCTGATCACATGGACGGACAGGATCGCCTCGGGTACGAGCAGCGCCTCGCACTGGAGCTCGCTGCCATCGGGCAGCGGCTCGCGACGATCAGCACGGAGATGCGCGAGCACTCCGCCTCGACCGCGACCGCGGTGATCGAGGCACCCGAGGTGGCGCGGCCCGGTGAGGTGCCACAGCCGCCGGTCACCGCTGTCCCGCCTGTTCCGCAGCAGCCGCCGGCGGTTCCGCAGCAGCCGAACCCGTGGTCGCAGCAGGCCGCCGGACCGGCCCCGGTGCCGCCCGCGCCCGGTCCGCAACTCCCGCCGCCCCCCGCGGCGCAGTTCCCGCCGCCCGGTCCCCAGGTCCCACCGCCCGGCCAGGCGCCGTGGCCCCACCCGCAGCCGCAGTGGGCTCCGCCCCAGCCGCCGCGCGAGTCGTTGTTCGAGAAGCTCGGCAAGGACGGCGCCGGTGCCAAGCTGCTGGCATGGGTCGGTGGCGCGATCACCGTGCTCGGCTTCGTGTTGCTGCTGGTCCTGGCCGTGCAGCGCGGCTGGCTCGGCCCGTTGCCGCGTGTGGTCGGCGGTGCGGTGTTCAGCGGCGCGCTGGTCGGCATCGGCATGTGGCTGCACCGCAACCCGGCCGGTCGCACCGGTGCGATGGCGCTCGCGTTCACCGGTTTCGCCGGGCTCTACCTGGACGTGATCGCGGCGACCAGCCTCTACCACTACCTGCCGGAGAGCGTGGGTCTCGTCATCGGGCTCGCCGTCGCCGCAGCCGGTGTCGTGCTCGCGCTGAAGTGGGAGTCGCAAGCGCTCGCGGTCACCGTCGTCGCAGCGTGCGCGGTGTGCTCGCCGATCATCACCGAGGGCTTCACGGTCCTGCTCGTCGGCTTCCTGCTGGTGCTCAAGATGGCCAGCACGCCCGTCCACATCAAGCGCAACTGGCCCGGTCTCGCCATCGCGGGCGGCTTCCCGCCGATCTTCGCCTCGCTGTTCGCCACCGCCACCGCCATCCCGCGCTCGTACGAGTGGACCGTGGTCGGCGTCGCGGCGGCCACGACCGTCGTCGGCATCGCGGTCGCGCTGCTGACGATCCGCAAGCGCCCGGAGGACGTCGTCGCGGTCGCGCTGGTCTCGGGCTCGGCGCTGCCGTCGCTGTTCGCGACGACGCTGCTGGAGAACCCGGTCAACTCGATCCTCGCCGGCGCGGTCGCGGCCGTGCTGCTGGCGATCTGGATGGTCCCCGACCTGCCGCGCGGGTTCGCGACGGCGGCCGGTGCGACGGGCATGCTCGCGCTGTTCCAGACCACGGTGATCGCGCTCGACGGCAACGTCCGCACGGCGATCGTGCTGGCCGAGGCGGTGCTGCTGGCGTTCCTCGCGGCACGCCTCGACAAGAAGAGCGCGCTGGTGGGCTCGATCGCGTTCGGCGTCGTCGGTTTCATCATGACGATCGGGATCGCCGCGCCGATCACGTGGCTGGTCGAGGAACCTCGGTTCTTCAACGACGTCCAGCCCGGCGACTACGCGGCCGGCCTGGTGACGACCGTCGTGCTGGGCGTCTTCGCCGCGATCCTGCCGTGGGCGGCCCTGAAGATGCAGGTGCTGCGCGAGCCGGCCAAACACCCGTTCCCGTGGATCGTCGCGGCGCTCGTGCTGCTCTACGCGGCGGCCGGGCTGGTGCTGTGCGCGGCGCTGCTCGTCTCGCCGAACGAGACCGGGTTCCTCTTCGGGCACTCGATGGTCACGGTGTCGTGGACGGTGGCCGCGTTGTTCCTGCTGGTCAAGGGGATCAACAACAAGGTGCTGCGGATTTCGGGCCTGATCCTCGTCGGTGCCGCGGTCGCGAAGCTGGTGCTGTTCGACCTGTCCGCGCTCGACGGGATCGCCCGCGTGCTGGCGTTCCTCGGTGCCGGTCTGGTCCTGCTCACCGCGGGCACCCGTTACGCCAAACTGGTGACTTCGGCGAGGAATCCCGAGTCATATGAATCCAAATCAGTGGCTCCGCCCTCTTACTGATCGGGACGGCTCTCGTCCGCACCGCCGTCGTGGACGAGAGCCGTACTACATCCAGGCATAGATTTCCCTCGGTCGAGTGACCGAAGTGGATCGAAAGCACCCGGAAGTGTTCCCATCGGGTCATGGCAAAGCCACGCCTCGTGGCCGCGGTTCTAGCGCTCTCAGCGGCCTTCGCGGCGACGGGTGTTCACCAAGGGCACGAGTACACGACCACCTCCTCCGCCTCGGCGGCACCGCTCGCGTACGTGGTGGGGAAGACCGGTCTCGTCCAGGTCGTGGACACCCGCAACGGTGCCGTTCTCGTGCAGGCGGACACCGGCGGACGTGCCACGGGGGTGGCGGTGTCGCCGGACGGCCGGCGGCTCTACGTGATCAACGGGTGGACCGGTGCGATCACCGTGGTCGACCCGAGCACCGGCGCGATCGTCGACCGGCTCTTCACCCAGGTCCAGCTCTCGCACGCGGCGATGCGCCCGGACGGCCAGCGGCTCTACGTCTCGGCCGCCGGCGGGGTCGCGATCGTCGACCCGCAGGACTTCCGGCTGGTCGCGGCGATCAAGGTCGGCGGGCAGCCGCAGGGACTCGCCGTGCACCCGGACAACAAGATCCTCTACGTGGCCAACTCGCAGGACGGCACGGTCGGCCTGGTCGACACCGCCACGGCGTTCCAGACCACGACGGTGCAGGTGGGCGGGCTGCCGCAGCACCTGGCGCTGTCGCCGGACGGCAGGCGCCTCTACGTGAGCGGCCTGCGGCTGGGGGAGAAGACGCCCGGCACGTTGTCGGTGATCGACACGGCCACGAACCAGGTCGTCGGCGCGGTGGAGGTCGGCAGGGGAGCGGGCAGCCTCGCCGTCACGCCGGACGGGGCCACGGTCTACCTGACGCTGCCGAAGGAGCGGGCGGTGCTGGTCGTCGACGCGGCGACGATGACCGTGCGCGAACGTTTGCCGATCGACTCGCCGAGCGTCGCCATCGCGCCGGGGGACACGAGGGTCTTCCTCGCGACCGGCGCGACGACGACGGTCCTGGACAGCACGAACGCGGTGCTCACCACGTACCTGATGAAGACGGGCGAACTGGAGGCGAGGCCGCGCCTGTTCGACGCGGCCATGATCGCCTTCCCGCCCGCTCAGCCGACCGGGACCGGCCTGCGGACCTCGTCGTCGAAGTCGTCCAGGTCGTCCACCGGCTCGTCGTGAAGCGCGAGGCGCTCCTGGATCCGCTTGAGCGGACCGGGTGACCACCACGCGGCGTTGCCGAGCAGCTTGAGCACGGCCGGCACGAGCAGCATCCGGACCACGGTGGCGTCGAGCGCCAGCGCGAGGATCATGCCGACGCCGACGAACCGCATCATCGCGACCTGCGAGAACGCGAACGCACCGGTCACGACGATCAGCAGCAGCGCAGCCGAGGTGATCACGCGGCCGGTCTTCGCGAGACCGGTGGTGACTGCCTCCTCGGTCGTCGCGCCCTGGCCGCGGGCCTCGACCATGCGGCTCAGCAGGAAGACCTCGTAGTCCGTCGACAGACCGAACACGATCGCCGCCATCAGCACGACGATGCCCGACTCGAGCGGTCCCGGCGTGACGCCGAGCAGGTTGGCGCCGTGGCCGTCCTGGAAGATCCACACGAGCACGCCGAACGTCGCCGACAGCGACAGCGCGCTCATGACCACGGCCTTGATCGGCAGCACGACCGAGCCGAACGCAAGGAACATGAGGATCAGCGTCGCGCCGACCAGCAGCGTGACCATCAACGGCAGCCCGTCGGCGATGGCGTCGAGCGAGTCGCTGACCACCGCAGTGTTGCCGCCGACCAGCACCTCGGCGCCCGGCGGGGCCGGGAGCGCGCGCACGTCCTTCAGCGCCTGCTTCGACTCCTCGCTCAGCGCGTCGTTGTCGAGACCGGCGGACGCGGCCGTGACACCCTTGTCCGCGCCCGTCGGCTGGACGTCGCCGATGCCGTTGATGTCCTTGACCTTGCCCAGGTACTCCTGGACGGCGGCCTGGTCGCCACCCTTGATGACGATCTTGAACCCGTTGCTGGAGAGCGCCGAGAAGTTCTGGTTGATGTTCTCGGTGGCCACGCGCACGGCGTTGCCCTCGGGCAGCACCTTCTCCGTGACCTGGCCGAACTGCACGCCGAGGAACGGCGAGCCGAGCGCGACGAGCACGCCGATGATCGGCAGGGCGATCAGCACGGGCCGCTTCATGACCGCGCCGCTGAGCCTGCGCCAGCCGCGTTCGCTCGGCTCCTTCTTGCGCCACGGCATGGCGAGCTTGTCGACCCGCTTGCCCAGCACGCCGAGCAGCGCGGGCAGCAACGTGATCGAGACCAGTGCCGCGATCGCGACCGAGGCCACGCCGCCGTACGCGAGGGACTTCAGGAAGCCGTGCGGGAAGAGCAGCAACCCGGCCAGCGCGATGACCAGCAGCGTCGCGCTGAACACGACGGTGCGGCCGGCACTGGCGACCGTGCGTCCGACGGCCTGTTCGGTCGTGCGCCCCTGGGCGAGCTCCTCGCGGAACCGTCCGACCATGAACAGCCCGTAGTCGATCGCCATGCCCAGGCCGAGCAGCGACGCGACGTTGACGGCGAACGAGTTGACCTCGGTGAAGAGGGAGACGGCGTGCAGCACGCCGAGCGAGCCCATGATCGCGAGACCGCCGACCACCACGGGCAGGCTGGCGGCCACGAGGCCACCGAAGATGACCACGAGCAACAGCAGGACCAGCGGCAGCGAGAACATCTCCGCGCGCGTCAGGTCCTCCTGGGACATGTCGTTGATGGCTTTCTGGGTGGGCACGAGCCCACCGACCTGCTCGGTGAAGCCGTCGATCTTCAGCTGGGACTGGACGTCCTGGAACTGCTTGATCTGCTCGTTCGAGTCACCGCTGCTCAGCGTGATGGCGACGAGCGCCTGCTTCTGGTCGTCGGAAGGCACCGGCCCGACGGCCTTGAGCACGTCGTCCTTGGGAAAGCCGCTGATGTGGTCGGCGACCTTCTTGAGCTCGAGCGGGTTCGCGAAATCGCCGCGATAAATGACGATCACGTCACCGTTCTGCCGCCCGAACGCCTCCTCGGCTACCTTGTCGGCCCGCGCAGCCTCACTGGAAGGAGCCTCATACCCGCCCTGGCTGAGCTTGTCGAACACCCCCAGCCCCCAGATGCCGCCCACGACGGCGAGCAGCACTGTCGCGACCAACACCACCCACCGGCGGCGATATGCGATCGAGCCCCACTTCGCGAACATCGGCGACGGCCTCCTGGGTTACCGTTCTGTAAATCCCGTGAACTCTTGTAAACACCGTTCACTGAAACCGTACGGGGCCGTGGACAGGGTCTACAACCCGATGGAGTGACATATGACCGAGGCCACTCGCCGAGAACGACTCCGCGCCGAGACCGAGCGTGAGATTCGGCAGGCGGCCCGCGCCCTTTTGGTGGAAAGCGGACGTGACGCGGTTACCCTCCGTGCGATCGCACGCAAACTAGGCATCACCGCACCGGCGCTGTACCGCTACTACGACTCGCACGACGCGCTGCTGCGCCAACTCTGCGACGACATCTGCGCCGACATGGCCCTCGCGCTGCACGCGAACCTGGCCGCGGAGACGTCAGGCCAGGTGGGCTGCAAGGTCCGCGCGGTCTGCCACGCGTTCCGCCGCTGGGCGCTGGCCCACCCGCAGGAGTTCGCGCTGGTGTTCGCGTCGCCGCGGGACCCGATCGGCGCCGACCAGTTCGGCTCGGTGTTCCTGCAGCTCGCGGGGCCGTTGATCGCGTCGAACGAGGACGCGAACCACGTGGACGAGCCCGTGCCCGCGGTGCTGCACGAGGACCTGGTCCGCTTTCAGCAGGTGCTGCGGGACGCGGTGGCGGAGCACGGGGTCACGTTGGCCGACGAGGTGCTGAACCTCGGGAAGATCTACCACGTCGTGCAGTCGTGGGTGCGGCTGTACGGGCACGTGGCTTTGGAGGTGTTCGGGCGGTTCCCGTTCGCGGTGAGCAACCCGGAGCCGATGTTCGACTCGATGCTGGACCAGATGCTGTCGGACATCGGGTTCGTGGAGGTCGAACGGTGATGTAGCGCCGGGCGGACGTTCGGCGACATACGACCCGTGGCAGAACTGGAGTCGTCCAACGGACCTGGCCAGGCGATCCTCGACCTCGTGGACAAGGCCATCGGCCTGCAGACGTCGATGGTGCGCAACAACATCGCCCGCGCCCGCCAGCGCAACCCCGAGTCCACGCCAGCCGAAGTCATCGGCACCCTGGAGAAGATGTACGTCAGCGCTCTGACGAGCACGGGGGCAGCCGTCGGAGGTGCTGCGGCCGCACCCGGCGTCGGCACCGGGATCTCACTGGCGTTGTCCGCGGGTGAAGCGCTGTCCTCGCTCGAACTGAGCACCCTGTACGTGCTGTCGGTCGCCGAGATCCACGGCATTCCGCTCGACGAGGTCGAGCGCCGCCGCACCCTCGTCCTGGGCATCCTGCTTGGCGAGTCCGGGTCCAAGAGCATCGGCAAGGTCGCCGAGCGCACCGGCCAGCACTGGGCCCGCCAGTTCGTCAAAGCCGTGCCCACGGAGACGCTGAAGCAGATCAACAAAGTCCTGGGCAAGAACTTCATCACCAAGTACGGCACCAAGCAGGGGATCGTCGTGCTCGGTCGGGCAGTCCCGTTCGGCATCGGTGCGCTGATCGGGGGTGCCGCCAACGCCACCATGGCCGCTTTCGCCGTTCGTGCCGCCCGGCACGCGTTCGGCCCGGCTCCGGAGTCGTGGCCTGCCGAGATCGGGTCGGCGCAGCCGTAGCCGCGCCGACCCTTCCTGTTACTACAGAACGATGTTCACCAGGCGACCGGGGACCACGATCACCTTGCGCGGCTCGCCGCCCGCGACCAGCTCGGCGATCTTCTCCTCGGCCAGCGCCGCGGCCTTGATCTCCTCCTGCGCCGCCGACGCCGACACGACGACCCGCGAGCGCACCTTGCCGTTGACCTGGATCGGGTACTCGACCGTGTCCTCGACCAGGTACTGCTCGTCGGCCTTCGGGAACGGGCCGTGCGCCAGCGAGCCGTCGTTGCCCAGCTTCGTCCACAGCTCCTCGGCCACGTGCGGTGCCTGCGGAGCCAGCATCAGCACCAGGGGCTCGGCCAGCGCGCGGGGCGTGCCGGCGGCGTAGTGCTTGGTGACGTAGTTGTTCAGCTCGATCAGCTTCGCGCCCGCCGTGTTGTAGCGCAGGTTGGCGTAGTCGTCGTGCACGCCGGCGATGGTCTTGTGCAGCAGTCGCAGCGCCTCGACCGAAGGCTCCTCGTCCACAACGCGCAGGGACCCGTCGGTCTCGTCGACCAGGTTGCGCCACAGGCGCTGCAGGAAGCGCTGTGCGCCCACGACGTCCTTGGTCGCCCACGGGCGTGAAACGTCCATCGGGCCCATGGACATCTCGTAGAACCGGAACGTGTCGGCGCCGTACCGTTCGCACATCTCGTCCGGCGTGACGACGTTCTTCAGGCTCTTGCCCATCTTCCCGTACTCGCGGTGAACGACTTCACCGTTGTACGTGTACTTGCCGTCCGCCTCGACGACCTCGTCGGCGGGCACGGGGGTGCCCCGGTCGTCGCGGTAGGCATACGCCTGGATGTAGCCCTGGTTGAACAGGCGGCGGTACGGCTCGTCGCCGGACAGGTGGCCCAGGTCGAACAGGACCTTCTGCCAGAAGCGCGAGTACAGCAGGTGCAGGACCGCGTGCTCGACGCCGCCGATGTACAGGTCGACGCCGCCGGGGTCGGTCGGGCCGTGCTGGTCGGTGCGCGGGCCCAGCCAGTACTTCTCGTTCTCGGCGTTGACGAACCGCTCGGTCTCGACCGGGTCGACGTAGCGCAGCTGGTACCAGCACGAACCCGCCCAGTTCGGCATGGTGTTCGTGTCGCGGCGGTAGGTCTTCAGGCCGTCGCCCAGGTCCAGCTCGACGGTCGTCCACTCCGTGGCGCGCGACAGCGGCGGCGACGGCTCGGTGTCCGCGTCCTCTGGGTCGAAGGTGCGCGGCGAGTAGTCGTCGACGTCCGGCAGCTCGATCGGCAGCATCGACTCGGGCAGCGCGATGGCGGTGCCGGCCTCGTCGTAGACGACCGGGAACGGCTCGCCCCAGTAGCGCTGGCGGCTGAACAGCCAGTCGCGCAGCTTGAACTGGACGGTGCCGTGGCCGTGGCCGTTCTCCTCCAGCCAGCCGATGATCGTCTTCTTGGCGTCGTCGATCGCCATGCCGTCCAGGAAACCGGAGTTCACCGCCGGTCCGTCGCCGGTGTAGGCGTCGCCCTCGAAGCCCTCCGACGGCTGGACCGTGCGGATGATCGGAAGGTCGAACTTGACCGCGAAGTCCCAGTCGCGCTGGTCCTGGCCGGGGACGGCCATGATCGCGCCGGTGCCGTAGCCCATCAGGACGTAGTCGGCGATGTAGACGGGGATTTCCTTGCCGTTCACCGGGTTCGTGGCGTACGCCCCGATGAAGACGCCGGTCTTCTCCTTGTTCTCCTGACGGTCCAGTTCGGACTTCAGGGACGCTGCGCGCCGGTACGCGGCGATGTCTGCCACGCGATCGGGCGCCGCAATCTGGTCCACCAGCTCGTGTTCCGGTGCCAGGACCATGTAGGTCGCGCCGAACAACGTGTCCGGACGGGTCGTGAAGACCTCAATGTTCTCGTCTCCCACCGCAAATCGGACACGGGCACCATGCGAGCGCCCGATCCAGTTGCGCTGCATGGCCTTGACCTTGTCCGGCCAGTCCAGCCGGTCCAGGTCGTCGATCAGCCGGTCCGAGTACGCGGTGATGCGCATCATCCACTGGCGCAGGGATTTCCTGAACACGGGGAAGTTGCCACGCTCACTGCGACCGTCCGCGGTGACCTCTTCGTTCGCCAAGACAGTACCCAGTCCGGGACACCAGTTGACGGGCGCCTCCGACATGTAGGCCAGGCGGAATTCGCCCAAGATCCTTTGCTGGTCGGCAAAAGACAGCTCAGACCACGTGCCGCCCCCCGGAACGTCCCGGTCGCCAGACTCGAACTGCGAGATCAACTCGGCGATCGGACGAGCCTTGCGGGCATCCGCGTCGTACCAGGAGTTGAAGATCTGCAAGAAGATCCACTGGGTCCACTTGTAGTACTCGGGGTCGATCGTCGAGATGCGGCGGCGCTCGTCGTGGCCCAGCCCCAGCCTGCGGATCTGGCGCAGGTAGGTGTTTATGTTGTCCTCGGTGGTCTTGCGCGGGTGCTGACCCGTCTGCACCGCGTACTGCTCGGCGGGCAGGCCGAAGGCGTCGAAACCCATGGTGTGCAGCACGTTGCGGCCGTTCATGCGGTGGTACCGCGCGAAGACGTCCGTGCCGATGAAGCCCAGCGGGTGGCCGACGTGCAGGCCGGCGCCGCTCGGGTACGGGAACATGTCCTGCACGAACAGCTTGTCCGCGGGCACGTCACCCTTGAGCGCACCTACCGGGTTGGGCGCGTAGTAGGTGCCGTGCTCCTCCCAGTACCGCTGCCACCGCTCCTCGATCTGGTTCGCCAGGTCGGCGGTGTAGCGGTAGGCGGGGATCTCCGCCGCGTCCGTGCTCATCTCAACGTCCCTCTCACGTCTGTTCCTGCCCCTGACATGACGAAACCCCCCAGCCCAGATGGGCATGGAGGGTGGCCGCGCCGACCGTCTCTCGAAGGGGTCGTCGCGGCTAGATAAGGAGCAGGCGGGCCGTGCTCATGCCCTCAACGGTATCAGCGCAGCGCAAGCGCGATGCATCGGGCGGTGGCGTGCGGCACATCAGGCCGGGGCTCGTTCCCCGCGCGCCCCGGCCCCGGCTTACCCTCATGAGGTGAACATCGTGCTGTCGATCGTCCTGGGTGTGCTCGGCGTCGCTCTCGGCGCGGTCGGTCTGCTGGGTCTGCAGGGCAAGCTGCGCCGCAACCGCTTCGTCGGCGTGCGCACCGCCGCCGCCGTGCGCGACGAGGAGACGTTCGCGCTGGCCAACCGCGTCGCCGGGGTGCCGAACGTGGCGGCCGGTGTTGTCGCGGTCGTGTCCGGCGCGATGGCGTTCGTGATGGCCGACCTGGCGATCACCGCCGGGGTCATCGGACTCGTCGGCGCGCTCACCATCGCGTTCGCCGGTGGCGTCATGGGCAGCCGGGCGGCCGCTCTGGTGCCGGAGCCGGTCAAGCCGAAGGGCTGTGGCGGCTGCGCCTGTGGCGGTGGCGGGTGCTCGCCGCTCGCGGGCCTCTAGAGCCGCTCTCGAACGACAGGCCGGACCACTGCGGTGGTCCGGCCTTTTTCGTGCCGACGTTTCACGTGAATCAGTTGTCCTTCGGGTCCTTCGGGTACGTCGACAGCAGCGCCAGCGGCATGCCCTGCCGCCGCAGCACCCGCCCCCACAGGTCGACGTTCGCGCCCACCAGGACGTCGTCGGCCAGCCCCGTCACGACGATCCAGTCGCCGCGGTCGATCTCGCCCTGCAGCTGCCCCTCGCCCCAGCCCGAGTACCCGGCGAAGACGCGCAGGCCGCGCACCAACGGCATCAGGTCGTCCGGTTCGGCGTCCAGGTCGACCAGCGCCACGGGACCCTGCACGGCGACCAGACCCTCCACAGCGGTCGGATCGGTGCCGGGTTTCAGCGCTGCCAGACACAGGGCCGTCTTCTGCTCCACCGGGCCGCCTATGTGGATGCACTGCGGCTTGGTGACGTGTGCGCCCCACGGCGGGAGGACGTCGTGCACCGCTACCTCGGAGGGGCGGTTCAGCACGACGCCGAGGGTCCCCTCTGGACGTTGGTCGATGATGTAGACGACGGTGCGTGTGAAGTTGGGGTCGTTCAGGCTCGGAGCGGCCACCAAGAGGGAGCCCGCCTCCACTTCCACTTCGTCATCAGGACGCACGTCACCATGAAATCACCCGTGATCGCCGGAACAACTCAGGCCCGCGTCCCGTTAGACTGAGGTGTCGGATGTCTTTGTGTCCCCCGGGCTCAACAGACAACCGCCTTCGCGGAATACCGTTCGGCTGGAGCCGCGTAGTGCAACGCGCCGTGAGGCGACCTGGCATCCGGCACCAGGGGAGCCGGACCGCGAGGTCCGGCTTTCGTGGTTTTCACGGGCGCGCGCTTAGAGTGCAACGGTGACAACGCTTGCGGTGGAGAAGCACCACTGGGGATCACGCCGGTTCCTCGGCATCCCCGCCTACCGCAGACTCCTCGCTACCCGCCTCGCCTCGCAGTGGGGTGACGGGCTCTTCCAGGCCGGACTCGCCGGCGCTGTCCTCTTCAACCCCGAACGGCAGGCCGATCCCGCGGCGATCGCGGCCGGGTTCGCGGTGCTGCTGCTGCCGTACTCGCTGATCGGACCGTTCACGGGCGCGTTGCTCGACCGGTGGGACCGCAAGAAGGTCATCGTCGTCGCCAACGTCGTGCGGGCCTCGTTCGTGCTGCTCACAGCTCTGGCGGTGGGGGCGGGGCTGAGCGGGTTGCCGCTCTACGTCTCGGCGCTCGTCGTCATGGGCATCGGCCGGTTCGTCGGGTCCGGGCTCTCCGCATCACTGCCGCACGTCGTCGACGAGGACCACCTGGTCGAGGCCAACGCGCTGGCCACGACGGCCGGCGCGGTCATGGCCGTGATCGGTGCGGCCAGCGCCATCGGGTTGCGCACGCTGCTCGGTGCCGGGGACGGCGGTTCGGCGTGGACCACCAGTGTCGCCGTGGTCGGGTTGCTGCTCAGCGCGTTCATCGCGAGCCGGTTCAAGGCGGGGGTGCTCGGGCCGGACGAGGTCGACGAACCGGACCACGCCGTCACCGCGGTCGCCCGCGGCCTGGTGGACGGCGCGAAGGCCACCTGGCGCACGCCGACCGTGACCGCCGGGCTGGCCGCGCTGCTCGCGCACCGGGCGGCGTTCGGCATCAGCCTGATGATCACGCTGCTGCTGATGCGCTACAGCCTGGAGGACGTCGGCATCCTCAAGGCCGGCATCGGCGGGCTCGGCGAGGTCGCCGTCGCGGGCGGTGCCGGTGTGCTGCTCGCGGGCATCCTGACCGACCGGATCGTCGACCGGTTCGGCGTGAAGCGCACGATCTGCGGCGCGCTGCTGCTGACCGCGGCCGCGCAGGTCGGGCTCGGGCTGCCGATGACGCTGGTGACGATCCTGCTGGCCAGCTTCGTCATCATCTTCGCCGGTCAGGTCGTGAAGCTGTGCGTGGACACCGCCGTGCAGCACGACGTCGGCGACGAGGTGCGCGGGCGCGTGTTCGCCCTCTACGACACCCTCTTCAACATCGCGCAGGTCACGGCGGTGTCCATCACCGCGACGGTCGTCCCCCTCGACGGGCGCTCGCCCGCCCTCATCCTCGTCGCCGGGTGCCTCTACCTGGTCGGTCTGGCGGCCTTCCTGGTCCTGTCAGCGCGGAAACGGCAGGTGCAGCATTCCGGCCTCGTGCGCGAAGACGACGGCGGCCACACGATCGGGTAGTTCCAAGCGTCGCAGGATGTCGGTCACCTCGTCGGCCACCCTCTGCTGCGCGAAGCCGAGCACGCGGGCGATCTCGTGGTCGGCGTGACCGCGTGCGATGCACCGCAGCACGGCCCGTTGGTCGTCGGTCAGCACGGCCAGGTCGTACACCGCCGGACCTGCGAAAAGTCCTCGGAATGCCATCTGCACCACCCCCATGCGCCCCCCTGGCGCACTTCACATGGTGCATCGCCGCGCTGACGCTTCGCTAACGCGGCGATTCCATTCGCTCACGATGTGTCACCGGGTGGGCGGGGTGATTCCCTGTTCGCGCGCCCAGTCGAGCAACGCCGCCTCGGCTTCGTCACGCTCCAGCGGCCCCCGGTCGAGCCGGAGCTCCTTCAGGAACTTCCACGCGGCGCCGACCTCGCGCCCCGGCGGCAGGCCGAGGAGCTTCATGATCTCGTTGCCGTCGAGGTCCGGGCGCACGCGCGCGAGGTCTTCCTCGGCCGCGATGCGCGCGATGCGTTCCTCGAGAGAGTCGTACGTCCGGCGCAGCAGGTTCGCCTTGCGCTTGTTACGGGTCGTGCAGTCCGCACGGACGAGCTTGTGCAACCGCGTCAGCAGGTCACCGGCGTCCGTCACGTACCGGCGCACGGCGGAGTCGGTCCACTCGCCGTTGCCGTACCCGTGGAACCTCAGATGCAGGTAGACGAGCTTCGCGACGTCCTCGGTGATCTCCTTCGAGAACCGCAACGCCCGCAAGCGCTTGCGGACCATCTTCGCGCCCACGACCTCGTGGTGGTGGAACGAGACGCCGCCGCCGGGTTCGAACCTGCGCGTGGCCGGTTTGCCGATGTCGTGCAGGAGCGCGGCGATCCTCAGCACCAGATCGGGTGATTGATCAACTTCTTCAAGATCAATTGCCTGTTCCAGCACAACCAGCGAGTGGTCGAAGACGTCCTTGTGTTGATGATGCTCGTCGATTTCCAGCTTCATGGCCGTGAGCTCGGGCAGGACGACGTCCGCCAGCCCGGTCTCGACCATGAGCTCGATGCCGCGGCGGGGGTGCGCCCCGCACAGGAGCTTCGAGAGCTCCACCTGCACGCGCTCCGGCGTGATGCGGGTGAGCTGGGCTGCCATCGATCGCATCGCCTCGACCACCCGCGGCGCCGCCGTGAAGCCGAGCTGGGAGACGAACCGGGCCGCGCGCAGCATCCGCAGCGGGTCGTCGCCGAACGACTCCTGCGGGGTCGCCGGGGTGTCCAGCACGCCGTCGTGCGCCGCCTGCAGGCCGCCGGTCGGGTCCACGAACTCGCTCGCCGCGATGTCGAACGCCATCGCGTTGACCGTGAAGTCGCGCCGGACCAGGTCGCCGTCGATCGAGTCGCCGAAGGTCACCTCGGGGTTGCGGGTCACGCCGTCGTAGACGTCCGCGCGGAAGGTCGTGATCTCGATGATCTCGCCCTTCTTCGACGCGCCGACCGTCCCGAAGGCGATGCCGGTGTCCCACTGGGCGTCGGCCCAGCCCTTCAGCAGCTGCTGGATCTCCGCTGGTCGGGCGTCCGTCGTGAAGTCGAAGTCGTTCGTCGGGCGCCCCAGCACGGCGTCGCGCACACTGCCACCCACGAGGTAGAGGCGCTTGCCCTCGGCTGCGAACCGAGCGGCGAGTTCGGCGACGACTGGTGTGATGGCGGGCTTCTCCACCACCGCATTCTGCTGGAGCGATCGAGACACGAGAAACCAGCGTACTTAAGGTTCGTAAGTACGATCGGCCGTATGCCCCCGTCAGCCGCGCGTTCCGGGAGTCCCAAACCGGGACGCCGGAAGCGGCGCCGGGGCCGGAGGCTCGAGACGGTCGACGAGACGTCGGCGGGTGGCCTGGTGCTCGACGGCGAGCGGCGGGCCGCGGTGATCGGAAGACTTGACCGGCGGGGCCGGTTGCTGTGGTCTTTGCCCAAGGGTCACATCGAGGCCGGCGAGACCGCGGAACAGACCGCGGTGCGCGAGGTCGCCGAGGAGACCGGTATTCATAGCAGGGTGCTGCGCCCGTTGGGGTCGATCGACTACTGGTTCGTCGCTGACGACCGCCGGGTGCACAAGACGGTTCACCACTTCCTCCTCGAAGCGACGGGGGGAGAGCTTTCCGACGAAGACGTGGAGGTCACCGAGGTGGCGTGGGTGCCACTCGGCGAGCTGGACGGGCGCCTGGCGTATGCCGACGAGCGCCGTCTGGTCCGCCGAGCCGCCGAACTGCTCTCCGACCGCTGCCCGAACGGGGCGGAGTCGGCGTGAGCCTTCGGAAGTTCGTCTGCACAGCCGCCGTCGCCGCGTTCGTGGTGATCACGGCGCCGCCCGCCGGCGCCCAGCAGTCACAGCCGGACGAGGTCGACGCACTGCCGTTCATGCCCGCTCCCGCCACCCAGGTGTGGGCGACCAGATCGCTCTCCGCGCAGCCGGGTCAGGCGCAGCCGCAGTTCCTGCGGCTCGACATCGACCAGCTCACGCCGCGGTTCGTGACGAGCGACTCGCCGGGGACCGTGAAGATCACCGGCAAGATCGTCAACGTCGGCGACCGCAAGGTGTCCGACATCGTGCTGCGCCTGGAGCGCGGTGAGGCCCTCGAGTCCGAGGACGACCTGCGCAAGGCACTGCGCGAGCCGGCGGCCGCCGAGGCCGTGCAGCCCAAGTTCACCCCCGTCGCCTCCGAGCTCGCGCCCGGCCAGCAGCAGGACGTCACGCTCGAGGTGCCGCTGCGCGGTGCCGACGCGACCTCGCTGCAGGTCGACAAGCCGGGCATCTACCCGATCCTCGCGAACGTGAACGGCCGGCCGGACTACGGCGGCCAGGCGCGGCTCGCGGCGCTGTCGACGCTGCTGCCCGTGCTGGGCGTGCCCGGCGGCGAGACCAAGGGCAGGCCCGGCACCGGTTCGAAGCTCACCGTGCTGTGGCCGATCGCGGACCGCCCGCGCCTGGTCCGGCTCGGCGGCGAGAACCAGTCGGAGCTGATCGACGACGAGCTCGCGACGTCGCTCTCGGTCAACGGCCGCCTGTACGGCCTGCTGCAGGCCTACGAGCAGGCGATCGGGTCGATGAGCACCGCCATGTGCCTCGCCATCGACCCGGACCTGCTGCGCACCGTGCAGGCCATGAGCACCGGGTACCGGGTGCGCGGCGGCGCCGAGGGCAAGGGCAGGATCGAGGCCAGGCTGTGGCTCGACCGCCTCAAGCTCGCCGTCACCGGCCGGTGCGTGGTCGCGCTGCCGTACGCCGACGCCGACCTGGTGGCGTTGAACAGGGCGAAGCTCTCCACGATGCGCGCGCTCGCGGTGACCGACGGCCCCAAGCTCATCCAGGACGTCCTGTCCGTGCAGCCGCTGCCCGACCTGGTGTGGCCCGAGGACGGCGTGCTCGACCAGTCGACGTTCGACGAGCTGGTCACGCCGCAGCCGGACAAGGGCTACCGCGGTGCGAAGTCGCTGCTCCTCGACCCGACCGGCCTCTCCGACGCACCGGGCACCGCGCCCGTGGGCATCGGCGGCGAGAACCCGGTCACCGCGGTGAAGATCGACTCGATGGTCTCGGACGCGCTGCAGGGCAGCGAGTCGCGGCCGCGCACGCTGTCCGGCGTGACCACGCCGGTCGAGAGCCAGCCGGTGTCGGTGCAGAACGCGCTGGCGGTGCTGGTCTTCCGCGCCGGCTGGCAGGGCGACGGCCGCAACGTGCTGGTCACGCCGCCGCGCCGGTGGCACGCGCCGCTGTCGGAGATGACCGAGTTCCTGACCGCGGCCCAGAAGCTGCTGACCGGCGGCTACGCGACCCAGACCGGCCTGAGCGAGCTCACCGGCGCGACGCCGTCGGTCACGAACGCCAAGGTCGCCTACCCGCCGGAGGCCGGGGCGCGGGAGATCTCCGCGATCATCTCCGACTCGGTGACGAACCAGAGCGCCGAGCTCAACGGCCTGGTCGCAGCCATGCAGCAGGAGGACAGCGCGCACGCGTCGCCCGCCGACCTGGCCGACCCGCTGTGGCTCGGCCTGCTGCGGGTGATGTCCGGCGCGTGGCGGGGCAACGAGCAGGGCGCCCGGTCGCAGGCCGAGGTCAGCCAGAACGAGCTGAACGCGCTGACCGGCATGGTCGGCGTGACGCAGCCGAGCAGCCCGATCCTGCTGGGCTCCGGTGACAGCCCCATCCCGGTCACGATCACGAACAAGCTCGACGTCCGCGTCACGGTCCGGATCACGCTCGCCGACACCCCCGGCATCCGCAAGCTCGACCTCGCCGACCAGGTGCTGCCGGCCCGCGGCGAGCGCGTCGTGCGGGTGCCCGTCGAGGTGCTGAGGTCCGGCCGGTTCCCGGTCAACGTCCGGCTGACCACTCCCGAGGGCGTCTCGCTCGGCGACACTGTCAAGCTGGAGGTGTCGTCGTCGGCCTACGGCACCATCACGGTGATCATCACCGTGATCGCCGGGGTCGCGCTCGTCCTGCTGTCCGGGCGCCGGATCTACAAGAGGGTCCGGGCTCGCAACGGCGAGAACGGCGACGCACCGTCCATCGAGAACGTCACACCGGAGAAGTCGAGCGCGTGAGCGAGACAGCCACGACCACCCAGCCAGAGCAGCAGAAGCAAGCACCGTCGGTCGCCAGGGCGAGCGGCTCGATGGCGATCGCCACGATCGTCAGCCGGGGCACCGGCCTGCTGTCGAAGGTGCTCCTGATCGCGGTGATCGGCGCCGAGGTCCTCGGCGACTCGTACCAGGCGGCCTCCACGCTGCCGACCATGATCAACGAGCTGCTCCTGGGCGGCATCCTGACCAGCGTCGCGATCCCGCTGCTGGTCAGGGCCGAGAAGGAGGACGGCGACGGCGGCGACTCGTACGCCCAGTGGCTGATCTCCATGGGCACGCTGATCCTCGGGATCGGCACGGTCCTCGCGATGGCGTGCGCGCCGTTGCTCACGGACCTCTACATCTCCGACTCGGACAAGGCGAACCCCGAGCTCGTCACCGCGTTCGCGTACCTGGTGCTGCCGGGCATCGTGTTCTACGGCCTGACGGCGCTGCTCAGCGCCGTGCTCAACGCACGGCACGTGTTCGGCCTCCCCACGTGGGCGCCGGTGCTGAACAACGTGGTCGTCATCCTCGTGCTGGGCGTCTACGCGTTGCTGCCGGGCGAGCTCACGCTCAACCCGGTCCGGATGACCGACGTGCACCTGCTGGTCCTCGGGATCGGCACCGCGCTCGGCGTGGCCGTCCAGGCACTCGTGCTGTTCCCCGCGTTGAAGAAGACGGGCTTCCGCTTCAAGTGGCGGTTCGGCTGGGACTCGCGCCTGTCGGAGTTCGGCAGCCTCGCGTTCTGGGTGCTGCTCTACGTCGGGCTCGGCCTCGCCAGCATGGTCGTGCTGACCAACGTCGCGACGAGCGCCGAGGGCACGCTGACCGCGTTCAACTACCAGTGGCTGATCGCCCAGGTGCCGTACGGCGTCCTCGGCGTCTCGCTGCTGACCGCCCTGATGCCGAAGATGAGCCGGGCGGCCGCGAACAACGACAACGAGTCGATCGTGCGCGACCTGCTGTTCGGCAACCGGATGTCGGCGATCCTGCTGATGCCGTTCAGCGCGCTGCTGACGGTGTCCGGCCTGGCGGTCGGTCTCGGCATCTTCGCCCTGGGCAACTCGGGCATCTCCGGCGGCACGCGGATCGGTCTCGCGCTGGCGCTCTCGGCGTTCGGCCTCGTGCCCTACGCCGTGACGCTGCTGCAGCTGCGGGTCTTCTACGCGATGAAGGACGCCCGCACGCCGACGCTCATCCAGGCGTTGATCGTGGCGGTGCGCATCGGACTGCTCTACGCGTTCCTGGGCATCTCCACGCCGGGCGACGCGGACGAGCTCGCCGTCGGCGTGTCGCTCGCGATGTCGCTGAGCTTCGTCTTCGGCGCGATCGTCGGCCAGGTGTGGCTGCGGATCCGGCTCGGCCGGCTGCGCACCGGTTTCACCATCTGGACGGTCTGCCTCACGGTCGTCGCGTCCTCGCTGGCCTTCGGTGTGGCCAAGGGCATCAACTGGCTGGTCCAGGACCTGTTCTCGATCACCAACGTCTACGTGTCGAGCTGGGTCGAGCTCGTGCTGGTCACGGCGATCGGCCTGCCGCTCGCGTTCGGCCTCCTGGCGGCTTTCCGGGTGCCCGAGATGAAGCCGGCGATCGACAAGATCAACCGTTTGGTGCGGCGAAGGTGACTCCAGCCGGTGAGCGCCTTCCCGTAGCCTGGTGTCCGTGAGTAGCGGAGTCCACGCCGCCCTGATCCCCGGCGGCGTCATCGGCAACGGCCGCTACCGTCTGCTCGCCAAGTCGGGGGCGGACGCGCGGTCCAACGCGGAGCTGTGGCGCGCGCGTGACGGTCAGCTCAACCGGGACGTCGCGCTCACGGTGCTGCTCGGCGACCTCGCGGACAACGAGGCCGCCGCCCGTGCCCGCCGAACGGTCGAACGCGCGATGCACGCGTCGTCGTTCACGCACCCCGGCGTGTCCAGGGTGATCGACGTCCTCACGCCCGGCACCGGCATCCGCCCGGACGAGGGCATCCTCGGCATCGTCATCGCCGAGTGGACCCAGGGCACCGACCTGATGGACCTGATCGCGGAGGGTCCTCTGCCGGCGGGCGCCGCGACCCGCCTGCTCGAACCGCTCGGTGCCGCCATCGAGGGCGCGCACCACGCCGGCCTCGTGCTGGGCGCCGACCACCCGCAGCGCATCCGGGTCACCTCGGACGGCCGCCTGCGTCTCGCGTTCCCCGGCCCGCGGCCGGACGCGATCGCGCGCGACGACGTCAAGGGCCTCGGCGCGATCCTGTACCTGCTGCTCACCGGCCGGTGGGCGCTGCCGGGCGGCCCCCAGGGCGTGCCGGTCGCGCCGACCGGGCCGGACGGCTCCGTGGTCGCACCGAACGCGCTGCACCCGTACCTGCCGCACGACCTGTCGTCCGTCGCGGTGCGCTCGCTCGAGGACACCTCGGTGGGCGGCATCCGGACGTCCGCCGCGATCCTGCAGGTGCTCGACCAGATCGCGGCGGAGGAGGCGCAGACGGCGCTGATCTCGCCGGTGTCGTCGGCCCGCGACGACGATGACGACGACCAGGTCGTCTGGACGACGCAGAAGCCGCGCCAGGACAAGCAGACGAAGAAGAAGCTGTGGATCAGCGTCGGCGTGCTCGCGGTGGCCACGCTGACCGTGATCGTCTGGCTGAGCGTGCAGATCGTCGGGTTCTTCAGCGACGAGCCGTCCAAGGGCGGCGGCCCGACCGTGGTGATCAACCAGCCGGGGTCGAACGGCCAGACCGCGCCCCCGCCCGCGCCCGCCGGACCGGTGCAGCCGGCGGCGATCGGCGTCTACGACGTGACGAACCAGCCCGACAACCCGAACCAGGCGAGCCGGGCGGCCGACAACAACGCGTCCACGTTCTGGCGGACCGACAACTACTTCCAGCCGTTCCCGACGCTGAAGCCGGGCATCGGGCTGATGGCCTCGTTCGCGGAGCCGGTGAAGCTGGCCTCGGTCACCATCACCTCGCCCAGCAAGGGCACGAAGGTCGAGATCCGGTCGGCGTCCGCGCTGGACTCGCCGCTGGAGGAGACCAAGGTCATCGGCGTCGCCGACCTGTCGGAGGGGCAGACGCAGATCCAGCTGAACGAGCACGAGTCCACCGGTCACGTGCTGATCTGGATCACCACGCTGTCGAGCTCCGGCGGCGGCAAGAACCAGAGCGAGATCCGCGAGGTCCTGTACACCCGCGCCCAGTAGAAGTACTCAGCCACGCTGGGTAGACCTGTCCGGGTGATCTGTGATCACGGTCGCTAAAGTGCGTTCCGTGACCGCCGCAGCCAGCTCGGACGCCGACCTCATCTCGGCCCACGCCGCAGGTGACCCCTACGCGTTCTCGGAGCTGGTGAAACGACACCGCGACCGGATGTGGGCGGTGGCGTTGCGCACGCTGCGCGACCCCGAGGAGGCCGCGGACGCGCTGCAGGAGGCGTTCATCTCGGCCTTTCGCGCCGCCTCGTCGTTCCGCGCGGAGTCACAGGTCACCACCTGGCTTCACCGGATCGTGGTGAACGCGTGTCTCGATCGGATGAGACGGCGACAAACCAGACCGACAGTGCCGTTGCCCGAGGCCGGTCCCGGCGAACCGGTCGCTCCCCGTGACGCGATGAGCGACCGCGAGACCAGCCTGATGGTGCAGCAGGCTTTGATGGAGCTGCCGGAAGAGCAGCGGGCGCCCATCGTGCTCGTCGACGTCGAGGGATACTCGGTCGCGGAAACGGCCAAGCTCCTCGGCATCGCGGAGGGCACGGTCAAGAGCCGGTGTGCGCGAGGTCGCGCCAAGCTCGCCAAAGTTCTCGGGCACCTCAGGAACCGAATCGCAGATGCGAACGTCCCAGCTGACGGTGTGAATGTGCAAGAGCAACGTCAGTGGGAGGGTCGATGACCGGCATGGAGCGCGTGCCGATGGGTCCGCCGTGGTCTGTCGACCTCATCGCGGACCTGCACGCGGGCGTGCTGCCCCCTGAGGTCGCCGCACAGCTGCGTCCGAGGGTCGAGGCGGACGCGGAGGCCAACGAGATCCTGCGGGCGCTCGACGCCACGCTGGAGGACCTGCGGGCGTTGCCGCCGATCCCGATGCCCGACCACGTGGCCGCGCGGATCGACGCCGCACTGGCCGCCGAGGCCCGTCCCGGCATCGCGCCGGTCGTGTCGCTGAACGACGCCCGCAGGCGCCGCAACCGCCGGCTCGGCTTCGGCGGCGCCGGTGTGCTGGTCGCCGCGGCGGCCGCGTTCGGCATCGTGCTGGCCGTGTCGCCGGGCGCGCAGCAGCCCGCCGGTAACAACGCCGCTCAGCCACCTGCGAACACGACCTCCCAGGTCACGCCGCCGTTGGCGCTCAAGCGCGACGAGCTCGGCACCGCGGTCGGCGAGGTGCTCAAGGCGCAGAACTACGGACCGCTGGAGACGCCCGACCGGTTGGCCGGCTGTCTGAAGGGCGGCGGCATCACCAGCTCGGGCAACCCGCTCGGCATCAGCCCGATCAACCTCGAGGGCAAGGACGCCGTGATGGCGATCCTGCCCGCGGGACTGGGCAAGTACCGGCTGGTCGTGCTGGACCCGGACACCTGCGGACCGGACAAGCCGCAGGGCGTTCTCGCGGACACGACGGTGGGCCAGAGGTAGTCGTTCAAGTCACGGAATTAGCTGCACCTACGATCCGTTGAGCCAGTCAGACGACGAGATCGAGGAGTTGCATCAGCCGTGAGCGTGCGCAACGTGATCATCATTGGATCGGGACCGGCGGGCTACACCGCGGCGGTCTACGCGGCACGCGCGCAGCTGGAGCCCCTGGTCTTCGAGGGGTCGCAGTACGGCGGCGCCCTCATGACGACGACCGAGGTCGAGAACTACCCGGGCTTCCGCGACGGCATCATGGGCCCCGAGCTCATGGAGCAGATGCGCGAGCAGGCCACCCGCTTCGGCGCCGAGTTGCGCGCCGAGGACGTCGAGTCGGTCGAACTGACCGGGGAGATCAAGAAGGTCGTCGCGAACGGCGTCACGTACGAGGCCAAGGCCGTCATCCTCGCGATGGGCGCCGCGGCCAGGTACCTGAACATCCCCGGCGAGCAGGAGCTGCTCGGCCGCGGTGTGTCCGCCTGCGCGACCTGCGACGGGTTCTTCTTCCGCGACCACGACATCGCGGTGGTCGGCGGCGGCGACACGGCCATGGAGGAGGCGACGTTCCTCACGCGTTTCGCCAAGTCCGTGACGGTCATCCACCGCCGTGAGGAGTTCCGCGCCTCGAAGGTCATGCTGGAGCGCGCCCGTGCCAACGAGAAGATCAAGTGGCAGCTGAACACGCAGGTCACCGACGTGCTGGGTGACGGCACCGTGTCGTCGATCAAGGTCAAGGACACCCAGACCGGCGCCGAGTCCGAGCTGCCCGTCACCGGCTTCTTCCTGGCGATCGGCCACGACCCGCGCTCGGCGCTGGTCAAGGGCCAGGTCGACCTGGACGCCGAGGGCTACGTCCTCACCAAGGACAAGTCCTCGTACACGAACCTCGACGGCGTGTTCGCGGCCGGCGACCTGGTCGACCACGAGTACCGCCAGGCGATCACCGCCGCCGGCTCCGGCTGCAGCGCCGCGATCGACGCGGAGCGGTGGCTCGCCGAGCACGGCACCGAGCAGGCCGAGATGGCCGCCGAGGCCGTCGGCGGCGGCTACGGCAAGAGCATCTGAAGTTCCTTCTGCGAGACGTTTTAGGGAGAGCAACATGGCAGGCGCCACCGTCACGGTGACCGACAAGTCGTTCGCGGACGACGTGCTGACCAGCGAGAAGCCCGTGCTGGTCGACTTCTGGGCGACCTGGTGCGGCCCGTGCAAGATGGTTGCGCCGGTGCTGGAGGAGATCGCGGCCGAGCACGGCGAGAAGATCACCATCGCCAAGGTCGACATCGACGCCAACCCGTCGATCGCCCGCGACTACCAGATCATGTCCGTGCCGACGCTGATCCTGTTCCAGGGCGGCCGTCCGGTGAAGCAGATCGTCGGCGCGAAGCCCAAGGCCGCGCTGCTGAACGACCTGCAGGACGTCCTGGCCTGAGCCGAAAAAAGTTGCATGGGCTAAGAAGTCGAGTGCAACGCGCAACGTGACCCGCCCGTCTATCGATAAGACGGGCGGGTCGCGTTCGTTTTCGGTGCCGGGACAGTCATCTCGGTACGACTGTGAGTAGCCCTGCATCGATCACTCTGCGGAACAGGGCACAATGAGGACTTCCCAACTGACGCGCCGACCGAGTTCGGTGCCCTAGTCGAGCGAGGGTGCATGCAGCTGCTCCGCCGCGGGGACGTCGGAAGTGATGTTGCCGAGATCCGGTCGATCCTGACCAGGCTCGGACTGCTTCCGCCGGCCGACCCACAGGCGCCGCCGGTGTTCGACCAGCAGGTCGAGCACGCAGTGCGCGCGTTCCAGCAGCAGCGGGGGCTGATCATCGATGGCATCGTCGGCCCGGCCACCTACCGTTCGCTGCGTGACGCGACGTTCCGGTTGGGGGACCGGCCGCTCGCGTTCCTGATGTCGCAGCCGACGACCGGTGACGACGTGCTGATGCTGCAGGAACGCCTGCTGGAGCTCGGCTACGACGTCGGCCGCGCCAACGGTGTGTTCGGCCAGCAGACCGAGGGCGCGCTGAGGAACTTCCAGCGCGACTACGGGCTGATCGTGGACGGCATGTGCGGTCCGGACACCGTCCGCGCGCTGCGCCAGCTCCAGCCGAAGGTCCGCGGCGGCCGTCCGCAGCTGCTGCGCGAGCAGGAACGGCTGCGCGGTGCCGGCTCCCGCCTGTCCGGCAAGCGGATCGTCATCGACCCCGGCCACGGCGGCCAGGACCGCGGTGTGGTCGTGGACGGGCTGTCCGAGGCCGACCTGATGCTGGACCTGGCCCGCCGCCTCGAGGGCAAGATGGCCGCCACCGGCATGGAGGCGCTGCTCACGCGCGGTCCGGACAACTGCCCGGACGAGGCCGAGCGGGCCCGGTTCGCGAACGAGGCCGGTGCCGACCTGATCCTGTCGCTGCACAGCGACGGCAACTCGTCGCCGAACGCGCAGGGCGTGGCCACGTTCCACTACGGGACCGGCAACGGCACGTCGTCGACGGTCGGTGAGGCGCTGGCCGGGTTCATCCAGCGCGAGGTCACCGCCCGCACGACCATGTCGAACTGCGGGTCGCACCCGAAGACGTGGGACCTGCTGCGGCTCACCCGCTGCACGGCCGTCCGCGTCGAGGTCGGCTACCTGACCAACGCCGAGGACCGCGCTCGCCTCGCGACGCCCGGTTTCCGCGACATCGTGGCCGAGGGCATCCTCGTGGCCGTGAAGCGCCTGTACCTGCTGGGCAAGGACGACCAGCCGACGGGCACGTTCACGTTCAACGACCTGCTCCGGTACGAGATGTCGAAGACCTCGTCCTGAGCCGCTGACTGACGAAAAGGCCCCCTCCGCCGCAGTGGAGGGGGCCTTTTCGTCTGCCTAGACGGGGCGGAAGCTGGGTTCCGCGGTGGAGACGGTGACGCTGTTGAGGAGCCGTTCGAGAGCGGCCTCCACGTCTTCCTTCCACGTGATGGAGCTGCGCAGCTCCATGCGCAACCGGGGCCAGCGCGGGTGCGGCCGCACGGTCTTGAAGCCGACGCTCGTCAGGAAGTCGGCCGGCGTGACGCAACTGGGCTCTTCGTCGTCCGGGCGCATGTCGCCGAACGCCTCGATGGCCTTCACGCCACGACGCGTCAGGTCCTTCGCCACGGCCTGCACGAGCACGCGCGCGAGTCCTCCCCCTCGGAACTCCGGGAGGACGTCCAGCGACGTCATGAGGACCGCGTCCGGGCTCACCGGGGACGTGGGGAAGGCGGCGCTGCGCGGAACGGCGGCCGGCGGTGCGTAGAACACCGAACCGGCGGGGATGCCGTCGCAGTAGATGATGCGGCCGCACGAACCCCACTCGAGCAGGACGCTGGAGACCCAGGCTTCCTTCTCGAACTCGGTGTCGCCGTATTCCTCAGCCTGTTCTCGCAGGTGAGGAGCCAGCTCCCAGAAAACGCACGTCCTGCTGTGCTTGGAGAGATGCTCCAGGTTGTCCAGCGTGACGCCCACGACGCGACGGGACACCCCGACCTCCACCCGTTAACACACACAGTGAACCCATACGAGGGTAGGCGAATGTGACGGAACCCGGAAGGCGCGTGCCCTGAACGGGACGACGGTTACACTCGCTCGGGACATTTCCCATACAGGAGTCCCCATGACTATGCCCGGTCAGCCTGCCAAGCAGGGCCCCAGAAGCCTTGACCCCCACCTCCGCCGCTACGCAGCGCGCACGGCAGGGATGACGGCATCGGAGATCCGGGCACTTTTCGCAGTCGCGTCGCGTCCCGAGGTGGTCTCGCTGGCCGGCGGCATGCCGCACCTCGCTGCGTTGCCGCTGGAGTCGCTGTCCGCAGAGATCGGTCAGCTGGTGGCCACGGAAGGGCTCGTGGCCCTGCAGTACGGCTCGGCGCACGGCGTCCCGATGCTGCGTGAGCAGATCTGCGACGTGATGGCGCTGGAGGGCATCAACGGCCACCCGGACGACGTGGTGGTGACCGTGGGCTCGCAGATGGGCCTCGACATGGTCACCCGGATCTTCTGCGACCCCGGTGACGTCGTGATCGCCGAGGGACCTTCGTACGTGGGGGCCCTCGGGTCGTTCACGGCGTACCAGGCGCAGGTCGTGCACGTCGCCATGGACGCGGACGGGCTCGTGCCGTCGTTGCTGCGCGAGGCCCTGGAGGCCTGCAAGCGCGCTGGACAGCGGGTGAAGTTCCTCTACACGATCCCGAACTTCCACAACCCGGCCGGCGTGACGCTGGCGGTGTCGCGGCGGGCCGAGATCCTGGAGATCTGCCGGACGTACGGCGTGCTGGTCGTGGAGGACAACCCGTACGGGCTGCTGGGGTTCGACGGCCAGACGTACCCGGCGCTGCGGTCGATGGACCCGGACAACGTCGTGTACCTCGGGTCGTTCTCGAAGACGTTCGCGGCCGGTCTTCGGGTCGGCTGGGTGCTGGCCCCGCACGCCGTGCGCGAGAAGCTGGTCCTGGCGGCCGAGTCGGCCACGCTGTGCCCGCCCACGCTGAACCAGATGATCGTGTCCCGGTACCTGTCGACGCAGGACTGGAAGGGGCAGATCAAGACGTACCGCGAGGCGTACCGGGAGCGCCGGGACGCGGCCATCTCGGCGCTCGAGCAGCACATGCCGCAAGGTTCCACGTGGAACATTCCGGATGGCGGTTTCTACGTCTGGGTGACGGTGCCGGAGGGCATCGACACCAAGGCGATGCTGCCCCGCGCCGTGACGGCCCGCGTGGCCTACGCGTCCGGCACCGGGTTCTACGCGGACGGCTTCGGCTCCCGCCAGCTCCGCATCTCGTACTGCTACCCGACGCCGGAGCGCATCCGGGAGGGCGTCCGCCGGCTGGCGAACGTCATCGAGGAAGAGATGCAGCTGCACGCGACCTTCGGGGCGACCCCGGGCCGGCAGCTGTCCGGTCCGCAGACCCCGTCGCCCGACACCGCCTGATCTTTCTTTGGAGTTTTGCTGTGGCTGACCGCGTGGTCGCTGTGCTGTCCGGTGGGCTCTCCCACGAACGTGAGGTCTCGATCCGCTCGGGCCGCCGCTTGTCGGCCGCCCTGCGGTCGGTGGGCGTGACGGTGGAGGAGTGGGACGCCGACTCGTCGTTGCTGACGCGCCTGCAGTCCTCCCGCCCGGACGCGGTCGTCGTCGCGCTGCACGGCGGCGAGGGCGAGAACGGGTCGGTGCAGGCGATCCTGGAGATGTTCGGCGTGCCGTACGTGGGCACGGACTCGCGGGCGTGCCGGCGGGCGTGGGACAAGCCGACCGCGAAGGCGGAGCTCGCCCGTGCCGGGCTGGCGACGCCGGAGTGGGTCGTGCTGCCGCACGCGACGTTCCGGGAGCTGGGTGCTCGGCCGGTGCTGGACGCGATGGTCTCGACGTTGGGGCTGCCGCTGATGCTGAAGCCGGACCAGGGCGGGTCGGCCCTCGGGGCTCAGGTCGTGCGTGACGCGGCCGAGTTGCCGCCGGCGATGGTCGGGTGCCTGGCGTACGGCGACACCGTGCTGGCCGAGCAGTTCATCTCCGGGGTGGAGGTGGCGGTCGCGGTGATCGACGGTCCGGACGGTCCCACGGCGCTGCCGGCCGTGGAGATCGTTCCCGAGAGCGGGGTCTACGACTACACCGCTCGGTACACCGCGGGGCTGACGGACTTCCACGCGCCGGCCCGTCTCGACGCCGCAGCGGCGAAGTCGGTCGGGGAGCTCGCGGTGGCGGCGCACCGGTTGCTCGGGCTGCGGGACGTGTCGCGGACCGATGCCGTCGTGGGGGAGGACGGGACCGTCTACTTCCTCGAAGTGAACGTGTCGCCGGGACTGACCGAGACGTCGCTTTTGCCGATGGCCGTCGAGGCGGCGGGGCAGTCGTTGGGCGAGATCTACTCCGGTCTGATCGAGCGCGCTGTCGCTCGTTGATCTTTCGTTCATAGGTGACGCCCCGTATCCAATTGGATGCGGGGCGTCATCGTCACCGTGACATAAGGCCCGTGGGTGATCCTATGGGCCTACTCCGATGTCCGAATTGTCGTTTCCGGGCTCATCATGCCGATGATCCTTTGAAGATCGTCAACTGACCCGAACTCGACGACGATCCGGCCCTTCCGCTGCCCGAGTTCGACCTTCACGCGGGTGTCGAAGTTGTCGGAGAGGCGCTCGGCGAGCTCCTGCAGACCGGGCGCGTGCATCTGCTTGCGCGGGGCGGCCTTCTCCTTCTTCGGCTTCTCGTTCTTGAGGATCGTCACCGCTTCTTCGGTCGCGCGGACCGACATGCCCTCGGCGATGATCCGTGCGGCGAGGTCCTCCTGCGCGCCGGCGTCGTCCAGGCCGAGCAACGCCCGCGCGTGACCGGCGCTCAGCACGCCCGCCGCGACCCGTCGCTGGACGGGGAGGGGGAGCTTCAGCAGGCGGATCGTGTTCGTGACGACGGGGCGGCTGCGACCGATGCGGTCCGCCAGTTCCTCGTGCGTGACCCCGAACTCCTCGAGCAGCTGCTGGTACGCCGCCGCCTCTTCGAGCGGGTTGAGCTGGACGCGGTGGATGTTCTCCAGCAGGGCGTCGCGCAGCATGTTGTCGTCGGCGGTCTGCCGCACGATCGCCGGGATCGTCTTGAGTCCAGCCTGCTGCGTGGCGCGCCACCGGCGCTCGCCCATGACGAGTTCGAACGTGTCCGCGGTGAGCTCGCGGACCACGATCGGCTGCATGAGCCCGAACTCCTTGATGGAGAACGAGAGCTCGTCGATCGCGTCCTGGTCGAACACCTGGCGCGGCTGCTTGGTGTTCGTGCGGATCGCGGTGACCGCGATCTCGCGGTAGACCGCCCCCGCGACCTCACCGGCGGGCTTCGCCGGCTGGGTCTTGGTGGCCCCGTTGCCGACCGCGGCAGGCCGGATGGTGCTGGGCGCACCGGCCGGTGGCCCCTGCGGGATGAGTGCGGCCAGGCCGCGCCCGAGCCCGCCCTTGCGCTGCTCCGTCATGCGCCCTCCTTCTTGGCCCCGCGGTGCGCGATCTCCTTGGCAGCGTCGAGGTAGCTCATCGACCCGCGCGAGCCCGGGTCGTACGTCAACACCGTCTGCCCGAATCCTGGTGCCTCGGAGACCTTCACGCTGCGCGGAATCACGGTCTTGAGGGCGACGTCGCCGAAGTGGCCACGCACCTCACTGGTCACCTGGTCCGCGAGCTTCGTGCGGCCGTCGTACATCGTGAGGAGGATCGTGGAGATCGCGAGGTCGGGGTTGAGGTGCTGCTGCACGAGCTCGATGTTGCGCAGCAGCTGGCTCAGACCCTCCAGCGCGTAGTACTCGCACTGGATCGGGATGAGGACCTCCTGCGCCGCGACCATCGCGTTGACGGTCAGCAAGCCGAGGCTCGGCGGGCAGTCGATGAAGACGTAGTCGGGCTGCAGCTGGTCGAGCGCCTCGGGGGAGAGCGCCTCCTTGAGCCGCGACTCGCGCGCCACCATCGAGACCAGTTCGATCTCGGCGCCGGCGAGGTCGATCGTCGCGGGCACGCAGTAGAGGTTCGGCGACGTCGGGCTGACCTGAGCCGCCTCGGCGATGGAGATCTCGCCGATCAGCACCTCGTAGACGGACGGCGTGCCGCTGCGGTGCTCGACGGAGAGCGCCGTGCTGGCGTTGCCCTGCGGGTCGAGGTCGATCACGAGCGTCTTGAGCCCGTGGATGGCGAGCGCCGCCGCGAGGTTCACCGTGCTCGTCGTCTTGCCGACGCCACCCTTCTGGTTGGCGACGGTGATCACCCGGCGATGGGTCGGGCGGGGGAGCAGTGACTCGTCGGGGTGCAGCACGCTTGCCGCACGAGCCGCCTCTTCTGCAATCGGGGTCCACACCACGGCGCTGTCATCTCCGTTGTTGGTCGGCTTGGCTTTGGGTTTGGAGGGTGGCGTTTCACGTGGAACATCGGCCGCTTGAAACTCCGGGTACACGCTCACCGATCCCTCCGCGTCTGGCGCTCGACGATGAGCACCGTCGTAGGCACCTCAAGTACATCCGCTCCCACGACGACGACCTCCGGGTTGGCGCCCCCAGCTTTGAGCACCGCCGCGCCGTCGCGTTCCAGCTCCTCCTGCGCACGCTCGCCCTTGAGCGCCACCATGCGTCCACCGCCCTTGAGGAGCGGCAGGCACCACTTCGTCAGCTTCTCCAGCGGAGCCACCGCCCTGGCGGTCACCGCATCGCAGTTGAGGAGCTGCTTCCGAATCGGCCCCTCCTCCGCACGCCCGCGGAGGACAGTCACGTTGTCGAGGCTGAGCCGTTCCTTCACTTCTTCGAGCCACGCGATCCGCCGAGCCATCGGCTCCAGCAACGTGATCCGCAGATCGGGCCGCGCGATCGCCAGCGGCACCCCAGGCAGTCCAGCGCCGGACCCGACGTCGACCACCCGCTCGTTGGGCCGGAACAGCTGCTCGATCACCGCCGAGTTCAGCACGTGCCGATCCCAAATCTTGTCGACCTCACGAGGACCGATGAGTCCGCGCTCGACGCCGTGCTCCTCCAGGAGCCGGACGAACTCGGCGGCACGCTCAACGTGCTCACCGAAGACGAGCTTCGCGTTGTCGGGCAACTCCCCGGCCATGTTCTCCATCCGCGTTTCACGTGAAACCACGCGGCGGCGGTGTCCCAGCGGCCGGTGGAAAAGCTGGCGAATGCCAGGGGACCATCATGACGGATCGACAGTGGGTGGCGCCAAATCCTGAGCGCCGTTTCACGTGAAACTTGGGGGAAAGTTGCTGCCGAAGCTCTACACGGTCACTCGGCCGGGCCGCGGGCTCGTTTCGACGATGGGTCATCCGGCTGGCGGGTGGTTGTTGCGGTCGAAGCTTCAGGCGCTTCGTGCGGCTGGGGTGGACGTGGTCGTGTCGTTGCAGACGGATGCGGAGCGGGTCGAGTGCGATCTCGTGGGGGAGGGGGAGGCGGTCGTTGCCGCTGGGATGCGGTGGGGGTGTCTGCCTGTCTTGGATCGGTCGGTGCCTGGGGTTGATGAGGCTGTGGCGTTGGTTCGGCCGTTGCATGCGCTGTATGTGGGTGGGGCGCATGTGGTGTTCCACTGTTGGGCTGGGGTGGGGCGGGCTTCGTTGTTCGCTGGGTTGTTGTTGGGGATGGATGGGGTATCGCCTGGGGAGGCTTGGGGGTTGATTCGGGTGGCTCGGGGGAGGGATGTGCCGGACACCGTGGAGCAGGTGGAGTGGTTGGACGCTTGGTTCGCTGGGGAGGCGGGGTGATGTTTCACGTGGAACCTGCGGCTGGTGATCGCCTTTGCCGCGCGTCCTGTCGCCTTCCAGCGTGGTCGGCTTGCGTCTGTACCGAGCCGGTGCCGGGCATCGCCGCTTCGCGTCGATTGCGATTGGGGCTTGACTTCGGGGCCCTTGCGAGGCCTTCCTCGGCCTAGAAAAGGCCGGTCTGTGAAGCCCGGCCGAGTGGTCAAGTTTAAGGCCTCGCACCCAAAGTCAAGCCCCAATCGCCGTCGTGGTTGCGTCACCACCACTTGACCGACATCCAGCGCTCACACGCCTCGGCTTCGCCATCGCGTGAAGCGTGCCCAAGCCCGGCCTGGGCCGGGCTTCGGGTGGCTCGCCTTCGCTCCGCCCCAGCACCTAACCCTCCGCCTCTCCTCTCCGCCCCTCCACCCTGCCCCTCCACTCCGCCTCTCCACTCCGCCTCTCCACTCCGCCTCTCCACTCCGCCTCTCCACTCCGCCTCTCCACTCCGCCTCTCCACTCCGCCTCTCCACTCAGCCGCCCTGCGCTCCGGCTCTCTCCGCTCGCCCGCTAGCCGCCGCGCCCTCCGCACCCGCGTCCGCCGCCGCTGCGCCGCCCCCAACCCCTCATCCCTCATCCCTCATCCGCCCTGCCTCTCCACCCCTCCCCTCCACTCCACCCCTCCACTCCACCCCTCCACTCCACTCCGCCTCTCCGCCCCACCGCGCCCACCCACCGCGCCCCCTCCACAGCCGACCCGCCTCCCACTCTCGTGTCCCGTCCACCCCGCAGTCGCCGTCCTCCCCGAGACAGCAAACGGCCCCTGGTTCCGGTGGAACCAGGGGCCGTTCGGGAAGTGAGGTGTCAGGGCTTCGGGAAGATGATTACCCGCCGCTGCGGTTCCTCGCCCTCGCTCTCGCTGTGCACGCCCGCGACTGCCGCGACGGCGTCGTGGACGACCTTGCGCTCGAACGGGGTCATCGGATGCAGGCGGGCTCGCTCACCTGAGGCTGCCACCTTCTCCGCGGTGGTGCGGCCCATCTCCGCCAGTTCTGCTCGGCGGCCTGCTCGCCACTGGGCGATGTCCAGCATCAGGCGGGAGCGGACTCCCGTTTCCTGCTGGACTGCGAGGCGGGTGAGTTCCTGCAGGGACTCGAGGACGTTGCCTCGGGGGCCCACCAGCTTGGCCAGGTCTTCGCCGCCGTCGATGCTGACGATGGCTCGGCCCGATTCGACGTCCAGGTCGATGTCGCCGTCGTAGTCGAGCAGGTCGAGCAGGCGCTCGAGGTAGTCGCCCGCGATGTCGCCTTCCTGGACGAGCAGGTCCTCGGTCTTGCTCTGCGACTGCGGCTCGGTCGTGGCTTCGGTCTCGGCCGCGGCCTCCGACGACGCCTCCACGTCGTCGGTCGCCTGCAAGGTCTCCGACACGATGTCTCCTCTCCGGGGCAAGGCCCGAAATCAGCGGCGCTTCTTGCTGCCCGGCTTCTTGCTGGTGGATCGGCCTGGGGTCAGGCCGGGGATCTGGGTGTTGGCGTTGCCGTTGGACTCTTCCGGCTTCGCCTTCGGGGCGCCGCCGGGGCCTGCGGTCGGCATGCGCTTGGCGCCGTTCGCGGGCTTGGCGCCGGGGGCCGGCTTCTTCGGGTTGACCGGCTTCGCGCCCGGCTTCGGGGCGAGGGCCTGGCGGGTCTCGACGGCCGTGGCCTTCTTCTCCTCTTCCTCGGCGTCGATGCGCTTGTAGACGAAGTGCTGCTGGCCGAGGGTCCACGCGTTGTTGGACAGCCAGTACAGCAGGATCGCGACGGGGAAGAAGAAGCCACCGACCAGGACGCCCAGCGGGAAGATCCAGAGCGTCAGCTTGTTCATGATGGCCGTCTGGGGGTTGTCCAGGGCGGCCTGGTTCTGGCGGGCGACCGAGTGGCGGGCCGTGAAGTGGGTCGCGATGGACGCCACGATCATCAGCGGCACCGACACGAGGATGACGTTCAGGCGCTCGGTGCCGAACTGCTGCAGCTGGTCGGCCGGCATCGTGATGAACGTCGAGAGGTTCGTGCCGAAGAGCTTGGCGTTGACGAACGAGTCGACGCCCTGCTTGTCGAAGAAGTAGACCTCGCCCCAACCGGGCCTGAACGAGCGCAGCACGTGGAACAGACCGATGAACACCGGGATCTGCACCAGCATCGGCAGGCAGCCGCCGAGCGGGTTGACGCCGTGCTCGGACTGCAGCTTCTGCATCTCCTGCGCTTGGCGCTGGCGGTCGTTCGGGTACTTCTTCTTGATCTTCTGCATCTCCGGGGCGAACTCCTGCATTCGCCGCATGGAGCGCACCTGGCCGACGAACGGCTTGAAGAGGATCGCGCGGAGCGTGAAGACCAGGAAGATGACGGCCAGCGCCCAGGCGAATCCGCTCGCCTCACCGAAGACCTTGCCGAACACCCAGTGCCAACACCACAAGATGAAGGACACCGGGTAGTAGATGAAGTTGAGCACGGGAGCTACTCCTCGGTGGATACGTCGGGGACCTGCCGCCTCGGCGGAACGGGGTCCAGGCCTCCAGGGTGCCAGGGTCCGCAGCGCAGCAACCGGCGGATGGTCAGCCAGGTTCCCCTGAGCGCGCCGTGGACTGTCAGGGCTTCCACCGCGTACGCGCTGCAACTCGGGTAGAAGCGGCAGGTCGGCGGCAGCAGCGGCGAGATGAACTTCCGGTAGAAGTGCACCGGCAGCAGCGCGACCTTCGCGGGCAACGTGGTCATCGCAGCACCTTGCGCAGGGCAGAAGAGAAATCGGCGGCGAGCTCGGAACTCGACGCCTCGGCTGCTGGTGCCAACGCCCTGACCACGACGAGAGTTCCCGGCGGCATCTCTGCCAGTGCGGGACGCACCACGTGGCGCAGGCGGCGGTAGACGCGGTGGCGGACCACCGAGTTGCCAACTGCCTTGCTCACGACGAAGCCCACCTTGGACGAATCCAAGGTGGGCACGTCGGGCTTCAAGACGTGGACGACCAACCGGGGTCGTCCGGCGCGGCGGCCTCGGCGGACCACCAGGCCGAAGTCCTGGCTGCGGGTGAGCCGGGCGGCCGGTGGGAGCACGACGACGCTGCGCTTACCAGCCGCTGTCAGGCGGACAGAGTGGCACGGCCCTTGCTGCGGCGCGCGGCCAGAATGGCGCGGCCGGCACGGGTCCGCATGCGCAGCCGGAAGCCGTGCGTCTTCGCGCGGCGGCGGTTGTTGGGCTGGAAGGTGCGCTTACCCTTGCTCACGGTCGGTCTCCCGGTGCTTCACTGCTGACAAAGCCTTGTGGTTGTCCCCGACGGCAGTGGACGTAGGCGCGCGAAAGGCGCCCGTCGCAAGCGGGAGACTCGTACGAGGGTACGCATGCCCGGGTGCGGCGACCAAATCGGGGTGGGGCAGGCCACGTCTTGTGAGGCGTGCCGGGCCTTGTTACCGTTCGTCCTTCGCGCGTGCCGGGGTTGGCGTGGGAGCCGCCACCAGACCGGCAACACAACGCACCTTTTAGTGCACAGTTGTGGATAACTCTGTGGATACCTCTATTCTCCGTGTCCACATGTGGAGTCGTGGGCTCCGGCGGAGGGGAGGGGAGCGCGGAGGTGTCGAACCAGCAGGTCGATCTTGGTCTCGTGTGGGCCGAGGTGGTGCAGGAGCTCGCCACGAGCCACCTGTCCCCTCAGCAACGCGCGTGGATGAGGGTCACCCGGCCGATCGGATTGCTGGACGGAACGGCACTGCTCGCGGCCCCCAGTGATTTCGCCAAGGAAGCCATCGAGCGCGCGCTGCGCGACCCGATCACCGACGCGCTGTCCCGCCGGCTCGGCCGCTCGGTCTCACTCGCGGTGAAGGTCGACTCGCCGGAACCGGTGAGCCCCGTCGTGAGCCCGCCGACCACCCCGATCTCCGTCCACGCGATCCAGGCGCAGGTCGCCCAGGTCACCCAGCCCGTGGTGCCGGTCGTCCCGGCGATCCCCAACGGCGACACGCCCGGCTCCGTGATCACGGACGACACGGCGGCCGACGGGGCGGAGGAAGAGGTGGACGAGGCCGGCGACGCGCTCGCCGCCGTCTCCGAGATCTGGCCGACGTTCAACACCGCCAACGCGGCGGGCGGGACGGCGCCGAACACGAACCTCCCGTACACGCGGCCCGCGAACCCCTCGCCGTCGCAGACCCGGCTGAACGAGAAGTACAACTTCGACACGTTCGTCATCGGCGCCTCGAACCGGTTCGCGCACGCCGCGGCCGTCGCGGTGGCCGAGGCTCCCGCCCGGGCGTACAACCCTCTCTTCATCTGGGGTGAGAGCGGCCTCGGCAAGACGCACCTGCTGCACGCCGTCGGGCACTACGCCCAGCGCCTGTTCCCCGGCATGCGCGTGCGGTACGTGTCGACCGAGGAGTTCACCAACGACTTCATCAACTCGCTGCGCGACGACCGCAAGGTCGCCTTCCAGCGCCGCTACCGGGACATCGACGTGCTGCTCGTCGACGACATCCAGTTCCTGGAGGGCAAGGAAGGCACGCAGGAGGAGTTCTTCCACACCTTCAACACGCTCCACAACACGAACAAGCAGATCGTGGTGTCGAGCGACCGGCCGCCCAAGCGGCTGGAGACGCTGGAGGACCGCCTCCGCACGCGGTTCGAGTGGGGCCTGATCACGGACATCCAGCCGCCCGAGCTGGAGACCCGGATCGCGATCCTGCGCAAGAAGGCGATCCAGGACCGGCTCGCGGCGCCGGCCGACGTGCTGGAGTTCATCGCCTCCCGGATCGAGCGCAACATCCGCGAGCTCGAAGGCGCGCTCATCCGCGTCACGGCGTTCGCGTCGCTCAACCGCCAGCCGGTCGACATCCAGCTCGCCGAGATCGTGCTGCGCGACCTGATCCCGGATTCGCACGCCCCGGAGATCACCGCGCCGATGATCATGGCGGTCACCGCCGAGTTCTTCGGCGTCTCGATCGACGACCTGTGCGGCCCCGGCAAGACGAAGGCGCTCGCGCAGGCACGTCAGATCTCCATGTACCTGTGCCGCGAGCTGACGGACCTGTCGCTGCCGAAGATCGGGCAGACGTTCGGCGGCCGCGACCACACGACGGTCATGCACGCGGACAAGAAGATCCGCAAGGAGATGGCCGAGCGCCGGCGCATCTACGACCAGGTGCAGGAGCTGACGTCGCGCATCAAGCAGCGCGCCCGCCACACTCCCTGATCCACCCGGGTAGCAACGAAGGGGTCCTCCACCGCGGAGGGCCCCTTTTTTCGTCCGCACCCGGGGACGCGACGGAAGGCGGCCGAACGCTCCGGACGCGACCGAGCGGCTCGGCGACGAACACCCGGGGGCGGTGCCGCGGGCCGACGCCGAGCACCCGGGGACGCGGTCGCCCGCTCGACGGCCAGCACCCGGGGACGACGTAGGCCGACCTATGGGACTGCATCAGTCCGTGCGGCTCCAACCACCACCACGCGCCACACACGTACCCGGGTAGACGAGGCTCGATCCGGCGCCCGGCGAGGCTTCTGTTTGTGCACCGCACTCGAAGGGGTGGGGACAACTGGAAAAGTCTGTGGCCCCGGCCACGATCTGGCCACAGAAGCCTGTTGAACACCCGGGTACAACTGGCCCGCACCCGGGGACGCACCCGGGGACAACTGTGGACGATCTGTGGATCGAGAGCTGTGCACAACCGGCTGTCCCCGGGTGCGCCGATCTGTCCCCGGGTGCCATCCCCCCTTAGTCCACATGGTGGGTGACACCTTGACCTGCAGGTTTAACGGCTGTCCCCACAATCCACAACCCTTACTGTTACTGCTGTTGGATCTCTTCTAGGAAGATCTTCAAAAGCAAAACAGCGTGGATGGTTCCCGGGGATCGGTGCCCGAACCCCGAAGTGACGGGAAGGGCCAGGACGCTCTAACGTGGTTGCTCCGCACCTCGGGTAGCCGAGGGTCGAGGCTCCCTAACCCCCACTGGCACGTTGTCGTGGTGGCTTGTCGACTGTCGAGGAAAGGACGCCTCATGAAGATCCGCGTCGAACGCGACGGCCTGGCCGACGCCGTCGCCTGGGTCGCCCGCAGCCTTCCGTCCCGTCCGCCGGTTCCCGTGCTGGGCGGCGTGCTGCTCGACGCGGAGTCGGACGACTCGCTGACGGTCTCCGGGTTCGACTACGAGGTCTCCGCTCAGGTCGGCGTCCCCGCCACGATCGCCGACGGCGGCCGCGCGCTGGTCTCCGGGCGTCTCCTCGCGGACATCACCAAGGCGCTCCCGAACCACCCCGTCGAGATCGCGGTCGACGGCGCTCGCATGATGATCAGCTGTGGCAGCGCCAGGTTCAGCCTCCCGACGATGCCGGTCGAGGACTACCCCGCGCTCCCGTCCATGCCGCAGCTGATCGGTGAGCTCCCCGGCGAGGTCTTCGGCGAGGCCGTCAGCCAGGTCGCCGTCGCGGCCGGCAAGGACGACACGCTCCCGATGCTGACCGGCGTCCGCGTCGAGATCGGCGAGGGCAAGCTCGTCCTCGTCGCCACCGACCGGTTCCGCCTCGCGATGCGCGAGTTCCCGTGGGAGCCCGACGCGACGCTCGGCGAGGTCGCCGTCCTGGTCCCGGCCCGCACGCTCGGCGACGCGGCCAAGACGCTCGGCTCGTCCGGCGGCAAGGTCGAGATGTCGCTCGCGGCCAACGACGGACTGCTCGGCCTCTCCGGCTCCGGCAAGCGCACGACCACCCGCCTGCTCGACGCGGACTTCCCGAAGTACCGCCAGTTGCTCCCGTCCGAGCACAGCGCCGCGGCGATCATCGACATCGACGCGCTGCAGCAGGCGATCAAGCGCGTGTCGCTCGTCGCCGAGCGCGGCACCCAGGTGCGCCTCGAGTTCGTCGACGGCGGGCTGCGCCTGTCGGCCGGTGGCGACGACGAGGGTTCGGCGGAGGAGGAACTCCCCGTCGAGTACACCGGCGACCCGGTGACCATCGCGTTCAACCCGGGCTACCTGCTCGACGGCCTCGGTGCCGTCCGCACGCAGAAAGTCCACTTGTCCTTCACCACACCCAGCCGACCGGCGCTGCTCAAGCCGGTGGACGAGGATGGGAACGTGGCGCCGGGCTACCTGTACCTGCTGATGCCCGTTCGCCTTCCCGGCTGAGAAAACCCTTACCGGGGAACAGAAACGTAGTAGGGGAGAACACCGTGCAGCTCGGACTCGTCGGCCTCGGCAAGATGGGTTTCAACATGCGCGAGCGGGTGCGCCGGGCCGGTCACGAGGTGATCGGCTACGACCGCAACCCGGAGGTCACCGACTCGGAGTCGTTGGCGGACATGGTGTCCAAGCTCGAAGCGCCGCGCGTCGTGTGGGTGATGGTGCCCGCGGGCGACATCACCCGGAACACGGTGAAGGAGCTGTCCGAGCTGCTGTCGCCCGGTGACCTGGTCATCGACGGCGGCAACTCCAAGTTCACCGACGACCGCGTCCACGCGGACCTGTTGGCGGAGAAGGAGATCGGCTACGTCGACGCCGGTGTGTCCGGTGGCGTGTGGGGTCTCGACAACGGCTACGCGCTGATGGTCGGTGGCGACGCCGCCCACGTCGAGCAGGCGATGCCGATCTTCGACGCGCTGCGCCCGGAGGGGCCGCGCGAGGAGGGCTTCGCGCACGCGGGCAAGGTCGGCGCCGGCCACTACTCGAAGATGGTGCACAACGGCATCGAGTACGGCCTGATGCAGGCGTACGCCGAAGGCTTCGAGCTGCTCGACAAGACCGACGTCGTCGACAACGTGCCCGCCGTCATCTCGGCCTGGCAGCGCGGCACCGTCGTGCGGTCGTGGCTGCTCGACCTGCTGGTGCGCGCGCTGGAGTCCGACCCGGAGCTCGACGACCTGCGCGGGTACGTCGAGGACTCGGGCGAGGGCCGGTGGACCGTCGAGGAGGGCATCAACAACGCGGTGCCGCTCCCGGTGATCTCGGCCGCGCTGTTCGCCCGGTTCACCTCCCGCCAGGAGGACTCGCCGGCGATGCGCGCCGTCGCGGCGCTGCGCAACCAGTTCGGCGGCCACTCGGTGCACATGGCCGGGCCGTCGTCCGGTTCCGGCAGCACCCAGGGCTGAGGAGTTGCACGTCAGACACCTCCAGGTCAGCGACTTCCGCTCGTGGGAGCTCGCCGACCTGGAGCTCGAGCCCGGTGCGTCGGTGCTCGTCGGTCGCAACGGCCAGGGCAAGACGAACCTGGTCGAGGCGATCGGGTACGTGGCGACGCTCGGTTCGCACCGCGTCTCCACCGACGCGCCGCTGATCCGGCACGGCGCCCAGCGCGCCGTGGTGCGGACGGCCGTGGTCAACGACGACCGCGAGCTGCTCGTGGAGCTCGAGATCACGGCCGGCAAGTCGAACCGCGCCCGCATCAACCGGGGTCCGGTGCCGCGGCCGCGGGACGTGCTCGGGATCCTGCGCACCGTGCTGTTCGCACCGGAGGACCTCTCTCTCGTGAGAGGCGATCCGAGCGACCGGCGGCGGTTCCTCGACGAGATGCTCGTGTTGCGCGCACCGCGCTATGCCGGTGTGCGCAGTGACTACGACCGTGTGTTAAAACAGCGCAGCGCGTTGTTGAAGACCGTGAAGCACTCCCGGTCGGCCGACCTCTCGACGCTCGACGTCTGGGACGGGCACCTCGCCAAGCACGGCGCGGAGCTGCTGGCCGCGCGGGTGAAGCTGGTCCGCGACATGGCGGACCACGTGACCTCGGCGTACGCGGAGGTCGCTCCGGAGTCGCGTCCGGCGCTCATCTCCTACCGGTCGAGCGTCGGCGACCTGCCGGAAGACCGGGAGAGCATCGAGGACCTGCTGCTGGCCGAACTCGACCGGGTGCGGCGGCAGGAGATCGAACGCGGTGTCTGCCTCGTCGGTCCCCACCGCGACGACCTGGACCTGACGCTCGGCGAGCTCCCGGCGAAGGGCTACGCCAGTCACGGAGAGTCGTGGTCGTTCGCGCTCGCGCTGCGGCTCGGCGGGTACGAGCTCATGCGTGTCGACGGCATCGAACCGGTGCTCGTGCTGGACGATGTGTTCGCGGAGCTCGACCGGGGCCGGCGGCAGCAGCTGGCCAAGGTGGCGGCCGCCGCCGAGCAGGTGCTGATCACCGCCGCGGTGGCCGAGGACGTTCCGGACGAGCTGAGCGGTGCCCGGTTCGAGGTCCACGGTGGGGAGGTGCGGCGTGTCCGAGTCGGAGGCTGACTCTGGGGGTTCGAAGCCCCCACATGTAGCTCGATCGGGTGTGTCCGCCCACACATCTGGGGACAAGTCTGTGGATGGTGTGGATAACTCCGTCACAAATCCGGACTTGTCCACAGGTTCATTCACACCTGAGGGTGAGTCGCTGCGGGGTTCGGACCTCGCGCGAGCTGCCCTGGAGGCGGCGAAGGCGTCCGCGAAGGCCCGCGGCCGGGTGCCGGGGAGCAAGGCGAAGGGCCGTCCGGTGCAGCGGCGCCGGCGTCGCTGGTCGGGTCCGGGCCCGGACGACCGCGATCCCCAGCCGCTCGGGCGGATCGCGTCCAGGATCGCGGCGGACCGCGGCTGGGTCGAGCAACTGCAGGGTGGCCAGGTCTTCGGTCGTTGGGCAAAATTGGTGGGAGAGGACGTCGCCGAGCACGCGAAACCGATCGCTCTCAGTGACGGGGAACTGACGGTCCAGGCGTCGTCGACGGCGTGGGCCACCCAGCTGCGCCTGCTGCAGCGCGAGCTGATCAAACGGATCGCCGCGGGTGTCGGCAACGGCGTCGTCAAACGGCTCAAGATCAAGGGTCCGGACGCTCCCAACTGGCGTCACGGCCCCAGGCACGTTCCTGGGCGCGGTCCGCGTGACACCTACGGGTGAGGTCCCGTCGGGGCCTCAGCGGCCGTTCTGCGGCTCAATGAGCGTTCACCAGCGGATTTAAACCCCCGTTTCAGCCGTCCTGACCCGGCTGGGACTTCTCCAGGCGCTCTGTGACCGAATCAAAGGTGTCCTTGACCCCGTTCTGTCGGGGTGCCCCGGTAGAATCACAGGAGAGCTTCACCCCATCCCAGAAGTCGGGGAACACCGTGCGGGCCCTGCCCGCATCAGCGAGGAGACTCCAGGCCCGTGTCAGCTAAGAAGAATGAGTACGACGCGTCCTCGATCACCGTCCTCGAGGGTCTCGAGGCAGTGCGCAAGAGGCCGGGTATGTACATCGGCTCGACCGGCGAGCGCGGTCTGCACCACCTGGTCCAGGAGGTCGTGGACAACTCGGTCGACGAGGCCATGGCCGGCTACGCGACCACGGTCGACGTCACGCTGCTGGCCAACGGCGGCGTCCGGGTGATCGACGACGGTCGTGGCATCCCGACCGGCATCCACCCGGTCGAGGGCGTGCCCACCGTCGAGGTCGTCATGACCAAGCTGCACGCGGGCGGCAAGTTCGACAGCGACTCCTACGCGGTGTCCGGCGGTCTGCACGGCGTCGGCATCTCCGTGGTGAACGCGCTGTCCACCGCCGTCGACCTGGAGATCAAGAACGCCGGCCACGTCTGGACCCAGCGCTACGAGGCCTCGAAGCCCGCGCACGCGCTGAAGCAGATCGAGCCGACCACGGAGACGGGCACGTCCGTCACGTTCTGGGCGGACCCGGAGATCTTCGAGACGACCGAGTACAACGTCGAGACGATCGCACGCCGCCTGCAGGAGATGGCGTTCCTCAACAAGGGGATCACGATCATCCTGCGCGACGAGCGGGTCTCGGAGGCGGACGAGGAGGCCGACGCCGAGGGCCACAAGGCCGCGGTGAAGGAGCGCACCTTCCACTACCCGGGTGGTCTGGAGGACTTCGTCCGCCACATCAACCACACGCGCGAGGCCGTGCACCAGAAGGTGATCGGCTTCGAGGCGCAGGGGGAGGACCTCCAGGTCGAGGTCGCGATGCAGTGGAACACCGGCTACACCGCGTCGGTCTACACGTTCGCGAACACGATCAACACGCACGAGGGCGGTACCCACGAGGAGGGCTTCCGCGCCGCGCTGACCCGTGTCGTCAACGAGTACGCGCGCGAGAAGAAGCTGCTCAAGGAGAAGGACGCCAACCTCACCGGTGACGACATCCGCGAGGGTCTCGCGGCGATCATCTCGGTGAAGCTCAAGGAGCCCCAGTTCGAGGGCCAGACGAAGACCAAGCTGGGCAACAGCGAGGCGAAGTCGTTCGTGCAGAAGTCGACGAACGAGCACCTGGCCGACTGGTTCGAGCGCCACCCCAACGAGGCCAAGACGATCGTCACCAAGTCGGTGTCGTCGGCGCAGGCCCGCATCGCCGCCCGCAAGGCCCGCGAACTGGTGCGCCGCAAGGGTGCGCTCGACATCGGCGGCCTGCCCGGCAAGCTGAAGGACTGCCGCTCCACCGAACCGGAGCGTTGCGAGCTCTACATCGTCGAGGGCGACTCGGCAGGTGGCTCGGCCAAGGAGGGGCGGGACTCCATGTACCAGGCCATCCTCCCGATCCGCGGCAAGATCATCAACGTCGAGAAGGCGCGCATCGACCGCGTCCTCAAGAACACCGAGGTCCAGTCGCTGATCACGGCGCTGGGCACCGGCATCCACGACGAGTTCGACCTCACGAAGCTGCGCTACCACAAGATCGTGCTGATGGCCGACGCCGACGTCGACGGCCAGCACATCCGCACGCTGCTGCTGACGCTGCTGTTCCGCTTCATGCAGCCGCTCATCGAGCACAACCACGTGTACCTCGCGCAGCCGCCGCTCTACAAGATCAAGTGGCAGCGCGCCGAGCCGGAGTACGCCTACTCCGACCGCGAGCGCGACGCCGTGATCAAGGACGGCATCGCGTCCGGCAAGAAGCTCGGCAAGGACGACAACATCCAGCGGTACAAGGGTCTCGGTGAGATGAACGCCGAGGAGCTGTGGGAGACCACGATGGACCCGGCGAACCGGATCCTGCGCCAGGTCACCATGGACGACGCGGCCACCGCCGACGAGCTGTTCAGCGTGCTCATGGGCGAGGACGTCGAAGCACGCCGCTCGTTCATCACCCGCAACGCCAAGAGCATCAAGTTCCTGGACATCTGAGTCCGGTCCCGCTTCTTAGGCACCCTGGCGTTTCTGGCGAGAAGGAAAGAGAACAGTGAGCGAGACGACTCTGCCGCCGGACCACGACCGCATCGAGCCGGTCGAGATCCAGCAGGAGATGCAGAACTCGTACATCAACTACGCGATGTCCGTGATCGTCGGGCGTGCGTTGCCGGACGTGCGGGACGGGCTCAAGCCCGTGCACGTCCGAGTGCTGTACTCGATGTTCGACTCCGGCTTCCGCCCCGACCGCGGCTTCAACAAGTGCGCGCGCGTCGTCGGCGACGTGATGGGCAACTACCACCCCCACGGTGACTCGGCGATCTACGACGCGTTGGTGCGTCTCGCCCAGCCGTGGGCGCTGCGCTACCCGTTGATCCAGGGCCAGGGCAACTTCGGCTCGGTCGGCAACGACCCCGCCGCCGCCATGCGGTACACGGAGTGCCGGCTCTCCCCGCTGGCCATGCACATGCTGCAGGACATCGAGGAAGAGACCGTCGACTTCCGCGACAACTACGACGGTCGCATCCAGGAGCCGACGGTCCTGCCGTCGCGCATCCCGAACCTGCTGATCAACGGCAGCTCCGGCATCGCGGTCGGCATGGCGACCAACATCCCGCCGCACAACCTCCGCGAGGTCGCGGACGGCGTGGTGTGGGCGCTCGACAACTTCGAGGCCTCCGACGAGGAGACCCTCGAAGCGATGATCGCGCGGATCAAGGGCCCGGACTTCCCGACGTACGGCCAGATCCTCGGCACGTCGGGCATCGAGGACGCGTACCGCACCGGTCGCGGCTCGGTCCGCATGCGCGCCGTCGTGGAGATGGACGAGGACGCCAAGGGCCGCACGATCCTGGTCGTCACCGAGCTGCCGTACCAGGTCAACCCGGACAACCTGGTCGAGAACATCGCCTCGCTGGTGCGCGACGCCAAGCTCACCGGCATCGCGAACATCGCCGACGAGTCGAACCGCCGCATCGGCATGCGCATCGTCATCACGCTGAAGCGCGACGCCGTGGCGAAGGTGGTGCTGAACAACCTCTACAAGCACACGCAGCTGCAGTACTCGTTCGGCGTGAACATGCTGTCCCTCGTGGACGGCGTGCCGCGGACGTTGCGGATCGACCAGATGATCCGCCACTACGTGAAGCACCAGATCGAGGTCATCGTCCGGCGCACGCGGTTCCGCCTGCGCAAGGCCGAAGAGCGCGCCCACATCCTGCGCGGTCTGGTGAAGGCGCTCGACCAGCTCGACGCCGTCATCGCGTTGATCCGCCGCTCCGAGACGCCGGACATCGCGCGTTCGGGCCTGATGGAGCTCCTCGAGGTCGACGAGATCCAGGCCAACGCGATCCTGGAGATGCAGCTCCGCCGGCTCGCCGCCCTGGAGCGCCAGAAGATCATCGACCAGTTGGCCGAGATCGAGCTGGAGATCGCGGACCTCAAGGACATCCTCGAAAAGCCGGAGCGGCAGCGCAAGATCGTGCGCGACGAGCTCACGGCGATCGTGGACAAGTTCGGCGACGACCGCCGGACGAAGATCATCCCGTTCGACGGCGACGTGTCCATGGAGGACCTGATCGCGGTCGAGGACGTGGTCGTCACGATCACGCGCACCGGCTACGCGAAGCGCACCAAGACCGACCTGTACCGGGCGCAGAAGCGCGGCGGCAAGGGCGTCCAGGGCGCGCAGCTCAAGCAGGACGACATCGTGGCGCACTTCTTCGTGTGCTCCACGCACGACTGGATCCTGTTCTTCACGAACAAGGGCCGCGTGTACCGGACGAAGGCGTACGAACTGCCCGAGGCGAACCGCAACGCCCGCGGTCAGCACGTCGCGAACCTCCTCGCGTTCCAGCCGGACGAGGAGATCGCACAGGTCATCCAGATCAAGAACTACGACGTGTCGCCGTACCTCGTGCTCGCGACCCGCAAGGGCCTGGTCAAGAAGTCGAAGCTGTCCGACTTCGATTCCAACCGATCGGGTGGACTTATCGGCATCAACCTGCGTGAGGACGACGAGCTGGTCGGAGCGGTGCTCTGCTCGGCCGACGACGACCTGCTCATGGTGTCCGCCGACGGCCAGTCGATCCGCTTCCACGCGACCGACGACGTGCTCCGCCCCATGGGTCGTGCCACGTCAGGTGTGCAGGGCATGCGGTTCAACGCCGACGACGAGCTGCTGTCCGTGGGCGTCGTCCAGGAAGGCCTGTTCGTTTTGGTCGCGACGGACGGTGGGTACTCGAAGCGAACGCCCATCGAGGACTACCCGGTCCAGGGGCGCGGCGGCAAGGGTGTGCTGACCATTCAGCACGACCGCCGACGTGGCAGGCTGGTGGGCGCGCTCATCGTCGACGTCGACGACGAGCTCTACGCCATCACCTCGAGCGGAGGGGTCATCCGGACCCGGGCCGAGCAGGTGCGCAAGGCTGGACGGCAGACGAAGGGCGTGCGGCTGATGAACCTCGGCGAGAGCACCACTTTGATCGCCGTCGCACGCAACGCGGACGAGCCCAGCGACGTCACTATCAGTGAGGCGTCTGCCGCGGAGGACTCTGCCGCTGACCAGGCAGCCACCCCCACCGACTCGGCTGAGTAGTCGGAATCGCTAGCGAGAGGTCAAGGACAAGCTCGTGACTCCACCCGAGAACCGCGAAGGTCGGGACGCGGACAAGACCGCGGTGATCACCAAACCGACTCCGCAGAACTCCGCCCAGAAGCCGGCGGAGAAGAAGGCGGACTCGGCTGCGGCCTCCGGTTCCTCGGGTGGAACCGCGCAGGACAAGACCAAGCCCGTGTCGGCGGAGAAGGCGGCCGAGGCCGCCAAGCCCGTGACGCCCGAGCAGGAGAAGCCGGCCGCACCCGCGGCCGAGAAGGCCGCTGCGGCCACTCCTGCTCCCGCCGAGGACAAGACGGTCTCGCTCAGCACGCCCGCCCCGTCGACCCCGGCGCCCGCTGCCACCCCGGCACCCGCGCCCACCGCCGACGAGCCGGTCGTCGTCTCGGCACCGCCGCCCTGGCAGCGCGTGACGAACGACACCGAGGCCTCCCAGTCGGACACGGCGGAGACGTACACGGCTCCGGCCGCACCGCCCGTGCCGTCGGCCGAACCGGCGTTCCCGCAGACCGACCCGGACACCGTCAAGGTGCAGAAGCCGGTGGTCACGGGCTCGGCCGTGCCGGTCGGCCTCGGCAGCAGTCGCACGTCGGTGAACATGGGCGGCAGCGCCCGTCCCGCCGCGTCCACCCCGTCGGCCCGCCGCCCCGGCCGCGGCCCCCGCCGCGCCTCGCTCCAGGTGAAGCGCGTCGACCCGTGGTCGGTCCTCAAGCTCGCCCTGGTGCTGGGCGTCGCGCTGTTCTTCGTCTGGCTCGTGGCGGTCGGCGTGCTCTACGGCGTCCTGCACGGCATGGGCGTCTGGGACAAGATCAACAGCACCGCGAACGACCTGCTCCAGGCCAACGAGCCGGGAGAGCCGCTGATCAGCGCCGGCCGCGTGTTCGGCGTCTCGGCGATCATCGGCGCCGTCAACATCGTCCTGTTCACGGCCCTCGCGACCGTCGGTGCATTCGTCTACAACGTGTCCGCGGACCTGGCCGGCGGCCTCGAACTGACGTTGTCCGAACGAGAGTGACCCCCGATTTGGGGCAGCGAAGGACGATCCTGTAAGGTTCTCCTCGTTGCCCCAAGGGGTGACAGTTGATCGAGGGCCTATAGCTCAGGCGGTTAGAGCGCTTCACTGATAATGAAGAGGTCGGAGGTTCAAGTCCTCCTAGGCCCACTCGATTCGGGGATTCTTGTGTCGGCGGAATGCGCCGACGGTAATCCGAATCATCGTTCTTTTATCTGGGGGCCAAGCCCCCAGACCCCCCGCCGGGGGAACCCCCGGACCCCCATCACAGTTGATCGCTCAGCGGCCTTGAGGTTGCTGTAACGTGGTGGGGTCGCTTACTTTTCAGGTCTTGGGAGGGATTCGAAGTGGCTAAGAAGATCATCGCACTCGTCGTGGTCGCCGGTGCGGTCCTGTTCTTCGTGAAGCGCAGCCGTTCGGCCAAGGCCGACGCGGACCTGTGGCGCGAGGCCACCGCTCCCACCGACTGATCTTCTGCTCTGACGGGCGGCCCGCCGTCCTCAGACTCGGGGACGTAGCTCAATTGGCAGAGCACCGCCTTTGCAAGGCGGGGGTTAGGGGTTCGATTCCCCTCGTCTCCACGGAACTCGGGGCGAGCTGTGTTCGCGGAAAGCGCGAACCTGCTCGCTCCTTTGTGCTTTCTGGGGGTGCAACCCCCAGACCCCGCCCGGCGGGCTCCGCCCCCGGACCCCCGGTGCCTCGCCTTCGGCGTCGGCTGACCCTCGCCTTCGGCGTCGGGTCTGGGCCGGGGTGCCGAAGCGATAGCTTCGGGGTGTGGATGGGGTTTTCTCGCTGCCGCCTGGGTCGTGGTGGGACTGGGACGTGGTCTCGTGCGATGCCGGGGCTCTGCGGTTGGGCGCTGGGTACGACCTGACCTATCACCACGGGTTGGAAGTGGTGTTCTGGGATCCGTGGTTGATCCGGTGCCCTACTTCGTTCCAGGACCCGGTGTTTCGGGAGCCCACGGCGGACGAGGTGGCTGCGGTTGCTCGGCAGTTCGGTGCAGAGCCAGGTGTTCTCGTCGCCTTCGAAGCTGACGCCGGGGGAGTGGAAGTCGTGTCGTGCCTGATCGCCGCCGACCGGGTGGACGTGGTCGAGGGACTCGTTGTGCGGAGTGCGCACCAGCCCCGTTCGCGGCGCTGAGAACGGGGCGTCAGTGCGGCTGTGGCATCACGTCACGCTGCAGCCAGCGACTTCTTCGGGGCGTCGCGGAGCTTGTCGATGCTCCACGCGCCGGCTCCGGTGAAGACCAGCAGCAGGAACGCCCAGGAGTAGACGGCCGCGAGTTCGCCGCCGTTCTCGATGGGCAGCAGAGCGCGGGGCTGGTGCACCACGAAGTACGCGTAGGCCATGGCGCCCGAGCTGATGAGCGCGGCCCAGCGCGTCCACAGGCCGATGATGATGAGGCCGCCGCCGATCAGCTCGATGAGCGTCACGGGGCCGCCTGGCCAGGAGAACAGGTCGAAACCCTTGGACAGCTTCTGCACGCCGTGGAACACGAAGAACAGACCGATGACGATGCGGAAGAGCGCCAGTGCGTGCTCTCGTCGTTGCTCGAGGAATCCCATTGGTCGGGTCCTTCCGGGTGCGGGGACAGGGGCAAAGGCACAAAAGGTATGGACCAATTTAGAGTGTCCCGCTCAAGGCGCTTTTGGTATCTGGTTGACTGTTGCCCCTATGAAACGAGCACTGTTGCTGCCCCTGCTCGGCGTCCTCGCCGCCTGTGGCACCCCTGAGGCGCAGAACTCGCCGGTGCCGACCACCACGACCACGCAGGTCACCACCACGACCAGCGCGGCTCCGACAGTGCCGCCCGCGCCCCAGCCCGTGAACGACGGCGCCTGCCCGTACCTCGCAACCGCTTTCGTCGCCGAGGCGAACGGTCAGCGTGTACCCAAAGTGAAACTGTCAACGGACGAACCTCACCCAGCGTGCTTCTTCTACGCCACGGCCACTGAAGTTCAGCTGACCGTGCGGGTGTACGTGGGGGACGAGCGGGTCGCGAAGCTCATCGTCAACGAGGCGGCGCCGGACGGGTCGCAGCCCGCGAGCTCGCCCACCGGCTGGACCGGAGGGTACGTCAGCGGCGACAAGGGCGTCGTGTACGCCGTGTCGAAGAGCGACGCCGCAGTGGTCGTCACGAGCAACCAGAAGCAGTCGATCAAGGCCCGGCGGATCGCCGAAGAGGCGATCAAGGGACTCAAGCTCTAGAAACGCGACAACGCGCCCCCGGTTGCAACCGGGGGCGCGTTGTCGCGGAGCGAGCTACTTCGCGGGCTCCTTCTGGGTAGGCACCTGGCCGTTGAGCACGGGCTCCGCGTGCGGAACCGGCTCTTCGTCCTGCAGGTGCACCTCCTGCGGCCTGCGCGTCATCGCGACGTAGCCGGCCGCCGCGGCAGCGACCAGGAGGCCCAGCACCCACGGCCAGCGGCGGCGCTTCGGTGCGTCGGCACCGAGCTGGGCCGCGGCCTTGCGGATCTCCTTGGCGCGCACCTTCGCGTCCTTGCGAGCGTGCTTCGCCGCCTTCTTCACTTCCTTGCGCACGACCTCGGCCTTGGTCATGAGGTCGGCGCGCGTCTTGGCGCTCTTCTTGGCGAGCCGCTTGCGCTGGCGTCGCGTCTGCTTCTCCCAGTCCTCGGCCTTGCCCATGAGCGTGTCTGCACGCTCGACGAGTGCGCCGCGGACCTGGTCGGCCGTGATGCCACGCTCGGCGAGCTTGACCTCAGCGGCGTGACCAGCGCGAACGACACCCTGACGCGCGGCCTTCAGACCGGTGCCGACAGCCTTGCCAACGTTCTCGCCGGCGCGGGTCATGACGTCCACCTCGTCCATCCTCTGCTCCACACGTTGTCGTCCGGTGATGTCGTAGGGGTACCCATCGTGCCCCTTTCTGAACATCGGCGCCTGTGATGGCACGATGGGGTGGTGGCTGACAGCAACGAATCCCTCGTCGGGACCAAGGTGACGGCGACCCTGCACACCACGCAGGGCGACATCCGGATCAACCTGCTCCCCGACCACGCCCCCAAGACGGTGGCGAACTTCGTCGGGCTCGCCGAGGGCACCAAGGACTACACCGAGGCGAACGCGAGCGGCACCAAGTCGGGTCCGTTCTACGACGGCACCCTGTTCCACCGCGTCATCGCTGGCTTCATGCTCCAGACCGGCGACCCGACCGGCACCGGCCGCGGTGGCCCCGGCTACCGCTTCGCGGACGAGTTCCACTCGGAACTGCAGTTCAACAGGCCGTACATCCTCGCGATGGCGAACGCCGGGCCCAACACCAACGGCTCCCAGTTCTTCATCACCGTGGCGCCGACGACGTGGCTGAACTTCAAGCACACGATCTTCGGTGAGGTCGCCGACCAGCCGTCGCGCGACGTCGTCGACGCGATCGGCAACACCACGACCGGTGCGGCCGACCGTCCCGTCAACGACATCAAGATCGAGCGGATCACGATCGAACGCGCGTGAGCAACGCCCCCGTGCCACCGGACGGGCCGATCGGAGCGGAACCGGAAACCCCGGTCTGCGTGCGTCATCCCGATCGGCCCACCCGGCTGCGCTGCACCCGGTGCGACCGTCCGGCGTGCCCGGACTGTCTGCGCGACGCGTCCGTCGGCATGCAGTGCGTCGACTGCGTGAACGAGGGCGCTCGCACGGTCCGCCAGGCCCGCACGTCCGCGGGCGCGGTGGTCTCGAACGGCCGGCCGGTCATCACGCAGGTGATGATCGCGCTCAACGTGCTCGCGTACGTGGTCACGGTCGTCCAGTCCGGCAGCCCGATGAACAACCAGCGGTCCGGCCTGTTCGTCGCGACGTCGATGATTCCGGAGCTCACCGCCAACGGTGAGTGGTGGCGTGTTCTCACGTCGGGCTTCATGCACTTCGGGCTCCTCCACCTCGTGCTCAACATGGCCGCCCTGTACTTCGTGGGGCCCGTGGTCGAGCAGGAACTGGGCAAGCTGCGGTACAGCGCCGTGTACTTCCTGTCGCTGCTCGGCGGCAGTGCGGCGGCGTTCTACTTCGGCACCGTCTGCCAGCAGCTCGCCGGAGCGTCCGGCGCGGTGTTCGGCCTGATGGGCGCGCTGCTGATCGTGTTCAAGCGGCAGAAGCGGGACATCTCGACGATCGTCGTGGTCGTCGGCATCAACCTGGTGTCGAACCTCTTCACCAACGCCTCGCTGCTCGGGCACCTCGGCGGTTTCGTGATCGGCGGGCTGTTGACGCTCGCGCTGGTCAAGGCTCCGCAGAAGAACCGCAACGCCTACCAGGCCGGTGCGATCGCGGCGGCCGCGTTGTTGCTCGGAGTCATGTTCGTGCTGCGGGCTTCGCAACTCGACACGGCGGCCGAAGTCGTGCTCGAGTACGCGCGGACGTGCCGTTAGAACTGATTCACGGCCGCAGTGCGTGAAGCACTCCGGCCACTTCTTCGGGATCGGCGCCGAGGTCCACTCTCGTGAGCACCACGAGACGGTCGTCGGCGTCGAGTTCGAGTGTCTGCTGTTCCCTGCCGAGCCTGCGGGTGGTCTGCAGCTTGACCTTCACCTCGTGCCACGGCAGCAGCGTCGTGCCGGTGAACCCGCGCACGGCCAGGCCGTCGGCGTCGGCGGTGAGGCGGGGGCGCGCGATCGTGTAGAACGCCGCCAGGCAGCTGACCAGCAACGTCGCCAGTCCGACGAGGAGCCTGCCCGCGTTGTCGTCGGCGACGATCGTCGCCACGGCGAGAGCGGCCGCGGCCACCCACCCGACAGCGATCAGCGGGACCGGGGTCGACCAGGTTCGAGTCACACTGTCGAGTGTCCCGCATGAAATGTGGACAACCGAACCGGTCCGCCATGAGGGAAAACCGTCGCTTGTGCATTTTGGTGCAAAGTTGTCCACAGGACTTGTCCCCAATGGGGATGACTTACAGCCGTGTGCTTCGGTGACGCTCAGATGAACCAGGTGAACTGGACGAAAACAAAGGCGGCCCGGACGTGTGACGTCCGGGCCGACCTGTACGAACGGTGACGTGCCGCGCGCTCAGCGCCAGCGCATCGTCATCAGCAGACCGATGATCATCAGCGCGAAGCCGATGGCGAAGTTCCACGCGCCCAGCTCGAGCATGAACGGGATCTTCTCGGCCGCGATGTAGTTGACGACCAGCCACGCGAGGCCGAGCAGCATGAAGCCGAGCATGACAACGACGTAGACCGGGTGAGACGGCCCCGCTGCCTTGACCTTGACCGGCGTGCGGCGGTCAGTGGGTGCGGTGTAGACCGCCTTCTTCCGGACCTTGGACTTGGGCATGCTGTCCTCGCCTGACGTGGATCCCTCAGTGACGTGAGTTTACGTGCACTACTCAGTAGACACGTTAACGTAGCGGCGGTGGTCAGCGAACCACCTTGCAGACGCAGTTGTTTTCAGTTCACAGTCCGTGCGGAGGTTCTCTGGTGAACTCGGGACCCCAGCAGCCGCCTCCACGGCGACCTGTACCTCGTCGTGACGACCTGCAGCACGTGCGGGCAACACCTCCTCAGCGCCCCCTGCCTCCGCCGGAGGCGACCCAGTTCACCAGCGCTTTCTCCGGCAGCCTGCCCCCGAACGCCCAGCAGCAGCGTCCGCAGTTCCAGGCCCCGCCGCCCGGCACGCCCGCGCGCGGCATGCCCCAGCCGGGCCGTCCCGGTCCGCCTCCCGGAACGCCGCCGGGCGGAATGCCCCGTCGGCCGATGTCGCCCCGTCCCCGCCCGGTCGACCCGCCCACCGAGGTGATCCCGCGCGTCGAGGACGACTACGACGACGATTACTACGACGAGGACGACGACTACTACGACGACGAGCCGGAGGCCAAGGACGCCCCGCCGCCGGACAGCCTCGCGCGCAAGACCGTGCGCGGCGTCGGCGAGGCCCTCATCACGATGGGCCTGGTCGTGCTGCTGTTCGTCGTCTACGAGGTCTACGTGACCGACCTGCTCTCCGCGGCGAAGCAGGAGGACGCGACCGCCGCGCTCGACTCCGAGTGGAGCTCGAACGTCGTCACGCCGCCGCCCGCCGACCCGAACCGCAAGTCGCAGCTCAACCTCATCGAGGGCAAGGCCTTCGCGAAGATGTACATCCCTGTCTTCGGCAACGACTGGAAGTTCTCCGTCGTCGAGGGCACCACGGACAAGCACCTCGAGATCGGCCCCGGCCACTACAAGGACACCGCGCAGCCGGGTGAGGCGGGCAACTTCTCGATCGCCGGCCACCGCGTCGGCAAGGGCGCGCCGTTCAACGACCTCGACCTGCTCCAGTCCTGCAACTCGATCGTCGTGCAGACCCAGACCCAGTGGTTCGTCTACCGCGTCCTGCCGATGAGCAGCGAGGTGGCGGGCTGGGCCGCGAACCCGAAGTCGAAGGAAGCGGCCTGCGCGGGCGTCGCCCCGCTGGCCACGACCCTCGGCGACGCCTACGCGAAGACCGTCGGCCAGGAGATCGTCCTGCCGACCCAGGGCGAGGTCATCGCACCGGTTCCGCACCAGGTGGGCGCGACCGTGCCGGCCGACAAGCAGGCCCGGCTGCTCACGCTGACGACCTGCCACCCGCGCTTCTCGGACAAGCAGCGCCTGATCGTGCACGCCATCGAGACCAAGAGCTACCCGGTGGCCGACGGGTTCGTGCCGCCCGAGATGACGGAGGGCTGATGTACAGCTGGATCTGGCGGCACCTGCCGGGCCCGCTGTTCCTCCGGGTCATCGAGGCGGTCGTGCTGGTCGCCGGCATCGTCGCGCTGCTGATGTTCGTGGTGTTCCCGTGGGCCGAGCCGAAGCTGCCGTTCAACAACGTCACCACCCAGTGAGCCGCTCCTCGGCGAGGCGCAGGTACTCGCGGACGTAACGGCGGAACGGCTCGGGATCGGTCTCGTAGGCCGTCATCGCCGAGTAGATGCCGTCCTCCTCGTCGTTCACCTCGATGGTGATGCGCCAGGTCGCGTCCTCCCACTCGGCCCGCGGCGCGCCGGCCAGGATCCTGCGCGCGGCCTCCCGGCCGAGGAACCAGTTCGCCTCGTCGTGGGTCATCGGCGTGTGGCCGAGCTCGACGAGCACCTGCCGGACCAGTGCGGCGGCGGCGCTCGCCTCCAGCCGCGTCGGGGACTCGCCGGCGAGCTCGCACAACGCCGGTGAGTCGACGCCCGCGATCAGCAGGTCGCAGGCGGTCCAGACCGCACGTTCCGGGTCGAGCGAACCGTCGGCTCCCAGCACGTGCAGGCGCAGCAGGCGGTCGTCGAGTTCGGCGTTCACGGAACCAGTGTGCGGCCGGGCGCGACCGAAACAAGTGAAACCGCCACCGCGGCGAGCGCGATGGCGGCTTCATCGGGGAACGGCCATCAGCCGTTCAAGCCGGTCAGTCGTTGCAGATCGAGGTCATCTCCTCGCGCGGGACGACCTTCACGCGCTCGCGGCCGTGCGCCGCGCCCAACGCGATCTCGTGCGCGTCGAGGCGGTTCCAGCCCTCGTTCGTCACGAACGGCACGCCGCGCTGCTCCAGGAACTCGACCACCGCGGACGGAGCCGGGGAGGTGGCGAGGGGGAGTGCCGCCGCGTCCTCTATCAGGCTGGTGATGGTCTCGAGTGCGTCGCCCTTGGTGTGACCGATCAGGCCGATCGGGCCGCGCTTGATCCAGCCCGTCGTGTAGATGCCGGGCATGGGCACCTCGTCGAGGTCCAGCACGCGGCCGGCGAGGTGGGGGATCGTGCCCGCGACGTGGTCGAACGGGATGTCGGGCAGGTGCGTCGAGAGGTAGCCGACCGCGCGGTACACGGCCTGGACGTCCCAGTCGGTGAACTGGCCGGTGCCGCGGACGTTGCCGTCGCCGGTGAGCTCCTGGGTCTCGGTGCGCAGGCCCGTGACGTGGTCGGAGCCGAGGACCTCGACCGGTGCCTCGAGGAAGTGCAGGTGCAGGCGGCGCGGGCGGGTGCCGACGTCGCGGATCGCCCACTCCTGCAGGGTCTTCACGATCATCTCGACCTGCTTGTTGGTCCTGATCGCGTGCATCGAGGCCTCGTCGAACTCGATGCCCTCGGCGTGGACGATCACCTCGACGTTCGGCGAGTGGTCGAGTTCGCGCAGCTCGAGCGGCGTGAACTTCGCCTGTGCCGGGCCGCGGCGGCCGAAGACGTGCACGTCGGTGACCGGCGAGGCGGCGAGGCCCTCGTGGACGTTCGCGGGGATCTCGGTGACGAGGAGCTCGTCGGCGGTCTTGGCGAGGATGCGGGCCACGTCCAGGGCGACGTTGCCGACGCCCAGCACCGCGACGGACTTCGCCGTGAGCGGCCAGGTGCGCGGGACGTCGGGGTGACCGTCGTACCAGGACACGAAGTCCGCGGCGCCGTGGCTGCCGGGCAGGTCGATGCCGGGGATGTCGAGCGCGCGGTCGGTCGCGGCGCCGGTCGAGAAGATGACGGCGTCGTAGAACTGGCGCAGGTCGTCGAGCTTGATGTCGACGCCGTACTCGACGTTGCCGAAGAAGCGGACCGACGGCTTGTCGAGCACCTTCTGCAGGGCGGTCACGATGCCCTTGATGCGGGGGTGGTCGGGCGCCACGCCGTAGCGGACGAGGCCGTACGGCGCGGGCAGCTTCTCGAAGAGGTCGATCTGCGCGTCGACGTCGGACTTGGTCAGGATGTCGGCGGCGTACACGCCTGCCGGTCCGGCGCCGACGATCGCGACGCGCAAGGGGCGACTCATGACACCTATTTTAGGCAAGCCTTACCTGTGTCCAGACGAGAGCTAACTCACTCGACTCGACCGACTAGGCTCTCTCCATGCGCGTGCTCGTGGTCGACAACTACGACAGCTTCGTCTACAACCTCGTCCAGTACCTGGCCCAGCTGGGTGCGGAGTGCGTCGTCCGGCGCAACGACGAGGTGGACCTCGACGAGATCGACAGGGTCGACGGTGTCCTCGTCAGCCCCGGTCCCGGCACACCGGAGCGTGCCGGCGCCAGCATCGACGTCATCAAGAAGTGCGCCGACACCGGCAAACCGGTCTTCGGCGTCTGCCTCGGCCACCAGGCCATCGGTGTCGTCTGGGGCGGCACGGTGGACCGGGCGCCCGAACTGCTGCACGGCAAGACGAGCATCGTCTTCCACGAGGGCCAGGGCGTGCTCGCGGGTGTGCCGCAGCCGTTCATCGCGACGCGCTACCACTCGCTGACGGTGCTGCCCGAGACGATCCCCGCCGAGTTCGAGGTCACCGGCAAGACCGAGACCGGCATCGTGATGGCCATGCGCCACAAGGAACTGCCGGTCGAGGGTGTGCAGTTCCACCCCGAGTCCGTCCTGACCGACGGCGGCCACCGGATGCTCGCGAACTGGCTGAGGGTGTGCGGCTTCGAGGTCCCCGAGACCACGGTCGCGACGCTCGAGAACGGCATGCGCACGCTGGCCGCGGCCGCGCGCCTGTAGGCGAACGCAAAAGGGGCGGCTTCCAGGTGGAAGCCGCCCCTTTTCGCACGAAACCTAGCTGCCGCCGATCCCCAGTGACGCCACGGTGACGTTCACCGCGGTGCCGCGCGAGATCGCCGTGCCCTTGGCCGGCTGCTGCGTCAGCACCTTGTCGCGCTTCGACGGGTCGGCGTTCTGCTCCTTCTGCACGTTGAAGGAACCGTTCCAGCCCAGCGCCCTCAGCTTCTGCTCCGCGTCCCGCTGGTCGAGGCCGACCAGGTCGGGCATCTCGAACTGGTTTCCCTTCGAGACCTTCAGCGTGACGGTCGCACCCTTCTCGACCTTGCTGTTGGCGGCGGGGTTCTGCGAGAGGACGGTGCCCTCGGGCTTGGTGCTGTCGGTCGGCTCGATCACGACCTTGAAGCCCGAACCCTCGAGCGTCTGGCGCGCGTCGGCCTCGTCGTCGTTCACGACACCCGGCACGTTCACCCGGTCCGGCGCCTTGCCGAGCTGGATGCTGATCGTGCTGCCCTTCTTGAGCTTCAGGCCCGCCTCGGGGGTCTGCTGCGCGACCTTGTTCGCCTTCGTCGCGTCGTCGACCTCGACGGACTCGCCCTGCTGCAGCTTGAAGCCGTTGGGGTCCTTGTCGAGGATCGCCTGCGCCTCGGCGGCGGTCTTGCCCTTCAGGTCGGGCACGGTGCCCTCACCGGGCGGCGCGCCGACGGAGATGGTGACCTGGCCGCCCTTGGTGAGCGTGGTGCCCTCCGGCGGGTTCGTGCCGATCACCTTGTTGATCTGGTCCGCGTTGCACGCGGCGGCGGCGCCGGCGGGACCGGGTTCGCACGCCACGTCCTGCTGGACCGCGACGAGGCCCGCCTTCTGGATCTTCTCCTTGGCCTCCAACGGGCTCAGGCCCACGATCGACGGGACCGAGGCCTTCTCCGCCACCTCGCTGCCGGAGTCCATGACGTTCTTGGTGATCCACGCGGCAAGGCCGAGCACGGCGATGCACAGGATCACCACGAGCGTGACCATGATGGCCTTCTTGCGGCGTGCGCGACGCTCTTCTTCCTCGTCGGCGATCGGGTCGTAGTCGTCCGGCTCCGCCTTCAACGCCGCCGGGCGGTGCCTGCCGCCGGACACGACCTGCGTGCGGCCGGTCCGCGCCTGCGCCTGCTCGTTCATCACGGCGGTGCGGTCCTCGGCCGTCATCACGGCGGGCGCGGACGGACGCTGGCCCGACAGCACGCGCACCAGGTCACCGCGCATCTCCGCGGCCGACTGGTAGCGGTTCGCCGGACCCTTCGACATCGCCTTCAGCACGATCGCGTCGAGCTGCGGCGACACCTTGGGGTTGAGCTGCGACGGGGCCTTCGGGTCTTCCCGCACGTGCTGGTACGCGACCGCGACGGGCGAGTCGCCGGTGAACGGCGGCTCCCCGGTCAGCAGTTCGAACAGCACGCAGCCGGCCGCGTAGACGTCGGACCGGGCGTCGACGGACTCGCCGCGCGCCTGCTCCGGCGACAGGTACTGGGCGGTGCCGATGACCGCCGCGGTCTGCGTGACCGCGGCCTGGCCGTCGTGCAGCGCACGGGCGATGCCGAAGTCCATCACCTTCACGGCGCCGGACTTCGTGATCATCACGTTCGCCGGCTTCACGTCGCGGTGGACGATGCCGTGGCGGTGGCTGAAGTCGAGCGCGGCCGAGACGTCGGCCATGACCTCCATCGCGCGCTTGCCCGACAGCGGGCCCTGCGTCTTCACGATGTCGCGCAGTGTCCGCCCGTCGACGAACTCCATCACGATGTACGGCAGCGGGCCGTACTCGGTCTGCGTCTCACCCGTGTCGTAGACCGCGACGATCGCCGGGTGGTTCAGGGCGGCGGAGTTCTGCGCCTCACGCCGGAAGCGTTCCTGGAACTGGGAGTCACGGGCGAGGTCGGCCCGCAGCACCTTGATCGCCACGTCTCTGCCGAGGCGGACGTCCCGCCCCTTGTGGACCTCGGACATGCCGCCGTACCCGAGAGTCTCACCCAGTTCGTAGCGGTTTGAGAGCAGTCGCGGAGTGCTCATCGGTGCTTCGTCCCGCTCCTCGTCGACGGTGTTCCGAACTCGGTTCTGGTCTTGCTCATGGCGCGCACGTCACCTTCACCCGCGAGCCGACCGGCACCTCGCCTGTCGGCGCGATGGCGGTGACCCGGCACTTCTTCAAGTCGCCCGGCGCCGTGCCCTGCGCGCTCTGCACCTGGGGCTCCAGCCCGTGGTCGATCAGGTCGATGCTGACCGCGTCGCCGGAACGACCGATGTAGTCGTCCTCGTTGATCCGCAGGGGCTGGCTGCCCGGTATCCGGTCGGCGGAGTCCGGCTTCGCCTGACCGTTCGCCGGGGCGTTCGGGTTCACCGAGCTGGACGTCGTCGGCCGGCCGCCTTGCCCCGTCCCGTCATTCTCTCCGACGGTCAACTTCCACACGACGACCACGCCGACCACCAGCAGCACAGCCACCAGGACAGCGACCATAACCCAGACGACGGTCCGGTTTCTCCCCGGTGGCGTCGGCATCGGTGTGAACGTTCCGGTTTGGTGCACCGGCTGCATCCCGGTCTGGTGCGCCGGTTGCATCGCCGGGTGGGTACCCGGCCTGCCCTGGTGGTGCTGCGGCATCTGCGGAGGGATCGGCAGCGGCTGCGACACCTGGGGCGGCGGGGGCTGTGGCGGTACCTGCTGCGGGATCGGCGGCATCGCGAACCCGGACGGCGTCGGCAGCGGCTGGCCCACCCGCACGGCGCTGACGGCCGCCGCGAACTCCCCGCCGGTCCGGTAGCGCTGCCTCGGGTCCTTGACCAGGGTCGCCTCGATCAACGCGCGCGCACCCGGCGGCACGTCCGGCGGCAACGGCGGCGCGATGTCGCGGATGTGCATCATCGCGACGGTCACCGCGTTGTCCGACAGGAACGGGCGGTGCCCGGCCATGCACTCGTAGCCGCACACGGCCAACGAGTAGACGTCGCTCGCCGGTTCGGCCTCACCGCCGAGAGCCTGCTCGGGGGCGATGTAGTGCGCGGTGCCCATCACCATGCCGGACCGCGTCACGGGTGCCGCGTCCACGGCCTTCGCGATGCCGAAGTCGGTGATCTTCACCTTCCCCGACGGCGTGACCATGATGTTGCCGGGCTTCACGTCGCGGTGCACGAGTCCGCGTTCGTGGGCCGCCTGCAACGCGTTCCCGGTCTGCTCCAGCAGGTCGAGCGTCACCTCGGCGGTCAGCCGGCCGCGCGAGATGATCGTCGCGAGCGGTTCGCCCTCGACGAGCTCCATCACCAGGTACGCCGTGTCCTCCGGCCCGTCCGCGATCGACGCGGTCTCGCCGTAGTCGTGCACCGACGCGATGCCGGGGTGGTTGAGCGACGCGGTCATCCGCGCCTCGACCCGGAAGCGGTGCAGGAACTCGGGGTCTCCGGAGAGCTCCGCCTTGAGCACCTTCACGGCGACGCGGCGGTCGAGCCGGTCGTCCGCCGCCTCCCAGACCTCGCCCATGCCACCGACCGCTATCCGCCTGGTGAGGCGGTAACGGTCGGCGAGGAGCTGGCCCTTGGTCAGCATCACTTGCCTGCCAGGTACGCGTTCATCACGGCGCGGCCGACCGGCGCGGCGACCTTGCCACCGGTGGCGCCCAGACCGCGGTCGCCGCCGTCCTCCACGATGACCGCGATCGCGATCTCCGGCTTCTGCGCCGGCGCGAAGGCGATGTACCAGGCGTGCGGGTTGTTCTCGAGCGGCTTGGCGCCGTGCTCCGCCGTACCGGTCTTCGACGCCACCTGCACGTTCTGCAGACGACCCTCACCGCCGGTGTTGATCTCCGACTGGATCATCATGTCGCGCAGCGCGTTGGCGTTGGCCGTGGTCATCGCGGTGTCGACCTGGTCGGGCTTGGTGTCCTCGATCGACTTCAGGTCCGGGCCGAGGATCTTCGACACCAGGTACGGCTGCATGCGCTTGCCGTTGTTCGCGATCGTCGCCGCCACCACGGCGTTCTCCAGCGGCGTGATCTGCACGTTCCGCTGGCCGATGCCGGTCTGGTAGAGCGCGGCGTCGTCCGGGATGTCGCCGAGCGTCGAGGTCTCGACCGACAGCGGCACCTGGAGGTCCGGGTCGTTGAAACCGAACTTCTCGGCCTGCCGGCGCAGCTTGTTCGCGCCGAGCTGGCCCGCCATCTCGCCGAACGCCGTGTTGCACGACTTCGCGAGCGCCGTCTCCATCGACACCGTCTCGCCGGGACCGCACGGGGTGTTGTTGAAGTTGGGCAGCGGCGTCTGGCTGCCGGGCAGCGTGATCGACGCCTTGGCGGTGTACTGCGTGTCCTTGGTCTTGCCGTCGGCGAGCGCGGCCGCGGCCACCACGGTCTTGAGCGTCGAACCGGCCGGGTACAGGGCCTGCGTCGCGCGGTTGACCAGCGGGTTGCCCGCGCCGTCCGCGTTGAGCTTCTTCCACGCCGACGCCTGCGCGCCCGCGTCGTGGCTCGCGAGCTCGTTCGGGTCGTAGGACGGGGTGCTCGCCATCGCGAGGATCTCGCCGGTGTCCGGCTTGATCGCGACGACCGAGCCGGTGAAGCCCCTGGCCGTCAGCTGGTCGTACGCGGTCTGCTGCACCTTGGCGTTCAGGGTGAGCTGCACGTTGCCGCCGACCGGGTCGCGACCGGTGATCAACGCCGAGATGCGGCGCGCCAGCAGCCTGTCGTCCGAGCCGTTCAGCAGGTCGTTCTCGGCGCGCTCCATGCCGGAGGTGCCGTAGGTGACCGAGAGGTAGCCGGTGACGGGCGCGTAGACCGGGCCGTTGTTGTAGGTGCGCAGGAACCGCAGGCGGTCGGTCGTCTCCTTGACGTCCGCGATCACCGTGCCGTCGGCGACGGTGATGAGACCGCGCTTGCGGGCGTACTCGTCGAGCAGCACGCGGCGGTTGTAGGGGTTCTTGCGCCACTCGTCGGCGTTGATGACCTGCACCCACGTGGCGTTGCCCAGCAGGAGCAGGATCATGACCATCATGGCCATGCCGACGCGGCGGAGCGGTGTGTTCATTTGGGACGCTCCACCATCACAGTGTGCTGGTCTGCGATAGCCGGTTGTTGCGGTTTCGGCTTCGCGACCCGCTGCGGGGCCCTCGCCGCCGCAGAAATTCGCAGTAGCAACGCGACCAGGACGTAGTTCGCGAGAAGCGACGAACCACCGTAGGACAGGAACGGCGCGGTGATACCCGTCATCGGGATCAGCTTGGTGACACCGCCGACGACGATGAACACCTGGAAGCAGACCGCGAACGCGAGACCGCCGCCCAGGAGCTTGCCGAAGCTGTCGCGCACCGAGATCGCACTGCGCAGGCCGCGCAACGCGAAGACCATGTAGATCAGCAGCAGCGCGGCGAAGCCGACGAACCCGAGCTCCTCGCCGATCACGGCGGTGATGAAGTCGGTGTTCGCCTCGGGGATCATCTCCGGACGACCCGCGCCGAGACCGGCGCCGCCGATGCCGCCGGTCGCGAGACCGAACAGCGACTGCGAGATCTGGTAACCGCCGCCGAGCACCTCGTAGCGGGCGATCGGGTCCTGCCAGTTCGCGACGCGCTGCTGCACGTGGTTGAAGAGCTTCCACGCCACGACGGCGCCGCCCGCGAACATGCCGAGACCGAGCACGACCCAGGCCGCGCGTTCGGTGGCGATGTAGAGCAGCACGAGCACGATGCCGAAGAACAGCAGCGAGGAGCCGAGGTCCTTCTGCAGCACCATGACCGCGACCGTGACGCCCCAGGCCGCGAACAGCGGGCCGAGGTCGCGGGCGCGCGGCAGGTCCATGCCGAGGAACCGGCGGCCCGCCACGGTGAAGAGGTCCCGCTTCGACACCAGGAACGCGGCGAAGAAGACCATCAGGAGGATCTTGGCGAACTCACCCGGCTGGATCGACAACGGGCCGAGGCGCAGCCAGATCTTCGCGCCGTTGATCTCGGGCGCGATGAAGCCCGGCAGCACACCGGGGAGCATCAGCGCGACGAGACCGACGAGGCCGAACGTGTAGCCGAACCGCGCGAGCATGCGGTGGTCCGGGAGGAACTTGAGCGTCGCCGCGAACAGCGACAACCCGATGGCGGTCCAGATGACCTGCTTGAACGCCACCGGGTCCCACGTCGAGCCGTCCAGGAAGACGGTGCCCTCCATGGCGAGGTCGATCCGGTGGATGGTCACCAGGCCGAGCCCGTTGAGCAGCGCGACGCACGGCAGGATCGCCGGGTCGGCGTACGGGGCCCACCGGCGCACGGCGAGGTGGGCGCACGCGAAAAGACCCAGGTACGCGAGGCCGAGGTAGAGGATCCTCAGGCTCAGCGAGCGTTCCTGGTTCAGTTCGACGAGGATCAGTGCCAGCGTCACGAGACCGGCGGCGAACGACAGCATCACCAGTTCGGTGCCGCGTCGCGTCGGCGCCTTCAGCCCTGGCGACGTGTTCGTCGCCAGCGACGGTGAGCCTTCCCCGGTGGGGGCGGGCGAGCCCATCAACTACGGACCCTCCCGGCATTCCACACCCGGCTTCTGCTGGGAGGGGGTGAGCGAGGGGTCGGTCGAGCCCGTCTCCGGGGCACCGTTCGCGGGCGCACTGGTGCTGGTGCTGGTGCTCGGCGTGGACGTCGTCGTCGGGGGAGTGGTCGTCGTGGTGGTGCTCGACGTCGACGAGGTGTCCTTGCACAGCGGCAGCATGTGCTCGGTGCGCAGCAACCGGACCGCGGCGCGCGCGCCGTCGAGGCCGTTGTCGCTGCGGATGCCCGCGGTGATGGTCTTCCGGCCGGCTTCCTGCAGGTCCTTGAGCGTGATCGGGGTGCAGCCCGTGGAGCCGGGCGGGCACGAGTCCTCGACCTTGGACGACAGCTTGAAGCCGAGCACCGAGCCGTTCAGCCCGCGGAAGATCGCGACCTGGCCGTCCTCGGTGGCACCGACGTAGTACTGGGTGTTGAGCCACAGCTTGCCGCCGACCGCCACGACACCGGTGAGCAGGAGCAGCACGAGAATGATCGCGAACGCCTTGATGGCGTTGCGCTTCTTGCGCTTCGGGTCCTGCGGGGGCGGCGGCGGTGCGTCCATCCGCTGCGGCGCGGGAGGACGCTGCTGGGTGAGCGTCGCCGCCCGCGAAGCAGCCGAGTCCGGGGGAGTGTCGTGCTGGTCGCTGCCGTCACCGGCCGCTCCGCCGACGATCGGGTAGTCGTCGCCGAAGTCGACGTCCTCGACGTCCGCCACGATCACCGTGACGTTGTCGGGGCCGCCGCCCTTGAGCGCGAGCTCGATCATCCGGTCCGAGCAGGCCTGCGGATCCGGGATGCGGATCGCCTCGTCGAGCGTCTCCAGGCTCACGACCCCGGACAGACCGTCCGAGCAGAGCAGGAACCGGTCGCCGGCGCGCGCCTCGCGCACGGTGAGGCTGGGCTCGAAGTCGTGGCCCGTGAGGGCGCGCAGCAGCAGCGAGCGCTGCGGGTGCGTGGCGGCCTCGTCCGGGGTGATCCGGCCTTCGTCGATCAGCGACTGGACGAACGTGTCGTCGTGCGTGATCTGGGCGAAGGAACCGTCCCGGAGGAGGTACGCGCGCGAGTCGCCGATGTGCACGAGACCGAGGCGGTTGCCCGCGAACAGGATGGCCGTGAGCGTGGTGCCCATGCCCTCCAGGTCGGGGTCGCTCGTCACGAGCTCGGAGATGGCGCCATTGCCGCTCGCGACCGCGTCGCGCAGCTTGCCGAGGAGGTCGTCGCCCGGCTCGTCGTCGTCGACGTGGGCCAGCGAGGCGATGACCACCTTGCTCGCGACTTCACCGGCGGCGTGGCCACCCATGCCGTCGGCTACTGCGAGCAGGCGAGGGCCCGCGTACACGGAGTCCTGGTTGTTGGCGCGAACCAGGCCCCTGTCGCTGCGGGCCGCGTATCGAAGAACCAAGGTCATGAGCGCAGCTCGATCACCGTTTTGCCAATGCGGATCGGGGTGCCGAGAGGTACGCGCAGGGGTGCGGTGACCTTGGCTCGGTCTAGGTAGGTGCCGTTCGTGGAGCCGAGGTCCTCCACGTACCAGTCGGTACCGCGCATGGACAGCCTCGCGTGCCTGGTCGACGCGAAGTCGTCGTCCAGGACGAGAGTGGAGTCGTCAGCGCGGCCGATCAGGATCGGCCTGCCGTCGAGCGAGATGCGGGTGCCGGTCAGCGCCCCGTGGGTGACCACGAGTTGCCGAGGCGCCTTGCTTCCCCTCGCCGACTTCTCGGACCTCCGGAATCCGGGCAGACCTGACGCCCGGAGCCCTGAGGCTGCGTAGAGATCAGAGCGGACCACACGTAGGGCGGCCAGCACAAAGAGCCAGAGGAGCACGAGAAAGCCCGCTCTGGTCAGCTGCATCACCAGCTCTGGCACCGGTTGTAACCGCTCCTGCCTTGAGTTGCTTACCGACGCCCGTGTCGACCTCTAGCCCGCGGTGCGGAAGACCAGTGACGAGTGGCCGATGCGGACGACGTCGCCTTCCGCGAGCTGCCAAGTCTGCACTGGCGTGCCGTTCACCGTGGTGCCGTTGGTCGAACCGAGATCAGCGAGCATCGCATTCTGCCCGTCCCAGGAGATTTCCAGGTGGCGCCTGGAGACCCCGGTGTCCGGGAGGCGGAAGTCGGCTTCCTGCCCACGTCCTACGACGTTTCCACCCTGCTTCAGGTTGTACGTCCGGTTGGATCCGTCGTCGAGGTGCAGCGTCGCGTTGAGCTGACGGTTGGCGCCCTGGGTCGCCGGCGGGGCGTATCCGCCCTGGTTGTAGCCCTGGTCGTAGCCGCCCTGCTGGCCGTAGCCCTGCTGCTGGCCGTAACCCTGGTCGTACCCGCCCTGCTGGCCGTAACCCTGGTCGTAGCCGCCGCCCTGCTGGCCGCCGCCGTAACCCTGGTCGTAGCCCTGCTGGCCGTAGCCCTGCTGCTGGCCGTAACCCTGGTCCTGGCCGTAGCCCTGCTGGCCGCCGCCGTAACCCTGGTCGTAGCCCTGCTGCTGGCCGTAACCCTGGTCGTAGCCGCCGCCCTGCTGGCCGCCGCCGTAACCCTGGTCGTAGCCCTGCTGCTGGCCGTAGCCCTGCTGGCCGTAACCCTGCTGCTGGCCATAGCCCTGCTGGTCATAGCCCTGCTGCTGGTCGTAGCCCTGCTGGCCGTAGCCGCCCTGACCATAAGGGTCCTGGCCGGGCTGGCCCTGTCCTTGTCCGTAGCCGGGTGGCTGGCTCATGGATCGGTCTCCTGCGGTGCGAGGTGGTGCTGACCGTCGGCTGGCCGCTTTCACGTCGGGGTCGACGGACGAGCTGGTTCGGAACTGTCCGGTGTGCAGCGCCTCGGAGCGCTCCAGGGAGACTACGACGTCACCATAGGTATCCCATCCGGACTCGGCCAGGTGCTCTCGCAGGCCCTCTGCGAGAAGCTGTGTGATGCGTAGTTCATCCTGCTCGTCGCCCGCAAGACGTTCGTGGTCCTGAGGCCCGAGCAGCACCTTGTAGTGGTTGGGGGCTAGCAGTCTGCCACCCGCGAGCTCGCGGATGTTGCTGTCACCCTCCCGTTGCAGTGCCTGTGCCACCTCTTGGGGCACGACGCTGCCGCCGAACACGCGCGCGAAGGTGTTTCCGACGAGACCTTCCAACTTCCGTTCGAAGCGTTGCAGGCCCATGTCGACTCCTTCCGCTCGATCCGTTCGGCCGGGCTCCCGCCCCGATCGTATCCGGGTGCGACCAGGCCTACAGGGGGCGATTAGGAACCTGGTTTGGACGCGTGCTAGTGTTCTCAACGTCTCCAGGGGCAAGTGGCGGAATGGCAGACGCGCACGGTTCAGGTCCGTGTGTCCGAAAGGACGTGGGGGTTCAACTCCCCCCTTGCCCATAGAAAAGACAGAAGGAACCCCTCTCGCGGATTCGCGAGGGGGGTTCTTTCGTTGATCGGCAGTATCGGATTCCTTGATCCAACAGGTGATGTCTGTCACTCGTTCGGGGGGACGACATGTGGGCGATAGCGGCGGCCGACTTCGGCGCGGACCTCGAACTCGTCGAGGTCCCGGAGCCCGTGGCGGGCCCAAATGAGATGAAGGTGCGGTTGTTCGCCGCGAGCGTGAACCCCTTCGACCGCAAAGTCGTGAACGGGATGCTCCGCGAATCCGCTCCCCACCGGTTCCCACTCGTTCCCGGAACGGATGGTGCGGGTGAGGTGGAAGGGTCCGGAGAGAGGATTTTCGGCACGTTCTTCCACCGCCCGGTCGGCGGCGGAACATACGCCGAGTACGTCACAGTTCCGGTCACCAACGCGTTGGCTCCGATCCCCGAAGGTCTCGATCCCGTCGTGGCCGCCGCATTGCCGACCGCGGGCATGACCGCATTGCAGTTGGTGGAGGCGCTGGGCGACGCGCGGTCCGTGCTGATCGTCGGTGCCACCGGTGGCGTCGGGTCGTTCACCGTCCAGATCGCGCGGGCGGCCGGCAAGCGGGTAGTCCCCGTCGGCCGCGGCGACGCGCTCGTCGAGGCCGACGCGCTCGTCGACCTCGTGAGCACCGACCGCTCGTCGTTCGAGGCGAACGCGCGCTACGCGCCGCTGGCGTTCACGACGAACTACGTCTCCGCAGATCAGAGCCAGAACTTCGGGATGAAGGGCTCGCGGGAGTCACTGCTGCGGCTGGCGTCGCTGGTGCAGGCGGGTGACCTGGAGGTACCGATCGGCCGACGCGTGCCGCTGCGCGGGGCGACCGACGTTTTCGCAGGTCACAGCCGCGGTAAAACGGTGATCATCATGTAGGTGGTCGTTCTGGCGCGGTGAACGGTCGGCGGGCGGTGCCCGGTACCGCTCACCGGCATTTCGGCCCCACGCCTGGAGCACCCACCCTGAGCAGCTCTTTTCGTACGTCCATCCGGCTCAACGTCACCCAGACGGCAGCACCGTAGGACCGAACTCCCCTCGGCACTGTCCGACCGGTCACCGACCGGTCGGCGCCGTCGATCGCAGGGGGTCCTGTGACCTGGGGGCGGGCCGCGCGCTTCCTGCTAATTCTTATCCAGAGCACGAGTCGAAACGCGGCGGATCTCCCGCCGCGGGTGACGAGGAGGCACTGGCGTGAGCAGCACCCCAGCAAGGATCGCGGCACTCGACAGCTCGAACGGTCTGTCGACCACCCCGGTCCCGGTTCCGGAACTGCCCGCGTCCGTCGAGGAGCTGGCTGCCGCTGCGGCGATCCGCCTCGGCTGGCACGGCGTGGTTCTGCCCGAGATGGTCCTCATGGGCCGCAAGGTCGTCGTCGTGGCCGAGCTCCTGGCCGACGCCCACGCCGAGCGCGTGTGCGTGGGTGCGGGCCCCGAGGCCGACAAGACCACCGTCTCCACGTGGGTGTGGCCCGAGATGGAAGGCCGCGTCCCGCCGGCCGCCGTCCGCATCGTCGGCGTCCTGGCCGTCGCCCGCCACTGGCGCACCGCCCTCGCCTCCGCGGTCCCCTTCGCCCGCTACGGCAACGCCGCGGTCGTGCTCCCGGAGTCCGTCGCCTTCTCGCACGACTACCTCGCGAACTGCCTGCCGCGCGTCCGCCGCTACGGCGTCTCGGTCCTGCTGGCCGACGACGAGAAGGACCTCTCGGTCGACGTGTCGGGCCGCCAGGAGAACGTGCCGTCCGAGGACACCGCCATCACCCGCTGGGTCAACGAGCTGGTCTACGAGCAGGTGCTCGCCACCGCGTCCTGATCTACGGTCGGGCCTATGCGAGTAGTCATAGCCGGCGGACACGGGCAGATCGCGCTGCTTCTGGAGCAGCAGCTGGCCGCTCGTGGAGACGCCGCCACCGCACTGGTCCGCAATCCCGATCACTTCGCTGACGTGCAGGAAGCCGGAGCCGTTCCGGTGTTGTGCGACCTGGAGTCCGCCTCGCTGGACTCGGTCGCCTCGTACATGAACGGCGCGGACGCGGCAGTGTTCGCCGCTGGTGCCGGTGCCGGATCAGGCGCCGCCCGCAAGGACACCGTGGACTACGGGGCCGCTGCGCTCTTCGCCTCTGCCGCTGTCGAGGCCGGGGTGCGGCGGTTCGTCCAGGTGTCGACGGTGGGCATCGAGGCCGCCGACTCGCCCGAGGTGGACGCCGGATTCGCGGTCTACCTGAAGGCGAAGCGGTTGGCCGAGGAGGACCTCCGGGAGCGGGATCTGGATTGGACGATCCTGCGGCCCGGTCCGCTGGTGAACGACGCGCCCACGGGTCTGGTCACCCTGGGCGCGCCACGTCTGCCCCGGTCACCGGTCACGCGTGCCGACGTCGCCGCCGTGCTGGCGGAGCTGCTCGGTGCTCGCAACACGATCGGCAAGACGATCGAGCTGGTGAATGGTGAGACGCCGGTCGCGGACGCCGTCCGCCTCTTCTAGCTGCCGAGAACGCGGTCCAGGTACGGGTTCGTGAACGTCCGGCCTGGATCGACCTCGTCCCGCACCCGCAGGAAGTCGTCGAAGTGCGGGTACAGCGGGCGGAGCTCCGCCGCGGTCAGGTCGTGCATCTTGCCCCAGTGCGGGCGGCCGTCGACCGACGCCGCGATGCTCGCGTACGCGTCGAAGAAAGCCTTGTACTGCATGCCGAGTGCCTGGTGCATCGAGATGTACGCGGTGTCGCGGCCGTTGGCCGTGGACAGCCAGATGTCGTCGGCCTGCGCCACCCGCACCTCGCACGGGACGATCAGGTGGTCGCGCTCTCCCAGCTTGTTCGCCACGGCGCGGAGCTCGCGCAGGACGTCCATCAGGGTCTCGCGCGGGATGGAGAACTCCGTCTCCACGAAGCGGACTCGGCGCGGGGTCACGAAGACGTTGTGCGAGTAGTCCGAATAGGACCGCTCGGAGATCAGCGAGCCGCAGAGTTCGTTGAGGCGCTTGGTGTAGCGGGGGAACGACTTCGCGACCTTGGTGACGGCGCCGAACGCGGCGTTCTCCATCACCTCGTACTCCCAGGCCTGCCGGAACTTCGACAGCGGGCGCGCCGGCTCGGTGATCCTGTTGTTGCGCTTGAGGATCACGCGGTCGGAGTGCGTGAACCAGTGGAACTCGACGTGGTCCTCGACCGCGCACAGGTCGTCGAACTGCTCCATCACGGCGTCGAGGCGGCCGGGGGACTCCTGCGCCCGCAACACGAACGCCGGCACGCACTGCAGCGTCAACGTGCTGATGATGCCCAACGCGCCGAGGCCGACCCGTGCTGCGTTGAAGAGGTCCGGGCGTTCGGTGCGTGAGCAGGTGACGACCGAGCCGTCGGCCAGGACCAGTTCCAGCTCGTGGATGGCGGTGGCGAGCACGCCGAGTTTCGCGCCGGTGCCGTGGGTCGAGGTGGAGACCGCGCCGGCGACCGTCTGGGCGTCGATGTCGCCCAGGTTCGGCATGGCGAGGCCGAGCCGGTGGAGGTCGGCGTTGAACTGGTGCAGGGGAGTGCCGCTGCGGACGGTCACCAAGCCGGATTCCGTGTCCGCGCGCACGATTCCCGTCCAACGGTCCAGGTCCAGCGCTGTTTCCGGCGCGACCGCGATGTCGTTGAACGAGTGACCGCTGCCCCGCGCGCGGACACGGGAGCCCGAGAGGACCGCTTCGGCGATCTCGTCCGTGCTGGACGGGTGGACCACGCGCGTCGGGGTGCACGAGGCCGTCTTAGCCCAGTTCGTCCACACACGGACCTCCACGAGAGAGTGTGACCTGCGAGTAACGTAAGTGAAAGCTCTTCACGTTTCAAGGGTTCAGCACGTACCGTCAGAGCATGCGCCGAACTCGACTCGATGCCGCGACGAAGGACCTGGATCCTCCGTTCGCGATCGTCGACCTGGATGCCTTCGACCACAACGCGGCGGACCTCGCCCGCCGCGCTGCCGGTCATCCGATCCGGGTGGCGAGCAAGTCGATCCGGGTTCGGGACCTGGTGAGCCGGGCCCTCGAACGGCCCGGTTACGCCGGGGTCATGTGCTACTCGCTGGCCGAGGCGCTGTGGTTGTCCGAGCAGAACGTCAGCGAGGACCTGCTGGTCGCATACCCCACGGCGGACCGCGCGTCGCTGCAGAAGCTCGCCGCCAACGAGACCGCACGCCAGCGCGTCACCATCATGGTCGACTCGCTGGAGCACCTCGACTTCGTGGACGCGGCGATCGGGCCGCACGCCGACATCCGGGTCTGCCTGGAGCTCGACGTGTCGTGGCGGCCGCTGCCCGGTGTCCACATCGGTCCGCGCCGCTCGTCTGTCCACACACCGCAGCAGGCCAGAGCGCTCGCCGCGAAGATCGTGCAGCGGCACGGGTTCAAGCTCGTCGGCGTCATGGCGTACGAGGGACAGATCGCCGGCCTCGGTGACAACCCACCCGGCCAGCCGTTCCGCGCCCTGGGCATCCGCTTCATCCAGTCCAGGTCCGGGCCGGAACTGATCGAGCGCCGGACGGCCGTCGTCGCCGCGGTCCGGCAGGTGGCCGAGCTGGAGTTCGTGAACGGTGGCGGCACCGGCAGCCTCGAACTGACCGGGTCGGACCCGTCGGTCACCGAGCTCGCGGCGGGGTCGGGCCTCTTCGGACCGACGCTCTTCGACGCCTACCAGGCGTTCAAGCCGGAACCGGCCGCGCTCTTCGCGTTGTCCGTGGTGCGCAAGCCGACCAAGCGGGTGGCCACGCTCTTCGCCGGCGGCTACATCGCGTCCGGCACGCCGACCCCCGACCGCCAGCCGTCGCCGTACCTGCCGGAGGGGCTCAAGACGCTCGGCCTCGAAGGCGCGGGCGAGGTGCAGACGCCGGTCACCGGCAAGGCGGCGGAGCAGCTGAAGATCGGCGACCGCGTGTGGATGCGGCACGCCAAGGCGGGGGAGCTGTTCGAGCGGTTCGACGAGGTGCACCTGGTGCACGGTGATCAGATCGAGCGCACCGTGCCCACGTACCGCGGCGAGCGCCGCAACTTCGGCTAGGCGGGGAGGCGCGAGGACAGGTAGCCCCTGACCAGCGCCTTCGCCTCGACGAGGATCGCCTGGTCGCCGTTCGGGTTGTTCCGGAACGCCATCTTCAGCACGGCGTCCGCGGCCTCGACGGCGATCGCGATCGGCAGGCCGACCTCGCCGAACGGGATGTTGAACTTGCCCGAGATGAGCTCCGAGATCTTGTCGGAGATGACGGCGTTGTTGTCGCGGCGGTCGTCGAGCAGTCGCATGTCCACGACGTCGCCGAAGTGCAGCTTCCCGAACGCGGGGATCTCGCGGTGCATCGTCACGTAGACGTCGAACACCGTGTCCACGGCATCCCACCAGTGCTCGAGGGTCGCCTGCTCGAGCCGTTCGGTGATGCCCTGGGAGAACTTGTCGACGTTGCGCAGCGTCAGCGCCTGCACGACGGCTCTCTTGTCGGGGAAGAACTGGTAGAGCGACCCGACGGCGACGCCCGCTCTCTCCGCGATCAACGTCGTGGTGACGCCGTCGTAGCCCACCTCGTCGATCAGGGTGGCGCAGGCTTCGAGCATCCGCTCGACTCTCTTGGCGCTGCGCTGCTGGACGGGCTGGCGGCGAAGCGGGGTGGTGCTCGTCACGGCGACTCCCAGTAGTTCGGGTGCTTCCATCTTGCCCGTTGTCGGGCGCTTTCACTTCCCTGAACCTGTCAACACGCCTACGATCCGAACAAGTTTCACATTTGGAGGATCGATGAGCGACTTCCTGTGGGGAGTGTCGACGTCCGCGTTCCAGATCGAGGGCGCGTTCGACGCCGGCGGTCGGGGTCCCTCCGTGTGGGACGGGTTCTCCCCGGTACACGAGAACCAGAACGCTTCCGTTGCGTGCGACCACTACCACCGGTGGCGGGAGGACGTCGCGCTCATGGCGCAGCTCGGCGTGAACGCGTATCGGTTCTCGATCGCGTGGCCGCGCATCCAGCCGTCCGGCAAGGGACCGGTCAACACCGAGGGACTCGACTTCTACGACCGCCTGGTCGACGCGCTCGTCGACATCGATATCGCCCCGGTGGTGACGTTGTACCACTGGGACACCCCGCTGGAGCTGGAAGCCGAGGGCGGATGGCTCAACCGGGACATCGCCGACCGGTTCGCCGACTACACGGCACTGGTCGCGGGCCGGCTCGCCGACCGCGTGCAGCTGTGGATCCCGATCAACGAACCGGCGATGGTGACGTTGCAGGGCTATGCGATCGGTGAGCACGCTCCCGGCAAGACGCTGCTCTTCGACGCGTTGCCGACCGCCCACCACCTGAACCTCGCTCACGGCCGTGCGGTCGAAGTGCTCCGTGCGCACAACGCGCACGCCGTCGGAACGGCCAACAACCACACCCCGGCGTGGCCGGTTGGGCCGAACGACGTAGCAGCTGCCGAGGCGTACAGCGAAATCCACAACTGGATCTACGCGGATCCCATGCTGTCGGGCCGATATCCCGACGCAGTCGCCGACCTTCTGCCTATCGCCGAAGGTGATCTGGCCACGATCCACCAGCCGCTCGACTTCTACGGCGTGAACTACTACAACCCGACGCGCCTCAAGGCACCGTCCGAGGGGAACCCCCTGCCGTTCGAACTCGTGGAGATCGACGAGTACGAACGCACCGGGTTCGGCTGGCCGATCGTGCCGGACGGGCTGACCGAGATGATCACCACGCTGCGCGAACGGCACCCGGACCTGCCGCCGGTGCACGTCACCGAGAGCGGCTGCAGCTTCCCCGAGGGACTGCAGGACGCCGAACGGATCGCCTACCTCGACGGACACCTCAAGGCCGCGCGGGCAGCCGACGTCTCCGGGTACTTCGTGTGGTCGCTGCTCGACAACTTCGAGTGGGAGGCCGGGTACTCGCAGCGGTTCGGCCTGGTCGAGGTCGACTACGAGACCCAGGTCCGCACGCCGCGCGACTCGTTCCACTGGTACCGCAAGGTGATCAGCGGTGAGTGAGGCACTGGCCGAACCGGTCGTCCCGGTCCGCAGAGGCTGGATGGCCTGGCTCTTCGCGGCGAACCTCGGGCTGTGGCTCGCGATCTACGCACCGATCCAGGTCCTGCTGCCGCAGCAGGCCGAGATCCTCGACAAGGCGAACAAGGAACTGGTCTTCGGCATCGTCACCGGTGTCGGCGCGCTGGTGTCGTTGCTGGTCGTGCCGCTGATCGGGTTCCTCAGTGACCGCACCACCTCGCGGTTCGGCCGCCGGCACCCGTGGACGCTGGCCGGTGCGGCGATCGGTGCCGTCGGCCTCGCGGTGCTGGGCAACGCGCCGTCCGTCACCGTCATGACCATCGGCTGGTGCCTGGTGCAGGCGGGGATCGGCGGCATGCTCGCCGCGCTCACCTCCGCGGTGCCCGACAGAGTCCCCGTCGCGCAACGGGCGCAGGTCGGCGGGCTCATCGGTATCAGCCAGATGCTCGGCACGGTGCTGGGCGCGGTCGTGGTGACGTTGCTGGTCAGCGGACTGACGAACGGCTACCTGGCGTGCGCGGTCATCGTGGTGTTGGGCGCCATCTTCTTCGTGTGGCGCACACCGGACACGCAGCTCATCGTGAAGCCAGTCAAGCCGACGTTCTGGATCTCCCCGCGCGAGCACCCGGACTTCGCCTGGGCGTGGCTCGGCCACCTGATGATCAACCTCGGCAACGCGTTCGGGACGCTCTACCTCCTCTACTTCCTCGGCGACGTCGTCCACCACCCGTCCCCCGAAGACGGTCTGCTGGTCCTGATGGCGCTCTACGGCGTCGCGCTCGCCGCAGGAGCGGTGCTGTTCGGCGCACGGAGTGATCGTTCCGGCCACCGGAAGCCGTACGTGTACCTCGCGTCGGTCGTCATGGCGATCGCGGCGCTGCTGCTCGTCGCCTGGCCCACCTGGACGGCCGCGCTGGTCGCCGCGCCGCTGCTCGGCGTCGGCTTCGGCACGTACTGGGCCGTCGCGATCGCCCTGCTCACGCAGGTGCTGCCGGCCGCGTCCGACCGGGCCAAGGACCTGGGCGTGCTGAACGTGGCCAACGCGTTACCGCAGGTCATCGCCCCCTTGCTGACGGCGTTGATCTTGGCGAACCTGGGCGGGTACCGGGGTCTGTTCGCGGTGTCCGCGCTGGCGACGACGCTGGCGGCGGTGTTGATGAGTCGAGTGCGATCGGTGGTCTGATGCAGGTCTCGGGCAAGGAAGTCGTGGTCACGGGAGCGTCCCAGGGGATCGGGGCCGAGGCCGCGTTCCGGTTCGCGGCGCGCGGCGCTCATGTCCACCTTGTGGCCCGCAGCGCCGAACTGCTCGATCGGCAGGTCGAGCGGATCAAGGAGTTCGGCGGCTCGGCGACCGCTCATCCGGCCGATCTCGCGGACGCCGCGCAGATCCGCGCGCTCGCCGAGGTGGTGCCGGTACCCGACGTGCTGGTCAACAACGCGGGCGTCGGGCGCTGGCTGTTCCTCGACGACACCGAGCCGGACGAGCTGGTCGCGATGACCGCGGTGCCGTACCTGGCGGCGTTGCTGCTGACCAGGGAGTACCTGGGAGCCATGCGCGCCAGGGGGTCCGGCTGGATCGTCAACGTGAACTCACCGGTCTCGCGGCTGCCGATTCCCGGCTGCGTGGGCTACCAGTCGTCGCGCTGGGCGCTGCGCGGGTTGACCGCGTCGCTGCGCCAGGACCTGCGCGGCACCGGAATCGGTGTCAGCGAGGTCGTTCCGGGCAAGGTGAGCAGCGAGTACTTCACCAACAACCCCGGCGCCGAGGAGCGGATCCCGGCGATCGCGCGGCTCGCCATCCCCACGGTGACGCCGGAGCGGTGCGCGAAGGCGATCGTCGACGCGGTGGAGAAGGAACGGGCCGAGCACCTGTTCCCGTGGCAGCTCAAGGCGTTCGAGATCTCCGGCCGGCTGCTGCCCGGCCTGACCTCGTACCTGGCCTGGAAAACCGGCACCCACCGGTAGGACCACGTGAAAAGGCCCTTGCCTGCGCGGGAGGTGCAGACAAGGGCCGTGGTTGGTGACCGCGGGCCGACAACGGTCGGGGAAGGGTGTGTGCACGTCACCGGCCCGCGGGAATCTGTGGAGTTGGTGAGCTGACCGGGGCTCGCGATGTCGCGGTCGGGGGTTCGCACATCGCGAGCGCCCGGTCAGTAGGCCGTTTGCAGACCTGGTCGTGTCGGGGGGACGCCAGGTCGATCGCAAAGGCCCGTTAGTGGGCTCGAGCCACCGCGCGGCGGGACCTGGTGACAGGAGGGGTCACCGGGGCCTCGCGCAGGTGGCGAGCCGGGCGCGGGGCGAGTCCGCCCGCAACCAGGTGTTCGTACGCGGCGCGCCACACCGAGCAAGGTGACTTCTGCTGGCGCCAACGGCCGGAGCACTCAGGGCAGTTGCCCTTCTCGTCCGGCTCGTGCGCTGCCAGCAGAGCACGCCATCCCTCGGTCAGCCGAGGGAGCTCGGATCGAGCCACCGACAGGAGGGACGGGGCGTCAGCGCGGCTCGCCAGCTCCGTGAGCAGGTCGAGGCGTTCCCACACAGCGTTGCGAAGAACCTGTCCGAGGATCGCGTCCATCGAAACGTCACCGTCACCTTTCCGCCTGGTCGGCGGCTTCGCGTAGCGCAGCCCTGAGCTGTACGAGCTGGTCGTGGGACAAGACTGCCGTCTCCCCGGGAGGTCCCACCAGGACCACTTGGCCCTGGACGACCTTCACGGTGAGCTGGCGGTCCCGGTCGACCACGTCGCCGCAGCTGATCTGCCACGTACGACGCTGCCCGGTCGTGCCGCGCCATGTGGAGTCGGTGTCACCCGTCTCCACAATGGAGGTGGAGTACGAGGAGGAGCTGTCCATCTGATTGGTCATTCCTCTCCGTGCTCACTCGCTTACCGGAATCTAGATTGCGATGATTCATGCCGGAACGGGACGTCACAGCGCCCACCGGTGGAAGTCTTACGGTGAGCGGTAAGCGGTGTTCGGTAGGGCCGATCAGCTCCGCCGAAGAGGACTTCTCGGGCTCGGGGACCTGCCCCTAGTCTGCCGATGACGCCCAACGGACTGTGAGGGTGCGCGATGAACACCATGAGTTCCCAGGGCTCTCCTATCCCCACCGAGGTGTGGGACAACCAGGAGATGCGGGACGCACTGGCCCGACGAGAGATCAGCTCGGTCTACCGGCTGCTCCGACGGCACGGCGTGTCCCAGCGCCAGATCGCGGCGCTCACCGGGCAATCGCAGTCCGAGGTCTCGGAGATTCTCAAGGGACGCCAGGTGATGGCATATGACGTCCTGACCAGGATCGCCGTGGGCCTGGGTGTCCCACGTGGATACATGGGTCTCGCCTATGACGAGACAACGGCAGTACGGGTGGCCGCGACCGCGGACTCACCCCATCCTGAGGAGGACGAGTCGGTGAAGCGTCGGAAGTTCCTCGCGCACGCCGCCGCCGTGACAGTGGGCGCGGCCGTGTTCGGAGCGGACTCCGGGTCGTGGGTTTCACACCCCACACAGACTCCGGCTCCGGGACGCATCGGCATGACCGATGTGCGCCAGGTCGAAGCGGCCACTCGCGCGTTGCGTGCGCTGGACTACCAGTACGGCGGCGGTTCCTGCCGCGACGCCGTGGTGGCCCAGTTGTCGTGGGGTCAGCAGATGCTCGGCGCCAGTTCGACGGACATCGTCCGTCAGCGCCTGTTCGTGGCACTGGCCGACCTGCACAACCTCGCCGGCTGGACGTCGTTCGACACGGGTCTGATGGACTCGGCCCGCAACCACTTCGGTCAGGCGCTCGACCTCGCCAAGCAGGGCGAGAACGAGGCGCTGATGGCGAACATCCTGTACCGCATGGGCCGGGTGTACTTGCACCAGAACGCCCCTGACGACGCGCTCAAGGTGTTCCAGTTGGGGCAGTTGGCCGCGCAGAACTCCGGTTCCGAACTCGCCGTGGGCATCCTGTGCGCGAACGAGGCCTGGGCCTACGCGAAGATGGGCTCCGACGAGCAGGCGCTCAAGCTGCTCGGCCGGGCGCGTGACGAGTTCTCCCGCGCGAACGTCGTCGAAGCCCCTGCGTGGGCCAAGTTCTTCAACGAGATCGACCTCTCGTCGATGATCGGCACGGTGCACACGGAACTGGCGCAGACGGTGGACGTCAAGTACACGAGGACCGCGATCCCCGCCCTCTCCAAGGCGATCAACAGCTTCGGTGACGACATGGCCCGCAGCCGTTCGTTCAACCTGACGTCGATGGCGATCAACCACCTGCTCGAGGGCGACGTCGACCACGGCGCCAAGATCGGCCGCCAGGCCGTCGACCTGTCGGAAAGCCTGAAGTCGGTGCGCACGAAGCAGCGCATGGAGCCCCTCCGCCAGGAGGCCGACAAGCGCCGCAACAACCCCGAGGCCCGCGAGCTCGCGGACCGCGTCGCCCGCTTCACCGGCACCGAGTCGGCCGCCTGACCGCAATCTCGTTTGGGTCCTATAGCACCACTTTCGGATGGTGTGGGACACGAAGCGGTAACGCCAGGACCTTCGCACACGAATGCAGCATCGACGGGCGAGAAATCCACGCCTAAGGTGCGGCAGGTCGGGGCGAAGGACGAGGTGCGGCGCGTGAGCCTTACACGGAGGTGGCGTTCCAAGAGAGCGCTGCGGTCCGCGCAGTTGCTCGACGAGGTGGTGGACACCCAGCTACCGCTGCTCGCGGGTTTCGACGAGGAGCGCCGGCGCCGATCCGCCGACTACCTCGCGGAGCTGGTGGCGCTGGCTCAGGACTACCGCTACTACGCCAACGGCTGGATCGACAGCCGTGAGCTGGACCGCCGCGGTCAGCGGACGATGAACCGGCTGGCGCGGATGCGCGAAGAATCTTCGGCTCGACTGATCACCGACTAGTCCGTTCGTGCGCAGCTCGCCGCGCCGATCGGACCACTCACCGAGTCCGGCGAAGTCGTGGATGTTTCACGTTGAACATCACCAGGGCACCGGGCCGCTGTGGTCGAACAGGCCCCCGGTCGGTCCGTCGTCGGGCAGGGTGGCCAGCCTGATCGCGATCCTGGCGCCGTCCGCCGGGGTGTCGGTCCCCTGGAAACCGTTGAGGTCGGTCGCCACGTAACCCGGGCACGCACCGTTGACCTTGATGTTCTCCAGCTCCTTGGCGTACTGGACGGTGATGGCGTTCAGGAACGTCTTCGACGGCGAGTAGGTCCCGCTGACCCCGCCGAGGTCTTGGGCGCTCTGCAACGTCAGCGACGCGACGTGGCTCGACAGGTTCACGATCCGCGGCCTCGCCGACCGGTTGAGCAGCGGCAACATCGCGTTGGTGACCCGGACGACGCCGATCACGTTGGTCTCCACCACCGCCCTGATGCCTTCCGGCGTGGCGGTCGACGGCGCATCGGGCCACCCTCCGGCGATCGCGGCGTTGTTCACCAGCACGTCGAGCCGGCCGAACCGCTCCTCGAACACCTTTGCCGCTGCGGCGACGCTCTCGTCGTCGGTCACGTCCAACGGCACGAAGAACGCGTCGACGCCAGCCGCCCGGAGCTTCGCCGCCGCTTCCTCACCTCGCCGCGGATCCCTCGCGCCGACTCCGACGGTCATGCCGAGCCCCGCCGCGATCTCGTACCCGATGCCCTTGTTCGCGCCGGTGACCAGCGCAATCGTCTGTTTGCTCATGTCTTCGATCGTGCTCGGGAGACCTGCGGGAACCAACACCACTTCGCTCTGGCAGCGATACCCGGCCGGTATGGATAGCGTGGACGGGTGGAGACCCGGGAGCTTCGGTACTTCGTCGCGGTCGCCGAGGAGCTGCACTTCGGCCGGGCCGCCGACCGCCTCGGCATCGCGCAGCCGCCGCTGTCGCGGACGATCGCCCAGCTCGAACACCGGCTCGGCGTCGCGCTGCTGACCCGCACCAGCCGCAGGGTCGCGCTCACCGACGCGGGCGCGGTGCTGCTGGCCGAGGGGAGGGCGATCCTCGGCGCGGTCGCCGCGGCGGAGAGGCGCACGAAGACCGTCGACCGGCCGTCGCTGGTGCTGGCTGCCAAGGCCGGCGGGTCGGGCGAGCTGCTGGCCAAGCTGCTGGACGCCTACGCCGCCGAACCGGGCGCGGTCGCCGTCGACCTGCTGCTGTGCAAGGCGCACACCTGGCAGCCGCTGCTCGACGGCCGGGCGGACGTGGCGCTCCTGCACGAACCGTTCGACTCGACGGTCGGTCTCGACGTCGAGCCCCTGCAGACGGAGTGCCAGTTCGCGATCCTGCCGGCCTCGCACCCGCTGGCCGGCGCGGACCGGCTGCGGATGGCCGACGTCGCCGACCTGCCCGAACTCGTGCGCTGGCCGGAGCCCGACGGTTCCTACCTGCCCGGTCCCGGCGCGGAGGTGCACGACCTGACGCAGCTGTTCCAGCTGATCTCGCTCGGCCGGGCCGTCGCGGTCATGCCGGAGGTCGTCCGGACCGGCCTGCTCGAAGGCCTGGTCGCGGTACCGGTGGCCGACGCGCCGAAGGTGACGACGGTGATCGCGTGGCCGCCGCACAGCAGGTCGCGTGCCGTGGCCGACCTGGTGCGGGTGGCGACGGGCTTCAGCTGACGGGTGCGCGGCTGAGCACGACGGCGAGCCCGAACGCGACGCCCATGATGGTCACCTCGAGGACCGCCCACTGGACGATCGCGGTGACCTTGTGCTGGGAGATCTTCGGCAGCAGCCGCCACCGGATGTGCGCGCCGAGCACCGCGATCAACCCGGCGCAGACGGTCTTGCCGAGGAACAGCAGGCCGTAGCCGGTGGTGAACATCGACTGCGGGAACGGCACGACGGGGTTGAGCACCAGCTCCAGCAACCCGTTGAACAGGCCCGTGACCGCGACGACGACCAGGCTCACGGTCGCGATCTTCGAGAACCTCGGCAGCGCGATCGCCAGCAGGCCCTTGCGGTACGCGACCAGCGCCATCAGCGCGCCGAGCCCGCCGGTCCAGGCCGCGGCGCCCAGCACGTGCAACTCCATGGAGACCATCGAGTAGTCGTGGTACTTCCAGTTGGAGGCGTGCCCGGTCACCGGGATCGGCAGCAGTCCGAACATCGAGACGAGAATCCGCAGCTCAGCGGGTACGGACTCGCCGCTGCGCACGGCCATCACGCCGATGACCAGGTAGACGAACGCGCAGGCCGCGCTGAACAGCAGGCCCTTGCCGGCGCCGACGTTCGCGACGTAGTCGACCGCGTTGCCGATGCTGACGTTGCTGCCCGGCCGCAGTTCGGCGGCCTGCAGCACGATGGCCGTCAGCGCCGTGACCACCCAGACGGCGGCCGCGATCACCGCGGCCGGACGGGCGAGGCGCATGACGGGTTCGGTGTGCGTGGGCCGGTCGAAGCCGAGCAGCTTCGGCAGGATCGACAGCCCGACGACGACCGTCGCCGAGACGTCGAGCAGCACCCGCGTGACCGGCAGGCCGTACCGGACCGCCGCCCCGGCGTCGACGACCCCGGCGACCACGACGGGTGGTGCCAGCACGAGGCCGAGCGCGATGCCACCGAGTGCGCCGAACACCAGTCCGGCGAGCACGCGGTAGTGGGTGGGGGCGGCGGTCCGGACGTCGCTCATGTCTTCGCGCCCCCGCCACCGCGCAGCGCGAAGAACACACCGCCGCCGAGCAGCACGACGGCACCGACGATCCACACCCAGATGGGCAGGCCGTCGCTCGAACCGCCGTTGGGCGCGGCGTCGCTGACCGGTGCGGTGGGCGTGCCGCCACCGTCCTTGGTCAGGGTGAACGTGAGCTCGCCGGAGACGGGGTGGCCGTCCGCGGACAGGATGCGGTAGCCGATCTTGTACTCCCCGGCCTTGCCGAGGGCGTTGACCTTCTGGGAGACCGCGGTGTCCTTGATCGTCGGGTCGCCCGAGACCTCGTAGTGGCCGCCGCTCGAGTCGGTCACCGAGATCGCGTTGATGCCCTGACCACCCTGGACGTCCTGGTCGAACGTCAGCGTGACGGACGAGGGGCCGACCTCGAGCGAGGTCTTGTCCTTGGGGTCGCTGCCGATCAGCGCGTTGTGTGCCGCCGCGGGCGCGGCCGTGGCGAGCACGGCCGCACCAGCGAACAGGAACGCGATCAGAGCGCGCTTCATGCCTTGCGCCTCGAACGCAGGATGGCGCCGACACCGAAGCCCAGGCCGAGCGCGCCGATGGCGAGACCGGCGCCGCCGAGGTAGCGGGCGGTGTTGTCCGTGCCGGCCGACGCCTCGTGCGTGTCGGTCGAGTTGGCGGCCGGGGTCGTGCCGTGACCGCCGTGGCCGTCGTCGCCGGCCTTCTTCGGGGCGAGCTTCAGCGCGGGCGCCGGGTGCTCCGGCTCCTTGCCGTCGGCGCCGGGCGCCTGCGACCAGTCGACGACCTCGCCGTTCTCGTAGGTCTGCTTGGTCGGGAGCAGCAGGGTGTCCTTGCCCTCCGGCAGCGTGCCGAGCGCGACGTAGAACTCCTGGTACTCGTTGACGCCGATCTTCGTGGTGCCCTCGGCGGTCCAGGTGATCGAGGTGAACGCCTCGGTCACCTCCTTGCCGGCGACGGTCACGGGCTTGGCGAGCTTGCCCTTCACGACCTCGGCCTTCCAGCCGGGCAGCGGCTTGGTGCGCACCGAGGTGAGCGGCGTGTCCTGCGGCAGCGTCACCTCGATCTTGGTGGTGCCGGCGTTGTCGCGCTCGTTCGGGACGCGGAACGCGAACGTGGCGCGGCCGCCCTGCGTGAACTCCGCGGGCTGGGCGCTGACGTGGGCCGACGCGATGGTCGGCGTGCCGAGGACGGCGATTCCGGCAACGGCGAGAACGGCGAGCGTGCGCACGCCAAATCGATTTGTCGACATGAAGTTGTGGCTCCTGATGCCAAAAGGGGGCTTGTGAGGGGATACGGATGTCAGGAGTCACAGGGCGGGCCGCGCCGCCGATTCGCCCGCTGGAGGTCCAGGACGTGCGCGTTCCGGACGTACGGCGTGCTGGTGAACGTCCGCGCCGGCGTGGTGACCGGCAGCGGCGTGAGCCTGCGGGGGATCAGGCGGGTGACGGCGGCGAACAGCCTGAACAGGGCGTTCTCGGCGTGGAACAGCAGGATGCCGGTCAGCGTCGCGGCGACGAGGTGCGCCACGAACATCTGCCCGGTCAGCGTGCCGGTGTGCTCGTGGCTCACCCAGGTCAGCAGCAGGTGCTGCGCGAGCTGGGCGGTGCCGAGCCCGGCGATGATCGAGAGCTTCCCGGTCCGCCGGTCCGCCAGGGAGGCCGCCGCGAACGCGATCAGCACCACCAGCGGTAAGGCGTGGATGAACTCGGAGATCTCGCCGCCGCCCAGCCCGTGGGCGGTGATCGTGAGCGCGGACGACGTCAACGCGAGCGCGAAACCCCGCAGGGTGCGCAACTCACTCGGCCGTGTACTCACGAGGATTGAGGGTAATCGGAGGAGTTTGAACTGGTCTACCTGCGGGTAATCACGGCCGCATGACCGTTCAATGCGACAAGCCGGGCCGTACCGACCGGGTCGTGTTCGGCGTTGCCGCAGGTCTCACGCTTGCGTTCGTGACCTGGGGAATCGTCGGGACAGACTCGTTGGCCTCTGCTTCGAAGGCCGCGCTCGGCTGGATCATCCAGCATCTGGGCTGGGCTTTTGTGCTCTCCGCCACGGGCTTCGTGGTCTTCGCGCTGTGGCTCGCGTTCAGCCGCTACGGCAAGATCCCGCTCGGCCAGGACGACGAGAAACCCGAGTTCAAGACCGTGTCCTGGGTGGCGATGATGTTCAGCGCCGGCATGGGCATCGGGCTGATGTTCTACGGCGTCAACGAGCCGCTGACCCACTTCGTGAAGCCGCCGCCCGGCACCGACGGGGACCCGTTGGAGACGGCGATGGCCACCACGCTCTTCCACTGGACGCTGCACCCGTGGGCGATCTACGCCATCGTCGGCATCGCCATCGCGTACAGCAGCTTCCGCCGCGGCCGTTCGTCGCTGATCAGCTCCGCCTTCGCGCCGCTGCTCGGAAAGCGGGCGGCATCGGGCTGGGGTCGCGCCATCGACGTGATGGCGATCTTCGCGACCCTCTTCGGCTCGGCCGCCTCCCTCGGTCTCGGCGCCCTGCAGATCGGGAGCGGGCTGGAGGCGGCCGGCTGGGCCGGTGACATCGGCAAGGGAGCCCTGGTCGCGGTCATCGCGATCCTGACCGTCGCGTTCGTCGCGTCCGCGGTCTCGGGCGTCGCCAAGGGCATCCAGTGGCTGTCGAACATCAACATGGTGCTGGCCGTGGTGCTCGCGCTGTTCCTGTTCGTGGTCGGCCCGACGATCTTCATCCTGAACCTGCTGCCGACGGCGCTCGGCGACTACTTCCGCGAGCTGGCGACGATGGCGGGCCGCACCGCCGCGTCCGGTGGCGACGCGACCGAGACCTGGCTGTCCGGTTGGACGATCTTCTACTGGGCCTGGTGGATCTCGTGGACGCCGTTCGTCGGCATGTTCATCGCCCGGATCTCCCGCGGCCGCACGATCAAGCAGTTCGTCGCCGGCGTGATCCTGGTGCCGTCCGCGGTGTCGCTCGTGTGGTTCGCGATCCTCGGTGGCACGGCGATCTTCGAACAGCGGTCCGGCGTCGACCTCGCCGGCCAGTCGACGCCCGAGTCGCAGCTCTTCTCGCTGCTCGACCAGTTCCCGCTCGCCGCGGTCGCCAGCGTCGTGGTGATGATCCTGGTGGCGATCTTCTTCGTGTCCGGCGCGGACGCCGCGTCGATCGTGATGGGAACGCTCTCGCAGGAGGGCACCATCCGGCCGACCAAGCCCGTGGTGATCTTCTGGGGTGTGGTGACGGGTGCCGTCGCGGCGGTGATGCTGCTCGTCGGCGGTTCCGACGCGCTGACCGGCCTGCAGAACCTGACGATCATCGCGGCGCTGCCGTTCATGGTCGTGATGATCGGGCTCTGCGTCTCGCTCGCGAAGGACCTGCGCTCGGACCCGATGATCCGGCGCGAGGAACGCGTGGCCGAGGTGATGGAGGAGGTCACCGCCCACCTCGACCCCGGTCAGGTGGTCGAGGAGGCGGCGGTCAGGGCCGTGGCGGAGGTGACCGGCAAGACGCCGGACGTCACTCCGCGACCCGACGTCAGCGAACGTTCAAACGCCTGAGCAACTCCTGCTCGAGCACGTCCAAGTCCGTCCCGACGGCCCGGTGCGCTGCTTTGCGCCGGGCCGTCGGCATGCGTTCGGACGCGCGCACGGCGGCGAGCAACTGCGCCAGCCGTGTCTCGGTCTTCGAAACCCAATCGGAATCTGCGGCCCGCAATGTCTCGAGCGACTCCGAAAAGCCGACAATTCGAGCGTGCAACCGGGCGCCGTATCCGGAGTACCTGCCGATGTCGGCGACGTCGATGCCGAGCCTGCGCGCCCGGTACCGGTCGTACTGCTCGCTCAAAACCCCTGCTCCGCGAGCGATCACCGGGGCGAGCACCGGAATGAGGGCCGGGGCCACCACCTTCGCGACACCGACCAGGTTCTTCGCTCGGCTGGGCGTGAAGCCGGCCTTCGCTTTGCGCGCCATTCGGGTACTCCTCCTCCGTCCCCTGAAACTTACTGTGCAGGTTGCCGACACATCTCCTCGACGCGCGACATACGCTGCATCCTGTGACTTCCCAGGTGCAGCTAGACGCCGGCGTGGTCACTCGTTGTCGGCGGCGGGTGCACCTCGAAAACGATCCGGAAATGCGCGACGCCCCCAAGGCGGCGCCGGATCCGGCTTCGGAGCAACGGAAAGCGGACGCGACGAACCACCGTCGCGCGGTGGCGGACGCGCTCGGCAGGATCGTCGGCTCGAACCTCTTCGAGGTGCCGAGCGGACCGGACGTGCGCAGCGCGGACCGCGAACGCGTGACGCTCGCCGCGATGGAGATGGGGGCGCCCTACATCTGGGGCGCCGCGCTGCCGCGCGACCCCCGAGGTGGCCGGCGCGGCGGGATCGACCTGCTGGTCAAGGACTCCACGGGCTACGTGCCGGTGCTGGTCGTCCGGCACAAGATCACCGACCCCGGCCAGGGCGCGAAGACCAGTCCGCTGACGATGCCGCTGCCCGACGGCAGCCGCACGGACCCGCACCGCAAGGTCCGCCCGCAGCCCCGTGACCAGCTGCGACTGGCCCACGCGCAACGGCAGCTGCAGGCCGCGGGCTACGCGCGGTCTGGCCGCGCCACCGGTGGCGTGATCGGCATGGACGCCGACGTGGTGCTCTGGCACGACCTCGAAGCGCCGACGTGGCCCGGCGGCCGCACCGCGCTGTCCGAGTACGACGCGCGGTTCAGCGACCGGCTCGCCGTGGCGCTGGCGGCCGCGAACGAGAAGGAACCGCTCGCCCGCCCGTCCCGCATCGTCGACTGCAAGACCTGCCCGTGGTGGCCGACGTGCGACAGCGACCTGAAGCAGGGCAGGGACGTCAGCCTCGTCGTGCGCGGCGAGGACGCGGTGGCGCTGCGCAAGATCGGCCTGTCCACTGTGGACGCACTGGCGGAGCTCGACCCCGCTGCCGAGGGTCCGGTCCAGCTCGTCGGCATGCCGTTCGGCGACGCCGTGGTGCTAGCACGGGCGTGGCTGCGCGACCTGACCCTGGTGCGCCGCGTGCCCGAGATGAACGTGCCGCGCGCCGACGTCGAGGTCGACGTCGACATGGAGAGCTTCGGCGACCTGGGCGCGTACATGTGGGGCTGCCTGCTGTCCGGCAAGGACATCGACGAACCGCAGGGCTACCGCGCGTTCGTCACGTGGGACGCGCTGCCGTGCGACGACGAGGCCCGTTCGTTCGCCGAGTTCTGGACCTGGCTGACCGGCATCCGGTTGCGCGCCAAGGCACGCGGCCTGTCGTTCCGCGCCTACTGCTACAACGAGCTGGCGGAGAACCGCTGGCTGCTGGCGTCGGCGGAGCGGTTCGCGGGCAAGCCCGGCATCCCGACCGTGGCGCAGGTCAAGGAGTTCATCAACTCGGACGCCTGGGTCGACCTGTTCGGCATCGTCCGCGAGCAGTTCCTGTGCGCGCACGGCAAGGGCCTGAAGGTGATCGCGCCGGTCGCCGGGTTCTCGTGGCGCGACCCCGAGGCCGGCGGCGAGAACTCCATGCGCTGGTACCGGTCCGCGGTCGGGATGAACGGCGACGAGCTGGACGTGGCCCAGCGGCAGCGGTTGCTGGAGTACAACGAGGACGACGTCCTGGCCACCCACCGCCTGCGCGAGTGGATGACCTCGGACGCCATGTCCCGTCTGCCGTACGCCGGAGACCTCTAGCGAGGAGCCATCCGGAGGGCGCCGTCCATGCGGACGACCTCGCCGTTCAGGTAGTCGTGCTCGACCAGCGAGACCGCGAGCTGCGCGTACTCGGCCGGCTGCGCCAGACGCTTCGGGAACGGCACGCCGGCGGCGAGGCCCGCGCGGAACTCGTCCGAGACCGTGGCGAGCATCGGGGTGTCGACGATGCCGGGCGCGATGGTGAGCACGCGGATGCCGACGCTCGAGAGGTCGCGGGCGGCCGGGAGGGTCATGCCGACGATGCCGCCCTTGGACGAGGCGTACGCGACCTGGCCGATCTGGCCGTCGAACGCGGCGATGGACGCGGTGTTGATGATGACGCCGCGGGCGCCGTGCTCGAGCTCCTCGGTCTTGCCCATGGCGGCGGCGGCCAGGCGCAGGACGTTGAACGTGCCGATGAGGTTGACCTCGATGACCTTGCGGTAGAGGTCGAGGTCGTGCGGGCCGGACTTGCCGACCGTGCGGGTCGACGGGCCGATGCCCGCGCAGTTCACGGTGATGCGCAGCGGGGCGCCGGAGCCCGCGGCGGTGTCGACGGCGGCCTGGACCTCTTCACCCGAGGTCACGTCGGCGGCCAGGTAGGTGACGTTCTCGACCGCTTCGGCCTTCTCGATGGCACTGGGCAGGTCGAGCGCGAACACCTGCGCTCCTCGCGCCGCCAGCGCACGTGCGGTCGCACCGCCGAGACCGGACGCGCCACCGGTGACGATGGCCGCGGTACCCGAGATCTCCATGCCTTCACCCTCCTCGAAGCGAACTGCTCGCGAGGAGGTTAACGCTCGTTACCTCGAACTCAACGGTCGGTCCAGTGGAGCAGTGCCACCAGCGGCACCGCGGCCACGAGCGCGAGTCCGATGAAGATCGTCGCGACACCAAGAATTCCCATGTCTAGAACTGTGCCGCTCGGCGAGTTTCGAAACATCGCCCGCGCCGGTAGACCTCTGGTAGGACATCTGTCACCGTCCGCTACGACCAAAGTCGTACCGGTCTCAGGGGTTGCTCCGTTCGGGGCTGGGGCATGCGTCACTTGGAGTCATGAAAGATAGTTAGCCTCGCGTACCTTTATGAGCGTGTTCACCACGCGCCCCGAACTCGTCGGCACCTTCGGAATGGTGGGGTCGACCCACTGGCTGGCCTCCGCCTCGGCCATGGCGGTCCTGGAGGACGGCGGCAACGCCTTCGACGCCGCGGTTGCCGCCGGCTTCGTGCTCCAGGTGGTGGAACCGCACCTCAACGGCCCAGGTGGCGAGGTTCCGATCATCTTCTCGGCGGCCGGTGCGGCCCCGCAGGTGCTCTGCGGACAGGGTGTGGCGCCCGCCGGCGCGTCGATCGAGCACTACACCGATCTCGGCCTTTCGCTGATCCCCGGCAGCGGTCTGCTGGCCGCCACGGTGCCGGGTGCGTGGGACGGCTGGCTCACCCTTCTGCGTGACCACGGCACCAAGACTCTGCGTGACGTCCTCGACCGGGCGATCGGCTACGCCCGCGACGGCTTCCCGCTCGTCGAACGGGCCTCGTACACGATCGGGATGGTCGCCGACCTCTTCCGCGACCACTGGCCGACGTCCGCCGCGCAGTGGATGCCCGACGGCGTCCTGCCCGCTCCCGGCGGCCGCTTCCGGAACCCCAAGCTCGCCGACACCTGGGAGTGGCTGCTCGCCGCCGCCGAGGCCGCCGGCGCCGACCGCGAGGCGCAGATCGAGGCCGCGCGCCGGGCGTGGTCGCAGGGGTTCGTGGCCGCGCAGATCGACGAGTTCTGCCGCTCGGAGTTCCGCGACGACTCCGGACGTGACCACGCGGGCGTGCTGACCGGCGCCGACATGGCGTCGTGGGAGGCCTCCTACGAGGACGCGGTCGTCGCGGACTTCGGCGAGTGGTCGCTGGTGAAGGCCGGCGGCTGGACGCAGGGACCCGTTCTGGCGCAACAGCTCCGGCTGCTGGAGGGCTACGAACTGTCCTACGTGGACGGACGGCCGACCGCGGAGACCATCCACCTGGCCGTCGAGGCCGCGAAGCTCGCGTTCGCCGACCGCGAGGCCTGGTACGGCGACGTCCCGGACGTGCCGCTGGAGACGTTGTTGTCGCGCGAGTACGCCGCCGAACGCCGCGCGCTGATCTCCTCCACGGCCTCGCTGGAACTGCGGCCGGGCTCGCCCGACGGCCGGGAACCGTTGCTGCCGAAGCACATCACCAGCGGACCGTCGGCCCTCGTCTCCGACCCGACGGGCGCGATCGGCGAACCGACCGTGGAACGCTCCGGCGTGACGCGCGGCGACACCGTGCACGTGGACGTCGTGGACCGCTGGGGCAACATGGTCTCGGCGACCCCGTCCGGCGGCTGGCTGCAGTCGTCGCCGACGATCCCGTCGCTCGGCTTCTGCCTGGGCAGCCGCGCCCAGATGTTCTGGCTGGACAAGGGACTGCCGAACTCGCTGGCGCCGGGCAAGCGCCCGCGGATCACGCTGTCCCCGTCGATGGCCCTGCGCGACGGCCGCCCGGCGCTGGCGTTCGGCACGCCCGGCGGCGACCAGCAGGACCAGTGGCAGCTCGGCTTCTGGCTCGCGCACCAGGCGGGCCTGAACCTGCAGGAGGCGATCGACTCGCCGATGTGGCACTCGAACGCGTTCCCGAGCTCGTTCTACCCGCGCGCCTGGACCCCGGGCGAACTCGTCATCGAGTCGCGGGTCGGCGCGGACGTGCTGGAGGAGCTGCGCTCGCGGGGCCACCAGGTGGTGGACGCCGGCGAGTGGACGCTGGGCCGGATGTCCGCCGTGGCAAGGGATGCGGCAGACGGACTGCTGCGCGCCGGGGCGAACCCACGAGGCGCACAGGGCTACGCGGCCGGCCGTTAGGGCTGGCTGTCGACGACCTTGCTGCCGTCGTGGATCATCTCCACGTTGGCGCCGCCGAAGTTGTGCAGCGTGCTGACCCCGGCGCTGTCACCGAGATCGCTGACCTTGCCGATCGCGTCGGGCACCGACGGCGCGGCGCTCGCGGTACCGGCCAGCGCGGCGAGCGCACCGGCGGCGATGCCGGCGGAAGCGACGATCTTCTTGATGCCCAAGGCGTTCCGCTCCTCAAAAGTGGAACGGCGCCCGATTCGAGGGGGAGGGAATCGGGCGCCGCCCCGGCCAGGAAAGTCCTGTTGGATCAGATGTCGACGTGCGCGAAACCGCTCGGCGTGCCGTGCGGCTCGTTCAGGCCGAGCAGCGTGGCGGCCGGCAGACCGGTCGCACCCGCGTCGACGTTCTCGACGAGCGCGTCGACGTTGGCCTCTTCGGCGTTGATCGCCTGGATCTTGCCGGCGGCGTCGGAGGTGTCGACGGACGCGAGGTTGCCGACCTGGGCGACCTCACCCAGCTGACCACCGAGGTCGGGCTGCGTGTTGGCGGTGACGTCCGCGTGGTCGGCGGCGTGTGCGGTACCACCCAGGCCGAGCATGACGGCGGTGCTGCCGAGGGCGACAGCGGCCCCCGCGACGGTCTTCCTGAGGTTCATGAGCGCGAACGTGTCGCAGGCGAACCCTCTACATCAAGCTGCGTAACTCAGGCGAGGGAAGTTCTTCATCCTTTAGGGGCTGCCAGCGCACTGTGGTCGTGCAGACGCGGTTCTCGCCCCGCCACACGGAGATCGCGTACAGACCCGGTTTCGTTCCGGCGCGGTTCATGAAGTCGTACGCGCATTCCACCGTGTACCGGCGGCGCCAGTCGTCGCCTTTCCTTATGTACCAACCGTGGTCGACGACCTCTTCGGTGTGCGCGAGTTCCATCGCGCCGTCGGGGAGGCGGCGGTGGTACTCGATGCGGTGGAAGTGGTCCATGAACAGGACGGTCCTCACCGCACTCGGCGAGTGAGAATCTCAAATTCCGGATCTCGCCCTTACCGTTTGGACCGTGGCTGAACCCACGTTCCGGCAGAGACGCCTCGGCGAGGCGTTGAAAGTGCTGCGCGAACGATCGGGGCTGAGTCAGCGGGACGCGGCCGCACGAATCAACTACAACGTTCCGAAGCTGAGCCGGATCGAGAACGGTCAGGTGCCGGACATCCACGCGCTGCGGGCCATGCTCGACATGTACGGCGTCATAGCCGACGAGGAAGCTCCGTACGTCGAGATGTGGGAGCGAGCCAGGGAGAAGGGGTGGTGGAAGCAACACCGTCCCGAGGTGCAGGGCTACCTCAGCCTGGAGCACGACGCGACGAGGGTGAGGGAGTTCCAGCCGAACTACATCCCTGGCATGGTGCAGGCGAAGCAGTACATGCGTGCGGTCTTTGCCGGGTCCGCGTCTCAGCGGTCCAAGAGGTGGACTGAGGAGCAGGTGGCCGTGCGCATCAGGAGGCAGCAGCGACTGGTAGGTGACAACCCCCTCCACTACCACGCGATCCTCACCGAGGCGGCCCTCCGCTATGCAGACCGAGATCAGCTTCTCCACATCAAGAAGGTCGGGCTGCTACCGAACGTCACGATTCAGGTCGTATTGGACAGGACTGGGCTGCACGACGGTCACAACGGCGGCTTCAATCTGCTCGACTTTCCCTATGCGGGCGACCCGCAGGTCCTCTACGTCGAGCACGCCGGTGGATCGGTCCACATCGAGGACCCCGACCGGGTCAAGGCCACTATCCTTACCTTCAAGCACCTCTCGAAGCTGGCGTTGACCCCCGAAGAGTCCGCCGTGTGGATCGAGAGGTTGGCCGCCGAGAGGTAGGGGTCGGACAGTGTCTGTTGTGTGGCGTAAGAGCAGCCGCAGCAACAACGGCGGAGACGGTAGTTGCGTGGAGATTGCGCTGAACGGCTCAGCCGCGCGCGTGCGTGACACGAAAAATCGGGCAAATTCCGAGGTCGCCGCGCCCGAATGGGCAGCGTTCATCAACGCCGTCAAGCGCGGCGACTTCGAGAACTAAGCGATCGCGCCCGGAGGCAACTTCAGCTTGAACGGCAGCGTCGTCACCACGGCCAGATCCGATGCCGTGGCCTTCATCAGCGAAGGAGCGTTGCGCGCGCCGGGTTCAGGCAGGTCGAGCAGCCTGTCCACGGCCTCGATCAACGGGCCCTCGTAGATCCACACGGCCTGGGCCGGACGGGCCGAGTCGCGCACCGCGGGCAGTCGTCCCGCGCGCGCCTCGGTCTCGGACCAGAACAGGATCGAGTCGATGAAGCCTCTGCGCTGCTTGAACGCCATGATCCGGTCGAGCTGCCCGGCGTCGTCCCTCAGGTGGAGGAACTGGAAGCCGCTCTCGCGCAGCTCGATGACCTTGTTCAGTGCGTGGTCCATGGCGCACCTACCCCTGTGAGGTCCCCTTCGGGTGACTGATCAGTCATACGACCCGAAAGGATCGTACGGTAAGTCAACGTTCCGCCGTAAGACGTACTCCGAACGAGTATCTCAATTGGCGGACGCTTGTGGCGCAGGGTAATCGTTGGCCTTCTTGGAAGAGGAAACGGCCAGGAGGACCGCTACGGTTCGCCATAAGAACGCCAAACCGCCCAATGTGACTAATGTCACGGTGATCAACATTCTCGCCTCCGAGTGGCTCCTACACCCGTAGTAGACGTGTAGCACGGGTCGCGGGTTGCACCTTTGCCGACTCGCCGGTATCGCCGAGGTCAGGGCAGTAGAGTTGGGCCGGTGGTGGGCGAAACCGGGGGAGCACTCGGCCTGTTGTGCAGCACCGAGCTGGACGGGCTCGGTGACCAGTTGCCGGTGCGCGTCCTCGAACGGGAGCTCCGCGAGCGCCTCGGCGACTGGCGCATCACACCGCTCGCCCGCATCCCGCACTCGCACCGCGCCGACGGCGGGCTCGCGGCCACGCCGATCAGCACGGTCGGGCCGGACGACTTCCACCTGATCGTCGTCTCGCTGTCCGAGCCGCTCGACATCCCCGAACTGCCCGGCAAGGCCGTCGGGGTCGCGGTGAAGGCCGGGAAGACCGGCATCGAGGTGCTGTCCACGCGCGACGACGTGCCGAACCTCGGCGTGCTGGCCGACCGGCTCGTCGAGCCCGAGGTCCTGACGGCGCGGGTGCAGCACCTGCAGCAGCTCGGCCGGTTGCCCGAGCACCGGTACCTCGTCCTGCACGTCACGGAGTCCACGCCGCTCGCCCGGTTGCGGCCCGCCGTCGCCAAGGCCGCCGAACTGCTCGCCATCGACCACGTCGTGGTGCTGCCGACCGGCACGAAGCCCGACGACCTCGGCTGGCCCTCGCTGCCGCACGACGCGGTGCTGGAGGACCGGCTCGCCGTCCTCGCCAACGCGGCCGCGGTGGTGGCCGCCGACGAGCACGTGGCGGCGGCCGCGCAAGCGTTTGGCCGCACGTGGGTGCTGTTCGACCCGAAGAGCGCCGACAAGCAGGCCGTCGAGCAGTTCGGGAGCGCCGACCAGATCGTCACGGCGCCGAGCCGGCTGGTCACGGCCATGCGGCGGGCGCTCAAGGTCGAACGGTCCGCCAAGGCCGTGCGGTTGCTCGACGAGCACCTCAACGCCGTCGCGCGGCTCGCCGAGGAGACCTACGCCAGGACCGGGGCGGTGGAGTCGCGCATCGCGTTGCTCGCCGCCGAGAACGAGGCGCTGCGCACGGCCCACCGGCAGCTGCACGCGCGGCTGATCGCCGAGCGCGAGGCGATGGTCGAGCACATGCTCAGCCGCAGCGGCGACATCGGACCGGACCTCGCCACCGAACGGCGGCTGCACTCCGAGCTCGCCGACCGGCACCGCGACGTGCTCGCCGCGCTCGAAGCCGAACGGGCCGAGCTCGCGGCGATGCGGTCCACCAAGCTCTACCGGTGGACCCGGCTGCCGCGCGTGGTCTACGGAAAGCTGCGCGGCCGGTGAGCCCCCGCGTCACCTTCGTCCTGGTCACGTACGGCGGCGGCGAGATGGCCGCGCGTTGCCTGGAGGTCCTCGCCGAACACACGCCCGAGCCGTACGAGGTCGTGGTCGTCGACAGCGCCTCGCCCGACGGCACCGGTCAGTGGCTGGAGGAGAACCTCGAGAACGCCACGGTGGTCCGGCTCGACAGCAACCTCGGCTTCGGTGCCGGGTGCAACGTCGGCGTCGAGCACGCGGGCACCGAGTTCGTCTGCTTCCTCAACGCCGACGTCGAGGTGACCGAGGGCTGGCTGCCGCCGCTGCTCGCGTTCCTCGACGGCAAGCCCGAGGCCGCGGCCGTCGCGCCGCTGATGGTTTTCCCCGACGGCCGGGTGCAGGAGGCGGGCAGCCTGCTGGGCGGCGACGCCTACAGCCGGGGCTGGGGCGACGGGCAGTCCGACGTCGAGTCGTTCTACCCGCGCGTCGTCGACTACGCGTCCGCCGCGTGCCTCGTCATGCGGCGCAAGGCGTTCTACCAGGTCGGCGGGTTCTCGCCGGAGTACCACATCGCGTACTACGAGGACACGGACCTGCAGTTCATGCTGCGCCGGCACGGCTGGCAGGTGTGGGTGCAGCCCGCGTCGACGGTCGTGCACGTCCGCCACGGCACAAGCTCCACGGCCACGGCCGAGCGCCTCTCCGACATCAACCGCGAGGTGTTCCGCCGCCGCCACGCCGACGACCTGGCCACCCGGCCGCCGTCGCTCGGCATCCACGAGCACCCCCACCGGCTCTGGTGGCTGCGCGACCGTCCCACGACCGCGCGGGTGCTGGTGGTGGCGGACGAGGAGTTCGACGAGGACCTGCTCACCGAACTCCGGGACCGCGACCCCGAAGCCGCCGTCACCCTCTTCATCACCGAAGAGCCCGAACGGGACTGGCGCGCGGCCGGCGTCGAGGTCGTGGTCGACGAGGACCCGGCCAAGTGGAGCCGCGAACGCGTCGGCCTCTACGACGTCGTCCTCGCGCTCGGCCCCGGCACGGCCGCCGCGGAGATCACCGAGTGGCAGCCGCAGGCCGCTCGGGTGCTGCGCCTGGACGTCCTGCCGCACGTCGCGTGGGAGAAGAAGTACGCGCGCGACCGCAAGCGCGAGGACGCCATAAGAGCAGGTGTCGAACGCACGAAGCTCGCGAACGCCAAGAAGTGGGCGCAGACCGTCGTGCGCGCGGACGCCGTGCTGGACGACGTCCTCGTCGACTGCGGTCTGGCCCCTGCGAGGACTCGCTAACGCTGCGCGCGTCGCAACAACGCGGCCGCGAGCAGCCTCCGCTCGGCACCGGCGGTGTCCGGGCGGTCGCCTTCCAAAGCCATGCGCACCAACGGCCACAGCTTGCGCTCGGCCGTGGTCAGCCGCGAGATCCGCTGGACCGCGTCCGGTGCCATCCGGTCGTGGTTGCGCATCAGCAGCACCGTGGCGAACTGCGCGATCCGGCGCGTCTCGTGCTCGACGATGTGCGCGAGCTCGGGTTCCTTGTGCGTCAACGAGTTCTGGTCGAGCCCGAGCGCGTACCGGGCGAGGCCCTTGAGGCCCGGCAGTCCGTCGGCGAGGCGCGGCACCTGCCAGCCCGTGACGTTCGCGCCGTGCTGGCGGTAGGAGTGCAGCGGCCGGTCGACGAACGCGATCCGGCCGAGCGCCAGCGCAGACGCCGCGAGCCACTGGTCGTGGTACGACGCCGGGGTGCTCGGCGGCAACGGCAGCATCCGCTGCGCCAGCACGTCCGCGCGCACCATGCTCGCCGCGCCGGTGACCGTGTTCAGCAGCAGCAACTGCTCCAGGTCCGCGTTGGTCGGCTTCGCCCGGCCCAGCCACGCGCTGTCGGCGATCACCGTGCCGTGGTCGTCGACCAGGCGCATGTCGGCGTACGCCAACAACACCGCCGGGTCGGCGAACTCGGCCACCAGCGTCTCGACCTTGTCGGCGTCCCACAGGTCGTCCTGGTCGGACAGCGCGACGAACTCCGCGTCCGCCGGCACGAGCTGCAACGCGCGCTCGAAGTTGCCGTAGAAGCCCGCGTTCTCGTCGTGCTCGGCGACGACGAACCTCGGGTCGTCGCCCACCACCTCGCGCAGGGTGGCCCGGCCGGCCTCGTCCGAGTTGTCGTCGCTGATGACGCAGACCCAGTTGTCGTGCGTCTGCTTGCGGATCGTCTCGATCTGCTCGGCGAAGTGGTGCTTCGGCGGGTTGTAGGTGGCGAGGCAGATCGCGACCTTCGGGCCGGTGCCGGGCCAGACCACCTGCGCGCGTTCGGCCGTCGCTTGTGGACGGACGCGCAACGGCGGCAGGTCGCAGCGGAAGACCGTGCCGTCGGCCAGCGTCAGCAGGAGCTCGAGCTCGACCGAACCCGGTGAGGTGCGCGCACGGACCGGCACGCGCAGCCGGATCCCGTTGCCGGGGTGGCCGGTCGTGCCGGGGTAGGTCGTGCCGTCGACGCGGACCGCGACGCCGTGCACCGGCAGGTCCTCGTGCGAGGCGGTGCCTTCGAGCTCGACGACCTGGCCGCGGCCGATCACGACCTCGTCCTCCGGCACCTTGACCTCGTAGCGCATCCGCTCGGCGCGCTGGTGCTTGCTGACCTCGCGGATCCGTCCACCGACCAGTGGTGCGATCGGGCCGAGCCGGCGCAGCACCGCGTCGGTCTCCTCGCCGCCCCGGCCGAGCAGGAGGTCGCGCGTGCCGCGCACCGCGCGGGCGGCGGGCCACACGTAGTCGCGTCCGATGTGGACGACGGACGAGGAGTCGAGCTGGTCGAGGCGCGCCCGCAGCTCCGCGTTCTCCTGGGCGAGCCGCTGGGCCAGCTCGGTCTGCTCGGTGAGGCGCGCGTCGGTGTCGGCGAGCTCCATCAGCGAGTTGCCGACCAGGTCGTCGAGCCGGCCGATCTCGTCGCGCAGTTCCGCGGCGGCCGCGTTGGACTGCTTGTGCAGCAGCTCCAGCTCTTCGGAGCGTTCGTGCAGCTGCTCGGACAGCCGCACGGTCTGCGCGTGCAGTTCCGTCGCCTGCGCCTGCAGCTGGGGCATCGAGGCCGCCAGGTCGTGCAGCTCGGTGAGCGGGGGGCCTTCCCACAGCCGCGGTCTGCCCGGCACGTCGAGCTCACTGCGCAGCGCGGTGAGCACCTCGTCCGCCGGCGTGCCGCTGACCAGCTCCTGCAACGTGGCCTCGGCCGGCAGCAGGTCGTCCCACCTCGGCGCGGGCAGCCCGGCGAGCGCGGTCAGCTCCTCGGTGAGGCGGCGGATCGAGGACTGCGCGGGCCACGGGTGCGCGGCGCCGCTGCGGTGGACCTCGCGGGCGAACTCCAGCAGGGCCCGCACGAGCACGAGCTCGGCGTCCACACCGGACTCGGCCTGCCACTCGAGGTCGATCCGGTGGTAGGTGCCGTGGTCGGCGACGATGAAGTTGCCGGGGTGCACGTCGAGGCAGTCCGGCGGCAGCACCGCGACGCCTTCGCGGCCGGGCAGGAACGGGTGCCGCACGTCCTCGTCGGTCACCGGTCGCGCATCGGCCGTGCAGTAGGTGCGCCACAGCTCCAGCTGCTCGCGCAGCCGGGGGAGGTCGTCGTCCGCCAACGCGTCCAGCAGCAGGCTGTCGAGGGCGACGCCGGGTAAGACCGGGTCGCGTTCGACCAGCACCTGGCGCAGCCAGCCCGCGGCGCTCTCGCGGCCGTCGTCCATCACCAGGTCGAGGTCGGCGGTGAGCGTGCGGGAGCGGCGCCACTGCGGGAGCCGGCCGTTGTTGACCATCCAGGCGAGGCCGGGACGCAGCGTCCGTTCGACGGCCTCCGGCGTGCGGGCCGCGACGACGAGGAACGACGGCGAGACCGCCACGCCGAACCCGTCCGCGACGGCCAGGCGGTGCGGCAACCGGCCGGCGACCGCGCCGACGGTGCCGCCGAACGCGCCCTGCAGCGGGTCGCGCACGAGCTTGTCGATCAGCTCGGGGGCGTCGGGGCGGTCGTGCAGCGACGCGTCCACGACGATCCGGGGGATCTTGTAGTCCGGGTAGGGAGCGAGCCAGCGCTGGGCGGTGAAGCCGGCGGCGGAGAGCAGTTCGCCGAGCTTGCGGCGGTTCCACGTCCGGGCACCGGGGCCGGGGTAGCCGGCGGGACCGACCCACGACTTGCCGCGGTGGTCCTCCGCCCGGCCGAGCAGGTAGCCGAGGCCGAGCTGGTTCTCGATCGCGAGCACCAGCGCGCCGTTCTCGTCCAGCGCGGCGGCGACGTCACCCAGCAGCTGCTCGGGGTCGCAGTACTCCAGCACGCCGCAGACCAGCGCGGTGTCGAAGGTGCCGTGCCGGGCGAGGTCGACGGCGGGGCTGTCGACGATCCGCACGCCCGGCAGGTCGCGGCAGCGTTCGCGGGCGGCAGCGGCGCGGGACGGGACGCCCTCGACGCCGACGACCTCCGCGCCCGCCTCGCCCAGGGCCCGGGACAGCACACCGCTGCCGCAGCCGATGTCGATCACGCGCTGGCCCGGCCGCACGTCCAGAGGGGCGAGCAGGCCGAGCCGTTGCGGGGAGAAGTGGTAGCTGAGCTCCCACGAACCGTTGAGGTCCGTGGCGAGCTCAGCCGAACCGGCGCTGACGTCAGTCGCCGCGCGGAGCCGTTCGAGAACGGCGTCCTCGGCGCCGTCCGCGTAGTCGACGACGTCGTTGCTCATCGTCAGGCGGCCGGGAACTTCTTCGAGACCGCGACGCTGTACTCCTGGAACTTCTGGATCAGCTCGGCGTCCGAGTCGCCGATCGGCTCCGCGACCGTCGCCGCGCGGATGACCTGCTTGCCCGTCGAGTAGATGACCAGGTACGAGCCGCTCTGCTTCGGCTTGATCAGCTGGAGCACCTTGGCCTTCGGGGGCAGCGCGCCGCGGGCGCCGTCGACCATGCCCTGCCGGCCCGCCGCGTCGGCGAGGTCGGCCGCGAGCTTCGTGGCCTTCTCCGGGGTGTCGGTCTCGAACACCTCGGCGTGGTAGGTGAACGCGCCGTCCTTGCCGCCCTTGAACGCGATCTTCTGCACGCCCGCCGTGGTCAGCGCCTCGGCGTCGTCCGCGGTGAGGAAACCGGCCGTGACCAGCTTGTCCGCCGTCGCGTCACCGTTGTTCGGGTCGGCGGTGCCGGGCGCGGCCGGCAGCAGTTCGAGCGCGGTCTTCGGCTTCGTGGTCGTCGTCGTGGTGGACGCCGCCGTGTTCGTGTTCTCGGTGCCGCCACCGGAGGTGTTGCGCAGCCCGAACCACCAGACGGCGCCGCCGATCAGCGCGATCACCAGGATCACGCCGATGATCGCGAACACCTTCTTGCCCTTGCCGCCGCCGGTCTCGTCGAAGACCTCGGGGCCCGAGCGCGACCAGTTGTCGTTCGACTGGGTCAGCCACGGCGGAGCCTGGTCGCCGCCGCCCATCTGCCACGGCGGCGGGGGCGGGCCGGGCTGCTGGAAGCCGTGCGCGGGGGAGGGCGGGCCGTAGTTCGGCTGGCCCATGCCCGCGGCCGGCACCGCCTGCGTGCGGTCGGCGTCGGGCGGCCGCGGCGTTACGACCTGCGTCGCGTCGGGGTTCGGCTTCGGCTGCTCGCCGCCACCGACCGGGGCGATGTACTGCGTCGCCTGCGAACCGGTCTGCGGGCCCGCCGACGGCGGCTGGGCCTGCCAGCGGTTCTGCCCGGACGCCTGTTGGCCGCTCGCGTTGCTGGAGGACAGCACCTGGTCGCGGCGAACCCGGTAGTCGTCAGCCGAGATCCGGCCGCTCGCAAGCTCGTCGTCCAGCTTGCGCAGTTCGTCCTGCCAGTTCACGCTGACAGCCCCTTTCTCCAAGTACGAACCCGGCCACATTGTGCATGCACTGCCTGAGGGGTGACCGGCCAACCGCCAAGTCGTGATGCGGTTACCTGACCTTTGGTCCGGATGCCCTATAGCGCTCGACCTGACTGACCACCCGCAGTATTGCCTTGCGCAGCACCGGCGTGACGCCCTGCCCCACCGCCGGTTCGGCTTGCGGAGCGGCGGGCGCGGCCGGGTGAGAGCGCTTCCGCCAGGTCCGCCACGCGTCCCCGACCTGGTCCTCTATCCATTTCGCTGCCGTTTCGGTGCTGCGCGTGCGGCGCAGGTGCTCCCGCGCGGCCAGCCCCCGTTCGGCTGCTCGTGCGGGATCGTCCGCCACCTCGCGCATCGCCTTCGCGGCCGCGTCGAGATCCGGTTCGGCCCAGCGCGCGTCCTCCGGGTACGGCGCGGCGTCCGGTCCGACCTCAACGATCTCGTACGGCACCGGCCAGCAGTTCACCGGGTCCAGGAACTCGGCGGTGCCGGAGTAGTCGGTGCTGATGACCGGGATGCCCATGGACATCGCCTCGGCCACGGTGAAGCCGAAGCCCTCCGAGCGGTGCAGCGAGACGTAGCAGTCGCTGTTCTCGTACAGCTCGTGCAGCTCCTGCTCGGTGAGGTACTTCTCGATCAACGTGATCCGCTCGTCGCGCGCGACGGCGGCTCGCAGCTGCTCGGCGGCCGGGACGTGCAGCTTCCCGTTGATGACCTTGAGGACCAGCTCGACGTCGTCGCGGTCGGGGAAGGCGCGCTGGAACGCCTCGATGGCGCCGAGGGGGTTCTTGCGCTTGAAGACGCTGTTGAAGTCCATCGCGAACAGGAACCGGGTGCGGCCGGTCAGCTTGCGGTCGACGGCGGCCCGTTCCTTGACCGGGATGGGGAAGACCTTCACGGGCTTGCCGGTGTGCGCGGCGATCGCCTCGCGGCAGAACTCGCTGATCGTCCAGATCTCGTCGAGGTGGTCGTAGGCGTGCATCGACTCGGGGAACTCGTCGAGCTCCCACGACCACACGCCGATCTTGTGCCGGCCCTCGCCCACCTCGGGGTGCGCCTGCAGCACCGCGGGCGTGAGGTCGGCGTTCACGCAGAGGACGCTGACCGGGAACCGCGGCGTGCTGACGTCCTCGGGTGCGTCGATGCCCAGCTCGTTGACCACGAACTCGTCCTCGATGACGGACGCCGTGGGGATCTTCGCGGCGGCGAGCGCGTCGTGCAGCGACCGTCCCAGCTCACCGACGCCGAGCACGGCCGTGAGGTGGCCGAGCAGGTTGACGCCGAGCTCGTCGGCCGCGGGAGCGATCGGCTTCGGCGGCCCGGGAATCGCCCAGGTGGCGATGTCGCCGGCGGGTACCCCGAACGCGCGCAGCCAGTCGAGGTAACCGGGGTTGGCCGCGTCGTTGTAGTACCCGCGCAGGTCGGCCCGGTCGCGCCAGATCGCGGCGGCCCACCGGTTGAGCGTGCCCAGCTCGGGCTCGGTGAGCCAGTCGCGGAACGCCTGCCCGCTGAACGCGTGCGGCGCCGGTTCGTCGTCGATCGAGGCCTGCCGGTACATCCCGCGCAGCAGCGGCGTGATCTTCGTGCCGTCGGCGAGCTCGCTCAGCCACGACGGCACCACGTCCTCGGGCGCGATGAACCCGGCCTCGGTCAGCCTGTCCGCGTACTCGGCGACCACCGGCGCGAGGTCGGCCCGCGCCGACAGCAACGTCTTCGGCTTGCCGGTCAGATGGGAGCTGAGCAGCCACGGCCGCGTCGCGTCGAACCCGAGCAGGTCGACGACCTGCGTCGTGCCGGTGACCTGCCGCTCGAAGGCGTTCCACACCCCGACGGTGCTCCGCGCGACGTGGTGCTCCCGCTGGCTGACGGCCTGGTCGAACCACGCCTGGTCGGCCCACACACCGCGCCCGAGGTCGATGGCGTGGAACGTCCGCACCGCCTCGGCCCAGCTGTCGAGGAACTCGGCCCCGTCCTGCGAGACCACCACGAACCCGGGGTCGAACACCCCGGTCCCGACCAGCCGGCCCTCGTCGGACTTCACGTCGTCGAACGGCCGCTGGAAGTGCGGCGAGACCACCAACGCGTGCGTACCGGTCAGCAGGTCGTCCATCGGCGCCAGCACGTAGCTCGACGACGTGAGGTGCACCGCCACGTCGGCGTCGAGCAGCAGCTCCTTCAGCAACAGCGGCTTGAGCGCCTCCGCCAGCTGCTCCGGCGGGTAGGCCGTGGCCAGGCCGAGGTAGTCGTCCTCGGACACCCCGATCGCACCGGGTCCGAGCAGCGTGATCCCGTCCTCGGAGCGCGCGCCGGGCTCGGCGTCCAGCACCGCGACGACGAACCGGCTACCGGGGTGGTGCGCCAGGTAGGACCGGGCGAGCACCGTCGCCAGTGGCAGCCCGCTCTCCCTGGTGATCGTGCATGCGACCGCGTTCATGTCCCCTGGTTCCCTCACGAATGGCGGGCTTGCTGCGTGCCTTCGTCCTCTTGCGGTACCACTCCGTCACCGGAGTCTCCACGAAGCGGTACATCAGCTCTGTCGCGACCAGCACCACGACGATCGCGATGCACATGGCCGGCCAGTACCCGGTGATCGGCTCGAGCAGGCGGCGCAACGGGATGCCGATCGGGATGTGCAACAGGTAGATGCCGTACGTGCGCTTGGACGCGGAGGCGACCCATCGCGACCCCACCAGCTTGCCATCGGCGCGGCTGGCCAGCAGCACGACGATCACCAGGATGGCGAGGGTACGCGCGTGGGCGTCACCGCCTCCAGGCCAGGTCTCGCTGGTCAGGTCGGCCCGGATGAACAGCAGGTACTGCAGCACGCCGAGCGCGACACCGGCCCCGACCGGCAGTTTCCGGGACTTCACGAGCGCGATCAGCTGACCGATGAACAGCACCGGCAGGAACGTCGCCACCTGCCGCAGGAAGCTGAACGGCGGCCCGCCGTCCGGGGGCACCACGGAGATCAGCACCGACACGACCGTCACCGCGACGGCCTGCGGCACCCAAGGCCAGCGCTTGAGCAACGGCATCGTCGCGACGACGTAGAAGTAGAAGACGAACTGGACCGCGAGGGTCCAGGTGAGGCCGAGCACCTCGGACGTGTTCGGGACCAGGTAGTTGACCAGGAGTCCGTTGAGGAACAGGTCGCCGAGGTCGGCGGGGATGACGGCGGGCAGCAGGTTCAGGCTGACCATCGTCCAGGCGAGGAGCACGGCGACCCACAGCGCGGGCAGCAGCCGCACCGCCCGTCGCGCGAGGAACTCCGGACCTCGTTCGCGGAACGCCGCGCCGCTGATCACCATGCCGCTGATCAGCAGGAACACCGCTACGCCCACGAACTCGAGCCGTTCGTTCAGGTGCAGCGGGGAGGTCAGGAGCCACTCGATCTCGTTCGCGGTGGCGTACTGCTCGCGGTCGAGTTGGGTCCAGTCGGCCCAGTGCACGTAGACCACGGCCACCGACGCGATGAGGCGGACGAAGTCGAGTCCGGGCATGTAACCGGGCTTGGAGCTCATGCCGGCACCCTCCTGGCGAGCCGTCCGCCGGCCTCCGCGGCGGCAGCCGTCAGCACCACCGCCACCACCAGTGCCAGCGGGATCGGCCGGTCCAGCACGTCCAGCAGCGCGTACCCCACGACGCCCTGCAACAAGGCGAGCCACACGGCGTGGTCGGCGAGCCAGCGCACCGCGCGCACGGCCGTGAGTCGTTCCGCCAGGTCGCCGGTGAACACGGCTCCCGCGGCGACCAGGAGCACCGCGAGCAGCGCCGGGATCGGGTACCACCACCGGGCGAACTCCGGGTTCAGCGTCTGGAGCATCACCATCACGAACCCGCCCAGGAAACCGAACGCGACCACGAACCACGTCTTGAGCCGCTCCCGCTGAGCGAGTGCGATCAGTTGTCCGGTGGCCACCAGCGGGAGGAAGACGACCACGCCGGCCAGGCGGCTGTCGGGCGCGACCACGACGACGGCCGCGGACAGCACGATCTCGCCGAGCGGCACGACGAGCATCGCGAGGCCGCCGTACCGGTTGATCACCGCCGAGGCCGCGACTCCGACGAGCAGGAGCAGCACGAGCCAGGCCAGTGGCACGAGCAGCTGGACCCCGTCGATCACGTGGCCGAGGAGGGTGACACTGCCCGCGCCCGCGAGCACGGAGGTCGGGGGCACCAGCGGCACGGTCCAGATCTGTGCGCCCAGCCCCGCGACCACCGTGGCGAGAACCGCGGTGACGCCCGCCGGGAGGTAGGTGCGCAGGAGTTGCCACGGCAGCGGCGCGCGGTCGAGCTGCGCGGCATAGCCACCCACCGCGAGCAGCAGGAACACCGCGAACATGCCGAAGTCCTCGCCGATGCCGAGCGGGCGGTTGAGCACGTGGCGCACGGCGTCGAGGTACCCGAGCTGAACGCCGTGCTGGGTCGTCCACAGCCCGATCAGGAAGCCGTGCAGGACGAGGACCGCGGCGGCAGCGCGGAGCAGCACGACTCCGGCCCTCGGCGCACTCGTCGACTCGGCCTCGGGTGCGGCGGTGGGTGCGGTGGAGATCATTCCGGCGGCGCTTCCGCCGGGGCGTGCGCGAGCTGTCGATCGAGCAGCTCTGCGACCGCCTTCGTGGCGTTGGGACCGTAGCCGTCCACCCGCAACACGTCCCGCTTGCGGACGTAGTGGGCGTGGTAGACCGCGCTCTGGTCCTCGTTGAGGAAGCGACGCAGCAGCACGTCGGGCGAACTGGGGATCAGCTGGTGGTTGCCGCGCTTGTAGAGACCGTCGAACTCGTCCAACGCGATGAAGGGGTCGGCGCCGTCGCGCAGCGTGAACCGCCAGACACCCAGCACGGTGCCGTCCGGCTGCCTGGTCACGCGCGCGTCGATCTTGGCGACGCCCACCGCCCCGGCGATCGCGAACTCCTCGGACGACAGCAGCGTGCGGTGCTCGAAGGCGTCCCTGCGTCCGGTCTTGGCGAACGCGATGTCGCCGGGCGGGTCGACCAGCGGGTCCTCGGTCTCCAGGTACGGCAACCGCGGTGTCGGGTCCGGTGTCGACACGACCTCGGAGGCGTAGTCGATCCGCGAACCGTCGCCCCAGATCGCCCACGCGCCCGCCGCGATGCCCACGAGCAGCGCGAGCACGGCCACGACGGGCACGGCGCTGCGAGCGGTCTGCACGGAACTCCCCCTGGAAACGACGGTTCGGGAAATTCTCGCTGATCGCCAGTTGCTTTGGTGTCTGATTCGGATGCATTCATGCGCCAAGTCACACCGCGGTCGCCCGATCCATACAATGCAGGTCATGGCCCTGTTCGGTCGAGACAAAGCCCGCAAGCCGACCGCCTCCGACGCACTGCCGGGCCGCCAGGACCCGATCACCGTGCCCGGCTCTCACGCGGTGTTCCCGGACCGTCGCATTGCGCCACCGTTCCCGCCCGGCCACCGCACCGCGGTGTTCGGCCTGGGCTGCTTCTGGGGCGCCGAACGGCTCTTCTGGCAGACCCCCGGCGTCTGGTCGACCGCGGTCGGGTACGCCGGCGGCATCACGCCCAACCCGACGTACGAAGAGGTCTGCTCGGGCCGCACGGGCCACGCCGAGGTCGTGCTCGTCGTGTTCGACCCGGCCCAGCTGCCGTACCAGGAGCTGCTGCGGGTGTTCTGGGAAGGCCACGACCCCACGCAGGGCATGCGGCAGGGGGCCGACATCGGCACGCAGTACCGGTCGGTGATCCTCTACGCCGACGAGGGGCAGCGGGTTACGGCGGAGGCTTCGCGGGCCGTGTACCAGCGGGCGTTGGACGAGGCCGGGCGTGGGGGGATCACGACTGAGCTGGAGCCGGTGGGGGAGTTCTACTACGCGGAGGACTACCACCAGCAGTACCTGTCTGATGCCAAGAACCCTTACGGCTACTGCGGGCTCGGGGGTACCGGGGTGAGCTGCCCTGTCGGGTTGAAGATCGCGGAGTGAGCCGCGAGTTCTTCGCCGACGTCGTGCAGACCGGCACCGTGCTCGGCCTCGACGCCAACCTCGGCCCGGACGTCGCCACCGAGGTGATGGGCGGGCTCGGCGGCGAGAACCGCAGCGGGCGCATGTGCTGGCGGTCGTACGGGTTGGTCGAGGTCGGGTGGTACCTCCGGCAACGCGGCCTCGGGTGGCAGGGCGTGCATCTGGCCGTGCAGGCGCATCGGCTCGTGCACGGTCCTGAGATGGTGGACGACGCTGTGGCCGCGGCGTACGGGCGGTTCGACGGGCTGATGATGTTCGACGAACTGGAGGGCGAGCTCTCGCGCCGTGGTGTGGAGTTGGTGAAGGTCGGCGGACCGGAGTTCGGCAACCAGCTCTACTGGCAGCCCGATGCCCAGGTGACGGTTTACGTCGGGGTCGATCCCGAGTTCCGGCCCGGCAGCGTGCAGAAGATCTTCACGGCGTTCGGGCAGGCCCCGACGCTCGTCGGTGACCACAAGGTCGTGTGGCAGCAGATGAAAGCGGTTGCCGCGCTGCCGGAGGACCAGAGGATTCGTTGGGCGGCAAGGAATGCGCCGGAGGACTTCCGGTCGTGGTGGCGGTACTGCGCGAGGTTGACGGCGGCGCGGACGTCGTCGCACGACGCGATGCGCGACCGTGCGCGGTTCGTGGAGTTCGTGTTCTGGCTGTGGGACTACGGATTCGCCAGAAACGTCTACACGGCTAGAGAAGTCGCTTATCTGCGTGCGGAGTTCGTTGCGCGGTTGGACGAGCTGTATCCGGAACTGGTGTTGCCGAGCCACGACGCGTTGGTCGGTGCGTGTCTTGACCACGTGCGGGAGCCGATGGCGCGGGAGGACAAGAACCTCGTTGATGCCGCGCGGTTGTTGAGGAACGGGCTCAGTGACACGAGCCGGTTCGACGCTGTGTGGGAGCGGCGGCTCAGCAGAAGATGAGGCCGCACGGCCTGGTGGTCGTGGTTGTGGTCGTGGTGGTCGGTCTCGGTCTTGTGGTCGTTGTTGTCGTCACGGCCGGAGGGGCCTGCGTTGTTGTTGTCGTCGTGGCGGTCGTGGTCTTCGTTGTGGTGGTGGTCGTCGACTTCACGCTTGAGGACGCTGCGGACGATGAGCTGACGGACACCGTCTGTGACGGGAGCTCGGATTCCGTCGGGAGCAGCGACGGGGTGTTGATGAGCGAGACGCGGGCCGGTTTGTCGGTCGACGGCTCGGTCGGATCGCTCGCCACGAGCGATCCGACATACGTCGCGAGCACGCAAAACGCGGCTACGACAACGCCAACGACGGCACCGATCGCCAACCGGGTTGGCCCACTCATCGCGGCGAACACCCGGATTGACTATCTCGTTCACTCGATTGGGTCAAGCAAACCGGTCTTTTTCTACTCGTTCACACCTTTGTCACGGTGACGCCCACTACGCCCTGTGACAGGGGTGCGATCGTCTTGAAGGCCTTGGGGGTCAGGTCTACGCAGCGGCCGGTGATGAACGGGCCGCGGTCGTTGATCCGCACGGTCACCGTCTTGCCGTTGGCGCGGTTCTTCACCTTCACGCGGGTGCCGAACGGCAGGGTCTTGTGCGCGGCTGTCAGCTTGTTGGGGTCGAAGCGTTCGCCGCTGGCCGTCGTGCCGCCGCCCGAGTAGTAGGAAGCCTTGCAGGTCTCGGCGGAAGCGACGGGGGAGAAGAACGCAGCGGTGGCGGCGAGAGAGGCCAGCGTGAGGCCGGCCGCCGCGAGGGTCTTTGCCATGGTGCAAGCAACTCACCCCCTGGCAAAGGGACGCCTAAAGCGCGCTTAACCGGGAAATTGTTCGGCCGCGGAGACCAGCAGGTGCCAATCTCCCTCCGGCAACGTGCGCAGGCGGTCCAGCAGAGCGGACATCCTGGCCAGCAACGCTGGGTGATCGGCCCAGAACGACGGATCTACTCTCAGTAGAGCGGCGAGCAGGTCGCCGGGGTACAGCGCGACCGCCCGCAGCGGGTCGTGCTCGACGTGCTCCAGCGCCAGCAGCGCGGTCACGTCCAGGCCCACCTGGTGCGTCACGAGCAGGTGCAGCGACGTCGGTGTCAGCTGGCCCACCGGCAGGTCGCGCAGCGCGCACAGGTCCCGGTAGAGCTGGGTCGACGACGAGTCGGGTCTGCCCCAGTCGTCCTCGCTGAGGCATGCCAGCGTGCTGTCCCGGTCCACGCACCCATGGTCCCCGCAAAAGGGGTCGCTAGCGGGCCGACGGAGGCAACGGTTCGGCATTGGGCGACTGCCAGCCCACGCGGACGAGCACCTCGCCCTCGTGCAGCAGTGGTTGGGACGCAAGGCCCCACACGGTCGATGCGAGCAGCACGGCGCTCACGGCCTCGCCGACGCTCAGCCAGTCGTGCCCGAGCAGCCGCAGCAGCACTCCGCTGCGCCGCGCCACGAGCTCCAGCTCGCAGTTCTCCGCGCGGGCCGCGTGCAGCAGCCACGTCAGTGCCGAGTCCGGTACCTCGTCCGGCAGGTACGGGCGCGGATCGGCCCTGCGCAACGAGATCGCCGCCGCGGAGGCCACCTCACACGAGAACGGGTCGAGCTCCCAGCGCGGGTGCACCGACGCGACCTGGCCGTCGGGCCGGGGCGTCCGCAGCACGTGGCAGTCCCAGCCCATCGCCGACAGCGCGACCCGCACGTGGTGCAGGACCGCGCCGCACGCGAGCATCGCCGGCTGGTCCGCCCGTTCGGTCACGAGCTCGAGGCACTCGTTGCCGTTGCGCCAGCGCCACGGCGGGACGATGTCGAACGACGGTGCCCTGGCGGCGAGTTTCAGCACTTCCTCGACGGTTCCCGCGTCGGGGGTGCGAACGCTGGTCCTCATCCGGCCAGCGTGCTCCACAACCGGTTGCGTGGAACCTGCGTCACGACTGCGCGGCTGCGACGACCGAGGTCACGGTCATGGCGGCACCCCGCGCGAAGTGCTCGTCGTAGCCCTCGGGACCCAACGCCTGCCGGCACAGCGCCACGCACTGGTCGTGCGACGCCGCGAAGTTCGCCGACCCGAAGAGCGGCAACCCCACGGACTGCCACACCCGGTCCGCACCGCCGAGCAGCATCGCCGCGTGCGAGGCGGACCCGGTGATCACCGAGATCAACGCCAGCAGCTCCACAGACACCGCGATGCCCAGCAGGTCGTTGAACTTCTCCTTGATGCGCAACGACGTGAGGGCGAGTTCGCGGGCCTCGACGACGTCACCGCGTCCCATCGCCACGAACGCGAGGACGTACAACGCGAACGCGCGCGCCCACAGCTCACCGTGCTCCTCGCACACAGCGCGCGCCTTCGTGCAGATGTCCGCCGCACGGTCGAGTTCGCCGCCGAACGCCACGGTGATCGCCAACGCCACACGCGCCATCACCACGTTGCTGTCCATGTGCCCCAACTCGGCGTGCCGACGGTCGGCCTCGGCCAGCAGCGTCGCGCCCAGCGGCAGGTCGTCGTCGAACACCGCCGCCGCGCCCTGCACGTAGGTCGCGAAGACGTCGGCGTCCTCGTCCCCCAGCACCAGGGCCTCGGCCCGGCAGGCCTCCAGCAGCGCGGGGACGGCGGAGGTGTTGCCCTGCAACGTGGCCAGGTAGCCGTTGACCCACAACGTCTTGCAGCGCGCCCGTGAAGGCTCGGTCTCGAGCGACAACGCCCAGTTCAGCCAATGACGTCCCTCGGCGAACCGCCCGCAGCCGACCCAGTAGAACCACAGCGCCGCCGCCAGCCGCAGGCCCGCCTCGGCCTCGCCCGGTGTGGTCAGCGAGTACTCCAGCGCTGCCCGCAGGTTGCCGCGTTCGGTGCTCATCGCCGCAACGGTCGCCACCTGCCGTGGCGTGAACCAGGCCCGTTCCCCTTGCACGGCAACACCGGCGTACCAGTCGCGATGGCGCCTCTTCAGCCGTGGCTCGTCATCACCCGCACGCAGCCGTGTCTGACCGAACTGGCGCATGGTCTCCAACAACCGATAGCGCGCCACGCCCGCATGTTCTTCGCGCTGCAGCACGGACTTGTCGACCAGGCCGTCGACCGCGTCGAACATGAAGTCCGCCGTCAGGGCGTCGTCCGAGCACACCGACTCGGCCGCGGCCAGGTCGAAGCTGCCGGCGAAGACCGACGCCCGCGCCCACAGCAGCTGCTCGCGCGGTGAGCAGAGGTCGTAGCTCCACTCCATCGTCGCGAGCAGGGTCTGGTGCTGCGGCAACGCGGTCCGCCCGCCGTCGGTCAGCACCCGGAACCGGTCGTCCAGCCGCTCCAGCAGCTGGGCGGGTGTCAACGCGCGCACCCGCAGCGCGGCCATCTCGATCGCCAGCGGGATGCCGTCCAGCCGCCGGCACAGGTCCGTGACGGCCTGCTCGTTCGCCGCCGTGATGACGAACGAACCGGGAATCGCCGCATCAGCGCGTTGGGCGAACAACGTCGCCGCTGGGTACGGCACGGACAACGGCGCGATGGACATGACCTGCTCGCCATAGACCCGTAGCGCGCGACGGGACGTGGCGATCACACGGAGGTTCGGCGCCACACGCAGCAACGTGTCCACAAGGACCGCACAGTGGTCCACCACGTGTTCGCAGTTGTCCAGCACCAGCAACGCGTCCTTGGCCGCCAGGAACTCCGTGAGCACGCTCAGCTGCCCGCGCCCGGTCTGGTCCACCACGCCCATCGCCTCGGCCACCGCGTGCGGCACGAGAGCCCTGTCCCGCAACGCGGCGAGCTCCACCAGCCACACGCCGTCCGGCGGCTGCTCGCCGCGCGCCACGTGCAGCGCGAGCCGCGTCTTGCCCACCCCGCCGACCCCGATCAGCGTGACCAGCCGGTGCCGCCGGATCAGGTCCGCGACGTGGTCGGTCTCCGGGCGGTCCACGAAGCTCGACCGGTCGGCCGGCAGGTTGCCGCGCACCGGGACCGGTGTGCGTTCGGGCAGGTCGAGGCGGGGATCGGCGGTCAGCACCGCCTGCTCGAGGTCGCGCAGCCGGGGACCGGGCTCGATGCCGAGTTCGTCGACCAGGACGCCGCGCGCCCGGTGGAACGCGCCCAGCGACTCCGCCTGCCGCCCGCACCGGTACAGCGCGATCATCAGCTGCTCCCACAGCCGTTCGCGGAACGGGTGCTGCTCGACCAGCGCGTTGACCAGCGGCGCCACCGCGGCGTGCTCGCCCAGCGCGAGCGAGCACTCCATCAGCTCCTCGGTCGCGTCCATCCGCAGGTCGGTGAGCCGCGCGGACTCCTGCCGCGTCCACTCGCCGGGCCGGCAGTCCGCGAGCGGATCGCCCGTCCACAACGAGAGGGCCTCACGCAGCATCTTCGCGGACTTCAACGGCTCGTCGCTGTGCCGTGCTGCTGCGACGAGCGCCTCGAACCGTGCGGCGTCCACGGTGTCCGCAGGCGCGTTCAGCACGTAACCCGGCTCGCGAGTGGTGATCAACTCGCCCAGCCCGGCGTCGCGGATCTGCCCCCGCAGCCGCGCCAGCAGGCTGTGCAGGGTCTTCGTGGCGGTCGCCGGTGCCTCGTCCGACCAGAGCGCGTCCACGAGCGCACTCCTCGGCACCGTTTCTCCCGGGTTCAGCGCCAGCCGTGCGACGAGAGTCCTCTGTCCTGCACTGCTGAGCTGAACTGCTCCGTTCGGACCGGTGAGTTCGAGCGGTCCGAGCAGCCGGATGATCACGTTATTGGTCCTGTCGTCAGCCCCCGACAAAGGCCGGAACCGCGCCACGATATAGCAATGGAATTCGACCCGAGAATCAACGCCCAGCGCGTCACCGCATACGCCGACCTGCGTGCCGTGCTGGCTGATCCGGTGACGTTCTCCTCCCGGAACATGACAGGTCCGCAGGTCGCGGCGGTGGCGGCGCTGATGCCGCCGGAGCAGCGGCGATTGCTGGAATTGATGTCCTCGCTGAACGCGGCGGACGGAACGAGGCACGCCCGAATTCGTGCGGCGGCGAATCAGAAATTCACCCCAACGGCCGTGCGCCGAATGGCTGACTCAATTAGGGAACGCGCGAGGACTCTTCTCGACGACCTGCCGGAAGAAGCCGACTTCGTCAGCGAGTTCGCCGCGCCGTTCGCCCTGGGGGTCGTCGCGGACGTGCTCGGCGTGCCGGCGGCGGACTTCCCGCTGTTCCGCGAGTTCGTGGCGCCGGTGCTGGACCTGACCAGCGGTGAGGAGGTCAGCGAACGCGTGCTCGGGTCGTACTTCGCCGGGATGAACGAGTTCTGCGCCTACTTCGCGCGCTCGGACGCGTTCCGCGGCGGCCAGCTGTCCGAGCAGGAGCGGCTCTCGCTCTGCCTCGCGGTCGTCGTGGCGGGCACCGACTCCACGACGAACATGCTGGCGAGCACGTTGCTGCGGCTGAACCCGAGGGAACGCCGACTGGGCGGCGTCGTCGAGGAGGTCGTGCGCCTCGACGCACCGTTCACCGGCTTCTTCCGCACGGCCACGTGCCCGGTGACGATGGGCCGGGTGAAGATCGAGGAGGGCGAGCACCTGTTCCTCGACTACGCGGCCGGCAACCGCGACCCGAAGGTGTTCACCGAGGACTTCGACCCCGGCAGGCCGTCCGTGCCTGGCCACCTGGGCTTCGGGCACGGACCGCACTACTGCCTGGGCGCCCAGCTCGCACGGCTGGAGGGCCGGATCGTCGCCGAAGAGCTGCTCGACCGCTCGGCCGAGCCTGCCGAGCAGCCCGGCGACGTGCGCTACCGCAGGCACCTGATCAGTCACGGGCCCGCGGAGCTGCGCTTCAGACCAGGGCGGCGTCGAGGGTGATGTTCTCGACGGCGGCGAGGGCCTTGGACACCGGGCAGTTCGCCTTGGCACCCTCGGCGGCCGCGACGAAGTCCTCCTGGGACAGGCCGGGCACGTTCGCGCGGACGGTCAGGTGGATGCCGGTGATGCCGACGCCCGCCTGGAAGCTCACCTCGGCCTTGGTGTCGATCGAGGTGGGCGGCGTGCCCGCGCCGGTCAGGCCGTGCGAGAGCGCCATCGAGTAGCAGGACGAGTGCGCAGCGGCGATGAGCTCCTCGGGGCTGGTCTTGCCGCCCGCCTCCTCGGCGCGCGCCTTCCAGTCGATGTCGAAGCTGCCGCTGTTGGACGTGGCGAGGCTGACGTTGCCCTTGCCCTCGACGAGGGAGCCTTCCCAGTGAGCGTTTGCCGTCTGCTTGATGGCCATGATCGCGATGTCCTTAGGTCGGAGCGAGCTGTCTGGGACCACCCTTTCACGGGTGGCCCCGGAGATCACCCCGAGAACCGCTCGACTCCGCCTGCGAGAGTCGGTCGTGTGAACGTCCTGCTGCCACCGCGTGTCGTCACCGGAGACCGGGTCCGCCTCGTCTCGCCCGCCAGCTACCCGGACGAGGAAGGGCTGGCCCGGGCGGTGGCGGTGCTGGAGAGCTGGGGTTTGGTCGTCGAGGTCGGCGAACACGCCATGGACCGCCACGGCTACATGGCGGGCCACGACGAGGACAGGCTCGCCGATCTCGACGACGCCTACCGCGATCCCGGCGTGCGAGCGATCTTCGCCACGCGCGGTGGTGCGGGGGCGTACCGCATCGCGCACGACGTCGACTTCGCCGCCGTGCGGGCCGACCCCAAGCCGTTGGTCGGGTTCAGCGACATCACGAGCCTGCACCTCGCGCTGTGGCGGCACTGCCGCGTGACCGGCGTCCACGGGTTCCTCGACGGCGCGCGGTCGGCCGCCTCGACGCGGTCGTTGCTGATGGAGACCGACCCCGCCGTGCTGCACCGGGACCCCGCCGCGCTCACCGCCGCCGTTCGGGTGGGAGGCGTGGCCACGGGCAACGTCGTCGGCGGCCACCTCGGCACCCTCGCCTGGTCCGTGGGCACCGGATCGCTCGACCTGGACGGCGCGATCCTGTTCCTGGAGGCCCCGCGCGCCGTCGGACTCGGTCACGTCGACCGGCAGCTGACGCAACTCGTGCGCTCGGGCTCGCTGAACGGGCTGCGTGGCGTCGCGCTCGGCCGGTTCCCCGGCTTCGAGGACTACACCGACCGCGACTGGACCGTCCTCGACGTGCTGCGCGACCGGCTGGAGACCCTGGACGTACCGGTGCTCGGCGGCCTCGACGTGGGCCACGGCGACGAACCGCTGTCGCTGGCGCTTGGACCAATCGCCGAGTTGGACGCCGACGCCGGCACTCTGACGGTCGGGCAGGCCGTGCGCTGAAACGACAGAAGTCCGGCACCCGAGGGGTACCGGACTTCTGTCGAGAGCGGATGACGAGACTCGAACTCGCGACCCTCACCTTGGCAAGGTGATGCGCTACCAACTGCGCTACATCCGCACTGCCTTACGGGGAGAACTATACAACAGGGGTTAGACGGCATCTTGCGAGGGGGGTGCCAAACCGGCCAGCAGTTGATCTACCTCGGACAACTGCTCCTTCGGCCAGCGCCACTCCCACAGCGCCCGCACCTTGGGTAGCACGTCGACCGGCAGCCACGCCGCCACCTCCTCGCGGAGGTCCCAGTCGTCGAACACGTGCTCGTAGAAACTGATCAGCGCCGCGTTCTCCAGGAACTGCTCCGGCTGGTGGAAGCACCAGTGCGCGAAGCCGTACGCGCGCCGCAGCACGTCGTCGGCCTGCTCGCGGTGCGCCTCCTGGGTCAGCTGGGAGAGCTCGGAGAAGAAGACGTGGCAGGACCACTCCTCGTTCTCGGCGACAGCCCGAAGTTCCGGCACGAGGGCCGAAGCGCGTTCTCGCCAGTCCACCACGAGCGTGACGATAGTCGCTCGATCTTGTCGCGCCGACCGTCCGACGCCCACCTGTGACCGTCCTGTCACCGATCGCGTTGCGCTGATCAGCCCACTACTAACGGATGGTCTTGTGTATCGACCTGTTCTCATCGAGGAGCAGTTCTGGCCCCTTGTGGCATGTTGAAGCGCGTGATGGTCGACGAGAACGAGGTCGACCGGGACCTGCTCGCCAGAGTGCGCGAGGGAGACGACTCGGCCTACGGCGAACTGTTCTCCCGGCATGCGGACGCGATCCGCCGTTTTTCTCTCAGGCACGTCCGGGAGGCGGCCGAGGCCGACGACCTCACCGCTGAAGCGTTCTTCCGCATGCTGCAGGCGATCCGCCGCGGCAGCGGACCCACGGACCACGTCCGCACCTACCTGCTCACGGTCGCGCGCCGCGTCGCGTGGGAGTGGAGCGGGCGGCGCCGGGACGTGCCGGTGGAGGACGAGGAGCTGGGCCGGCGCGTCGAGCCGGTGAGCGACAACGCGAACAGCAGGGTCGAGCACAACCTCATCACCAGGGCCTTCTCCAGCCTGCCGGAACGCTGGCGGGTCGTGCTGTGGCGCGTCGAGGTCGAGGGCGAGCGCCCCGCCACCGTGGCACCGCACTTCGGGCTCTCGCCGAACGCCATGTCGGCGTTGGCCCGCCGTGCGCGCGAGGGGCTGCGCGCGGCCTACCTGCAGGCACACCTCGCGGCCGACGACGGGCGTTCGTCGTGCGCGGCGATCCGGTCGAAGCTCGGCACCTACACCGCGGGCGGGGTCCAGGGCGTCGAGGAACGCCGGATCCGCGCCCACCTCGACACGTGTTCGTCCTGCTCACAGCTCCACCACGAGCTGAACGAGGTCTGCGCGACGCTGCGGTCCAACGCGGCGTTCCTGATCGTGCCGTCGACGCTGGGGCTCGCGTTCGCCGGCAAGGTGTTCTTCACCAAGGCCAAGCTCGCGTTCGCGGCGGCGAGCGTGGCGACCGTCGGCCTGTTCGGCACGATGGCCGCCGTGTTCAACGGTGCCGCGGGTGTCGCCGTGCTGCAGCCGGACCAGAACCCGGTGATCGCGATGAACACGTCCGGGTCGGCGAGCTCGCAGCACAGCCAGGAGCTCGTGGTGGCCGATCCGCCCGCGCCCGAGCAGCAGCAGACGAAGCAGCCGGGCAACGTGGTCAACCCCGGTGCGCCGCGCCAGCAGACGACCGTGCGCAAGACGTCGTCGTCCGTGCCGGTGCCGACCAGCGAGCTGCACCGGGAGCCGCCGGTCGAGCGGGCCGAGACCGTCGTGACCTCGTCGGAAGAGGGCGGGGAGATCAGCACGGCGGAGACGACGTCGCGTGGCATCAACTCGCTCAACACGCCGTCGTCACCGTCCGACCCGCCGACTCCGACGTCCGAGCCCTGCTCGTCGCCGCGGACCACCGTCACGACAGCCACGCTCTACCCGACCGAGCCGCGCCAGAACTGACGGTGACGATCAAGACAGGGCGAGTTCACCCACAAGGCTCGGCCCGCTCCGGGTACGGTTTGTCCAAGACCGACCGAGCGTGGGAGACGGGTACATGACGCGGCTGGTGCGCGGTGCGGACGGGCGGATGTGGACGGTCCACAGCCGCATCGAGTGGCGCAACCCGGTGGAGTCCGACGACTTCGAGCACGACGTCAGCGGCGGTGTGCTGCCCGGGATCATGATGGCGGGCATGCTCGCCGTGATGGTGGTCGTGCTGATCGCCTGGACGCCCGAGCAGGTCGTCGTGCCGGCGTGGCTGATCCTCGCGCTGATCTTCCTGTTCGCGTTCTTCCCGGTCCGCTGGGCGCTGCGCCGCCCGCACACGCTGGTCGCGGAGAGCAAGGCCACGGCCGACGAGCTGCCGCCCGAGCGGTGGATCGGCTCCGTGCGCGGCCCGCTCGCGGTGCGCCAGGAGGCGTCCCGCGTCGCCCGCACGATCGAGATGCACTCGCTGCCGGACGTCGAAGGCCCGTTGCAACCCGTCGACTGATGCGACACTGGACGAGTGCCGGAGCTACCCGAGGTAGAAGCACTGGTCCACCACCTGCGTGAGAACGCGGTGGGCCGTGTCGTGCACCGCGTCGACGTCGCCTCGCTGCAGGTGCTCAAGACGTTCGACCCGCCGTGGACAGCGCTCCACGGCCAGGAGGTCGTGGCCGCGCACCGGCACGGCAAGCACCTGGACCTGGAGGTCGCGGACGGCCTGCACTTGGTCGTCCACCTCGCCCGCGCCGGCTGGCTGCGCTGGGCCGACACCATGTCCGCCCCGCCGCCCAAGCAGGGTCGCGGGCCGCTCGCGTTGCGCGTGCACCTCGGCCCACCCGGTCAGGGGCCGGGGTTCGACCTGACGGAGGCGGGCACGAAGAAGGGCCTCGCGGCGTGGATCGTGCGCGATCCCCAGTCGATCGCGAGCGTCGCCCGGCTCGGACCCGACGCGCTGGGCATCACCCGCACGCAGCTGGAGGACCTGTTCCACGGGCGCACCGAGCGGCTCAAGACGTCGCTCACGGACCAGGGCCTGATCGCGGGCATCGGCAACGCGTACTCCGACGAGATCATGCACATGGCGCGCCTCTCGCCGTACGCGACCACGGGCAAGTTGAACGACGAGCAGCTCGATCACCTGCACGAGGCGATGCTCACGACACTGACCGATGCCGTCGCACGGTCCGTTGGCCAGGACGCGGCTCGTCTGAAGGGCGAGAAGCGCTCGGGGTTGCGGGTCCACGCGCGCACGGGCCTGCCTTGTCCCGTGTGCGGTGACACGGTGCGTGAGGTGTCGTTCGCGGACAAGGCGTTCCAGTACTGCCCGACGTGCCAGACCGGTGGCAAGCCGCTGGCCGACCGCCGGTTGTCGCGCCTGCTCAAGTGACGATCAGGACCTCCAGGGTGCGGGGGCCGTGGACGCCCTCCACCCGGTTGAGCTCGATGTCGCTCGTCGCCGACGGTCCGCTGATGAACGTCAACGGTCTCGTGGGCTCCAGCCGCCGCAACGCCTCCGGCACCGAGCCGGCGATCTGCTCCTGGCGCACCACACAGAGGTGGTAGTCCGGCAGCAGGGTGAGAGCGCGGCGTCCCTGGGCCACACCGCCGTCCAGCACGATCGTGCCGGTGTCCGCGATCGCGACCGCGCAGCCGGTGAGCACGCCGTCCGCCTGGTCGAGTTCGTCGATGGTCAACGGGTCGTGCAGCCACGTGACGCCGTCGATCAACCACTCGGCCGGCACGTCACCCGGCGCCACGATCCGCTTGCCGCGCAGGCGCTCCAGCGCCTCGGGCACGTCGGTGACCGTGTGCACGATCGCGCGGTAGTCGGCGACCCGCTCGGCGAACAGCTCGACGCCGCCGGGGCCTTCGACGTTGTAGCCGCGCACGACGGGTTCCGGCGCGGAGACGCGGGCGTCGCGAATCCTCTGGAGGATCACTTCTCGGGCGCTAGCCACGGTTCTTCCTCCACCAAGTGCGGAACGACTCGGACGGCGGGGCGGGCACGTCGCGGGAGGACGTCCACTTCGACCCCGGCCACGGCAGCGACGTGATCTTGCCGTCGCGCGCCAGGAACCGGGCCAGGGCACCGGCTTTCTGCGCCTTCTCGTAGCGCGAGGCCGAGGCGAACATCCACGCCGCGGCCGCCATCGCGACGGACTCCGCCGTGCGCCCCTTGGCTTCCACCGCCTCGGCGCGCAGGTGCGTGAGGACGGACGGGATGTCGATCCGCACCGGACAGACCTCGAAGCACGCGCCGCACAGCGAAGAGGCGTAAGGGAGTGAGGCCGCTTGCGGGTCGTGCATGTCGCCGACCAGCTGTGGTGTCAGGATCGCGCCGATCGGACCGGGGTAGACCGAGCCGTACGACTGGCCGCCGGTGCGTTCGTAGACCGGGCAGACGTTGAGGCAAGCACTGCACCGGATGCACCGGAGTGCTTGGCGCCCAACGGAATCCGCCAGCGTCGCGGTGCGGCCGTTGTCGATCAGCACGAGGTGGAAGCGCTGCGGGCCGTCTCCGGGCGTGACGCCGGTCCAGACGGACGTGTACGGGTTCATCCGCTCCGCCGTGGACGAGCGCGGCAGCAGCTGCAGGAACACCTCCAGGTCCTGCCACGACGGCACGAGCTTCTCGATGCCCATCACGGTGATCAGGGTGTCCGGCAGCGTCAGGCACATCCGGCCGTTGCCCTCGGACTCCAGCACCACGATCGACCCGGTGTCGGCGACGGCGAAGTTCGCGCCGGAGACGGCGACCTTGGTGGTCAGGAACTTCTCGCGCAGGTAGACCCGGGCGGCCTCGGCGAGGTCGGCCGGTTCGTCGCTCACCTCGACGCCCATGCGGCGCTGGAAGATCTCGCGGATCTCCGCGCGGTTGCGGTGGATCGCGGGCACCAGGATGTGCGACGGGCGGTCGTCGCCGAGCTGCACGATCAGCTCGGCGAGGTCGGTCTCGATCGCGTGCACGCCACCGGCTTCGAGGGCCTCGTTGAGCCCGATCTCGGCCGTGGCCATGGACTTGACCTTGACGACCTCGCGCGCGTCCTCGGCCCGGCACAGGTCGAGGACGATCCGGTTGGCCTCCTCGGCGTCGCGCGCCCAGTGCACCGTCCCGCCGCGGGCCGTCACCGACTCCTCGAGCTGGACGAGGAGGGTGTCGAGGCGCGCGAGGACGTCGTTCTTGATCTGCTCGCCCGCGACCCTGAGCATCTCCCAGTCGGTCATCTCGGCGACCGCGGCCTCCCGGCGACCGCGGATGGTGCCGGTGGCCCTGCGCAGGTTCTGCCGCAGCTGGGTGTCGTTCAGCGCTTCCTTGGCGGCCTTGGGGAACGTCGGGCTGCCGAGCCACGTCACCGGGTTGCGAGCCACGGTTCCTCCTCCGTCGAAGCCAGGATCTCCGCCAGGTGCACCGGCCGGACGCCCGCACGCAGCCGCGAGAGACCGCCGCCGATGTGCATGAGGCAGGAGTTGTCGCCGGCGGACAGCACCTCGGCGCCGGTCGAGAGCACGCACGTCATCTTGTCCGCGAGCATCGCCGTGGACGTCTCGGCGTTCTTCACCGCGAACGTGCCGCCGAAGCCGCAGCAGTGCGTCGAGTCCGGCAGCTCCACCAGATCGAGTGCCTTCACGGCCCTGAGCAGCGCCAACGGCTTGTCCCCGACCCCCAGCATGCGCAGCGAGTGACACGTGGGGTGGTAGGTGACACGGTGGGGGAACCAGGCGCCGACGTCCGTCACGCCGAGCACGTCGACCAGGAACTCCGAGAGCTCGAAGGTGCGCGGAGGAGACTCACCCAAAGTGGGATGGACCTCCCGGACCATGCCCGCGCATGACCCGGATGGCGCAACGACGTAGTCGTAGCTCCGGAAAACGTCGGTGTACTTGCGCGCCAACGGCACGGCGTGGTCCCGGTAGCCGGTGTTGAAGTGCATCTGGCCGCAGCACGTCTGGTCGAGGGGGAAGTCGACCTCGCAGCCGAGCCTCTCCAGCAAACGCACGACGGCACGTGCCGTGTCCGGGAAGAACGTGTCGGTCAGGCAGGTCGCGAACAGAGCCACTCTCACGCGCACACCCTCTCCCCAAATTCATCGGATGTCTACCCGAACCGGTGGACCGTACGGGGGTACACCGGGCGCGCCTCTTGCTATAGGGCTGCCCCACAGCAGAGCATGTGCGCTGTGGGCGACCTGTTGACCGAGCGCGCCGTGCTCGGTGTCATCGCGACCCTGGCCGTTCTGGGCCTCTTCGTGATGCTGTGCCGCGCTCGACGAGTCAGCACCTCCGTCGAGGATGCTGTGATGGACATGCTCGACCGCATGTCCAGGGCGTCGAGCGACCTCCGCGCGGGCCTGACCGAGGAGGCGGCGAACAAGGCCACACCGCACCTGCGCGAGATGCTGAGGTGCGTCGCGGTCGCCATCACCGACGAGGAGGGCACCGTCCTGTCGTGGGACGGCGGCGCGAACGACCACTACGAGTACCTCCGCGACACGGTGGCCCGGGCCATCAACAACTGCCACAAGGAGCACGTCGACCACCGCAAGCTCGGCTGCGAGCTGCAAGGTCCGTGCTCCCTGCACAGCGTCGTCGTGGTCCCGCTGGTTGTCGAGGGAGACGTGGCCGGCACGTTGATCGTGGTCTCCGGCGTCGCCTCGAAGCGCCAGATCCGCATGGCCGAGGAGACGGCCCGATTCGTCTCGACCCAGCTCGAGCTCGAGGTCGTCCAGAAGCAACGCCAGGCCCTCGCCCAGGCCGAGGTGAAGGCCCTGCGGGCCCAGATCTCGCCGCACTTCGTCTACAACGCGCTCAACACGATCTCGTCGCTCATCCGCACCGACCCCTCGCACGCCCGCGAGCTGCTGCAGGAGTTCGCGGAGTTCACGCGCTACTCGTTCCGCACCGACGGCCTCTTCACGACCCTCGCCGACGAGCTCACGAACATCCACCGCTACCTGACCATCGAACAGGCCCGCTACGGCTCGCGCCTGAACGTCCGCCTGCGCATCGCACCCGAGGTGCTGCAGGTCGTGCTGCCGTTCCTCGTGCTCCAGCCGCTGGTCGAGAACGCGGTCCGGCACGGCCTCGCGAAGAAGCCGGGCGGCGGCATGCTGACCATCACCGCCGAGGACAACGGCAACGAGGCGCTGATCAGCGTCGAGGACGACGGCGTGGGCATGGACCCCGACCGCCTCGACGACATCAAGGACGCGCACCAGACCGGCGCGCACGTCGGCATCGGCAACATCAACGACCGGATGCGGACCGTGTTCGGCGCGGAGTACGCGCTGGTGGTGGAGACGGCGCCGAACGCGGGCACGAAGGTGATCCTCAAGGTGCCGAAGTTCGCGCGGAACGTGCTGCCGAACCTGAACATCGGGTCGCAGATGACGGACGAGCCGATGACGAACGAGCAGCCGGCGATCCGCGCCTGACCAGCGGCATCCGGCTGTCCCGAGCGACGTCGGCGAGAGGTGCAGCAGGCAGGTGCACGCGGCACTTACTGTCGCTGACGAGCAGTCGTCGACCCGCGCCTGAACTTTCCGAAAGTTGCAGGGTCAATCATGCTCAACCCCGGCGCGCATCCTGCCGATTGTGGTGGTGACCAATGATCCGCCGGTCGTTGAAAAACGCAGGGGCCGGCCGCGAGTAAAGGCCATCAACCAGTGCACGAACCGAAGGCACCCGAACGCGTCCGCGTCTGCATCAAGTGCACCGCCAAGGGATTCAACAGCTGTAAGTGCTGATCAGCGTGCTGCCACCGCCAGAGTCGTGATCAGCACGACGGCGCACACGCTCCAGCTCACCCACATCCAGTAGATGTGCATCGGCGTCGGCCCGGCGGCGTTCTGCCTGCCCCGGTCGTCCCACCACTCGACATACCGTTCGAGCCAGCGGATCGGGTTGAACGTCACAGCCCGAACCTAGCACCTTTGTGTTCCAGGTCACGCGGGAGCAACCAACCGCTATCGTGGCTCCCGCGTGTCCGCGAAACGCACGTACTGTCGAGTACATGAGCGTCACGGACAAGATCGCTGCCCGGCTCCCCAGGGTCATGGACCGGGGTGAGCGGCCTCCGGTGGTCGCGGCGGTGCGGCTGCACGGGGTCATCACCCCGCAGTCCTCGCCTGTCGCGCGCAACACGATCAGCCTCCAGAACGTCGAGTCGGCGATCAACCGCGCGTTCGACAACGAGCGGCTGATCGCCGTGGCTCTGCTCATCAACTCTCCCGGCGGCGCGCCGACCCAGAGCGCGCTCATCGCGGAACGGATTCGCGAGCTCGCCACCAAGAAGCACGTGCCGGTGCTCGCGTTCTGCGAGGACGTGGCGGCGTCCGGTGGGTACTGGCTGGCGTGTGCCGGTGACGAGATCTACGCGCACGGCACGAGCCTCGTCGGGTCCATCGGCGTCGTGAGCGCCGGGTTCGGGCTCAACGGGCTGCTGGACAAGGCCGGGGTCGAGCGCCGGGTCTACACCGCGGGCGAGAACAAGGTGCGGCTCGACCCGTTCCAGGCCGAGAAGCCCGAGGACGTCGAGTGGCTCAAGGGCCTGCACGCCGACCTGCACGAGCAGTTCAAGGCGTGGGTGACCGAACGGCGCGGCGCGAAGCTCAGTGCCGAGGCCGACCTCTTCAGCGGTGAGGTGTGGACGGGCAGCAAGGCGCAGCAGCTCGGGCTCGTCGACGGGATCGGGACGATCCGCAGCGTCATCGCGAAGCGGTTCCCGGACGCCGAGCTCACCATCGCGGAGCCGCGCAAACCGTTGCTGGCCAAGCTGGGGTTCACCGGGGCCTCCACCCGATCGGGCGATCTCGTGACGCAGGTGCTGGCCAGCGTCGAGGAACGTGCTCGCTGGTCCCGATTCGGGCTGTGAGCATCAGTTCGGTTTCACCGGGCGTGTCGAGGCCTACCCCGGCGTAGACATGACCGCACATTGATGGGCAAGATGCCCGACACAGTGAGCACCCAAGACAACACCGGTCTCCTCGTCCTCGCAGTCGATGACGAGGCTCCCGGCCTGAGCGAGATCAAGTTCCTGCTCGAGAGCAGTCCTCACATCCGGCGCGTCCTCACGGCCTTCGACGCCGCCGAGGCTCTGCGCATCCTGAGGGGTGACTACGAGCAGGAGGTCATGGCGCGGACCAAGGCCGGCCTGCCGCCGGTCGACGCGGTGTTCGCGGACATCAACATGCCCGGCCTGTCCGGCATGGATCTGGCGAGGGTGCTCAGCGCGTTCCGGTACCCGCCGGCGCTCGTCTTCGTGACCGGTGTCGAGGAACGGGACGCGCTCGTCACGGCGTTCGACGTCGGCGCGCTCGACTTCATCAACAAGCCGATCAACGAGGAACGCGTCCTCAAGGCGATCTCGCGGGTCGCGGACCGGGTGGGGCGCACGGCGGCTCCCGCGGCGCCGACCGGTCAGGCCGCGCAGAACCCCGCCGAGCCGACCGACGACGAGGTCATCCCCGTCGAGCTCGGCGGCACCATCAAGCTCGTGCCGCGCGCGTCCGTGCGGTACGTCGAGGCGCAGGGCGACTACGCCCGCCTGCACACGCAGGACGGCAGCCACCTCGTCCGCATCCCGCTCGCGCAGCTCGAGGAGCGCTGGGCGAACGCGGGCTTCGTGCGCATCCACCGCTCGTACCTGGTGGCGTTGCCGCTGGTCAGCGAGTTGCGCATGACGGCGAACGGGTACGCGGTCGTCATCGGCACCGGCGAGGGTGCCAAGGAGCTCCCGGTCAGCCGCCGGCACACCAAGGAGCTCAAGGAACGGATCGTGCGACCGCCGAAGAGCGGCTGGTGAGCAGGCACGACGCGGGCAAGCCCGAGCCTCCGGCGCGGGAGGCCTGGCTCGGCGAGCAGGGCAGCAGGCCGCGCCGACGTCGCGTCGTGCTCGCCGACTCCACGAAGAAGAGCGGCAAGGCGTTGCGCACGATCATCGAGCTGGAGGAGCAGACCAGCGTCGGTGAGAAGCTGGTCCGCGACCTCATCCGGCAGCAGCTCAAGTCCGCGTTCGGGCTCGCGTTCGCGGTCCTGATCGGCATGTGCCTGCTGCCGATCACCTTCTACCTGGTGCCGTCGATCGCGGACCTGCAGGTCCTCGGCATCCCCGTCCCGTGGCTCGTGCTCGGTCTCGCGCCCTTCCCGGTCCTCTACGGCGTCGGGTGGGTCTTCCGCAGGCAGGCCGAACGGCACGAGCGCGACTTCGTGAACATGGTCGACCGCTGACATGGACACCACCTACTGGAGCCTCGGCGCGATAGTCCTCGTCGCGGGCGTGACGTTCCTGCTCGGCTACGTCGGCTCGCGCAAGGCCAACACCACCCCGGACTTCCTGGTGGCGCGCCGCGCGATCCCCGCCACCCGCAACGCCGCCGCCATCTCCGGCGAGTACCTGTCCGCGGCGTCGTTCCTCGGCGTCGCCGGGCTCGTGCTCAAGGACGGCGTCGACGCCCTCTGGTACCCGATCGGCTTCACCGCGGGCTACCTCGCGCTGCTGCTGTTCGTGGCCGCGCCGCTGCGGCGGTCCGGTGCCTACACGCTGCCGGACTTCGCCGAGGCGCGGCTGGGGTCGGTGAACGTGCGGCACTTCAGCACGTTCTTCGTGGTCTGCATCGGCGTGCTGTACCTGGTGCCGCAGCTGCAGTCCGCGGGCCTCACGCTGACCACGATCACCGGTCTGCCCGCGTGGTTCGGCGGCCTGATCGTCACGGCGATCGTGGTGGTCAACGTGCTCGGCGGCGGCATGCGCGCGATCACGCTCGTGCAGGCGTTCCAGTACTGGGGCAAGCTCTTCGCGATCGCCGCGCCCACGTTCGTGCTGTTCGTGGTGTTCCTCGCCTCGCCGGACCGGGGCACGCAGCCGATCAGCGACGACGGCGTGGTCCGCTTCCCCCAGGCCGAGACGGTCACCGTGGCGGAGCAGGTCGTGAAGGTCCGCGTCGACCAGCCGCTGACGTTGAAGGTGCGCGGCCAGATCGACGGCAGGGACGCGGACGGGGCCGTGTTCTGGGGCCGCGGCGTCTACGAGCTGAGCCCCGGCACGACGATGGAGTTCACCGCGGGCAGCCCGGTGCCGGTGGTCGAGGGCTCGCCGACGTCGAACTTCGACTGGACGCGGCCGCAGACCGGCGGGATCTCCGAGCTGATCCGGACGTACTCGCTGATCTTCGCGACCTTCCTCGGCACGATGGGCCTGCCGCACGTCCTGGTCCGCTTCTACACCAACCCGGACGGCAAGGCGGCCCGCCGCACGGCGTTGCACGTGCTCTACCTGCTGGGCCTCTTCTACATCTTCCCGACGGTGCTCGGCGTGCTCTCGCGGCTGTACCTGCCGCAGCTGCTGGTGAACGGCAAGACCGACGCGGCGGTGCTGATGCTGCCCGAGACGATGCTGCCGAACCTGGGTGGTCAGATCGTCGGCGCGATCGTCGCGGCGGGCGCGTTCGCGGCGTTCCTGTCGACCTCGTCCGGGCTCGTGGTGTCGGTCGCCGGCGTGGTCTCGACGGACATCATGCCGGGCAAGGTTCGTGACTTCCGGTGGGCAACTGTGTTCACCGGACTCGTCGCCATAGGTCTCGCACTGCTGCTGCCGCGCTCGGACGCGTCACTGACGGTGGCCATGTCGTTCGCGCTGGCGGCGTCGACGTTCTGCCCGCTTCTCGTCCTCGGCATCTGGTGGCGGGGATTGACCTGGGTGGGCGCCGTCTGCGGTCTGGTGGTCGGCGGCGGCATGGTCATCAGCGCGCAGGTCGTCAGCGTGGTGAGCTCCTACACCGGCCGGTGGGCGCCCGCGTTCATCACCCAACCTGCGCTGATCACCGTCCCGGTCGCGTTCATCACCATGATCGTCGTCAGCAAGGCGACCCGCAGACGCGTGCCGGCGGACGTCAGCCAGATCCTGCTGCGGCTGCACGCGCCGGACCCGCTGGGCTTCATCCGCGACCGCGACATCGCCCGGTTCGGGACCGCCGAGGAGAAGGCCAGGATGGCCGACGACAAGCGCAGGGGAGCCGGTCGCACACGGTAAGTAGTCACCGTTTCAAATGGGTGAAAATTGGTCACTCGAATCGGTGAACGGTGAACTACGTCACGCAGAGTGCAGTTCGTCTACGCATACTGACCGTTCGTCGCATCACCCGACTGCTGGGCGCAACGGCACGAACGGGGCCTTACCTGAGTGACTCAAGTCTCCATACGGTTCTCGACCAAGAACGGACCGCACCTGGAGGCATTACGTGCACGTCACGTTGCTGACACCTACGACGAGTACCGCGAGGAGGGGCCTGTGAGCACCGTCGATCACACCCCGTCTGAGTCGGCCCCAGACGCGCAGAAGTGGGCCGACGTCCAAGCCAGTGATGACTTCGCCGAGCTGAAGCACCGACTCCGCAAGTTCGTCTTCCCCGTCTCCGGACTGTTCCTCGCGTGGTACCTGCTGTACGTGCTGCTCGCGGACTACGCGCACGACTTCATGTCCACCAAGGTGCTGGGCAACATCAACGTCGGGCTCATCTTCGGCCTGCTGCAGTTCGTGTCCACGTTCGTGATCACGACGCTCTACGTGCGGCACGCCAACAAGAACCTCGACCCGCTCGCGGAGAAGCTCCGCAACGAGATCGAGGGAGACGGCAAGTGAACGAGTCCAGCCCGATCCTCAACATCAGCATCTTCGGCGTCTTCGTCATCGCCACGTTGATCGTGGTCATCCGGGCGAGCCGCAACACGAAGACCGCCGCCGACTACCTGGCGGCGGGCCGCGCGTTCACCGGTCCGCAGAACGGCATCGCGATCGCCGGTGACTACCTGTCGGCCGCGTCGTTCCTCGGCATCGCGGGCGCCATCGCCCTCAACGGCTACGACGGCTTCCTGTACTCGATCGGCTTCCTGGTGGCGTGGCTCGTCGCGCTGCTGCTCGTCGCCGAACTGCTGCGCAACACCGGCAAGTACACGATGGGCGACGTCCTGAGCTTCCGGATGCGCCAGCGCCCGGTCCGCGCGGCGGCGGCCACGTCGACGATGGCGGTCTCGTTCTTCTACCTGCTGGCCCAGATGGCCGGTGCCGGTGGTCTCGTCGCCCTGCTGCTCGGCATCACGGGCACCGGTGGCCAGGCCCTCGTCATCGCCGTCGTCGGCGCCCTGATGATCGCCTACGTCCTCATCGGCGGCATGAAGGGCACCACCTGGGTGCAGATCATCAAGGCGGTCCTGCTGATCGCCGGTGCGGGCATCATGACCGTCTGGGTGCTCGCCAAGTACGGCTTCAACCTCTCGTCCCTGCTCGGTGCCGCGGTCGACGCCGCCCCGAAGGCGGGCGAGAAGCTCCTCGGCCCCGGCCTGCAGTACGGCGCGACCGGCACCAGCAAGCTGGACTTCCTGTCGCTGGCCCTCGCGCTGGTCCTCGGCACCGCGGGTCTGCCGCACATCCTGATGCGCTTCTACACCGTGCCGACGGCGAAGGAAGCCCGTCGCTCGGTCGTCTGGGCGATCTGGCTGATCGGCATCTTCTACCTGTTCACCCTGGTCCTGGGCTACGGCGCCGGCGCGCTCGTCGGCCCGGACAAGATCAACGCGGCGCCCGGCAAGGCCAACTCGGCCGCCCCGCTGCTCGCGCTGGAACTGGGTGGCCCGATCCTGCTCGGCCTGATCGCGGCGGTCGCCTTCGCGACGATCCTCGCGGTCGTGGCGGGCCTGACGATCACGGCGTCGGCGTCGTTCGCCCACGACATCTACGCCAACATCATCAAGAAGGGCCAGGAGGAGGACAAGGACTCCGAGGTCAAGGTCGCCCGCCTCACCGCGATCGTCATCGGCCTCGTGTCCATCGGTGGCGGCATCATCGCCAACGGCCAGAACATCGCGTTCCTCGTGGCACTGGCCTTCGCGGTCGCCGCCTCGGCGAACCTGCCGACGATCCTCTACTCGCTGTTCTGGAAGAGGTTCAACACCTCGGGCGCGCTGTGGAGCATCTACGGCGGTCTGATCGTGACGATCACGCTGATCATCCTGTCGCCCGCCGTCTCCGGCAAGCCGACCTCGATGTTCAAGAACGCCGACTTCGACCTGTTCCCGCTGTCGAACCCCGGCATCGTCTCGATCCCCGTCGCGTTCCTGCTCGGCTACATCGGCACGATCCTCTCGAAGGACAAGGCCGACCCCGCCAAGCAGGCCGAGATGGAGGTCCGCTCCCTCACCGGTGCGGGCGCCGAGAAGGCCATCGCGCACTAGTTCCACCACAGGAGAACGGGCCGTCCCTCACGGGGGCGGCCCGTTTTTCGTGCGTGCAACCCTGAAGGGGCCGACCGCGTATTGAGTGCGGAACGCGGCAGAGGCATGGGGGACCGGAGTGCGACGAGACGAGGAGTTCTCGGAGTTCTTCACCGGCAGGTTCGACTGGGCGAGGCGCACGGCGTACGCGTTGTGCGGCGACTGGTCGGAGGCGGAAGAACTCGCGCAAAACGCTTTCGTGAAGGCGTACGCGAAGTGGCCGACCATCAGGCGGGAAACGGCGGAGGGGTACGTCCGCACGACCCTGACGCGCGCGTTCCTCGACACCAGGCGGCGAGCCCGCGGTCGTGAACACCCGGTCGCCGACCTGCCCGAACGGGGTGTGGGCGGTGGTTTCACCGACCCGGACGCGAAGCTGAACGCGGCCCTGCAACAGGTCGCGCCCAAACAGCGAGCGGCGCTCGTGCTGCGTTTCGTGCACGACCTGTCCATCGAACAGACGGCGGCCGAACTCGGGTGTTCGGTCGGCAACGTCAAGAGTCAGACAGCCAGGGGTTTGGCGGCGCTCCGCGAGGCGTACGGCGAACCGGTGAACTCGGAGTGTGCCTGATGAACATCGAAGACGAGCTGCGCGGAGCTCTCGACGTCTCCGCGCCGCCTCCCACGACGACGCTGGACCTGGTCGTGAAGCGCGGCCGCCGCCGGGTGTTCGCGCAGCGCGCGGGTGCCGTGCTGGGCGCGTTCGCGGTGGTCGCCGGCATCGGGATCGGTGCCGCGACGCTGAACCTCGCCGCGCCGGGGCCGCAGCAGGCCGACCGGCCGGACGCGGGTCCCACGAGTGTGGAGAACTCAGTGGGCTGGCCGCGGGTCAACACGCCGCCGCAGATCCCGTACGGGACGTGGTCGCCGGCGTCCACCGCACCACCTCCCGTCGGCCGTGCGGTCCTCTCGATGCCGCGGTGCGACATCGCCCAGCGGAAGTGGGCGATGAAGGTGCCCGTCGGTTCGCTGCAGCTGAACGACGAGTACGTCCAGAAGTGGATCGGCACGGTGCGCGAGCGACTGCCCGAGCTGCAGGTCAGCGACCTGGCGCCGAAGCTCGACGGGGAGCGGTACCTGGAGAACGCGGTCGACCTGAGCGACTCCGGCGGCGTCGGCAGCGTCCGGCTCGCCGCAGGCAGGTTCGAGGGGACGCCGCTCCAGTACGCCGACGACAACATCTGGACCAGCGGCGACTGCCAGCCGCCCTACCGGACCACGCTGCCGGACGGCACGATCGTCCAACTCCACGGCGTGCGCGCGGCCGAGCCGTTCCAGACGCTCCTGCAGATCATGGAGGTGTTCCGGCCGGACGGCCTGATGCTGCAGCTGGAACTGACCAACTACAGCAGCAAGGACCTGCTCCCCTCGAAGGAGGGCTCGTTCTGGGAGCGGGTCGGCGCCGGTCGCGCGACCCTGCCGTTGACCGAGGAGCAGTTCTCCAGGCTCGGGCCCGCCATCGCGGGGGTGGCCTGAGGTGGTCCCGTGCCGGAGGTTCACGTCCGTGCAACCTCCGGCATGGGAACATCTACGGCGTGACTGTTCCAAGCGTGGAGATCGCCGACGTCCCAGCGCAGCTGCCCGAGGGCGCCGTCCTGCTGGACGTGCGTGAGCAGGACGAGTGGGACGCGGGCCACGCGCCCGGCGCGCTGCACGTCCCCATGAGCGAGATCGGCGGCCGTCTCGAAGAGGTGCCGAACGACGTGCAGCTCTACGTCGTGTGCCGCGCCGGTGGCCGGTCCGCCCGCGTCACCCAGTACCTCAACCAGAACGGCTGGGAGGCCGTGAACGTCGAGGGCGGCATGCAGCACTGGGAGGCCGCCGGGCGTCCGCTCGAGGGCGGCGTCGACGGCTCGGACCCGCAGGTCATCTGACCGTGCAGCCGCTGCAGCCGATGCGCGTGGACTGGGTGGCGACCCCGCCGCCCGGTGCGTACCCGCAGGCCCCGCCCCGGTCGCAGCGGCCGTCCTACGGCGGTCCGCCGAACTACCCGGTCCCGCCGCGCTGGGGCTTCCCGCTGCTCGCGTGGCGCTGGCCCACGGCCGTGCCCGGCACGGTCGAGCAGGCCGACTCGGTCGACGGCGTGCGCCGCCTCGCGCGCACCGTGCAGAACTCGCTGTGGCTGCTCGCCGTCGTCGCGGTGTGGGGCGCGGGGTCCGAGATCTGGCGCTACGTGCTCGTCGCGCTGAGCCGGTTCGGCGCGTTGTCGGCGGGAGTGGTGAGCACGTCGGACGCCCTGGTGGTGTCCTCGTCGGCGATCATGATCACCGGCTGCTTCCTGTCCCTGCTCCTCGGCCTGCTGTGGTTGCGGCGGGCGCGCAACGTCGCGGCGTCGCTCGTGGGCTACGGACCGTCGCGGTCGGACACGGACGTGCTGGTCGGCCTGGTCGTGCCCGGCATGAACCTCGTGGTGCCCGGCTCGGTGCTCGCGGAGCTCGAACACGCCGTGGCCCGCAGGCCCGTCGACGAACGGCCGCACCCCTCGAAGCTGCTGCGCTGGTGGTGGGGCCTCTGGGTGGCCTCGGGGCTGACGGTCGTGCTCGTGGTGGCCTGGTCGTTCCGCTCCAGCACGCAGGCCCTCGCGGACGGGGTGCTGCTGCACGCGTTCGCCGACCTGCTGCTCGCCGCCGTCGCGGTGACGTCGGCGCTGGTCGTCCGCCAGATCACCACGCTGCTGCTGCCGGTGGACGCCGCGTCCGTCCGGCTGATGCGCGTGGTGGAGGTCAAGGACGCTCCCGAACCGCCCTTGCGCGCCGTCCGGGCCTCCGGTTCGCCCCGCTGATCTGTTCAGCCGACGTTCGCCCTGGCGGACCTGCCGGCGTCCCGCGGTGAGTGCCAGGTTGGAGGCATGCGGACACTCATCGGGGCTCTGGTGATCGCGATGGCGGCACCCGGCGTCGCCCAGGCGCACCACCGGGACTTCGACCTCCAGGCACACCGCGGCGGCATCGGTCTCACCGTCGAGAGCACGCTGAAGGCGTTCGGCAAGGCGCTCGACCTCGGCGTCACGACCCTGGAGCTCGACCTCCAGATCACGCGGGACGGCCGCGAGGTCATCACCCACGACCGGAAGACGAACCCGGCGAAGTGCCTCGACACCGCGCCCGCGTTCCCCGGCGACCCGGAGTTCCCGTACGCCGGCAAGTACGTCAAGGACCTGACGTTCGCCCAGGTCAGGACGCTGGACTGCGGCAGCACGAGGTGGTCGCAGTACCCGGACCAGGAGCTGTCGCCGGGCGCCCGCATGCCCACCCTGGAAGAGCTCTTCGACCTCGTCCGCCGGCACCGCGCGTGGGGGATCCGCTTCAACATCGAGACCAAGGTCGAGGCCGCCGCGCCGCACGAGACCGCGCCGCGCGAGCAGTTCGTGCAGCGCGCCGTCCGCGAGATCCGGCGCTCGGGCTTCCTGCCGAACGTGACGGTCCAGTCGTTCGACTGGGGCACCCTGATGCGCCTGCGCGAGGTCGAGCCGCGCATCCCGCTGGTGGCGCTGACCCAGCCGGAGATGCTGCGGCCGGGGTCGCCGTGGACCGGTGGCCTCGAGCTCGCGGACTTCGGCGGCAGCGTCGCGAAGATGGCGCGCAGCTTCGGTGCCGCCGCCCTGTCGCCGGTGCACGGCAACCCGCAGGGCGGCAAGGTCGGCGACCCGGACTACGTGCCGTTCACGACCCGCGAACTGGTGCGGGACGCTCACCGCCACGGGTTGAAGGTGGTCCCGTGGACGGTGAACGACCCGGCGACGATGCACAAGCTGATCGACGACGGGGTGGACGGCATCATCACCGACTACCCGGACCGCCTGCGCGTCGTCATGAAGGAACGGGGTTTCAAGCTCCCCCGGCGGTACTAACCGATCGAGATCGGGCTGGCGGAGTGGTCACCGGTCTGCAGACCACCGCGCTGACCTGTGGAGATGCCGCACAGCGCGGCCTGGCTCAGCCCGGCGGCCGACGCCTGCGCCGAGGACAGCGTGCTGCCCGCGGCCTGGCCGTCGATCGTGACGGGACTCGGGTACAGCGTGCTGTCGGCCTCGCGGCAGACGAGCACGATCACCTTGAACGTCCTCGGGTTCGTGAAGGAGAGGTTCTTGGTCTCGCCGCGGGCGACGCTGAAAGTCAGCGGCAGGGACGCGTCCTTCGCGTAGCCGGTCGGGGTCGTCGTCTCGTCGATCGTGTACGTGCCGGCGGGCAGGTTCGTGAACGGCGGCTGGCAGATCCCGGCGGCGTCGGTGGTGCAGGTGCCGATCACCGTCGCGCCCTGGCTGAGCGTGAAGACCGCGCCGGGCACCGCGGCGCCCGCGTCGTCCTTCTTCTGCACGTTCACGGTCGCCGGGCGGGCCGGGTTCGTGAACGTCAGCGACTTGTTCTCCCCGGCCGCGACGCTGAACGTGGACGGCAGGGCCGGGTCCTTGTCGTAGCCGGCGGGGACCGTCGTCTCGTCGAGCGTGTAGGTGCCGACGGGCAGGTCGGTGAACGACGGGGTGCACGAGCCGTTCGCCTGCACGGTGCAGGTGCCGACGACCGTGCCGCCGGTGCCGGTGCCGGAGTACAGCGTGAAGACGGCGCCGGCCTGGCTGCCGCCGTCGCTGCCGAGCTTGGTGACGGCGACGGAACCGCAGTTGCGGATGTTGACGTTGCCCGGCCCGACCAGGTCCTTCATCTGGGCGGTGGACGACTGGCCGGAGCTGCGGCTGACCGCGTAGGCCTTGCCGAAGCCCTCGCAGACACCGGGGGCGAAGACGCCGGCGGCGGTCAGGTTGATGCCGGCCTCGCCGAACTCGTGCAGGCCGAGCGTCTCGGTCGTCGGCGCGACGGTGTCCTGGGCGGTGGAGCCGGTGTTCACGGCCGCCTCGGCGACGCCTGCGGAGAGCGTGGTCGCGACGCTCCAGCAGGGCGCGGAGTTGCTGCCGACCTCACACGCGCCGGAGGTGATCCAGCGGGAGAGCTTCAGCACCGGGGTGCCGCCGCCCTCGAAGTCGTAGACGATCAGCATGTCGCCCGCGGTCCGCTGCACGAGGCCGGACGGGCCGCAGGAGGTGGTGCCCTTGTTGAACTCGAACGCGACGTGCGCGCTCGGCGAGGTCGTGTTCTGCGGGATGCGCACCCAGGCGAGCGTCAGGAACACGCTGGTCCCGACGGTCTTGCTCGCGACGTAGACGCGCTTGAGGTCGTCCTTGTTGGACGCCTTCGCGGTGCCGACGGTCGGACAGACGTTGTCCTGCTTGGTCCCGCCGGCGAAGCCGGAGTCGGAGGTCGTCGCCTGCCGGTCCTCGAGGCCGGTGAAGGCCCAGCCGGAGGTGACCTTGGCCGCGGTCCTGGAGCCCGCGGTGCCGGTCCAGGTGGCCGGCGAGAAGCTGTTCCAGTCGAAGTTGATCGGTGCCTGCGGGGCGAGGTTCGCGTCGTCGTCCTCGAAACCGGCGGCGGTGCCGACCGGACCCGCGACGGCGACACCGGCCGGCCCGAGAAGGCCCAGCACGAACGCGGACACTGCGGCGCTCGCGATCATCAAACGTCTGCGCATGGCTTTCTCCCGATGCGCGGGGACGCCCGCCGCGGCCCCCGCACCGTGCGCCGACGTCCAGTGGATGGATGGGCGGCCGGGCGGGAGGGTTGCGGCAGGATCAACGGTCGAGCGGGGCCGGATCAAGGGTAGGCACGCCGATCGGAAACGGCGTGCCCGCTGACTCATTCAAGGCCGATGTACTGGCCGAAGTGCTCAGGTCGGCCGGTCACGCTCCGCTGCCGAGCGGCAGCGAGTGCAGGCCGCGGATCACGAACTCCGCCCGCCGGTTCGGCTGCTCGGCCAGCACCGCGCCGGGCAGCTTGCGGTGCAGCGACGACAGCGCCGCCTCCACCTCGATGCGGGCGAGCGGCGCGCCCAGGCAGTAGTGGATGCCCATGCCGAAGCCGAGGTGCTGGTTCTTCTCCCGCCCCACGTCAAGCGTGTCGGGGTTCTCGAACACCAGCGGGTCGCGGGCGGCGGCACCGAGCAGGGCGGCGATCTTCTCACCGGGCTCGATGACGTGGCCGGCGATCTCGACGCGTTCGGTGGCCGTGCGTTCGAAGAGCTGCAACGGCGAGTCGTAGCGGATGAGCTCCTCCACGGCCGTGGGCATGATCTCCGGCGAGAGGCGCTCCCACTGCGAGCGGTTCTCCATCAGCGCGTAGACGCCGTTGCCGATGACGTTGACCGTGGCCTCGTGACCCGCCATCAGCAGAAGGACGGCGGTGGCGACGAGTTCGTCCTCGGTGAGCCGGGCGCCGTCGGTGTCCGTGACGGCCACGAGGTCCGAGACGAGGTCGGTGCCGGGGTTCTTGCGGCGCAGCGCGACCAGTTCGCGCAGGTAGGCGACGAACTCGGTGGCGGCGCGTTCGGCGGCGGCCTGCTGCTCGGCGGGCAGGCCGTACTCGTACATCTTCACGATGGCGTTCGACCACGGCTGGAGCAGGTGGCGGTCCTCGCCGGGCACGCCGAGCAGCTCCGCGATCACCTCGACCGGCAGCGGGGCGGCGACGTGCGCGAGCAGGTCGGCCTGGCCCTCGTCCTTGATCTTCGCGACGAGCTCGTCGACCAGCTTGTCCGCGAGGTCCGCGACCCACGGGCGCAGCCGTTCGACGTGCCCGCGGCCGAACGCGGCGGCGACCAGGCGGCGCAGGCGGGTGTGCGTCGGCGGCTCGTTCTCCAGCAGCGAGTTGCGGTGCAGGAGGTTGAAGGACATGAACTGCTCGACCGGCTTCACGTCCGACCAGATCCGCCCGAGCGAGCGGTGCCGCAGGACGGCGGAGCAGGCGGCGTGCGAGACGGCGACGGCAACGCCCATCTGCTCGTGGTGATGCACCTCACCGGCCGCGCGCAGGGCGGCGAAGGCCGGGTACGGGTCGGCGATGAACGCGGGATCGCGCTGGTCGAACGTCACAAGGCGGGACGGTAAGTCGCGATTCGCGTTTCGTCCACGTCCATTTGATTGATGACTCAAATTGTTGCGCAGACACTATCGTTCGGTCTGTGCAGCAGCCCTCCGTAGTCGCGCACCGTGGCGCGTCCACCGACCGTCCCGAGCACACCATCGGCGCGTACGAACTCGCCCTGAAAGAGGGAGCCGACGGGCTGGAGTGCGACATCCGCCTATCGAAGGACGGCGAGATCGTGTGTGTGCACGACCGCACGCTCACACGCACGTCCAACGGCCGTGGCACCGTGAGCGCACTCACGCTCGCTGAGCTGCAGAAGCACGACTACGGCAGCTGGCACCGCCACGGTCAGCCGGCCGAGTTGCTGCTGCTCGACCAGTTGCTGGAACTGGTCAAGGGCACGAACGTCACGCTGTTCGTCGAGACCAAGCACCCGGTCCGGTACCGCAACGAGGTCGAGCGCAAGCTCGCCGAGGCGTTGAAGAGGCACGGGCTCTCCAGTCAGATCGTCATGATGTCGTTCTCGCCGACCGCGGTGAGGACCTTCCGCGAGCTGGCCCCGGACATCCGCACGGTGCTGCTCCTCGACCGCCTCGGCCGGTACCGCGGCGGTGCCCTGCCGCAGTTCGCGGACTACACCGGGCCGGGCGTGCACCTGCTGCGGGGCGACCCCGGCTACGTCGACCGGGCGCGGCGCGCGGGCCACGAGACCTACGTGTGGACGGTGGACAGCCCCGAGGACGTCGCGTTGTGCCGTGACCTGGGGGTCCGCTACCTCGCGACGAACGCCCCGGCGAACACCCGCCGCCTGCTGACGGCTAACTTTGGCGACCTAGAAAAAGCCTGAGCACGAGGAGGGCCAAGGTGGCCAAGCGGACCGCGGTCAAGGACGCACCGAAGGACGGGATCAACCCGAAGCAGCCCTGCCCGTGCGGGTCCGGCAAGCGCTACAAGGCCTGCCACGGCGCGCCCGGCGGCGCGACCGACGTGATCGTGTCCCGGCCGTTCGAGGGCCTCGCCGCCGAGTGCGAGCTGATCGCGCTGCGCGAGTTCGTGCCGTCCGCCGTGGTGAAGCTGCCGGTCAAGGACGGTCGCGAGGTCACGCTCGCCACCGTGCTGCCGATGGCCGCCGCCGGGCTGATCCGCGGCGACGACGTGCCGTTCGTGGGCCTGCAGGTGCAGACGCGTTCCGGTGACATCAGCCGTGACCTCGCCCGCGCCGTGCAGTGGGCGCAGCAGGCGAAGACCGGTGACGTGCTGCCGGTCGTGGGCCCGGACTCGGGCGAGAACCCCGGCCGCCTGCAGGACCTGCTCGACGCCGACGCCGAGATCACGCCCGTGCTGCACACCGACTTCATCTGGTGGATGCCGGAGGGCACCGAGCCGACCGGGGACGTGGCGCTGTCGCTGGAGCGCGCGAACGCCGCCATCCTGCCGACCGAGCGCCTCGACGCCCCCGGCGTGAAGGCCGCCTACTGGGTCGACGCGGGCGACAAGGCGCACCTGCGCTGGGTCCGCCCGGAGCCCGAGGAGAAGCTGCTGGACGCGATGGCCCGCCTGGCCGCCCGCGGTGAGCTCGACCTCGGCGAGGGCTCGCGCTACGCCGGTTCGTTCCGCGCGCACGGCCTGCTCGTGCCGGTGTGGGACCTCGACCGCGAGATGCACGCCCGCGAGTGGGCGGAGCCCGCCGAGGCGCTGGGCAAGCGCTTGGCGGAGGCCCTCGCCTCCGACGAGCAGCTGTCCGACGCCGAGCGCCGTGCGCGCGAGGGCCTGCGCGGGCGCCAGATCACGCTTCGATGACCCTGTCCACAGGGTTGTCCACAGGGAGTTGTGGATAAGTGCTGCTGCACATCATCACGAAGGCCGGCTGGGCCGCTGCCCAGTCGGCCGGTTCCATCGCCCCCGCCGAGGGCGAGGAGTTCGTGCACTGCTCCGACCGGGGCGTCGTGCACGTGACCGCGGGCAAGTTCTTCTTCGGACAGCGCGACCTGCTGTTGCTGGTCGTCGACCCGAAGCTGCTCGACGTGCCCCACCGGTGGGAGGCCGTGCCGGACTCGCCGCTGTGGTTCCCGCACGTCTACGGGCCGATCCCGGTCGCCGCGGTGACCGAGGTGCACGAGTTCCCCTCCCGGCCGGACGGGTCGTTCGTCCTGCCGCCGGCCGTCGCCGCGCCCTGACCGCGCGCTCGGTTCCGGAACGTGAGCAAACCCCTGCCTCCGTTGTCTTTCCGTGACTAAAGTGGTGGCAACCGCTGGTCACGCTCGCACGTGAACACCCCGGGCGAATCGCTACGGGGAAGGGGGCGTGCGGTGACGGCGGTGTTGCAGCTGGAGTCAGCCGTCGTGCTCGGCGGGGGAAGAGCGGAAGCCGTGGGGGACTTCGCTGAGTTCGTGCGCGTGTCCATGCCCGGACTGCTGCGCTACGGCCACGCGCTGACCGGGAATCCGCACGACTCCGCCGATCTCGTGCAGTCGGTGCTGGAGAAGGTCGGGTCGCGCTGGACAGCTGTGCAGCGCAAGGGCGACGACCCGCTCGCGTACGTGCGGCGGGCGATGGCCAACACCCACATCAGCATCTGGCGCCGGCGTCGCCGCGAGAGCCTCGTGGCGGACTTCCCGGACAGCGGGGCCGTGGCTCCCGAACTGAGCCGACTCGAAAACGAACCCCTCTGGCAAGCACTGCGCTCCCTGCCGCCCCGGCAGCGCGCGGTGATCGTGCTGCGCTACTACGAGAACCTCTCCGAGGCCGAGATCGCGGACGCGCTCGGGATCTCGTGCGGCACGGTGAAGAGCCAGAGCAGCAAGGCGATGGCGAGTCTTCGAACACGCCTGGGAAAGGACTGACCGGTGGACGAGCTCGATGATGATCTGCGCAGGCTCTTCAGCGACGATCGGCTGGACGTCCACTCCACGACGGTCTCGACCGAGGCCGTGCTCCGCGGCGCGGACCGCCGTCGCCGTCAGCGCGCCGCCGTCGCCGGCTCCTTCGCCCTGGTGGCGGTGGTCGGAGCCGGGGTCGGACTGAGCCGGCTCGGCGAACCGCTGCCCGACACCGCGTCCAACGGGGTGCTCACCACGGGCGTCACGACGACGACCACGTCTCCGCCGCCGGTCAGCACGGTGATCTCGACGGTGACCGTCACGGTGGAACCGCCGCCGAACCAGAACGGCGGCACCACTTCCGGGAATCCCGGCACCAAGAGCACGCCCCCGTCGAAGCCCACCTCGGTGCCTCCGCCGGAGTCGCAACCGGGCCAGTACGCGAAGCTCGCGCTGGGGATGTCCGAGGCCGACGCGCTCGCGACCGGCACGCTGGTCGAACCGAGCACGCCCGCGGACGCCGAGAACAGGTGCAAGGCGTACGCGCGGCAGTCCGTGCCCGACAACGACGCGGTGGTCGTGTCGCCGGACCGGGGGATCGTGCGGATGCTGTTGCCGAGCTTCGCCAAGACGCCCAAGGGCGTCGGTGCCGGCTCGAAGATCGCCGACGTGAAGATCGCCTACGGCAACGCGACCCAGAACGGTTCCAACTTGGTCGTGCCGATGAACGCGACGCCGGCTTGGTCGTACATCTTCGAAACCGACGGCACGGCCGTCCAGAAGGTCTTCATGAGGCTGAACGCTAACGACTGCTCGTCCGTCTGAGTCAATTTCAAGCTCGCGAATTCCCACTGTTCCGGTGAGAGCAGCGGGAATTCGCCGTGTCATTTTTAAGCCGTTGGCGCGTGACTTTTTTGTTACCCACTCTCTCGCAACCGCGCAGCTCAGGTGACGTCTTACTGGGTGTCCGAAAGGGCTTGGGGATTGACTTGAAAATTCTAGGGGGAACCAGAATGAAGAACTCGATCAAGATCGCATTCGTTGCCGCGCTCGCTGTCGCAGGAATGACCGCGTGCACTTCCGCGCCGGCGCCAGAGCAGAATTCCGCTCCGGCCAAGTCGACCACCACCACCGCAACCTCCACGCCGTCCAGCGCGGCGCCACCGCCCGCCCAGGTGGTCACCGAGGTCGTGACCGCGACGGTGACCAACCCGCCGCAGGCCGTCGTGAAGGTGGACAACCGGCTCGGCTACGGCGAGCTCAAGCTCGGCATGACGCTCGAGGAGGCACGTGCGGCCGGGCTGACCGACCTGAGCTGGGGCGACCCCAGCGAGAACGGCTGCGTCTCCGACGGGAAGGTCGCGATCTCCCAGCGGTACGGCGTCGAGCGGATCACCCTGCCCGCGACGGCCACGACCTCGAAGGGCATCGGCGTCGGCTCGACCTTCGCCGAGGTGAAGAAGGCCTACCCGAACGCCTCCGAGTACCGCGCCGGCTGGTCGGCGAGGGTGGGGGACAACGCCGCGTACGCGTTCATGGGCGACTTCGCCCTCGCTCGGTTCGCGGACACCGACAAGGTCACCCGCATCAAGATCGTGGCGACCACCGTGCACTGCGCGATGGCCTACCTCTGAGCCTCGCCGGACGGTGCCCGCCCCGCTGGGGGTGGGGCGGGCACCGTCCTCGCACAGCTGACCCAAAAGATCTCGGGCGGCCGGTGTAGAGATCCGCGTTTCGGCTCCGTCCCCGTGGTGAAAGCGACCAGGATGGGTCGCACCAGCACCGAGGGAGACACCCGAGATGGCCAAGTACCTGCTGCTCAAGCACTACCGCGGCGCCCCTGAGCCGGTGAACAACGTCATGATGGACCGCTGGACCCAGGACGAGATCACCGCGCACATCCAGTACATGCGCGACTTCGCGGACAAGCTCAAGGGCACCGGGGAGTTCGTCGACGAGGCGGCGCTCGCGCAGGAGGGCACCTGGGTCCGCTTCGACGGCGAGGGCCGCCCTCCGGTGACCGACGGGCCGTTCGCGGAGACGAAGGACCTCATCGCGGGCTGGATGATCATCGACACCGACACCTACGAGCGCGCCCTCGAACTGGCAGGCGAGTTGTCGGCCGCGCCGGGCAAGGACGGCAAGCCGATCCACGAGTGGCTGGAGCTCCGCCCGTTCTACGGCAACGCGCCGACGATCACGGAGTGACGGGTGGACGAGGCGCTGCTCAGGAGTCTCACGCCGGCTGTGCTCGGCATCCTCGTCCGCCGCGGGGCTCCCTTCGCGGCGGCCGAGGACGCCGTGCAGGACGCGCTGGTGGAGGCGGTCCGCGTGTGGCCGGAGAACCCGCCGCGCGATCCCAAGGGCTGGCTGGTCACGGCGGCCTGGCGCAAGTTCCTCGACGCCACGCGGGCGGAGACGGCGCGGCGGCGGCGTGAGGACGTCGTCGACTCCGAACCCGAACCGGGGTCCGTGCCGGACGCGGACGACACGTTGCAGCTCTACTTCCTGTGCGCGCACCCGTCGCTCACGCCGTCGTCGGCCGTCGCGCTCACGTTGCGGGCGGTCGGCGGGCTGACCACGCGCCAGATCGCGCAGGCGTACCTGGTGCCGGAGGCGACGATGGCCCAGCGGATCAGCCGGGCCAAGAAGACGGTCGGTGACGTGCGGTTCGACCGGCCCGGCGACGTCGCGACCGTGCTGCGAGTGCTCTACCTGGTCTTCAACGAGGGCTACTCCGGGGACGTCGACCTGGCCGCCGAGGCCATCCGGCTCACCCGGCAGCTCGCGGCCGTGATCGACCACCCGGAGGTCGCGGGGCTGCTCGCGCTGATGCTCCTGCACCACGCCCGCCGGGCGTCCCGGACGGTCGAGGGCAGGCTGGTGCCGCTCGCCGAGCAGGACCGGGGGCGGTGGGACACCGCGTTGATCGCCGAGGGTGTCGAGGTCCTGCAGGCGGCGCTCGCGCGGGACCGGCTGGGGGAGTTCCAGGCGCAGGCGGCCATCGCGGCGCTGCACGCGGACGCGCCCGTGGCGGAGGAGACCGACTGGGTGCAGATCGTCGAGTGGTACGACGAGCTGCTCGCGTTCACCGACAGCCCGGTCGTCCGGCTGAACCGGGCGGTGGCCGTGGGGGAGGCCGACGGACCGCGCGCCGGGCTGAAGGCGTTGGCGGAACTGGACGAGGAACTGCCCCGCTACTCGGCCGTGTCGGCCTACCTCCACGAGCGGGACGGTGACCGGCGAACGGCCGCGAGGCATTACGCCGAGGCCGCCGGAAAAGCGTCGAACCTCGCCGAGCGGGAATACCTGACCCGTCAGGCGGCACGGCTCAACAACTGAAAGGGCCGCCTACCCGACGGGGTTAGGCGGCCCTTTGTGATCAGGCACTCGAGTGTGCGGAAGAAAGAATCAGAGAGCACCACCGGCGGCGGTCGGCGCACCGGCGTCGCCGCCTTCGTCGCCGACGCTCTCGCGGGTGAGGAACGTCTCCACGTAGAACATGTTGCCGTCCGCGCGGTCCATGATCGTGAGCAGCGTCTTCATCGAGGAGACCTCCTCGACCTGCTCCTTCAGGAACCACTGCATGAACTGCTCGCCGATGTAGTCGCTCTCCTCGCGGGCGGCCTTCGCGAGCGCGATGATCTGGTCGGTGACCTGCTGTTCCTGGGCCAGGGCCAGGGCGACGAGGTCGCGCGGCGCCTTGAACTCGCCCAGCGGCGCGGCGACACCCGGAATGGTGACCGGGATGTCGTTGTCCATCAGGAACTGCACGATCATCATCGCGTGGTTGCGCTCTTCGAGAGCCTGCTTGTAGAAGTGCGACGCGAGGCGCGGGAGGTCCTCGTTGTCGAACCACACGGCGAGTGCGATGTACTGCTGCGAGGCGGAGAACTCGTTGCCGACCTGAGCCTGCAGCAGCTCGTGGAACTTCGACTTCTTGGACAGGATCTTCTTCACGTTCGAGGCCATGAGGAGTACGTTAACCGAGAACGCGGATCTTTGCATTCCAGGAAAAGCTAACCTTTGTTTGGAAAGGCGATCCAAACAAAGGTTAGGCGTTCCTAATGATCTACACCAATGGCGCGCGGTCGATCGGGCACGACATGCAGCGGGGTCCGCCGCGGCCGGAGCCCAGCTCGGAGCCGGCGATCCGCAGCACCTCGACGCCCTGGTCCTCCAGGCGCGCGTTGGTCTCCACGTTGCGCTCGTACGCCACGACGAGACCGGGCGCCACGGCGAGCGTGTTGTTGCCGTCGTCCCACTGCTCGCGCTCGGCCGTGACGACGTCGAGGCCGGTGTCGATCACGCGCAGCCGTTCGATGCCCATCGCCTCGGCCGCCGCCTCCAGGAACGGCACGGGTCCGTCCACGCGCACGCCGCCGTTGCCGTCGGCACGCAGCGGGTACGCGGTGAGGGAGTCGCTGATCGCCGGGTACATCACCACGGCGTCGCGGTCGACCATCGTGCACACGGTGTCGAGGTGCATCGTGGCGCGCTCCTGCGCGATCGGCACCGCCAGCACCGTGTGCGCGAGACCGTCCGCGAGAGCCGAGCGCGCGAACGACTCCGCGCCCGCCGGGGTGGTGCGCTCGCCGACGCCGATGGCGATCACGCCCGGCGCGAGCAGCAGCACGTCGCCGCCCTCCAGCGGGGCCGAGTGCGCGCCGTACGCGCGGCCCGTGCGGCGGAACCGCGGGTGGTAGGCGTAGATCAGGTCGGTCAGCGTGGTCTCGCGGTCGCGGGCGGGCAGCGCGAGCGAGGTGATGGCCACGCGGTCACCGACCCACACCGACGAGTCGCGGGTGAAGAGCAGGTTCGGCAGCGGGTCGACGGCGAAGTCGATCGGCAGGTGCATCTTGCGCACCAGCGAGGCGCCCTCGGCGGCCGGTAGCTCCTCGAACGTCATGCCGGTCATCAGCACCTGGGCGAGCTGCGGGGCGGGCAGCGACGTGAGGTGGCTGCGCAGCGCGTCGGCCAGGTCGATGCCCAGGCGGCGCTCGTTGACCGCGCTGTGGATGCCCGCGATGCGCGCCCGGTTGTCCTCCAGCGCCTGCACCAGCACGTCGGCCAGCAGCAGGACCTCGACGCCCTTGGAGGTGAGCGTCGCGGCGAACGCGTCGTGCTCCTCCTGGGCGCGGCCGACCCACGGCACGCCGTCGAACAGCAGCTGGTCGTTGTTGCGCGGGGTGAGCCTCTTGAGCTCGTTGCCCGGCCGGTGCAGCAGCACCGTGCGCAACGGGCCGACCTCGCTGTCCACGCGGGGCGCGGCGTCGGGGAGTGCTTCCGTCTCGGCGATCGTGTGCGCAGTCACCGGACGAGCGTAACCCTGAACAGCACAAATCGCCGCTCAGCGGCTCTGATTGGCAACGAATCGTGGCTGAAAGCTGCGCGCGCCGTCGAATCGTTAGGGCAACCAGCTCACTTTGCCGCGCAACATTGTGTAGCCGACGAACGCGACGACGTCGAGGATCGTGTGGGCGATGACCAACGGCCACAACCTCTTGGTGCGCTGCCAGTAGTAGCCGAACACCAACCCCATGACCACGTTGCCGACGAACCCGCCGAAGCCCTGGTAGAGGTGGTACGAGCCGCGCAGGACGGCCGCCGCCACCAGTGCCGTGTACTGCCGCCACCCGAGCTGCCGCAGTCGCGTGATCAGGTACCCGACGACGAGCACCTCCTCCGCCCACGCGTTGCCGGCGGCGGCGAGGATCAGTGCCACGCTCATCCACCACTGGTTGTCCAGGGTGGACGGCTGCACGGCCAGGTTCAGCCCGAGCGCCCAAGCCGCGAAGTACAGGCCGAGCCCGGGGATGCCGATGACCGCGGCCAGGCCGAGCGCGCCGAGCGAGTCCGCGAGTTTGCGGGTGCCGTCGAGCCCGATGACCTTCAGCTTGATCCCCGTGCGCCACAACAGGTACAGGCCGATGCCGCCCCACGCGGCGAGCTGCAGCACGCCCAGCAGCTGCGCCACCAGGTCCAGTAGGTCGGCGCGCGCCTGCGGGACGTTGATCGCGACGGACTGCTGGTTGAGCGGCGTCGGCTGCAGCAGGCTGTCGACCAGCCGCACGAGGCTGCGCAGACCGGACAGGCCGAGCGTCATGCTGAAGACGATCAGCAGCTCGAGCTGGTACCCGCGCTTCTCGGCGTCGGGGATCACCGCAGGTTCGATCACCCGCGTGACGCTACCTGCAAGTCCCCGGTCACTTCTGGGACAGGAACGGGCAACCCATCAACCGCCGCAGCTCCGCGGCGAGCTCCTGCGGCGTGCTGACCGGCTGGGAGAACGCGATCCGCACGTCGTGGTCCTCGCACTCCGCCTCGACCCGCAGCCGCAGGCCGAACCGGTCAAGCCCGAGCGGGCGCACGTGCCCGGCCCGCAGCTCCTCCGGCAGGTGCCGGGCGAGCTGGCCGACGACGTCGCTGTGCGCGGCCTCCAGGTGCCGAAGCCAGTGGTCCTCGTTGCGGCAGAACGGGTCCGGCGCCGCGCTCGCGAACTGCTCCGGCCTGATCGACGACGTGCCCTCGGCGTCCGCGATCACCATCGACGCGGGTGTGAGCCGCAGCACCGTGGCGCCGTGGCCCGCGTCCAGCAGGCGGTGGTCCGGCCGCACGTCGGCGACGGCGAGGACCTCCTCGCGCGCCTCCCGGTCGTCGAGCGCGGCGACCCAGCCGGTGAGCCACAGCAGGCCGCGGACGGGTTCGCGCAGCGGCACGGGAGCCTGGTCGGCGATCTCCAGCATCGCCGTCACCTCGGTCCGCGGGGTCTGCCACAGCTGCCCGACCAGCGGGTGCTCGTCCGGCAGCAGCAGGATCGTGGTGCCGCACGGGTGCACGTGGTGGAACAACGGGCTCGTGCGGGAGCCGGACTGAGGAAGCAGCGCGGCGGACCCGTACCGGGCCGCGATCGTCCGGGCGCGCTCCGCGGCGTGTGGCGCCGGCGGGCGCTTGAGCTGGGTGTCGGTCACCACTCCACCTCCTCAAAGGTTAGGCAAGCCTAACTTAGCTTCGCTCGTCATGGGAAGCACCACCTGTACCTTGGTCGGGTGGTCGTGCCCAACAAGCCGTCCACCGAGGTGGTGGCGCTCGACGATCGGTGGACGCGGCACTGCGTCGACCGGGCGAGCCGTCGCGCCCTGGTGTGGACCGTCCTCGCCGGCGCGGCCTTCGCGCTCCAGTTCGTGCTGGTCCTGGTGTGGTCGTGGTCCTCGCCGCTCGCACTGGTGCTGCTCTTCTTCGCCGCCGCGGTGCTGTGGGTGGTGACCCGGCGCCGTCCGGTGCGTTTACCGGAAGGTGAACCGTGGCATTTCGCCCATGTGCAGTGGGAAGGAGGGCGTCTGGTCGTGCTGTCGACACCGCCTCTGTTGCTGACCTTGCGCGTCGGCCCGCTGCTGCGTGGACGGATCGCGCGTCACCGCCGGGTCTGGTTCGTGCCACCGGATCCCGCGGGGCACACCGTCGTCACGTTCCGGGGCGTACCGCGGCTGATTCCGGCGCGTGTGCGGAAATGACGATCATCGAGAACTGGAGCGACACCTGTCTCGCGCGGGCGGATCGCCGCGCGGTCGGGCACATCTTCTTCGCCCTCGCCGTGCTCGGCGTTGTGCTCGCGATCGGCTGGATCTGGCTCACCGTGCTGTCCGTGCCGGTGGTGCTGGAGCTGGCCGCGCCGGGGCTGCGGCACTTCCTCACGCGGCGCGGCACCACCGCGTTGATCGAGCGCTACCCGTGGCGTCCGGTGTGGGTGAGCTTCGTGCCCGGCCGGCGGATCGGGCGGTCGGCGTACCTGCGGGTCGACGACTCGGAGAAGAACCTGCGGCTGCCCGAACTCCCGGAGCGCGCAAGGGTTCTCGTGCGGCACACACGGCGCGTGTGGATCGCCGGACCGGATGAGCGCGGACGCGTGGTCGTGATGACGCGCGGCCTTGCGTTTCTCACGCGCGGACGGGTCATCGACCGCTAACGGCCCGTGGCGATGCCCTCGGCCTCGGCCCACTGCGTGAGGTCGTCCTTGCGCAGCGCGGCCGCCAGCAGTTCGGGGAACTTGTCCGGGGTGCACGCGAAGGCGGGCGCACCCAGGGCGTGCAGCTTCGCGGCCAGCTCGTGGTCGTAGGCCGGTGTGCCGGAGTCGCTGAGCGCCAACAGGTTCACGACCGTGACGCCGCTCGCGACCAGTTCGCGGACCCGGCGCTGCAGCTCGGTCTCCGACCCGCCCTCGTAGAGGTCGCTGATGATCACGACGACCGTGTCGGTGGGCCTGCGGACCTGGGTCTGCGCGTAGGCGACCGCGCGGTTGATGTCCGTGCCGCCGCCCAGTTGGGCGCTGAACAGCAGGTCGACCGGGTCGCTCAGCTGGTCGGTGAGGTCGGCGACCTCGGTGTCGAACACGACGAGCTTCGTCGAGATCGACCGGATGCTCGCGAGCGCCGACCCCAGGACCGCCGCGTGCACCAGGGACTCCGCCATCGAGCCCGACTGGTCGACGAGCAGGATGACGTCCCGCATCGCCGCGGTCCGGCTGCGCCGGCGGTGCCCGATCAGGTCCTCGACGATGACGGTCCGGTGCTGCGGCTGGTAGTTCTTGAGGTTCGCGCGGATCGTGGTCGCCCAGTCGACGTCCTGCAGCTGCGGCCGGTGCGTGCGCTTCGAGCGGTCGACGGCGCCGCGCACGGCCTCGACCAACCGGTCCTGCAGGCGCTTCTCGATGTCCTCGACCACCTTCTGCACCACGGCTTTCGCGGTGTCGCGGGTGCGGGCGGGGATGGCGCGGCTCAGTTGCAGCAACGTGCTGACGAGGTTGACGTCGGGCTCGACCGACTGCAGCAGTTCGGGTTCGAGCAGCAGCTGCTTCAGCCCGAGCTTCTCCACCGCGTCCCGTTGCATCACCTGGACGACGGACGTGGGGAAGTACTTGCGGACGTCGCCGAGCCAGCGGTGCAGCTGCGGCGAGCTGGCGCCGAGACCGGCACCCCGGTCGCCACCGCCGCCGTAGAGACCCGTGAGCGCGCCATCACGCCGTTGGTCGTCCTCGCCGAGTTCGGACACGTCCTCCGCGCTCGGGCCCAGGAGCAGCCGCCAGCGCCGTAGCCGCTCTTCGGTCATTTGAGCGCTGCCGCCACTTCTTCGGCCGCACGCACGACGTGAGGGCCGACCACGTCCGCGTCGAGCTTCTCCAGCGCCACGACGCCCACGGACGCCCTGAGGCCGGGCACGCCGCGCACCGGTGCCGCGACGCCGTACGCGTTCGGCTGCAGCTCGCCGGCCGAGACGACCCACGGCTCACCGGGCGTCGAGATGGCCTTGCCGGCCGCCCCGCGGTGCACCGGGTGGCGCGATCCCACCCGGTACGCCACGTGGAAAGCCGTCCACGACGGTTCGACGACGGCGACGGCCTGGGCCTCGCCGCCGTCCGCGACCGTGAGGTGCGCGGTGGCGCCCACCTTCTCGGCGAGCTCCCGCAGCGCCGGGTTGGCCGCCATGCGCAGCTGGGGGAGGACGTTGGAGGCGAGGCGCAGCACGCCCAGGCCGAGCCGGACCTTCGAGCCCTCGCGGCGCACCAGACCGCGCGCCTGCAAGGGCACGAGGAGCCGGTAGACCGCAGCCCTGGACGCCCCGATGGCCGTCGCGAGCTCCGAGATCGACGGTGCCTCGGACTCCGCCTCAGCGACCGCCTGGAGCAGCGCCAGACCCCGTTCCAGGGTCAGCGAGCTCTCCTTCGTCGCTCCGACCATCACGCACTCCGAACTGTTCCCACCACCTCGGCGAGACCGACCACGGAGCCGCCTTCGCCGGGAGCGGTCGCGGTCAGCCTGACCGTGTCGCCGTCCTCCAGGAAGGACCTCGTGGAGCCGTCGTCGAGCTTGAACGGTTCCTTGCCGCCCCAGCTGAGTTCGAGGAACGAGCCGCGCTCGTCCTTCTCCGGTCCCGAGACCGTGCCGGAGGCGAACAGATCACCTGGGCGCACCGTAGCCCCGTTCACCGTCATGTGCGCCAGCTGTTGCACAAATGACCACGACATCTCCCGGAACGGCGGCCGCGCGACGATGGTGTCGTTCAGCTCCACCGTGATGGTGATGTCCAGGCCCCACGGCTGGTCGCACGTCAGGTAGTCGTGCAGCTTGTTCGGCAGCGGCGGCGTCGGGACGCGTGCAACTGAGAACGCCTCGAGCGGCGTGATCCACGCGCCGATCGACGTGGCGAACGACTTGGCGAGGAACGGGCCGAGCGGCTGGTACTCCCACGCCTGGATGTCGCGCGCCGACCAGTCGTTGACCAGCGCGACGCCGAAGACGTGCTCGGCGGCGCGGCTCGTGGACACGTTGGCCGCCTGCGGACCGCCGCAGACGAAGCCGACCTCGGCCTCGATGTCGAGGCGCTCGGACGGACCGAACTTCGGGCCCTCGCTGCCGCGCTTCTGGCCGTTGGGGCGCGTGATCTCGGTGCCGGAGACGTACACCGTGCCGGCGCGGCCGTGGTAGCCGATCGGGAGGTGCGTCCAGTTCGGCGTGAGCGGGTCGCCGTCGGGGCGGAACATCTTGCCGACGTTCTCCGCGTGGTGCCTGCTCGAGTAGAAGTCCACGTAGTCGCCGACTGTGAACGGCAGCTTCGCCGTCTCGATGCCGACGAGCTCCGCTCCCTTGGGGGCCGAGCTCGCCTGGACGATCTCGCGGAGCTTGGCGCGCAGCACGCTCCAGACCGGGCGTCCCGCCGCGAGCAACGGGTCCAGCGAGTCCCCCTGGAGGTACTCGCTGCACTTGCCCAGGGCGAGGTCCTTCAGCAGCAGAGCCCGGTCGCCGACGCGGACGGCCACGCCCCCGTCGACGACGCCGTAGGGGAGGGTCTGCGGTCCGAACGGCTGGTCCTCGGTGAAGTTCGGGTCGCTGATCCAGCTCACAGCAGTCCAAGCCCCTCGAGGTCGGCGACAGGTTCGGCGAGCGAGCACGAGCCGTAGCTCGCGAACACACCGCGGACGGCGTGCGCGGCCTGGTCGCTCAGCGCCTTGGCCTCGGCGGTGAGAGCCTCGGCGTCGGTGCTCGCGAGCGCCTCGCGCACGTCGCGGCCGCTCAGGCTGCGAGCGGTGGCCACGAGGAGGTTCAGGAAGCCGTGGTGGGTGAAGCCCTGCTCGTCGGTGTAGCGGACGGCCTTGTGCAGGCCCGCCGTCGCCTTGAACGCGACGCCGCCACCGCTGACGACGGACAGGAAGTCCCCGACCTCCTCGACGCTCGGGAAGTTCTCCTGGCTCAGGCCGCCGCAGCGGAGCTTGGGCCAGCTGCCGTGCTCGATCACCCTGCGGACGCCGTCGAGCCATTCGGGCCCGCCGCGGCGGGGTTCCACGACGCGGATGACGTCCTCGGGGACGAACTCGGACACGCGCTCGAGCCACACCTCGTCCACATCGGACGGTGCGGGCATCTCGACCATGCGCAGGGCGAGGAGCTCGCTTCTGCTCTCGACGATGGACACGGCCTTCGGCACGCCGCCGAGGCCGGTGTCGATCACGAGGCTCAGTGCGATCGGTTTGGCCGGCTTCACCTTGATCAGCTCGGTGATCAGCTCGGCCAGACGGGAGGCGGGACAGAGGAAGAGACCCATGACGCCGGACCACTCGCCGACGCGTCCGTCGAGGTGACCGCGCACCGCGTCGGGCATCGACGCGTTCCCCGGAGGGAACAGCGCGGCATCGTCCACAAGCCTCGCGAGCAGGGGCGGAGTACCGCGCGGACCGGGCGCACGGAGTTCGACAGCGCTTGACACGGCTGACACGCTAGCTGGGTATCGGTAAGTGAACAAAGATGTCCGATAATCGAACGCCTCGGAAGGACGCGGAGAGCACCCATGGCTTACTACCGCCAGGTGGGAGAGATCCCCCGAAAGCGCCACACCCAGTTCCGCAAACCGGACGGTGGGCTCTACGCGGAAGAGCTCATGGGCGTCGAGGGCTTCTCGGCCGACTCGGCGCTGCTCTACCACCGCCACCTGCCGACGGCGATCGTGAACGCGGAGACGGTGAAGGACGAGCGCGGGACCGTCGCGCCGAACCTGCCGTTGAAGCCGCGGCACTTCAAGACCCAGGACCTGACCTGGGCCTCCGACGAGGTGGACGCGGTGACCGGCCGCCGCAAGCTGTTCGGGAACCCGGACGTGACCATCGGGTTCGTCGTGGCCAACGCGCCGTCGCCGTTGTACCGCAACGCTTTCGGTGACGAGCTGCTGTACGTGCAGGCCGGTTCGGGCGTCGTGGAGACGATCTACGGGGCGTTGGAGGTGGCGGACGGCGACTACGTCGTGATCCCGACCTCGTGCACCTACCGGGTCGTGCCGTCCTCGCCGATGTCGTTGCTGGTGCTGGAGGCGACCGGGCACATCGGGCCGCCCAAGCGCTACCTGTCCAAGGCGGGGCAGTTCCTGGAGCACTCGCCGTACTGCGAGCGCGACATCCGCGGTCCGGTGGAGCCGTTGGTGGTGGACGGCGAGGACGTGGACGTGCTCGTGCGGCACCGCGCGGGCCTCACGCGCTTCACCTACGCGAACCACCCGTTCGACGTAGTGGGGTGGGACGGGCACCTGTACCCGTGGGCGTTCAACATCCGCGACTTCGAACCGATCACCGGCCGCGTGCACCAGCCGCCGCCCGTGCACCAGACGTTCGAGGGCCCGAACTTCGTCGTGTGCTCGTTCGTGCCGCGCAAGGTGGACTACCACCCGCTGGCCGTGCCGGTGCCGTACAACCACGCGAACGTCGACTCGGACGAGCTGATGTTCTACGTCGGCGGCAACTACGAGGCGCGCAAGGGGTCGGGGATCGGCATCGGTTCCCTCTCGCTGCACCCGTCGGGCTGCACGCACGGACCCCAGCCGGGAGCCGTGGAAGCGTCGCTGGGCGCGGACTACTTCGACGAGACCGCGGTCATGGTGGACACGTTCCGCCCGCTCGAGTTGGGCGAGGCCGCGGAGGCCTCCGAGGACCCGGCGTACGCGTGGACGTGGGCCCGACGCGGTCCGGCCTGATTTTCTGTCGGAGGTCCTCGCTACTTTGGTCTGGTGAGGACACGAGCCGTTCCGACGCGCTGGCAGGGCCTGGGCAAGGCCCTGCCGGTGCTGTGGGGCCTCTACTCGGGCTCCGGCTCGGTGCCGTACCGCGTGTGCGTAGACCTGGCCGCGGGCTCGGCGAAGTGCACGTGCCCGTCCCGCAAGTTCCCCTGCAAGCACGCGATCAGCCTGCAGGAACTGGATCTCCCGGACGCGCTGCCGCCCGACTGGGTGGAGGAGTGGACGACCCGCCGCGCGACCCGTGAGCTCGACTCGTCGCCGGAGGCGGTGGCCCGCCGGGTCCGCGCCCGCGAGAAGACGGCGGCCAACCGCGCGGCCGCCATGTCGTCCGGCATCGACGGCCTGCGCGACTGGCTGCTCGACGTGGCGTCCGCGGGCATCGCCTCGCTCCCGGGCCGCCCCGCCTCGTGGTGGCAGGCGTTCATCGCCCGCATGATCGACGCCCAGGTCCCCGGCATCGCCGGCGCCGTGGCCGAGATCCAGGAGATCGTCGCCCGCTCGGGCCCGCGCTGGACCTCCGACGTGGCCGACCGCCTCGGCGGCCTGCACCTGCTGTGCTTCGTGCAGCCGCGTAGTCGTCTCGGCGTCACGATCCCCGAGGAGACCGTCCGCGCCACCCCGGGAGTGCTGGACACCTGGGTCGCCCTGCTCCGCCTGGAGACCGACGACGGCCGCGTCCGCACCGTCCGCCAGTGGTGCTGGGGCCGCGAAACGGCCCGCTGGGTGGTCGCCATCCGCCACTCCGCGGTGGGCGCCCCCGTCCCGCTGCTTCCCCACGGCCAGGAGTCCAAGGCGCTGGTCCACCCGTACCCGAACTCGGACCGCGTGGCCCTGGGCGACCTGGAAGGCTCCCGCCCCCCGTCCCCGGTCCCGGCGCCGCAGTCCTGGCGCACCGCCCTGACCACCCTGGAACAGATGCTGCTGGCCGACCCGTGGCAACGCCTGTTCCCGCTCGGCTGCTCCACGGTCCGCCTGCACGGCAGCACCCTCGTCGACACCACGGGCCACGGCCTGCCGGTCCGCGACGACAGCGGTCTCGACATGGCCCTGGCCCTGACGGGTGGCGTCCCGTTCGACGCCTGGGGCCTGTGGGACGGCCACGCCCTGCGCCTGGGCGCGATAGCGGTGGACGGCACCCTGGAGGTGGTCGCATGACCACGCCGCTCTCCACGGCACGCCGCGCCGTCCCAAGCCGCATCCTGGGCGCTTCGCTGCGCCGCCACACCTCAGCCGTGCCGTCCTGCGACCCCACCCCCGCCGCGCAGCGCACCCCTGCGGCCCGCGCCTGCGCGGCCCACCGCCACCCCACCCCGGCGACGCCGCCCACCCCCGCTGCCCCGCCCGCGTCCGCGTGCCACGTCCATCCCACCCGCCTCACCCCGGCCCACCTCCACCCCGCCCCGGCCACCCCACCCGGCCACCCGCGCCCCACCCCACCCACGCGCCCGACCCCACCCACGCGCCCGACCCCACCCACGCGCCCGACCCCACCCACGCGCCCCACCGCAGCCACCCACCTCCACCCCGCGGAGGTCGCAGCGTGAAGGCCGACTGGTCCAAGACCGTCCAAGACCTCCTCATCGGCACCACGAGAGGCGGCGGCGACCCCACCGTCCTCCTCGCCGACTGCGCCGCCCTCGGCGTCGCGGCCTTCGGCGCCACCCTCCCCCAGGAGTCCACCGCCGACCCCCTCCCGCTCGCCCCACCCGAGCAGGCCAACCGCCCCCGCCCCGCCGCCAGAGCCGTCCTCGAAGCGATCATGAGCCTCGACGACGAGGTCCTCCTCACCGAGTGGTGCGCCCTCGCCAAGGCCAACGACGTGGTGGCCGAACACCGGATGCTCCCGGCCCTGCTCTCCCTCGGCACCGCCCGCCCTGGCCTGCGGGCCGCCGTGGTCGAGGTCCTGGGCGCCAGGGGCCGCTGGCTCGCCGGCACCCGGCAGGGCTGGACCTGGGCCAGCGGTGCCACGCCGCTCGTGGACGAGGTGCCGCTCGACGAGATCCTCGACCTGCCCAGCGCCCAACGGGTCAGAGCCCTCCGCCGCAGGCGCAAGGCCGACCCCGCGGGCACCGGCGCGTTCATCGCGACCGAGTTCGTGCAGTCCCGCCGCTCCGCCGACCGCCAGGTCCTGATCAGCGCACTCGAGACCGGCCTCAACCCGCAGGACGAACCGCTCCTGGAGGCCGCGCTCGACGACAAGGCGGCGGCCGTGCACGACGAGGCGTTGCGGCTGTTGCGCAGGCTGAAGCCGACCCGGCTCGCCGCGCGCGCCGCCCACCGGTTGCGGCACGGGCTGCGGCTGACCGCGGACGGGCTCGACGTGCGGCCGGACGAGTTGTGGACCAGGCCCGCCGACGAGGTCGAGCAGCGCGACCTCATGCGCGACGGGTCCGAGAAGGGGGTGGCCGGGCGGATCAGGGCCGCGGCCGCGAGCGTGCCGCCCTCCTACTGGACATCGACTCTCAAGGCCGACGACGCGCAGGCCGCCGACAAGCTCCGGCGGGGGCCGTGGGCCGGGCCGTTGCTCCGAGGCGTCGCGGACCAGCTCGCCGCTGCCAAGGACCCGCGGCCGTGGGCCGTCGCCGCCGCCGAGACGCTGACCGGAATGGAACAGCTGGAGATGCTGGCCGCGCTGCCCGCGAAGGTGGCCGAGCAGGCGGTCGTGGCCGTGTCGAAGAACTGGCACTACGACCTGCTCGACCACGCCTGCGCCCAGCTGCCGGCGCCCTGGTCGGCCGAGACCACCCGCGCGCTCATGCACCGGTACGCCGCTCTGCCCGATCCCCGGTGGCGGTCGGGGCGGCCGCCCGCCGTGCTGCTCGCGCGGGGTGACGCGGACCTGCTCGGCGCGAGCTGGGAGGCTCTGACCCGGCGCTGGCCGGAGAACTCCCTGGAGCTGGAGGTCCTCCGACTGCGCATCCGCCTGCGCGAGTCCTTCGCCCAACCCCAGGAGGTCCCGTGACCGCCGTGCTCCGGCCGACGGCCGAACAGCAGTACGCCGCCGAGCTCGAGGCCGTCGCGGCCCAGGACGACCGGCAGCGGCCGCCCAACTGGCGCCTGTCGCCGCAGGCCGTGGTCACGTACGTGCTGGGTGGCACGCTGCCCGACGGCACCGTGATCACGCCGAAGTACGTGGGGTCGCGCCGACTGGTCGAGGTCGCGGTGGGCACGCTCGTCACGGACAGGGCGCTGCTGCTCGTCGGTGTGCCGGGCACGGCCAAGTCGTGGCTGTCCGAGCACCTGGCGGCGGCGATCAGCGGCGACTCGACGCTGGTGGTGCAGGGGACGGCCGGCACGAGCGAGGACCAGGTCCGCTACGGCTGGAACTACGCCCGCCTGATCGCCGAGGGGCCCAGCGAGAACGCCCTGGTGCCGAGCCCGGTGTTGCGCGGCATGCAGAGCGGCGCCGTCGTGCGCGTCGAGGAGCTGACGCGCATGCCGTCCGAGGTGCAGGACTCGTTCATCACGGTGCTCAGCGAGAAGTCGTTGCCGGTGCCGGAGCTGAACTCGCAGGTCCAGGCGGTGCCCGGGTTCACGGTCATCGCGACGGCCAACGACCGGGACCGCGGCGTCAACCAGATGTCGTCGGCGCTCGCGCGGCGCTTCAACACCGTCGTGCTGCCGCCGCCCGCGACCGAGGACGCCGAGGTCGAGATCGTCATCACCCGCGCGCAGCAGCTCGGCAAGGCCCTCCAGCTGCCCGCCGAACCGCCGGCGCTCGACGAGGTGCGCCGGGTCGTGCGGATCTTCCGCGAGCTGCGCAACGGTTCCACTGTGGACGGTCGCACGCAGCTGAAGAAGCCCAGCGGCAGCCTGTCCACGGCCGAGGCGATCTCGGTCGTCGCGAACGGGATGGCGCTCGCCGGCCACTTCGGCGACGGCACGCTGGGCGCGGACGAGCTCGCGAGCGGTCTCATCGGATCCGTGATCAAGGACCGGGTGTCGGACTCGGCGGTCTGGCAGGAGTACCTGGAGACGGTGCTCAAGGAACGCGCCGAGTGGCGTGACCTCTACCGGGCCTGCCTGGACGCCAGCGGTGACTGAGCCGGTCCTGCTCGGCATCCGGCACCACGGTCCCGGCTCGGCCCGGATGGTCGAGCGGGCGCTCGCGCAGACGCGTCCGGCGCTCATCCTGATCGAGGGTCCGCCGGAAGCCGACGGGCTCCTCGAGCACGTCCACGCGCTCACACCACCGGTCGCGATCCTGCTGCACGACGAGACCGAACCCGAGAACGCGGCCTTCTGGCCGTTCGCGGAGTTCTCCCCGGAGTGGCAGGCGCTGCGGTACGCGGCCGAGAACGGCGTCACCGCGCGGTTCTTCGACCTGCCGGCGGCCGCGTCCATCGGCGACGACGGCCCGAGCGGCAACGTCGACCCCATCGGCCTGCTCGCCGAGGCCGCGGGCTTCGACGACCCGGAGCGCTGGTGGGAGGACGTGGTCGAGCACAGCGCGGCCGACCCGCTCGACCTCGCGAACGCCATCGCCGAGGCCATGGTCGCCGTGCGCGAGCAGTTCGAGGACGAGGTCGGCGAACGCACACTGCGCAGAGAAGCGTTCATGCGCCAGACGATCCGCAAGGCGCGCAAGGAGACCGACGGCCCGATAGTCGTCGTCTGCGGTGCGTGGCACGTCCCGGCGTTGCTCGCCAAGCCGACCGTCGCCGCCGACACCGCGTTGCTCAAGGGCCTGCGCCGCCGCAAGATCTCCGGCACGTGGGTCCCGTGGAGCCACGGTCAGCTGGCCGCCGAGTCGGGCTACGGCGCGGGCGTCGACTCGCCCGGCTGGTACGCGCACCTGTGGAAGCACCAGGCGGACGTGGTCCCGCGCTGGTTCGCCAAGGCCGCCGCCGTGCTCCGCGAGGAGGACCTCCCGGCCTCCACGGCGAGCGCGGTCGAGGCCGTCCGTCTCGCGGAAACCCTTGCCGCACTGAGGGAACGTCCGAGCGCGGGGCTCAGCGAGGTCAACGAGGCAGCACTGGCCGTGCTCTGCGGCGGCGAGGAGATCCACCTCCGGCTGGTCCACCGCAAGCTCGTGGTGGGCGAGCAGCTGGGCGAGGTCGGCGAGGCCGTCCCGCGCTCGCCGCTGGCCGCGGATCTCCAACGCCTGCAACGCAAACTCCGCCTCCCCGCGGACGTCCAGCCCAAGCAGCTCAAGCTGGACCTCCGCAAGGACACCGACCGCGAACGCTCGAAACTCCTGCAGCGCCTGGAGGTTCTCGGCGTCCCGTGGGGCAAGCAGGACCGCACGACGTCCCTCGGCACGTTCGCCGAGGTGTGGCAGCTGCGCTGGGACCCGGTCTTCGCGGTGTCCGTGGCGGTGGCCGCGCGCCACGGCACCACCGTTCACACGGCAGCGGAGAACGTCCTCGTCCAGAGCGCCCAGGACGCCACCCGCGTGGCCGACGCCGCCGCGACCCTGACGAGGTCCGTCGGGTGCGAGCTGCCCGCGGCCGTCACCGAGGCTCGCCAGGCCCTGGACCGCTGCGCCGCCCTCGCCACCGACGCCCTCGAACTGCTGGCCGCCCTCCCGGACATCGCGCGGACGGTCCGCTACGGCTCGGTCCGCGGCACCGACCCGGAACTGCTGCGCGTCGCCCTGCACGGCCTGCTCACCCGTGGCGCGGTCGGCCTCCCGATCGCCTGCCGCAACGTCGACGACGAGACCGCCGAACACGCCCTGCAGGTCGTCGACGGAGCCCACGAGGCCGCCCGCCTCGCCGCCGACGAGGACCACCAGAAGACCTGGTGGCGGGCACTGCACGCGCTGGTCAAGGCGGAGGCGCACGGCCTCCCGACCGGCAGGGCCACCCGCCTGCTCTGGGAAGCGGGGGAGCTGACCAGCGACGACGTGGCCGCCCGTCTGCACCGCAGCGTCGCCACGGCGTTCGTGGCGGGCTTCCTGCGCGGCTCGGCCACCCTGCTGGCGGCGGACCCGCGCCTCTTCGGCCTGATCGACGAGTGGCTCAGCGGCCTGCGCGGCGAGGCGTTCGACGACGCCCTGCCCCTGCTGCGCCGCGCCATCACCGACTTCACGCCCGCCGAGCGGCGCCTGCTCGGCGAACGGGTCGTGGCGGGCGAGACCCCGCAGCCGGCGGCCGACGACGAGTGGGACCTTGAGATCGCCGAACGCCTGGCCGCGCACGTCCGCGGCCTGATGGCGGGAGTTTCACGCCCCGCGGATCCGCCGATCCCAGGAACGTGACCGCACCAGGAGAAGACGCCGCCACCGTGCCGGACGAGGACCGCCCCGTCGTGCCCGAGGACGACCAGAGCGTCCTGCCGGACGCCGACCGGACCACCGGGCCCACCGAGGGCGATCTCACCCCGCCCGACGAGAGCCGCCTCGACGAGTCCCAGGAGCTCATCGACGAGGCGAAGAAGATCGCCCACGAACTGCGCGAAGAGGTCCCGGACACCACGCCCGAGCCGCCTCGCGAAGAGGGCTCACCGGCGAACTAGAGCGACCACGGCGGCGTGATCGTCTGCCCGTCCGCCAGCGTGCCCTGGATGCCCACCGATGTGGCCACCAGCACCCGCGCCGGCCCGCCGGTCAGCGCCAGTTCGGTGTTCGGCGGCACCACGATCGCGTCGCCGACACCGGCCGTCTGCCCCTGGATCGTCACCAATCCGGACAGCACGTAGAACACCTCCTCCTTCGACGCGCGGTGCGGCGTGCCGTCCCCGCCCTCCGGCACGTCGACCGTCCACAGCGCGATCTCCGAACTCCCGCGCGACGGCACGGCGAGCGACCTGAACTCGAACCCGCCGAACTCGTGCAGCTCTGCGGAATCCCCCGTCACCAGCAAGACGACCTCCAAAGTAGTCAACCAAGTTGTCTAACCTTAGAATAAGGTCAACCAGGTTGTCTACATAGAGGCGAAACATGGAACCGGTCCCGATGCTGCTGGCGATGACGTACCGCGCCATGGGCGACCAGTTCCACGACCGGCTCCGCCAGATCGGCCTCGAGCCGCTCCGGCCCGCGCACGGCTACGTGTTCCGGTTCCTCAAGGAGAAGCGGGCGACCACCGTCGACATCGGACAGCACCTCGGCGTCACGAAGCAGGCCGCGGCGAAGATCGTCGCCGAGCTGGACGAGTGGGGCTACGTCCTGCGGGAACCGCACCCGACGGACAAGCGCGCCCAGTACGTCGCGCTGACCACGAAGGGCCGCGACTACCTGAAGTTCGCCGACAACCTGTGGGCGGACCTGGAGGCCGAGATGGCCGAGGCGATCGGGGCCGACACGGTCGTCACGATCAGGCAGGGCCTCGCCGCGTACCTGCAGCACGTCCACGGCGAGGACCAGCCAGGGCTGCGACCGGTCTGGTGACCAGCCAGGCCCTGTCCTGCAAGTCCCGTCGGGCGGCAGTGGCGGCCGAGGGCCCCGGAGACGGCACCGCAACGCCCGGATACGCCCGGTATGAGGCCGTCGCGGCGGCACCGCCTCCGGGTCTCTCGCCCGCGCCTGCCACCGGACGAACTCGCAGGACAGGGCCTAGAACACCTGCGTCAGCGCGATCACGCCGAACACCGCGAAGACCACCCCGGCCACGCGCTGGATCCAGTGCGTCGGCAGCCGTCCGGCGAGCTTGCGTCCCACCAGGACGGCCAGCCCGGCCACGGCGACGAGCGCGAGCCACGCGCCCAGGCCCACCGCGAGCGGCGCGCCGTAGCGGGCGGTGATGCCGGCGGTCGCGAGCTGCGAGGCGTCGCCCCACTCGGCCGCGAACAGCACGCCGAACGACGTCAGGGCAGCGCGCCAGAACGGCACGGAGGTGTGCGTCCCCGCCTCGTCCGCGGAGTCCTCGTCCCGCGAGAACCCCTCCTTGAGCAGCATGAACGCGCCCACGCCGAACAGCACGGCGACCACGCCCGCCACGACGCGGTCCGGGAGCAGGGTGATCGCGGAGCCGAACGCGGCGGCGACCACGCTCTGCACGGCGAAGGCGGCCACGACGCCCACGAACACCGGCCAGGCGCGGTAGCGCGTGGTCAGCACGAGGGTCGCGACCATGGTCTTGTCGGGCAGCTCGACGAGGAACACCACCGCGAAGGCGGTGATGAACGCGAGCATTGATGTGGCCACGAGGTCCTCCACGTCCGAATACGAGCCCGGACGGAGGCGCATCAGACCCCGACCAGGCGTCTTGCAGCCTGGCCGGAGGTCTCGTTCGCCCGTACAAGACGGGTGTGGGACCGGATCCGCTCGAAGGCGGGATCAGTATGTCGATCACCACGCCACCGGCCGACTGCTCCGGTGGGAACTACTCCCCTCTGGCGCATTCATCGTAACCGACGCATGTCACCCACAAGGCGTGACTTCGCGCACGGGACCTTGGTCCCGAGCCGGGACGGGACCGTCGTACCTGATAACCGCCATGATCCACACCTAGGCTCGGAAACGTGGAAGTACTCGAACTCGCGCGGTGGCAGTTCGGCATCACCACCGTCTACCACTTTCTGATGGTGCCGCTGACGATCGGCCTGTCGCTGCTCGTGGCAGCGATGCAGACCGCGTGGGTGCGCACGGGCAACGAGCGCTACTACAAGATGACGAAGTTCTGGGGGAAGCTCCTCCTGATCAACTTCGCCGCCGGCGTCGTGACGGGCATCGTGCAGGAGTTCCAGTTCGGCATGGCCTGGAGCGCCTACTCGCGGTTCGTCGGTGACGTGTTCGGCGCTCCGCTCGCGATGGAGGCGATCGTCGCCTTCTTCGTCGAGTCGACGTTCCTCGGGCTGTGGATCTTCGGCTGGGACAAGCTGCCGAAGAAGGTCCACCTCGCCTGCGCCTGGGCGTTCAGCCTCGCGACGATGGCCAGCGCGTACTTCATCCTCGCCGCCAACTCGTGGATGCAGCACCCGGTCGGCATCGAGATGCACGAGGGCCGTCCGCGCCTCACCTCGATCTGGGCCGTGCTGACGAACAACACGACGCTCGCCGCCTTCCCGCACACCATCGCGGGCGCGTTCGCGGTGTCGGCCGCCTTCCTCGTGGGCATCGCCGCGTGGCACCTCCACCGCAAGTCGGAGGAGGAGAAGGTCTGGCGCAGCTCGCTCAAGCTCGGCACGTGGGTCGGCGTGGTCGCGTTCAGCGCCCTGGCGATCACCGGTGACCTGCAGGGCAAGCTGATGTTCGAGCAGCAGCCGATGAAGATGGCCGCCGCGGAAGCGTTGTGCCACACCGAACAGCCGGCGAGCTTCAGCATCTTCGCGGTCGGCGACGTCACCCGGCCGGACTGCGAGAACGTCAAGAGCATCACGGTGCCCGCACTGCTGAGCTTCCTGGCGCACAACGACTTCAGCAGCGAGGTCAAGGGAATCCAGGACCTGGTCCCGATGTACCAGGAGAAGTACGGCGAGTTCTACCCCGTCGACGAACGGCTGGGCGAGCTCAGCGGCAAGCCGATCGACTACGTGCCCGCGCTTCCCGTGACGTACTGGGGTTTCCGGTTGATGATCGGGTTCGGCGGCATCTCGGCCGGCCTCGGGGTGTTCATGCTCTGGTTGACCCGGAAGAACCGGACGCCCACCGGCTGGTGGTTCCCGGCACTCGGTCTCGCCGGCATCGCGACTCCCTTCCTGGCCAACAGCGCGGGCTGGATCTTCACGGAGATGGGGCGGCAGCCGTTCGTCGTGGTGCCGAACCCGAGCGGGGTCGACGGGGTGTGGATGTTCACCGCGCAGGCGGTCAGCCAGTCCACGGCCGGCGAGATCCTGACCTCGCTCATCGCGCTCACCGCGGTCTACACCGTGCTGGCGGTCGTGGAGTTCTACCTGATCCGCAAGTACGTCAGGAGCGGGATTCCCGGTGTGCTGCCGCAGAAGACCGACGACGGCGCCCTGGCGTTCGCGTACTAGGGGAGAGGCGACGTGGAAACGCTCTGGTTCGTGCTGATCGCCGTGCTGTGGCTCGGCTACCTGTTCCTCGAAGGATTCGACTTCGGCGTCGGCATGCTGCTGCCGGTTCTCGGGCGCAGCGACCGCGAACGCCGGGTCATGATCAACACCATCGGGCCGGTCTGGGACGGCAACGAGGTGTGGCTCATCACCGCGATCGGTGCCACGTTCGCGGCTTTCCCCGGCTGGTACGCGGCGCTGCTCAGCGCCGCGTACCTGCCACTGACGCTGTTCCTCGTCGCGTTGATCGGACGTGGGGTCGCGTTCGACTACCGCGGCAAGGTCGACAACCCGCGCTGGCGCAGGGCCTGGGACATCACCATCGTCGCGGGCTCGTGGATCGCCACGCTCAGCGTCGGCCTGCTGATCTCGACGACGGTGCTGGGCCTGCCGATCGACGCGAACGGCGACCGCGTCGGCGGGCCGTTCGAGGCGATCCGGCTGGAGACGGTCGTCGGCGCGCTCGCCTTCGCGGGCTACGCGCTGGTGCACGGCGCGGTGTTCACGGCGCTCAAGACCGAGGGCGAGATCCGCGAACGGGCCCGCCGCACCGCGCTGATGCTCGCGCCCGTCGCACTTCTCCCGCTCGTGGCGCTGCTGGCCATCGCCGCCGGGCTGTGGGCTGCGGTGGTCGTCGCGATCCTCGGCCTCGCGATGTGGCGGCTGGCCGTGGACCGCGACGGGCAGTCGTTCGCGTTGATGGGACTGGCGATCGCGGCGAGCGTCGTGGTGCTGTTCGGCACGCTGTACCCGAACGTTCTGCCGTCGACGCTGAACGACGCGTGGTCGCTGACGATCGCCAACACGGCGTCGAGCCCGTACACGCTGAAGGTCATGACGTGGGTCGCCGCTTTCGGCACTCCCGCGGTGCTCGTCTACCAGGGCTGGACGTACTGGGTGTTCCGCAAGCGCATCGGCGTCCAGCACATCCCGGCGGCGCACTGATGAAGCGCGGTCCGCTGGGAGCCCTGCCCCAGCTCTCGAAGAACGCCAGGCGCGCCCTCGTCGGGGTGGGCGCGCTGGCGTTCCTCAACGCCCTGGCGCTCGTCGCCCAGGCCGTCGCGCTGGCGTCGGTGATCACGACCCGCGAAGGCCTGCCGCTGCTGGCCGTCGCGATCCTGGCCCGTGCCGGACTGTCGTGGGCGACGGAGAGCGTCGCCGCCCGCGCCGCCGCCGGGGCGAAGGAGGAGCTGCGGACCCGGCTGCTCGCCAAGTCGTTCGAACGCGGCCCCGCCTGGATCGCCGAACGCGGCACGGCCGAGCTGTCGGTGCTCGCGACCAAGGGCCTCGACGCGCTCGACGCGTACTTCACCCGCTACCTGCCCGCGCTGGTCACGGCCGTGGTCGTGCCACCGCTCGCCGGGGCGTGGATCCTCTTCACCGACTGGCCGTCGGCCGTGCTGATCGCGGTCACCGTGCCGCTGATCCCGGTCTTCGCCGCGTTGATCGGCTGGTACACCGAGAAGCGCGTCCGCAAGGCCGCCGACGTCACCGAGCTGCTGTCGGCGCAGCTGCTCGAACTGCTGCGCGCGTTGCCGGTGCTCACGGTCTTCGGCCGCGCCAAGCAGCAGGCCGCCGCCGTCGAGCAGATCGGTGAGCAGCACCGCAAGGCCACGATGGGCACGCTGCGGATCGCGTTCCTCAGCGCGCTGGTGCTGGAGATCGCGGCCTCGTTGAGCGTCGCGCTGATCGCCGTGGGCATCGGCATCCGGCTCGTGCACGGCGACATGACGCTGATGACCGCGCTGGTCGTGCTGATCCTGGCGCCCGAGTGCTACCTGCCGTTGCGCGCGGCCGGTGCCGCCCACCACGCGAGCGAGGACGGCCTGGAGGCGGTCCGGCGCGTCGCCGAGGTCGTGGACCACGAGGACGGCTCACGGCCGCGCCTGCCCGGCGGTGCGGTGCACGTCGACAACCTGCGCGTGCTGCGGCGCGGCGGGTTCGCGCCGGACGGCATCAGCTTCGACGTGCGGCCAGGAGAGATCTATCGACTCGAAGGCGCGAGCGGTGCCGGGAAGTCGACGACGTTCGGGGTGCTGCTGGGTTTCGTGCAGCCGACGGACGGCACCGCGTTCGTGGCCGGCGACATCGCGTACGTGCCGCAAAGGCCCGCGTTCGCCGCTGCCACGCCCCGCGCGGAGCTGGAGCTGACGGTTCCCGGCGCCGAGGACGTCGAGCAGGTCGCGGACGAGGTCGTGGCGTCGCACCTGCTCGACCGCCAGATCACCGACCTCTCGACCGGTGAACGCCAACGTGTCGCAGTCGCGCGCGCTCTGCTTAGGGTGCGTCACGGCGCGACGGTGCTCCTCCTCGACGAACCGACCGCGCACCTCGACCCGGTGACAAGTCGCAAAGTCGACAAAGCGATCAAGCGAGCCAGCGCCACGGCCGCCGTCGTCCTCGCCTCGCACCGCGAGAAGGAGACGACCGAGGACGAGACGTTCGCCAGGGTCGTCACCGAGGAGGCCGTCCCGGAACGGCCGAAGCGACTGCCGCTGCCGTGGAAGGGCGCCGGGCTGGGCGTGCTCGCGGCGATGGCGGGCATCGCGCTGACCGCGCTGGCCGCCCACCTGATCGCCCGTGCGGCCGAGATGCCGCCGATCCTGACGCTGTCGGTGGTGGTCGTGGGCGTGCGGACGTTCGCGCTGAGCAAGGGCGTGCTGCGGTACATCGAGCGGTTGGTGACGCACGACGAGACGTTCCGCCTCGCGAACAAGCTGCGCGGAGAGCTGTGGTTGCGGCTCGTGCGGACCCAACGGCGTGATGGGCTCCAACGGCTCGTGGACGACACCGACACGGTTCGCGACCTGATTCCGCGCGTGCTCGTGCCACCGGTCGTGGCGATCGGAGCCGGCCTCGCGACAACGGTCCTGTTCGCGTTCATCGACCCGGCCGCCGCGCTGACGCTGGGCGGGTTGCTGCTCGCGGCCGGACTGGCCGCCCCGGCGGTCGCCGTCTGGACCGAACGCCGGGCCAGCACGAAGCTCGCCAGGGGCCGTCGCAAGGTCGCCCGCGACACGATCAACGCGCTCGCCGCCGCGCCGGACCTCATCGCGCACGACGCCCACCACCGCCTGCTGGACCGGCTGCACGCCGAGGACGTCGAACTCGCGGGCCAGACCCGCAGGCAAGCGTTTGGTACGGGTGCGGCCACAGCGATCGTCCTGCTCGCGACCGGCGCCGCCGCCCTGGTCTGCGCCACCACCGGCAACCCGGTGCTCGGCCTCGTACCGCTCGCGCTCGCCGAGCCGCTGGCCGCACTACCGCTGGCCGCCCAGCAGCGCCGGGCGTTGCGGGAAGCGAGCGCGCGGCTGCAGTTCGACGCGTCGGAACAGCCGGAGCCGCAGCGGGGCAGGCGGATCCGCCTGGAGAACGTCGACGTCCGCTGGCCGGGTGCCACCGAGCCGACGCTGCGCGACCTGCACCTCAACGTCGAACCCGGCACGCACGTCGCGGTCGTCGGCCCGTCGGGCAGCGGCAAGTCGACGCTGTTCGCGCTGCTCCTGGGCTTCCTCCAGCCCGAGCGCGGCATCGTCGAGCTGCCGCGCGCCACCTGGTGCCCGCAGGAGCCGATGCTGGTCAGCACGACCGTGCGGGAGAATTTGCGGATGTCGGGTCAGCACGACGACGACGCGCTGCGGGAGGCGTTGCGCAAGGCCTGCCTGGAGGACTGGACGGACCGGCTGGACACCGTGATCAGGCCCGACCAGGTCTCGGGTGGCGAGGCTCAACGGCTGGCGCTCGCGCGGGCGTTGCTGCACGACGCCGACGTGGTGCTGCTCGACGAGCCCACCGCGCACCTCGACGAACCGACCGCGCGCAGGCTGCTCGAGCAGCTCAGGCAGGACGGCCGGACCGTTCTGCACATCACGCACCGCCCGGACGAGGCGGCGAGGGCGGACCTGGTGCTGGACCTCGGCGCCCCCGCATACCGTTGAGGACCATGGACCCCTCTCTGGCGCGGCGCGTGCTCGTCGCGTCCACCGAGATCACGTCGGCGGCACTGGAAGACCCGGAGAACGTGCTGCGGCTCGTGGTGGAGGCGGCCGCGGAGATCGCGGACGCCGACCTCGGCCTCGCCATGCTCGCCACCGACGAGGACGACGGCACGCTGACCGTGGAGGCGTCGAGCGGGGAACCGGTCGTCGCGACGCTGAGCCCGCGCAGTGCCGCAGCCAAGGCCGCGCGCACCGGCGTGCCGGTGATGGCGGACGACGTCACGAGCGATCCGCGCACGGCGCCGTACGTGCCGCACGCGCTGAGAACGTACGGACCGTTCGCCGTGGCGCCGTTCGGCACCTCGGACCGCAAGATCGGCGCGCTGGCCGTCTACCGGCGCCGGGACAAGGCGCCGTTCACGCAGGAGACGGTGGACGTGCTGTCGGCGTTCGCGGCGCAGGCGGGCCTCGCGGTCGTGCTGGCCGAGGGCTTCACGGCCCGCCAGCGCGTCGCGGTCTACGAGGAGCGCGAACGCATCGCCCGCGACCTGCACGACGTGATCATCCAGCGGCTCTACGGCGCCGGCGTGCAGCTCAGCCTGCTGGAACGGCGCCTGGGCAAGAAGCTCGACAACACCGACCGCGCCCGGATCAACGAGGCCGTCGACCTGGTCGACGAGACGATCGCCGAGGTCCGCGGGACCGTCCGCAAGCTGCGCCACACCGACCCGGCCGAGGGCACCGACCTGCTCGACTCGATCAAGGCGGAGGTCCGCACTGCCGGTGAGCTGCTCGGGTTCGCACCACGCCTGCACGTGTCGGGCGACCTGGCGAACGTGCCGCAACGGCACGCCGACGACGCGCGCGCTGCGTTGCGTGAGGCGTTGTCGAACGTCGTGCGGCACTCAGGCGCCACGAACCTCCAGATCGACGTACGGCGCGATGAGAAGCACCTGCTGCTGCGCGTCGCGGACAACGGGTGCGGCATCCCGTCCGGCGTGACTCAACGCGGTTTGCGGCACCTCGCCGAACGGGCGAAGTCCGCGAACGGGGATTTCCGCGTGGTGAGTTCGCCGAACGGGACGACGCTCACCTGGTCCGTCCCCGTTTAGCCACCCAGGCGGCGGCTTGCGTCCGCCGTTCCATGCCGAGTTTGGAGAGAACGGACGTCACGTAGTTCTTCACGGTCTTCTCCGCGAGGAACAGGCGTTCACCGATTTGGCGGTTCGTGAGCCCCTCACCGATCAGTTCGAGCACGCGCTGTTCCTGGTCGGTGAGGCCGATCGGGGTGGGGTTGCGCATCCGTTCGAGCACCCGGCTCGTGGTGGCGGGGTCCAGAAGGGACCGTCCAGCCGCGACCTCCCGCACGGCCGTGACGACGTCCTGGCCGCGCACCTGCTTGAGCAGATAGCCGGACGCCCCAGCCATGATCGCGCCGACCAGAGCCTCTTCGTCGTCGAAGGCTGTCAAGACGAGGCAACGGATGCCCAGGTCCCGCAGCGAGCGGCACAGGTCGACCCCGCTGCCGTCCGGGAGCTGGACGTCGACCACCGCCACGTCGGGCGGGGTCTTCGCGGCCCGCGTCACCGCCTCGCCGACGGACCCGGCCTCGGCTATGACCGAGATGTCCGCCTCGTCGTCGAGCATCTCGCGCAGTCCTCTGCGCACTACTTCGTGATCGTCAACCAACAGAACGCGCACTGGCACGAATCCACCGTACGTCGAATGGCTGTTCCTGAGCGTGACTCGAATTGGCACAGTTCTTGTCATGGCAGAAGGCTCGGTAAGACCGGTCGAGGAAGCAGATCGCATAGTCGTCGCCCGACTGGTTCTCGAGCTATGGGGCGCGCACACCGCCGTCGCGCACGGCGAGGTGTTCTTCCCTGCGAGTCTGCCGGGCTTCCTCGTGGAGAAGCAGGGGCACGTGCTGGGTCTGCTGACCTACGCGGTGGCGAACAACCAGCTGGAGATCGTCACGATCGACGCGCTGCGCAGGGGCCGCGGCGTCGGCACCGCGCTGGTCGACGCCGCGGTGCGCCAGGCGCGCACGCTCGGGTGCAACCGGGTGCGCCTGACGACCACCAACGACAACCTCGACGCGGTCCGCTTCTACCAGCGCCGCGGCTTCAAGCTCGTCGCGATCAGACCCGACGCGGTCCGCGAGGCGCGCAAGCTCAAACCGGAGATCCCGGCCGTCGGGGAGTTCGGCATCCCCATCACAGACGAGCTGGACCTGGAACGATGGGTCGCACCACGGCAGTAGTCCACAGCTGTCCACAACCTTGTCCACAGGTTGTGCACATGCTCAGACGTGCAGCGGGTTGAACGCCTCGTCCCACGCGGCGGCGACCTGGTGGGCGCACGTGGACGGGGCGACGCCGCCGACCCCGGTGCCGAGTCCCGGCATCGCGATGGTGTGGACGGCGTCGCGCACCGGCGTGCCGTCCTCCAGCCGCCCTCCGAGCCAGAGCATCAGCACCGCCCGTGCGGCGAGGTAGGGGTGGACGGTGTCGACCGGCAGCCGTTCGCCGGGCCGGCGCATCGTCGGGGCGCTGATGAGCCACGCCGGTTCGGTCTCGCCCGTCGCCACGATCTGGGCCTCGCCGACCGGGAGCTCACCGCCGTGCAGCGTGAGGACCGCGCTGCGGACGTTGTTCTCGACCTCGGGGAACGCCGTGGCGTAGACGGCGTCGATGCCACCGCGCATCCAGCCCTGCGAGTTCGCCGGGCTGACGATCGCCTGCGCGTGGATGTCCAGCACCGACCCCCGGTGCACCCTCACCCCGGTGCGTCCGTCCGCGACGGCGGACCAGGCGTTCGCCATCGGTTCGTCGACCGCGCACAACACGAGTTCAGGCGCTAGAGCGGGCACGCCCCAAGCATTCCAGTTCGAACGGCCCCGGCGGAACCCAGGTTTGGCGGTCGACACAGGCGTGATTTCCGCCTCTGAACGCCGCACTACGCTGACCCGATGCCGCGCATTGCGTACTTCGGACCACAGGGGACCTTCACCGAGCAGGCAGCGATGCGGTTCGAGGGCGACCTGGTGCCGTTCGAGACGATCCCGCTCGCCATCGCCGCCGTGCGCGACGGCTCAGCGGACTTCGCGTGCGTGCCCATCGAGAACTCCGTCGAGGGCGCGGTGCCCGTAACGCTCGACGCCTTGGTGCGCGACGAACCGGTCGTCGCCGTCGCCGAGACCGTGCTGGACGTCCGGTTCAGCGTCCTGGTCCAGCCGGGGACCACCGAGATCCGCACGATCGCCTCGCACCCGCACGCGCTGGCCCAGGTCCGCGAGTGGATCGCGGCCTCGCTGCCCGGTGCCACCTCGATCGCCACCTCGTCGACCGCCGCCGCGGCGGCCGCCGTGGAACGTGGCGAGTTCGACGCGGCCGTGTCCGCCCCGGTCGCGATCAACCACTACAAGCTCGACGAGTACGCCACCGACGTCCTGGACGTGCCCGACGCGCGGACCCGCTTCCTCCTGCTGCGCCGTCCGGGTCACCTGCCGGAGCCGACCGGAGCCGACCGCACGAGCGTCGTCGTGACCACGCCGAACCGCGTCGGCGTGCTGTCGGAGCTGCTCACCGAGCTGGCCTTGCGTGGCATCAATCTCACCGGCCTCGAATCGCGCCCGCAGAAGGGCAAACTGGGGACGTACCGCTTCTACATCGACGTCGAGGGGCACATCGCAGAGCCGAGGATCGGTGACGCGCTGGCCGCGCTGCACCGACACTCGCGCGAGATCCGGTTCCTCGGGTCCTTCCCGAAGGCCGACCACGAGCCCGTCGAGGCTCACAACGCCGAGTTCGCCGCAGCCGCCTCCTGGGTCGATGCTGTCAGAAAGGGCGAGCGCGGGTGAGGTTGCTGCTGGTCAGGCACGGTGAGACGGCGTCGAACATCGAGCGCAAGCTGGACACGGCCATGCCGGGTCCGCCGCTCACCGAACTGGGCCACAAGCAGGCCCGCGAACTGGCCGACACCCTCGCCGCCGAGACGATCACCGCCGTCTACGCGAGCATCGGCCTGCGCGCCCAGCAGACCGCCGCCCCCACCGCCGAACGCTTCGGCCTGCCCGTGCAGGTCCTCGAGGGCATCGAGGAGATCCAGGTCGGCTCGCTGGAGGGCCGCAACGACACCGAGGCGTACCAGACCTACCTCGAGACCGTGATCAAGTGGGCCGAGGGCGCGCTGGACGTGCCGTTCCCCGGCGGTGGCGAGACCGGGCAGCAGGTGCTGGACCGGTTCCTCGGCGCGATCTCGTCCATCCACGCCGACGGCACGGTCATGGTCGTGACGCACGGTGGTGCCGGCCGGATGGGGGCGCTGGCGCTCGCGTCGAACGTGCCGGTGGAGCTGGCGGAGAACCTGCTGCCGAACACCGGTGTGGTGGTGCTGGAGTCCGAGGGCGACGGCTGGGTGTGCCGCTCCTGGGCGGGCGTCGAGATCTAGCTCGCGCCGGGAGAAACCTGAAGATCCTTCCCCCGCGCGGGGGAAGGATCTAGCCCCAGCCCAGCTCGTGCAGCCGCGCGTCGTCCACCCCGAAGTGGTGCGCGATCTCGTGCACCACGGTGATGGTGACCTCCTCCACGACGTCCTCCTCGGTGTCGCAGATGTCGAGGATCGCCTCGCGGTAGATGAAGATGTGGTCCGGCAGCGAGCCGCCGTAGTCCGTGGTGCGCTCGGTCAGCGCGATGCCCTGGTAGAGCCCGAGCAGCGACGGCTCGTCGGGGTTGCGGTCCTCGACCAGCACCACGACGTTGTTCATCGCGTGCGTGAAGTCGGGCGGGACCAGGTCGAGCGCCTCTTCGACCAGCTCCTCGAAGCGGGCCCTGGTCATCTCGACCGTCATCGGTTCTCGGTGGTCGTGGTGGGGGAGCCGGAGGACGGCTTGTCGGGCTTGCCGGAGTCCGTGGGCTTGCCCGACTCGCCCGAGGGCGGCTGGTCCTTGTTGGACTCGGAGTGCAGCGGGGCGCCGGTCGGCTCGTCCTGGGCCTTGACCGTGGTCGTCTGCGGCGGGTTCGCGGTGGTCAGCGGCGCGCCGTTGGGGTTGCGGACGCTGCCCTCCCACGCCACCAGGTTGTTGCCCTGGGGGACCGCGCCGATCTTGCAGTTGGCCTTGCGGGAGCCGACGGCCCAGCTCTCCTCGGCCCGCACGTCCCACGTGACCAGCAGGTTCTTGGCCTTCAGGTCCGCGCCGCCGGTGTACCCGGCGGCGATCGTCGCGCACTGCTCGGACATCGCCTTGTCCTGCGCGTCGGGCGCCATGAACGGGCCTTCCGGGTGGGCGACGACGCCGACGACCTCGAACGCGTGCGGCTTCGCACACTCGATCGGGTCACCGACGGTGTTGTTCTCGGCCAGCGCGACGCAGACGCCCGGGTCGTAGACCGCGGACTGGTCCTGCGTCTTCGCGCTGCCGAACGACGGCAGCGCGGCGCCGGACGGGGCGGTGACCTGCAGGCCGCACCTGAGCTGGCGGTAGCCGCTCGACCAGCGGCTCTCGTCCGGGTTCAGGGTGCTGACGCCGTACTTGCCCTTGGGGTCGAGCTTGCCGGCCATGTAGGAGGTCGACGCCTGGGCGCAGTTGTCCTGGGCGATCTTCTCCCAGGCCTCCGCGTTCGGGAACGGCGCTTCCTTCGGGTACGCGGCCGTGATGTCGGCCGTGCCGGTGACCTCGAACTTGTGCGCGGCCGAGCAGTCGACCTTCTGCGCGTCCGAGAGGTCCGCTTTCTCCCAGTTGAGGCATTCGCCCGCCACGGCCTGGTACGCGGCGTTGACGAGCTCCCGCTTCGTGGTGAGCGGGCCTCCTGCCAGCACGGACGTGAACGTGGACAACATCAACAGGCCGAAGGCGCCCACGAACGCGCCGGCCATCACAAGCCGCGTGTCGCGGATGTGACCGGATCGACTCAACCAACCGGCGCTCGGAGACATCTCATCCATGATGCCCGTGCCGTGTGAGACGGCTGTGCGCCGGGTTGGGTCGAGTGTTGCTTTTAGGACACTCGTCACTGAATTGGCCATGTTTCAGCCGTCTCGCTAGGTACCTTGCCCGCGGGAGTGGTGATGACTGACAACAACCTGCCAGGACCTGGCCAGCCGACGCCCCAGCCTGGGCCGCAGTCGGGACAGCCGGGCCAGCCGCAACAGCCCGGCCAGCCTCAGCAGCCGCCGCCGTACCAGCCTGCGCCGCAGCAGTCCGATCCGAAGTCCGGACCGCCGGCCAAGGGCAAGGTGCGCCAGCAGCAGGCCGGCGTGACCAAGCCGCGCCAGGCCACGGTCGCCGAGCAACGCGCTCGTGCCGCCGCGCTGAAGGCGCAGCAGGAGCGGTTCGCTGCCGAGTCCGCCGCGTTTGAGAAGAAGCGCAAGACGCGCAAGCGCCTGCTCATCGGCGGTGGCGTCACCGTCGGCGTGATCGCGCTGGTCGCGATCTGGTACGCGGCCGCCAGCCCGAAGAACGTCACGGCGCAGTGCACCGACTCGAACAACGTGATCGTCGACGACGACTACTGCGACGAGTCGTACTACCGCAGCCACGGCGGGTACAGCAGCGGTGGCTTCATCTACATCGGTGGTTCCTCGTACCGCTACAACTACGGCGGCACGGGCGCGGTCGGCCAGAAGGTGTCCGGCGGCAGCTACACGATCCCCAAGGGCGCGAACGTCTCGACCAAGTCGGGCACGTCGGTCCAGCGCGGCGGGTTCGGCATCAGCAGCGGCTCGAAGAGCAGCGGAGGCTGAGCACAGTTGCGTCGTGAAGCCTCACACCCGCGGCCGAACTGGCAGCGGACGGTCTCCGACCAGGGCTTGGTGTTCGGCCTGCCCGCGAAGTACGCGAACGGCGCCGACCGGCCCTACTGGGACGAGTCCGTGCACTACGTGTTCGAGATGAGCGAGGTCCTCTCGCTCGAAGCCGACGTCGAGCTGCTCCACTCCATGTGCCTCGACGCGGTGGACAACGTGGTGCTCACCGAGCGGTACCGCGACTTCGGCATCCCCGAGTGGGTGTGGCCGCACATCGCCGAGTCCTGGCGCCGCCGCGACCCGCACGTCTACGGCCGCTTCGACCTGCGCTACGACGGCTCGGGTCCCGCCAAGCTGCTCGAGTACAACGCCGACACCCCCACCTCGCTGCTCGAGGCCGCCTACATCCAGTGGTACTGGAAGGAGGAGGTCTTCCCGGACGCCGACCAGTGGAACTCGCTGCACGAGCGCCTGGTCGAGCGGTGGACGGAGATCGGCGCGAAGCTGCCCTCCGGTGAGCTGCACTTCACCTGGTCCGGCGCGGACCCGTCCGGCGAGGACCACCTCACGATCGCCTGCCTGCAGGAGACCGCCGCCGAGGCGGGCCTCAACACCGTGGGCCTCGCGATCGAGGAGGTCGGCTGGGACACGCTGCTCAACCGGTTCGTCGACCTCGAAGAGGCCCCGATGGGCACGGTCTTCAAGCTCTACCCGTGGGAGTGGGTGGTCGAGGAGCAGTTCGGCCGCCACGCCGTGGAGTCGCTGCCCGGCACCCTGTGGGTCGAGCCGCTGTGGAAGATGCTGCTCTCCAACAAGGCGCTGCTCGCGGTGCTGTGGGAGATGTACCCCGGCCACCCCAACCTGCTCCCCGCGTACCTGAACGAGCCCGGGATGCTGACCGAGTACGTGCGCAAGCCGCTGCTCGGCCGCGAGGGCTCGAACATCCAGATCGTCGCCCCGGGCTACGAGACGCAGACCGGTGGCGTGTACGGCAAGGAAGGCTTCGTCTACCAGCTGTTCGATCCGCTTCCGGACTTCGACGGCTACCGCCCCGCGTTGGGCGCCTGGGTGGTCGGCGACACGTCGGCCGGCCTGGGCATCCGGGAAACGGTCGGTCTCGTGACCGACGATGGCGCGGCGTTCGTGCCGCATCGAATTGTTGAGTAAGACTCGGAAAGGGAACAGCACATGATCACGGATCTCGCCCTGGACCCCGGCTTCGGCTCGGCCATCGGCCGGGGCATCGGCGCGATCGCGCTGTACGCCGTCGTCGGTCTGGTCCTCATGGTGTTCGGCTTCTACGCGATCGACTGGACGACGCCGGGCAAGCTGTCGATCCTCGTCCGCAACGGTGCGCCGAACGCCGTGATCGTCACCGCCTCCGGCCTGGTGTCGATGGCGTTCATCGTCGTCGTCGCCATCCTCAGCGCGGTCGGCAAGCTCGACGAGGGCCTGCTCACGTCGTTGATCTACGGCATCGTCGGCATCATCGTGCAGGTCGCGGCCGTGCGACTGCTCGAGTGGGTGACGAAGCTCGACATCGGCTCGATCATCGAGTCGGACCGGTTCGCGCCCGCCTCCGTGGTCGTCGCGGCCGCGCACGTCGCGCTCGGCCTCGTGGTGGCGTTCGCGATCTACTAGTCACGCGCTCTTGCGAGGGACCCGGTGCTGCGGCGCCGGGTCCCTCCGCGTTCTCAGGGCCGGTGGCGGTGCCGCCTGGCCGTCTCCTGCGGGAGTCCCTGCAGAGCGGCCAGCAGGCTGCCGATGAAGGCCACGACCGCGTTCGGCCTCCGCGCGGCCTCCCGCTGGAACCTCTCGTGGTCGAAGCCGGGCGGGATCTTGTCGGTCATCGCGCACCTCCTGCCCTCTCAACGCCACCCGCCCACCACCCGTTGAACGGATATCCGGATGAAGTGCCTGGGAGGCGGCGACTACCCTTTTCAGGGTGATTGACCTCAAGGTGTTGCGCGAGAACCCGGAGATCGTGCGCGCGTCGCAGCGTGCCCGTGGCGAGGACGAGGCCGTCGTCGACAGCCTGCTGTCCGCGGACGAGCGCCGGCGTTCCGCCATCTCCCGCGCGGACACCCTGCGCGCCGAGCAGAAGGTGCTCGGCAAGGAGGTCGGCAAGGCCAAGGGCGACGACCGCGCCGCACTGCTCGTCAAGGCGAAGGACCTGGCCGCCGAGGTCAAGGCCGCCGAGGCCGAGCAGAACGCCACCGCAGCCGAGGTCGACGAGCTGCTGGCCAAGATCCCGAACCTGGTCCACCCGGACGCCCCGGTCGGCGGCGAGGACGACTTCGTCGTCATCAAGACCGTCGGCGAGCCGCGCGAGTTCGACTTCGAGCCGGTCGACCACCTCGACCTCGGCACGAAGCTCGGCGCGATCGACATGGAGCGCGGCGCCAAGGTCGGCGGCAGCCGGTTCTACTTCCTCAAGGGCGTCGGCGCGCAGCTGGAGCTCGCGCTGCTCAACATGGCGGCGGCGCAGGCCACGGCCAACGGCTTCGAGCTCATGATCACGCCCACCCTGGTGCGGCCGGAGATCATGGCGGGCACCGGCTTCCTGGGCGCCCACTCGAGCGAGATCTACCACCTGCCGGCCGACGACCTGTACCTCGTCGGCACGTCGGAGGTGCCGCTCGCGGGCTACCACGCGGACGAGATCCTCGACGGCGAGCGCCGGTACGCGGGCTGGTCGTCGTGCTACCGCCGCGAGGCCGGCTCGTACGGCAAGGACACCCGCGGCATCATCCGCGTGCACCAGTTCAACAAGGTCGAGATGTTCTCCTACGTCAAGCCCGAGGACGCCGAGGCGGAGCACGCCCGGCTGCTCGGCTGGGAGGAGGAGATGCTCGCGAAGATCGAGGTCCCGTACCGCGTCATCGACACGGCGACGGGCGACCTCGGCACGTCGGCGCACCGCAAGTTCGACTGCGAGGCGTGGGTGCCGACGCAGCAGAAGTACCGCGAGCTGACCTCGACGTCGAACTGCACCACGTTCCAGGCCCGCCGCCTGAACGTGCGCTACCGCGACGAGAACGGCAAGTCGCAGATCGCCGCCACGCTCAACGGCACGCTGGCGACCACGCGGTGGATCGTCGCGATCCTGGAGAACCACCAGAACGCCGACGGCTCCGTCACCGTTCCGGTGGCCCTGCGGCCGTTCATGGGCGGCCTGGAAGTCCTCAAGCCGAGGTAGTCGCGAGCTCCGGTTGCCGCACCGCGGCAGCCGGAGCCTTGCGCGCCTGCACCCTCTTGGTCAGACGGCGTCCGAGTTCGATCATCGGCAACTCCACCCACCGGTAGAGCAGGTCCGCCATGACCAGCGCCACCAGGGTCACGAGGAGTGCCGTGGCGAGTCTCGGAGTGCTGAACCGCGGGATCGTGTAGATCACGGCGAAGCAGGCGATCTCCTGGATCAGGTAGAGCGAGTAGGACCGCTCGCCCATGAACGCCATCGGACGGACCGACAGCAGCCACTGCACCGGTCCGCGCCCCAGCGTGGACGTGACGAGCAACGAGATCGCGATGCCGTACATCGCCACGGGGATGAGCCCGCCGCTGCCGCCGAACCAGTCGTCGATCTCCGCGATGTTCGTCTGCACCACGACGGCGGCCACGAGCACCGGTAGCGCGGCGAGCGGGTGGGTGAACGGCCGGATGACGGCGAACCCCTTGGGGTTGTGCATCACCAGCGCGAGCACGCACCCCATCAGGATCATGAAGTACGCCGCGGCGCTGAGCCCGGAGACGCCGGAGAAGTGGCCGACCACGGCCAGCGCCATGAGCCCGATCGTCATGGGCAGCCTGCGCTTGAGAGTGAACGCGCCCACCGTGAACATCAGCGCGGGCCACACGAGGTAGAACTTCTGCTCGACTCCGAGCGTCCAGGACTGACCGTAGATCCGGCCGGGTGTGGCCCACTCGTTCGTGAAGGTCAGGTAGTACGGCAGCTGCTCCTGCATGTGGTAGCCGAAGAACTCGCCGCGCAGCCACAGGAAGGCGACGATGATCAACAGGACCACGTAGTACACCGGCAGGATCCGGAACGCCCGTCGCAGGTAGAAGTCGCGGATCGACAGCTTCCCGGTGCGGCTCTCCTCCCTCAGCGCGAGCGTCGTGATGAGGAAGCCGGAGAGCACGAAGAACAGGTGCACGCCGATCCAGCCGTTGAGCCACGACCACTTCGGGCCGGCGAAGTGGAAGATCACGACGATCACCGCGGCGATCGCGCGCATGCCGTCCAGCGCCGGGAACCGTCTCATCTCCAGGTACTCGGCATGACTGATTGTGCGCACGCTGAGACCCCCGAGATGAGCGCTTCACTGGATCGGGTGAGTATCGCAGCAAACGGTGTCGATCTATCTGGCTGGTGTCACTCGAACGAGTCGGTCAGGCGGTCGGCGACGTGCTGGGCGATCTCCAGTGAACCCGTAGCGGCCGGTGACGGCGCGTTTAGCACGTGCACCTGACGCGCCGCCGTCTCGATGAGGAAGTCGTCGACCAGCGACCCGTCCGGCAGCATGGCCTGCGCCCGCACCCCCGCCTCGGAGCGCACCAGGTCATCCTCGCGCACCGCGGGCACGAGCCGGGCGAGCGAGGCGGCGAAGCGCTTGCGCGACAGCGAGCGGAGCACCTCCTCGGCGCCGGTGCGGGCGTACCTGCGGGCCAGCCGCCATGTGCCGGGGAACCGCGCCACGTCGGCGACGTCGGTCAGGGAGAAGTCCCGCCAGCGGTAGCCCTCGCGGCGCAGCGCCAGCACGGCGTTGGGGCCGCAGTGCACGCTGCCGTCGAGCATGCGGGTCAGGTGGACGCCGAGGAACGGCAGCGTCGGGTCCGGCACCGGGTAGATCAGGCCGCGGACCAGGGACGTGCGGCGCAGCTCGAAGTACTCGCCGCGGAACGGCACGATGCGCGCCGACGGGGTCAGCCCGGCCAGCCGCGCCACCCGGTCGCTGTGCAGGCCGGCGCAGTTGACCAGCGCGTCCGCCCGCACCACGCCCTGGGGCGTCGCCACCTCCACGCCGCCGGGGGCGGAGCGGATCGCGAGTGCAGGGGAGCTCAAGCGCAGGTCGTGCTCGGACAGCAGGCCGACCAGCGCGGCGCACACGGCGGGGTAGTCGATGATCGCCGTGCTCTCCACGCGCAGCGCCGCGACGCACGCGACCTCGGGTTCGTGCTCGCGCGCCTCGGCGGCCGTGATCAGCTTCGCCGGGACGCCGTTGGCCTCCGCGCGCGCCGCCAGGTCGTGCAGGCGGGGGAGCTCGTCCGGCGAGGTCGCGACCACGAGCTTGCCGCACACGTCGACCGGGACGCCGTGCTCACGCGCGAACGCGACCATGGACGCGTTGCCGGCGACGGACATCCGCGCCTTCAGCGAGCCGGGCTTGTAGTACAGGCCGGCGTGCACGACGTTGCTGTTGTGGCCGGTCTGGTGCGCGCCCCAGACGCGTTCCTTCTCCAGCACGGTCACCCGCGAGCCCCGCGACGCCAGCTCGTTCGCCACCGCGAGCCCGACGATTCCGCCACCGATCACCACGACATGTCGCACGGGGAACACGGTAGATCCTCAGGGCCTGTGTCGAGGTCCGGGTCCGCGATAGCCGGGCCTGAGGCGGCCCCTGGCGGCGCGGCCGGACGACCCACGTACAACACCGGTACGCGGCCCGCCCGGCCGCACCACCAGGAACCACCTCAGGCGCGACTCTCATCGAACCCGGACCTCGACACAGGCCCTAGCGCCCGAGAACCGGCAGGACGTCGGCCGCGATCTCCTCGACCACCGCCTCGCTGCCCGCGTACACGCCGTCGTGCCGCGGCCAGTGGGCCACGACGTCGGTGAAGCCGAGCTCGGCCGCCCTGCCCACCGCGTCCTGGAAGCACGCCGCGCTGGACAGCGAGTACACCGGCGCGGAGTCCAGGTTGAGGTACCGGTGCATGCGCACGGCCCGGTCCTCTGTGGCCAACGTCTCGCTGAACTGCTCGGCCATCGTCCGCACGCCGCTCCACCACGCCTCGACGTCCTCGGTCGGCGGGCCCGTCGTGACCCACGCCTGGCCGAAGCGGGCGGCGACCCTCATCGCCTTCGGGCCGTTCGCGGCGACCAGGAACGGCAGCCGCGGCCGCTGCACGCAGCCGGGTGCGCTGCGGGCCTCCTCCGCCGCGTAGAACTCGCCGTGCCACGACGTGCGGTCCTTGATCAGCAGCTGGTCGAGCAGCTCGACGAACTCGGCGAACCGGGCGGTGCGGTCGCGCGGAAGCGGTGGCTTCTCGCCGAGCACCGTGGTGTCGTACCCCGCCCCACCTGCGCCGACGCCGAGCGTGAACCGGCCGTCCGACACGTCGTCGAGCGTCAGCAGGTCCCGCGCGAACGGCACGGGGTGGCGGAAGTTGGGGCTCGCGACGAACGTGCCGAGACGGATGCGCGAGGTGACCATCGCCGCCGCTGTCAGGGTCGGCACGGCACCGAACCACGGGCCGTCCACCAGGGTGCGCCAGCCGAGGTGGTCGTAGGTCCACGCGTGGTGGAAGCCGTACTCCTCGGCGGCGCGCCACTTGGGTTCGGCCATCCACCACCGGTGTTCGGGAAGGATCACGATTCCAGCGCGCACGGTGGCTAAGGTAACCAGCTGTTCAGCCGCTGACGAACTTGGACCAGGCACCATGGGCGGGTGGAACAGCCCAGATTGGTCGCGTCCGACGTCGACGGAACCCTTCTTCCCCCGCCCCCCGGCGAACGGGTCACCGCCCGGACAGCCGCCGTGATCGGCCGCGTGCTGGCCGCCGACGTGCCCTTCGTCCTCGCCACCGGCAGGCCGCCGCGGTGGGTGCCGCAGATCGCGAAGTCCGCCGGGCTGGACGGTCTCGCGGTCTGCGCGAACGGCGCGGTGCTCTACGACATCGGCCGCGACGAGATCATCTGGGCGCACACGCTCGACCCGGTGCGGCTGCACGACATCGCCTCCGCCATCGACAGCGCCCTGCCCGGCTGCACGTTCGCGGTCGAGCGCGTCGGCACGCCGGGCGACGACGCCACGTTCGTCGCCGAGCTGAGCTACTCGCACCCGTGGCCGGAAGGGCCGAACGTGGGGCTGACCCGCGCCGAGACGCTGGGCCACCCGGCCGTCAAACTGCTGGTCAGGCACACCGGCATGCGCAGCGACGAGATGGCCGCGGGCATCGGCGCGGTGCTCGACGGCGAGGTGGCGGTGACCTACTCGACGAACAACGGGCTGGTCGAGCTCGCGGTGCCGGGTGTGACGAAGGCGAGCGGGCTCGCCGACGTGGCCGAGCGGTTCGGCGTGCGGCAGGAGGACGTGATCGCGTTCGGCGACATGCCCAACGACGTGGAGATGCTCACGTGGGCGGGGCACGGGGTGGCCATGGCGAACGGGCACGAGGCCGCGCTCGCCGTCGCCGACGAGGTCACCGCGCCCAGCTCCGAGGACGGCGTCGCGCTGGTCCTCGAACGCTGGTTCTAGCGGACGAGGGGCTTCGCTGGGTCGACCGACGCCCACCACTTGAAGGCGTCCCCGAGCTCGACGGGGATCTCCGCCGGCAGCTGACCGGCGTCGTAGGCGCTGGTCAGCACCTCGATCGCGGCCTCGGAGATGCCCGAACGGCTCATGCCGACCGAGTTCACGCCGTGCAGCCGGATCGGGTTGCCGTACGCGCGGGCGAACGGGGGCACGTCCTTCGCGACGGGCGTGCCCATGCCGACCATGGCGCCGGCGCCGATGACGCGGCGCTGGTGCACGACGGCGTTCATGCCGACGTTGACCTTGTCGCCGATCTGCACGTGCCCGCCGAGCGACACCCCGGCCGAAAGCGTGACGCCCTCGCCGACGAGGCTGTCGTGCGCCACGTACACGCGGTTGAGCAGCCACGTGCCGGCGCCGATGCTCGTCGTGCGGGTGGAGCCCTGGTGGACGGTGGTCAGCTCGCGGATGACGGCGCCCGCGCCGATGTGCACGCCCGCGTGCGCCAGTTCACCGGCCCACGCCCGGTTGTGCTCGATCGAGATGATCTCCGGCGGGGTGCCGATGACGCAGCCCGGGCCGATCCACGCGTCGTCGTCGACCACGCACGGCCCGAGCACGACGGCGCCGGGGCCGATGGTGATGCCGTCGCCGAGCTCGACGCCGTCGCCGACGAGTGCGCTGGGATGGATGTGGTTGACCACGTGCTTCCGATCAGGAGGTGGAGGAAGGCCGCGTGACCCTTCCGGGTAGCGTGGGGTCCCGCGTGCAGGCCAGAGCACTGTACCGGCCGCGCCGGTGGAGATCCCCGAAGGCGAGAGACTGCTGAATGATCCCGATTACTGTTGTTGACGTCGCTGCCGCCGAGCAGCTGGTGCTCCAGGTGCTGCGCTCGGGTGCGATCGCGCAGGGCCCGATGGTCAAGCGCTTCGAGGACGCCTTCGCGGGCGTCGCGGGCGTTCCGCACGCCGTGGCCGTGAACAACGGGACCACCGCGCTCGTGGCGTCTTTGCAGGTCTTGGACCTGCAGCCGGGTGACGAGGTCATCACCTCGCCGTTCACCTTCGTCGCGACCCTGAACGCCATCCTCGAGGCCGGTGCGACCGCTCGGTTCGCCGACATCCGCGAGGACGACTTCAACATCGACGCGGACAAGATCAAGGACGCGGTCACCCCGAACACCAAGGTGCTCATGCCCGTGCACCTCTACGGGCAGATGGCGGACATGGGCAAGATCATGCCCGTCGTCCAAGAGCACGGCCTCGCGCTCGTCGAAGACTCGGCGCAGGCCGTCGGCGCGACCTACGAGGGCCGCCCGTCCGGCAGCTTCGGCCTCGGGTGCTTCTCGCTCTATGCGACCAAGAACATCACCACCGCCGAGGGCGGCGTCATCACGACGTCCGACGACACCATCGCGGACCGCCTGCGCGTGCTGCGCAACCAGGGCATGCGCCAGCGCTACCAGTACGAGGTCGCGGGTCACAACTACCGCATGACCGACATCCACGCGGCGATCGGCATCCCGCAGCTGGAGAACCTCGACACGATCACCAAGGCGCGCCAGGCCAACGCCGAGACCCTGACCAAGGGCCTCGAGGGCATCACCGGCCTCAAGCTGCCGCAGGTGCTGCCGGGCCGCACGCACGTCTGGCACCAGTACACCGTCCTGATCACCGACGACGCCCCGATCAGCCGCGACGAGTTCGCCGCGAAGCTGACCGAGAAGGGCATCGGCAACGGGATCTACTACCCCAAGACGGTGTTCGACTACGACTGCTACCGCGACAACCCGAAGGTCGTCGCCTCCGACGTCCCGGTCGCCGAGCGCGTCGCCCGCCAGGCCCTGTCGCTGCCGGTGCACCCGAAGCTCACCGACGCCGAGCTCGACACGATCGTCACGACGGTGCGCGAGGTGCTGGGCGCATGAGCAACCTGCCCCGCATCGCGGTCATCGGCGTCGGCAACATGGGCTCGCTGCACGCCCGTGTGACCGCCCAGTCCGAACGCGCCGAGCTCGCGCTGATCGTCGACCCGCGCGAGGAGATCGGCAAGGCCGCCGCCGATAAGTTCGAGACGTCGTGGGCGCCCGAGATGGGCGACCTGTCCGACATCGACGCGGTCGTGCTCGCCTCCAGCACCGAGAGCCACCACGGCCTCGCGCTCGAGATCCTCGAGAAGAACAAGCCGCTGCTGGTCGAGAAGCCGGTCTGCGCCTCGCTGGAGCAGACCGAGGAGGTCCTGAAGCTCTCCGAGGCCAAGGGCCTGCCGATCATGTGCGGCCTGCTGGAGCGCTACAACCCGGCCGTGATGACCGCCCTCGGCCTGATGACCGAGCCGGTGTACGTCTCGGCCGCGCGCCACTCCCCGTACGCGCCGCGCATCCTCACCGGTGTGGCGTGGGACCTGCTGGTGCACGACGTCGACCTCGCCATCCAGTGCTTCGGCGGTGCCGAGCCCGAGCGCGTGTCGGCCGGCGTGGCCCAGTTCCACCCGTCGTCGGTGCCGGGCGCGGAGGACGTGGTCGACACGCTCCTCACGTTCCCGTCGGGCGGCATCGCGAGCGTCTCGGCGAGCCGCATCGGCCAGCGCAAGATCCGGTCGCTCACGATCCAGGAGCTCGACCGGTCGATCGAGGTCGACCTGCTGCGCCGCGACGTGACGATCTACAAGCACATCTCGCACGACTCGGACCCGGACGGCCGCGGCTACCGCCAGCAGACCGTCATCGAGATCCCCGAGCTGGTCACGGCACGGGAACCGCTCGCCACCCAGCTCGACCGGTTCCTCGACCTCGTCGCGGGCAAGCTCGACGCGGACGACGAGCGCCGCCGCATCCTCCCCTCGCACCGCGCCGTCGCCGAGGTCAAGGCGAAGTCCGCCGCGGTGACCGGCTGACCTGAGGAACTGACTTCAGATGGGTGTTTTGGTAATCCTGGCGTTCTGGTTGCCAGGACTCGTCGTGGGCTTCGCGTTGAGACTGCGCGGCTGGTTGCTCGCAGGCGGTGCCCCGGCGCTGACGTTCGGCACCGTGGCGCTGGGCGCGCTGGTGCTCGGCAAGCTCGGCATCGCGTGGACGATGCTCTCGGTGGTGCTGTGGACCCTGGTCCTCGCCGTCGTCGTCGGCGCGATCACGTGGCTGGTGCGGCGCAAGGTCTCCGCCGACGCGGAGACGGCGGAGGAGGCCCCGAAGCGCACGCTCGGTGAGCACCTGCTCATCGCCGGTGGCGTGGTCATGGGCATGGCCGTCGGCGCCTTCACCTACTGGCGGGGCATCGGCTACCGGCTCGACACGATCAACCAGGACTGGGACGCGCCGTTCCACGGCAACGCCATCCGGTGGATCTCCGAGCACCACAACTCGCTGCCGTCGTCGCTCGCGCCGACCGCGAACCTGCCGGGCAAGCTCGACTACTTCTACCCGAACACCTACCACGCCTTCCTGGCGCCGATGCTCGACAACTTCGCGGCGATGCCGCAGTTGCTGAACCTCGCGGTGTTCGGCGTGCTGCTCGCGTGGCCGCTCGGCATCGCGGCGTTCGCGCTGTCGTGGCGCCTGCCGCCGCTCGCGGTCGCCGCCGCCGCCGCGGTGTCGACGTGGTTCACCGCCTACCCGTACGACTCGTTGTGGCGTGGTCCGCTGTGGCCGTTCATCGCCGGCGTCACGCTCCTGCCCGCCGCGCTCGCGTTGGTGCGCAAGATCTTCACGGACCGGGGCCTGACCGGGCCGCTGGCCGTCGCCATCGCCCTCGCCGGACTCGTCGGCCTGCACACGAGCCTCGCGTTCATCGTGGTCGTGTACGCGCTCACGCTGATCCTCGCGATGGTGTTCAAGCTGGAGCCGATCAACTGGAAGGCGCAGGCGCTGCCGTTGATCGCCACGGTGGTGATCGCGGTCCTGGCCGTCGTCCCGATCGCGCTGCCCGCGCTCGCGCCCGTCGCCGGCGTCACGGCCGCGCAGTGGCCCGAGTTCGCATCGCCCGCGGAGGGCTTCGGCCAGGTGCTGCTGTTCTCCCCGGCGAACGGCTTCCCGCAGTGGTTCCTCGGGCTCGCGGCGTTCACGGGCATCGTCCTGCTGGTGCGCAACCGGGTGCTGCTCTGGCTCGTCGCGTCCTACGCCGTCTTCGGTGCCGTCTACGCGGCGTGCGCGTCGTTGAACAACGACTTCGTCAACACCATCACGGGCCCGTTCTACAACGACGCGTGGCGCATCGCGACCCTGCTGTCGCTCGCGGGTTCCGTCGCCGTCGGCTACTTCGTGTGGACGGTCGCCACGAAGCTCACCGCCCGGTTCGAGAACCGGGTCGGAGCGGCACGTGCGGCCTTCGTGGTGCCGGTCGCGATCGGACTCGTCGTCGTGGCCGTGCTGGGTGTCCTCGGCAAGGGCGCGTACCTCGGCCGCAACTCGTCGAGGCTCGCGTTCACCAACAAGGAGGCCGACACGGTCCGCCGTGGTGAGCGCGATGCGTACCAGTGGCTGGCCCAGCACGCCAAGGGCTCGGTCGTCATGAACGACCGCATCGACGGATCGGTGTGGATGTACGCGCTGGCCGGTGTGAAGCCCGCCGAGTGGCAGTTCTACGGCGCTCCCGACGACTCCCCGGCGCGCGTGCTCACGTTGCACCTCAAGGAGATGGCGACGGACTCGAAGGCGCGCAAGGCGGTCGACACCCTCGGCATCAAGTACGTCATCTTCGGCAAGGGCACCGTCCGGCCGGAGATGCAGCGCTCGCCCGGGATCGACGACCTCGACGACTACCCGGAGATCGCGCGCAAGGTCTACGAGAACCCGGATGCCACGATCTACGAGCTGATCAAGCCCGGCGACGGCAACCAGCGCTGGCCCTGATCCACCGCACACGAATCCGGCCCCCTCACCGCAGTGGTGAGGGGGCCGGATTTCGTTGGCAGGCCTTACACGTAGCCGAGCTGCGTCAGCGTGTCCGCGATGATCTCGCTTGGGTGGTACTTCTCCATGATGGACGGACGGCGCAGCGTCTCGTACTCACCGAGGAACTTCTCGAGCCGCGAGGTCTCCATGCCGGTCAGCACGATGTTCTGACCGAGGCCCTGCTTGGTCTCCGTGCGCTCGCGGTGGATTGCGCACGGCATGCCGATGTAGGAGCACTCCTGCTGCAGGCCGCCCGAGTCCGTGACGACGAACTTGGCGCGCGCCAGGATCGGCAGGAACTGCAGGTAGCGCTTCTTGGGACGCATGATGAAGCGCTCGTTGTCGAACAGGTGGCCCCAGCCGTGCCGCTCGATGCGCTCCCGCTCCGGCGCACCGGCGAGGTAGAGCATCGGCGTCTTCTCGCTGGCCTTCTTCAGCAGCTCCAGCGCCTCGCGGAACTTGTCCGTGCGGGACACGAGCTCGAAGCGGTGCAGCGTGGCGAGGCCGAACTCCTCGGGGAGGTCCTCGTCCGTGCTCGAGTTGATGGCGAGGCGCATCGCGTCGATGACGGTGTTCGCGCCGGTGTTCACGACGACGCCGCGCGCGCCGCGGAGGTTGTCGACCTCGTTCTGCGACGGGGCGAAGTGGACGTCCGTGAGCTTCGTCGCAATGCGGCGGTTGAGCTCCTCCGGCAGCGGCGAGAGCAGGCTGCCCGAGCGCATCCCGGCCTCGACGTGCGCCACGCGCGCGCCCAGCAGGCGGCGGGCGATGAGGCTGCCGTACGGGGTCGTGAAGGTGTCGCCGTGCACGACCACGAGACCGGGCTTGCCGTCCGTGGTCAGGGAGCGGCGCAGCTCCTGGCGCTGGCTCCACGCGGTCTGCGCGACGGAGAGCGCCCAGCCGGGGACCTGCTTGGGGGTCTCCAGGTTGCGGGCCTTGCCCCGCGGCACCAGCCACAGGTCGGGCTCGGGCAGCTGGAGGTCTTCGAGGACGTCGGCGACCTCGTCGAAGTGCTGCGCGGTGAACCACAGCAGCGGCTTGGAGCCGCGGGCGACGAGTGCGTGGTAGACGGGTGCCACCTTGATGAGTTCAGCGGTGGTACCTGCGATGAAGGCGATCACGGGAAGGACCCCTGAGGCTCGGGATCAAAGGACCGCCTGGATACTGTCAGGTGTGACGAGCCGGAGCAAATCCCTCGACAACGTCCCCAGCCTGAGCATCGTGATCCCGGTTTTCAACGAACCGGACTGGATCGGACGTTCGGTCGGCGCCCTGAAGACGGCCATCGCCAACGCGAACTGGCCCGCGGAGATCATCGTCGTCGACGACGGCAGCACGGACGACACGTCCAAGCGCCTGGCCGAGCTCGACGTCACCGTGATCTCGCAGGAGAACAGCGGCCGCTTCGCCGCGCGCCTCGCCGGTGTCGAGGCGGCGTCGGGCGAGCTGGTCCTGCTCATCGACAGCCGGGTCGTCATCGACCCGCAGTCGCTCGTCTTCCTGCGCGACCAGCTCGCCGCGCACCCCGAGCGCACGGTGTGGAACGGGCACATCGAAACCGACACCAAGGGCAACCCGTACGCGGGTTTCATGGCCGGTCTCGTCGCCGTCGCGTGGCGGCGCTACCTCGCCGAGCCGCGGCTCGTGTCCTTCAGCGCCGAGGACTTCGACGCGTTCCCCAAGGGCACCACGCTCTTCGTCGCCCCGAAGAACGTGCTGAAGGAGGCCGCGGTCTCCTTCTCCTCGCTGTACGACGACGTGCGGATGGCGAGTGACGACACCCGCATGCTCCGCTCGATCGCCGAGCGCGGCCCGATCTGGATCGCGCCGGGCTTCGCGGCGCAGTACAACAGCCGCGACTCGCTGCAGAAGTTCGTGAAGCACGCTTACTTCCGCGGCACCACGTTCGTCGACGGCTACCTCGACTCGCCCGGCCCGGTGCGCAACGCGATGTTCGCGGCCGGCGGTGTCGGGGTGGTCGGTCTCTTCGTGCTCGTGAAGCGGCCGTTGCTCGCCCTGGTGCTCGCGCTGCTCGGTTCCGGTGCCGCGGGCGCGATCGCGCGCAAGAGCGGCGCCAGCAAGGACCAGGCGTTCTCGGTCGCGAAGCTGCTGCCGGTCTTCGCCGCCTGCTTCGGCGCGGGAGCCGCGCGCGGTCTCTCGATGGCGATTCGGAAGCGTCTCGGCAAGTGAAGACGCTCGGCCGGTCGCTGGGCACGGTCAGCGCCGCCCTGCTCGTCGGGACGGCGCTGGGCACCCTGCTGCAGATCGGTTCCGGCCGGCTGCTGTCCACGAGCGACTTCGCGGTCTTCAACGGCTTCTGGGGCGTCCTCTTCGCGTTCGGCGCCGCCGTCGGCCCGATCGAGCAGGAGGTCTCGCGGCTGTCCGCGCACGCCGCCCTGCGCGGTGAGCGCACGGGGTTCGCCGCGGTGCAGACCGCTCTGGTCGGCGGCGTGGTCGTCGCGCTGGCCGGCCTGCTGACACTGGTCCCGGCGATCGGCGACAGGTTGTTCAGCGGGCACACCGTTCTCGGGCTCGTGGCGCTGGTCGGCGGTCTCGGGTTCGCGGTCCAGGTGGCGGTGCGCGGCCTGCTCATCGGGCACGACCACGTGCGTCCCTACGGCGGGATCGTCGTCACCGAGGCGGCCGCACGCGTGCTTGTGGTGGGCGGACTGCTCGCCGCGGGTCTCACCGACCTGGTGCCGATGTCGGTCGCCGTCGCCGTGGGCTCGTTCGCGTGGCTCTTCTTCGTGTTCTCCGCCAAGAAGACGCTGAACACGCGCGAAGGCGGTGAAGCGTGGGGCCCGCTGGTGCGCCGGGTGGTGGTGCTGATGTTCGGCGCCGCGCTCACCGCGTCGGTGCTGACCGGCTACCCGGCCATGGTGAACCTCCTGACCGGTGACGGCGCGAACCCGGCGCTGGGCGCCTTGTTCGCGACGGTCATCGTGGCGAGGGCGCCGTTGCTGTTGCTGCAACCGGTCCAGGCCATGGCCGTGCCGCTGGTCGTGCGGCTGTCCCAGGACGAGAGCGGCGCGAACCGACTGCGGGCGTTGCTGGTGAAGGGCATCGCCGGTGCGGTGGTGCTCGGCGCGCTCGGCGCGGTGGTCGGCTGGCTGCTCGGTCCCTGGCTGGTGCGGACCGTCTACGGGGCCGACTACGTGGTGACCGGCTGGGCCGTCGCCGGCCTCGCCTGGTCGTCGGTGCTGCTCGGAGCGACCCTGCTGCTCGCCGCGGTGCTGGTCGCCCGCAAGCAGGCCGGCCTCGTGCTCGTCGTCTGGGCGGTCGTCGCCGGCAGCAGTGCCGCGACGTTGTTGTTCTGGCCCGGTGACACCGTCACCCGTGCCGTGCTCGGCCTCGCGATCGCACCGACGATCGGTGCCGCCTGCGCCTGCGCTTTTGTCCTGCACCGCGGCGTGAACGCCGCGAACCAACACGGTTAGGCTGCGCATTGTGTCTGACTCGGTCGACTACCGGCGAGTGCTCATCGTTCTGCCCGCTCTCAACGAAGAGCACAGCATCGAAAAGATCATCGCCGAGGTGAAGGCGGCGATGCCCGACGTCGGCGTGCTCGTGATCGACGACGGGTCCACCGACCAGACGTCGCTGCGAGCCCGCGAAAGCGGTGCCCACGTCGCCCGTCTCGCGGTGAACCTCGGTGTCGGTGGCGCGATGCGCACCGGCTTCCGCTACGCCCTGCGCAACGGCTTCGACGTCGTCGTCCAGGTCGACGCCGACGGCCAGCACAACCCTGCCGACGTGCCGGAACTGCTGCGCGAGCTCGACCGCGCGGACCTGGTCATCGGTGCGCGCTTCGCCGGCAAGGGCGACTACAAGGCCCGAGGCCCGCGTCGCTGGGCGATGAAGGTCTTCTCGGTCGTGCTCTCCGGCATCTCCGGGACGAAGCTCACCGATGTCACGTCGGGGTTCAAGGCCGCGGGCCCGCGCGCCGTGCGCCTGTTCGCCGCGCACTACCCGGCGGAGTACCTCGGTGACACGCTGGAGTCGCTCGTGATGGCCGTGCGCGCCGGCCTGAAGATCGCCCAGGTTCCGGTGGCCATGCGCGTCCGCGCCGGTGGCACACCGAGCACCTCACCCGTGAAGTCCGCCGTCTACCTGCTCCGGGCCACGCTCGCGCTGGTCCTCGCGATCGTGCGCAGGAAGCCCAAGACGGGCTCCCTCGAAGCCGCATAGGGAGGCTCCCGTGTCCGAGTTCCGATTGATGGCGATCATCGCCGCAGCGCTCGTCCTCGTCGTCGTGATCGAGATGATGAGGCGCCGCAAGCTGCGTGAGAAGTACGCCGGCATGTGGCTGGTGCTGGCGCTGGGCGTGGTCGTGCTGGGCGCTGTTCCCGGCCTGCCCTCGTTGCTGTCCGATCTCACGGGCGTCCAGCTCGCGGCCAACCTCGTGCTGGCGGGCGCGGCGTTCGTGTTGTTCTTCGTCGTGCTGCAGCTGTCGAGTGAGGTGGGTCACCTCGAAGAGGAGGTGCGCACCACTGTCGAGGAGATCGCCCTCCTGCGGTGTGAGCTGGAAGACGTGCGCGCCGAGCTGGACAAGCGCGTCGCGAGCACCGAAGAACAACTTCTCCGTGCCCAGCCCTGAATTCGGGGCACTCCGGGCATGCAGGTAACCTCGCTTGCCGTGAGCTTCGCAGGTTATGACCTGATCGTCGTCGGTTCCGGATTCTTCGGCCTCACGGTCGCCGAGCGCACCGCGTCCCAGCTGAACAAGCGGGTGCTGGTGTTGGAGCGGCGTGACCACATCGGAGGCAACGCCTACTCGGAGGCAGAGCCCGAGACAGGCATCGAGGTGCACCGCTACGGCGCGCACCTGTTCCACACGTCGAACAAGCGCGTGTGGGAGTACGTGAACGAGTTCACCTCGTTCACCGGCTACCAGCACCGCGTGTTCGCGATGCACAACGGTCAGTCGTACCAGTTCCCGATGGGCCTGGGTCTCCTGTCGCAGTTCGTCGGCCGGTACATGTCGCCCGAGGACGCCAAGGCGTGGGTCGCCGAGCAGGCCTCGGAGATCGACACCAAGGACGCGAAGAACCTCGAGGAGAAGGCGATCTCGCTGGTCGGCCGCCCCCTCTACGAGGCGTTCATCAAGGCTTACACGGCCAAGCAGTGGCAGACGGACCCGAAGGAGCTGCCCGCCGCGGTCATCAGCCGCCTGCCGGTGCGCTACACCTTCGACAACCGCTACTTCAACGACACCTACGAGGGTCTGCCGGTCGACGGCTACACCGCGTGGCTCGAGAAGATGGCGGACCACCCGAACATCGACGTGAAGCTGTCCACGGACTTCTTCGACGTCAAGGACGAGATCCCGGCCGGCACGCCGGTCGTCTACACGGGTCCCGTCGACCGCTACTTCGACTACTCCGAGGGCTGGCTCGGCTGGCGTACGCTCGACTTCGAGCAGGAAGTGCTGCCGATCGGCGACTTCCAGGGGACGCCGGTCATGAACTACAACGATGCCGACGTGCCGTACACGCGCATCCACGAGTTCCGCCACTTCCACCCGGAGCGCGAGTACCCGAACGACAAGACGGTTATCGTTCGGGAGTTCTCCCGCGCCGCGGAGAAGGACGACGAGCCGTACTACCCGATCAACACGGCCGAGGACCGCGCCAAGCTGGAGCGGTACCGCGAGCTGGCGAAGAAGGAAGCCGCAGAGCGCAACGTCATCTTCGGCGGGCGCCTCGGCACGTACAAGTACCTGGACATGCACATGGCGATCGGTTCGGCGCTGAGCGTGTTCGACAACAAGATCGCTCCGCACCTGGCGTCCGGTCAGGCGCTGGACGGGTCGCTGGAGGACTGAATCGCAATGCCGGGCAAGTCCAACCTCGTGGAGCACGAAGCTCCGGAGAAGCTGCTGACGCAGCGCGGCCTGTTCGCAGGGCCCTCGCCGATCGTCTCGGAGGACCTGTACGCCGAGGTGAAGCGCGGGATCGCGGACCGGGAGCGCCACCGCATGGTGGTGCACCCGAACGCCACGGTCACGATGAACACCTACTTCGGCCGCTTCCCCGCCTCCTACTGGCAGCGGTGGTGCGTGAGCCCCGAGGTGGAGCTCGAGCTCGAGGTGACCGGCTCCGGCCAGGTCGCGCTCGTTGCCTCGGACTCCGAGGGTGAGACCCGCACGGTCGCCGCGGAGAAGGTCACCAAGGCCAAGGCCAAGACGGTGCGCCTCTCCACGAAGATCGACAAGTTCACCGACGGCGGCGGCCTCTGGTTCGACGTCGTCACCGCCGAGGACTCGCTCGCGGTGGAGAAGGTCCGCTGGACGGTCGCGCCGCCGAAGACGGTGCGGCCGACCGCCGTGGTCATCTGCACGTTCAACCGCGTCGACGACTGCCTCAACACGATGGCCGCCCTCGCGTCCGACCCGGCGCCGCTCGAGCTCGTCGACACGGTCTACGTCGTCGACCAGGGCACGGACGCCGTCGAGTCGCGGGAGCGGTTCGCCGAGGTCTCGGCCGCGCTCGGGTCGAAGCTGCGCTACATCCGCCAGCCGAACCTCGGTGGCGCCGGCGGCTTCACGCGCGGCCTCTACGAGGTCACCGAGATCGACCACGCGGAGCACGCCAACGTCCTGTTCATGGACGACGACGTGCTGTGCGAGCCCGAGATCGTCATCAGGCTCACCGCGTTCGCGAACCGCACGACGCAGCCGACCATCGTCGGCGGTCAGATGCTCTACCTGCTGCACCCGAACTTCCTGCACGTCGGTGCCGAGTTCGCGAACCTCGACACCCTCGCGCCGGGCCAGGTCGTGGAAGGCGCGCTGTTCAACGCCGACCTCACCGGCTACGACGAGGAGACGGGCAAGCGCAACGTCCAGGACAAGCGCGTCGACGCCGGCTACAACGGCTGGTGGTCGTGCCTCATCCCGTCGGAAATCGTGAAGGCGGTCGGCTACCCGCTGCCGCTGTTCTTCCAGTGGGACGACATCGAGTACGGCTACCGCGCGCGGGCACACGGTTTCGCCACCGTGTCGCTGCCCGGTGCCGGTGTCTGGCACGCGGACTTCCACTGGAAGGACTGGGACGACTGGCACAGGTACTTCAACCTGCGCAACGCCCTGATCACCTCCGCGCTGCACAGCCGCTTCGACCCGAAGATGATCGTGCGCGGCATGGCCAAGTCGTTCGCCACGTACATCCTGGGCATGCAGTACGGCCTCGCCGCCACGCAGCTCAAGGCGATCGAGGACTTCCTGAAGGGTCCGGACTTCCTGGCGGACGGCGGTGTGCAGGCGGCGGCGGACATCCGCAAGCTGCGCGCCGAGTTCCCGGAGACCGTGCGGCACCCGGCGTCGGAGATCCCGGGCTTCAAGCCGGGCAGCCTGCCGATGATCAGCGCCGCGCCGACGCCGAAGCTGATCGCGCCGGTGTTCGCCAAGCGCCTCGTGAACCAGCTGCTCGGCAAGTCGGTGCACGAAGCCGGCGCCGTTCCCGCCGGTGACTCGGCGTGGTGGCACGTCTCGCTGTTCAACACGGCGGTCGTGACCGACGCGTCGCAGGAGGGCGTGCGGGTCCGCAAGCGGGACAAGGAGCTCGCGGTGCGCCTGTCCAAGCAGGGCGCCAAGGTCTTCCGCGAGCTGTACCGCAGGGCTCCGGAGATGCAGCGGGCCTACCGCGACGCGATGGGTCAGCTCACGAGCCGCGACACCTGGTCGCGGTTGTACGACCTCTGAGTCACACACACGAACGCTGTGCACGGGCGGTCCGGATCTTCCGGGCCGCCCGCTCTAGTGAGGGGATAGGTCCGTGGACCAGAACTGCGTGCTGCAACGGGTGATCCTGCCCCGCGACGAGGACCCGTTGGACGTCCGTCCGCTCTACCTGGACGAGCCGGACTCGGTGCACTGCCACGTCGCCTCGCGCCGCAGCACGACGGTTCCCCCGTCGGCGAAGGTCTCCTTCTCCACCTACTTCAACGCGTTCCCCGCGTCCTACTGGAAGCGCTGGACGACCGTCGACGAGGTCGTGCTGCGGATGGCGGTCCGCGGCACCGGCCGGGTCGACGTGTACCGCTCGCGGCCGTCCGGCGACATCATCCACATCGAGGGCCAGTACGTCCGCGAGGCGGGCGAGTGGACCGAGATCGAGTTCACCGTGTCGCTCAAGCCGTTCGAGGACGGCGGCTGGATCTGGTTCGACGTCTTCACCGACGACGCGCCGCTGGAGATCCGCGAGGCGGCCTGGACCGTGCGCGAACCGTTGCCGGTGCAGAAGGTCGCCATCGGCATGACGACCATGCGCCCGGTCGACGCCGTGATCGCGTTGCGCGCGCTCGGCGAGGACAAGGCCGTGCTCGACGTGCTCAGCAACGTGTTCGTCGCCGACCAGGGTGCCGTGAAGGTCCGCGACACCAAGGGTTTCGCGGAAGCGGCGGCGTTGCTCGGCGACAAGCTCCAGGTCATCGAGCAGGACAACCTGGGAGGCTCCGGCGGCTTCACCCGCGGCATGTTCGAGGCGATCGAGAACACCGACGCCGACCAGATCATGCTGATGGACGACGACATCCGCCTGGAGCCGGACGCGGTGCTGCGCTCCAACGCGTTCGCCCGCGCGGCCGCCCAGCCGGTGATCGTCGGCAGCCACATGCTGAACCTGTACTCGCGGGCCCGCCTGCACAGCTTCGCGGAGATCGTCGACCTCAACACGTGCTTCTGGCGCGCGGCGCCGGGCGCGGTCACCGACCACAACTTCGCCACGGACTCGTTGCGCGACACCAAGGAACTGCACCCTCGCATCAACGCCACGTACAACGGCTGGTGGATGTGCCTGTTCCCGCGCGAGGTCGTGCGCCGCAGCGGCTACCCGCTGCCGCTCTTCATCAAGTGGGACGACGCCGAGTACTCGCTGCGCGCGCTGGAGCACGGCTTCCCGACGGTCTCGCTGCCCGGTTCGGCCGTGTGGCACATGCCGTGGACCGACAAGAACGACTCGACGGACTGGCAGGCGTACTTCCACACGCGCAACCGCCTGATCCTCGCCGCCCTGCACAGCCCGTACGACGTGAAGAACGGCATCGTGAAGCACGGCCTGAAGCTCACGCTGCGGCACCTGCTGTCGATGGAGTACTCGACGGTCATGTTGCAGCAGAAGGCGATCGAGGACTTCCTCGCCGGCCCGTCGCACCTCTTCGAGTCGCTGCGCACCGCACTGCCCGAGGTGCGCAGGCTGCGCGCGGAGTACTCGGACGCGCAGACCCTCCCGTCCGCCCGCGAGTTCCCGCCGCCGACCTTCGACCAGGTGCGCGCCGAGGCCCTGCTGCAGCCGTCGCAGTCGAAGATCACCACGGCCAAGCGCGCCGCGAAGTCGTTGCTGCACAACCTCCGCAGCCCCGAGCCCGACGCGGCCGGCCGCCCGCAGATGAACGTGCCGGCGCTCAGCGCCCGCTGGTTCCTGCTCGGCAACCTGGACAGCGCGACCGTCTCCACCGCCGACGGCACCGCCGTGGCGTTCTACAAGCGCGACCCGAAGGAGTTCCGCGAGCTGGCCAAGCGCGCGGCGCGCAACTACCGCCGCCTCGGCCAGGAGTGGGACCAGCTCAAGCGCGTCTACCGCAACGCCCTGCCGGAGCTCACCTCGGCGGAATCGTGGCGGAAGGTGTTCGAGGGCTGAGTCGCCCCTCCTTCTCAAGGCAGGATCCGCCGCCCAGCACGTGAGCGGCGGATCTCGACACGGCCTTGGGAGGGAACCGTGACGACGCTCAGCTTCATCGCGCACCAGGACGACGACCTGCTCTTCATGAACCCGGACATCGCATCGGACGTCTGGGCGGGCAAGGAAACCTGGATCGCCTACCTGACCGCGGGAGACATCCCGCACCGCCCTGGCACCTCGCACGGGGGCATCCAGTACGCCGAGATGCGCATGGACGGCGTAAGGGCCGCCTACGCGCGCACAGCAGGCGTGGCCAACAACTGGCACTACGAGGAAATGACGTTCGGCGGCCACCCGGTCTCCACGAACCGCCTGGCCGGCACCAACGTCCGCATCGTCTACACGTACGTCCACGCCGCAGCGGGCCCGGAGGACAACTTCGGTGACCTCTGGCGCCTGCTCAACGTCCCGGGCTTCCAGGCCCAGCCGATCGACGGCCGTCCCGCCTACACCTACCAGGGCTTCGTGGGCATGATCCGCGGCATCATCGACCGCGTCGCCCCGTCGCTCGTCCGCACGGGCAGCTCGATCGGCCACCGCGAGGGCGACCACATCGACCACACGGCAGCCGCCATCCTGGTGGCCGACGCGAACACCGACGCGCAGGGCCGGACCGCGGTCCTGCGCCAGGAGTACACCGGCTACCGCGTGCTCGCCTTCCCGGAGAACGTCGGCGGGGCGTTGTGCGCGAAGAAGACCGAGATCTGGGAGGCGTACTGGCCGCACGATCCGGAGCTCGACGAGTGGAGCTGGCGGGCCGCGCTGAGCAGGCGGTACGCGCCGGAGGGGCGGCTGTTCCGCCCCGGGGTGCCGTGGATCCCGCCGGGGGACTTCGCGAGCTCGGTAGCCTGACCACTCCGTTCGTCATGGGGAGTGATCAGCTCTGCACGTCCATGAAGTTCCCGAGCTCTACGAGGGCGACGTGGTCGTGGTGTCCAGCCCGGTCGTCTCGACCACCGTCGCCCGCGTCTCGCACCACCACGTCTTCCTCGCCTGGCCGTGGAAGACGAAGGACCCGAGGTCGCAGTTCGCCTGGGACGGCACCGTCGCCTTCTCCCGCTTCGCCGGGAGTTCGGAGTGGCAGAACACGCCGTGGCGCTTCCAGTGCGACCCGTGGAACCTGAAGGCCGGCGACGTGGTCGAGCTGTCCATCCCCGCGACCGACGCCGTCGTCCTCTCGGTCGAGCGGCTCGACCGGCCGAGGGACACGGGCTGGTTGCCCCGGCCGGTCCTGGTGCTGGAGTTCGGAGTGGCGGGGTCCGCCGACGCGGGCTTCGTCGTCTACTGCGACACCGAGGAACCGATCTCCGTCAGCCCTTGATCCCCGTCTCCGCCACCCCGCGCACCAGCCACCGCTGCATCGCCACGAACACGATCACCAGCGGGGTGATGGACACCGCCGCCGCCAGGAACAGCTCGTGCACGTTGATCGACTGAGCCGTCAGGAACGTCGACAACGCCACCTGCACCGTCCACGAGTCCTGGTCCTGCGCGATCACCAACGGCCACAGGAACTGGTTCCACGACGTCACGAACGCGATCACCCCGAGGGCCGCGAAGAACCCGAGGGAGTTCGGCACGACCACGCGCCAGAACGTCCCCCAGTACCCCAGTCCGTCGATCCGCGCGGCCTCCTCCAGTTCCCGGGGAAACCCGAGGAAGTACTGCCGGAACAGAAAAGCGGTGAACCCGCTGAACAGCCCGGGAATCACCAGCCCGCGCAGGTCGGAAACCCACCCCAGAGTCGACACCACGACGAACGTCGGCACGAACGTCACGGCGGCCGGAATCATCAGCGTGGCCACCACGAAGTAGAACACCACCCCCGAATACCGGTAGGGAATCCGCGCCAGCCCATAGCCGGCCAACGAACACAGCAAAAGCTGGCCCACGGTCTGCAACACCGCCACCACCAGCGAGTTCACCATGCTCCGCACCAACGGCACGGCCGGATCGCCGAACAGCTCGCCGAAGTTCTCCCACCGGATCGACGACGGCAGGAACGTCCACGAGGCCGCGCTGATCTCCGACTCCGCCACCAGACCGTTGCGCAGCACGAGGTAGAACGGCAGCAGGAACAACACGGCGAAAACACTCAACGCCAAATACCGCAACGCTTTCATCGCCGCACCAGCCGCCCCTGCAGCAGGGTCACGCCGACGATCAGCAACGTCAGGATCACCGCACCGGCGCTGCCGTGCCCGAAGTCCTGCCCGCCGCTGCCCAGAGCCGTGTAGTACAGGTAGATCAACGGGGGCCGCGCGAACGGCGGATAACCGCGATCGGTGCCGAGCACGTTGTAGAACTCGTCGAAGGCCTGATAAGCGCCGATCAACAGCAACAACAACACCGCGACCGACGTGGTTCGCAATTGCGGCAGCGTCACGAAGCGAAACGCCTGCCATGGCCGTGCGCCGTCCAGAGACGCGGCTTCGTACAGCACAAAAGGAATCCGCTGCAGGCCCGCGATGAAAAGGATCATGTAGAACCCCAGCTGCAACCACAGCCGCAGCGTCACGAGCACGAGCCAGTACCAGGGTGGCGACGTGGAGACCGTCCACGCCACCGGATCCGCGCCGAACCAGCCCAGCACGGTGTTCGCGACGCCGGAGCGCAGGCCGTTGAAGATCGAGAGCTTCCACACCAGCGACGCCACGACGTACGAGCAGGCGGTCGGCAGGAAGAACACCGAGCGGAAGAACGCCTGCATGAAGGTGATCTGGTTGACCAGCAACGCGAGGGCGAGGGCCAGCGCGAACGTTAGCGGCACGATGAACGCCGCGAACACGCTGAACGTGCCCAGGCTGCTCAGGAACGGCCCGTCGGTCAGCATGTCGACGTAGTTGTCCAGCCCCACGAACGACGTCGGCGTCACCGTGTTGCGCGCGTCGAAGAACGACAGCAGCACGCTCCACCCGATCGGCACGTACACGAACACGAGCAAGCCTGCGGCGAACGGGCCCACGAACAGCCAGAACGCGCGTCCGTGCCTCATCCGTACAGGCGCTTCAGCTCGTCGCGCGCCACGCCGGCCGCCCCGCGCAGTTCGGACTCGGCCGGAGCGCCGTCGCGGACCACGCGGGACACGGCGTCGTTGAACGCGGTGCGCATCACCGACGTCCAGTCCGGCGGGTTCGACGCCTTGGCGTTGTCCTGCACGAACTTCACCGCGTCGGCCGCCGCGCCCGTCGTGAGCTTCGAGGCCTTCGCCGCGAGGGAGGTCCGCGGCGGGATGTGGAAGCCGTAGGAGAGGTTGAAGTCCTCCTGGTAGTCGGTCTTCTCGATCCACAGCCAGCGCACGAAGTCCTTCGCCTCGGCGACTCGCGAGGACTTGGCGTTGACCATCGCGCCGAACGCCCCGACCGGCACGCTCGGCCTGCCGCTGCCATCCAACGAGGGAAAGGGCAGCACGGCGAAGTCGTCGCCCAGCGCCTTCTGCACCGCCGGCACCGCCCACAGGCCGGTCCACTGCATCGCCACGAGACCCTGGGTGAACGCGTCCGGCTCCGCCCAGTCCTTCACCGCCCCCAGCAACAGGCTGCCGCTCGTGTAGAGCTCGCGGAGCTTGCCGATCGCCACCGCCGCACGGGGATCGTCGAACCCGACCTGGTGGTCACGCACGTAGTCGAGGCCTGCCGACCACAGCGCCGGACCGCCCAGCACGCCACCGCCGCCGTCGTTGCCCGCGAAAAGGCCCTTGACCGAGCCCGACGTCAGGCGCCTGGCAGCGTCGACCAGCTCATCCACAGTGGACGGTGGCTGCACGCCGGCGGCGGCGAACAGGCTCTTGCGGTAGAACAACATCTGCATGTCCACGGCCTGCGGTACGCCGTAGATCTTGCCGTCGACGGTGTGCGTGGCGAGGATCGACGCGGTGAAGTCGCTCTTCGCGTCACCGAAGACGTCGTCGAGCGGCTCCAGTTGGCCCGCCCGCACCGAGCTGATCTGCGGTGTGGACTCGAAGACGTCCGGCCCGGTGCCGGACAACAGGCTCGTGGCGAGCTTCGAGTCGTAGTCGCCGGGGTTCCACTGCACGTCCACGGGCGTCTTCGCGTAGGCCTTGGCGTAGCGCTCGACGGCCTGCTGCACGCCGGGTTCGCCGTACGCGTGGTACCACTGCTGGAGGTTCGTGCCGTTACCGCGCCCGGTGTTCGATCCGCACGCGGCGAGCAGCGCGCTCGCACCGGCCAGGGACAGGAGTCTGCGTCGGGAGATCACTCATCCCGTCTTACTCCGATCACGCGAAGTGTGCGAGCCGTTACCCGAAGTTGCCACAGGGCGGGATCCGCAGACCCCGCCCCGGCACACGAACGTCAGATCACCTGCGGAAGAAGCGCTCCCGCTGCCCGAGGCGCACGAGCTTGACCCACTCGACGAACGCCTTCGGGTCCCGCTTCACGGCGAGGAAGTACAGCCCGAACCGGAAGACCTCCAGCGCGCCCAGCTTGCGCATGCCCGGCTGCGACAGCAGGTACCCGCGGTTGCGGTACGTGTAGTAGCGCTTGATCGGGTTCTCCGGGTCCTGGGCGTGGAACTTGCCGCCCAGCATCGGCTTGAACTCGTCCGAGCCGTCCGGGTGCACGTACGCGACCCGCAGCGACGTGCCGAACGGCAGGCCCGAGCGCACCATCCGGCGGTGGATCTCCACCTCGTCGCCGCGGAAGAACAGCCGGTAGTCCGGCACACCGACGACGTCGAGCGTGGACGCGCGGAACAGCGCGCCGTTGAACAGCGACGCGATGCCCGGCAGGAAGTCCGTGCCGAGCTCGGCCGCCGACCGCTTCCAGGTCAGGCCGCGCCGCAACGGGAACGCGAGCTTGTCCGGGCTGTCGATGTTCGTGACGACGGGGGAGATCTCGGCGAGCTTGCGCCGTTCCGCCTCCTCCAGCAGCACGGCCAGCACGTTCTCGTCGGCCGGGCGGCCGTCGTCGTCGGCGAGCCACACCCAGTCCGCGCCCAGCGAGAGCGCGTGCAGGATGCCCAGCGCGAAGCCGCCGGCGCCGCCGAGGTTGCGGTGCGACGGCAGGTAGGTCGTGGGGAGCGGGCACTGCTCGACGAGGTCGCCCACCGGCTGGTCGGGACCGTTGTCGACGACGACCAGGTGGTCGGGCACGCGCGTCTGGGTCGCCAGGGCCTTCAGCGACTCGGCCAGCAGGTCCCTGCGGTGGCGGGTGACCACCACGGCCACCACGGAGCCCTTGGGCAGTGCCTCGAGGTTCACGGTCTACTCGCCACCATTTCCGCTGAGAACGGGGGTCTCCTCGTGCTGCTGGTGCCGCTCGAACGGGTCGAAACCCTTGTACGCGGTCAGCACCTCGCGCAGGCCACCGAACATCTTGACGTGACCCTCGTCCATCCAGATCGCCTTGTCGCAGAACTCCGCGAGAAATTCGTCGGAGTGGTTCGCGAACACCAGCAGACCGGACCGGGCGACCAGGTCCTTGAGACGGTCGCGGGCCTTGGCCATGAACGCCGCGTCGACCGCGCCGATGCCCTCGTCGAGCAGCAGGATCTCCGGGTTGATCGACGTGACCACGCCGAGGGCCAACCGGACGCGCATGCCCGTCGAGTACGTGCGCAGCGGCATCTGCAGGTAGTCACCGAGCTCGGTGAACTGCGCGATGTCGTCGACGCGGGTTTCCATCTGCTTGCGGCTCATGCCGAGGAACAGGCCCCGGATCATGATGTTCTCGTACCCGGAGATCTCCGGGTCCATGCCGACGCCGAGGTCGAAGACCGGCGCCACCTTGCCGATGATGCGCGAGTGGCCGCGGGTGGGCTCGTAGATGCCCGCCAGCAGGCGCAGCAGCGTCGACTTGCCGGCGCCGTTGTGGCCGACCAGGCCGACGCGGTCGCCGTCCTTGAGCGACAGCGTGATGTCGTGCAGCGCCTCGATGATCGGGACGCGGCCCTCGGACTCGATCTTGCCGCCGACCTTGCCGAGGGCGAGCTTCTTCAACGACCTCGACTTGGCGTCGAAGATCGGGAAGTCGACCGATGCGTTCCAGACGTCGATGCTGACCATGGGTGTCGACCTCCTCTAGACCCAGTAGGAAACGCGGGCGCGGTAGTTGCGCAGGATCACCAGCGCGGCGAGCCAGCCGACGACGGTGAAGCCGCCGACGATCGCCCAGTGGTGCCAGTCGATGGCGTGACCGATGAGCGGGGCCCGGACGATCTCGACGAAGTGGTACACGGGGTTGAGCTCGGCGATGAGCATGCGCCAGTCGTTGTCGGACCCGCTACCGGTGACCTTCTGCAGCACCCCGGTGTCCCAGACGATCGGCGTCATGAAGAAGACCAGGTTGATGAAGCTGTTCACGACCGGCGGGATGTCGCGGAAGCGCGTGCTGATGACGCCGAAAAGCAGGGCGATCCACACGGCGTTGACCGCCAGCAGCACGAAGCCGGGGATCGCGAGGACCATGGTCCAGCTCAGGCCGGGGTGCTCGATGCCGCCCTTGGTGATCGTGTACGGGTGGTTGAGCGCCGTGAAGAAGATGGCCAGGACCAGCGCGTAGACCACGAGGTTGTGCGCCAGGAACAGCACCTGGCGCCACACCATGCGCATCACGTGCACGGTGATCGGCGCGGGCAGGTGCTTGATGAGCCCCTCGTTCGCGATGAAGACGTCCGTGCCCTCGGTGATGCAGCCGAGGATGAAGTTCCAGACGATGAAGCCGACTGTCACATAAGGGAGGAAAGTCGGGACGTTCGTGGTGAACAGCACGGAGTACAGCAGGCCGAGCGCCAGCGCCGTGGTACCCATCGAGATGGTGATCCACAACGGGCCGATGACCGACCGGCGGTAGCGCTGCTTGATGTCCTGCCAGCCGAGGTGGCCCCACAGCTCCCGGTGGTCCCACGCCTCCCGGACGTCCGCGAACGCGCGTTTGAAGCTGCGCGACTTGACGGCAGGGGGCGCCTCAGCTTGGTCGAGCGTACTGGTGGCTTGCACGAGGACTGAGCGTACCGGCGACCGGTGAGGGGCATGCTCACCGGTCGGTCACGGTGCGGTCAGACCTTGATCACTTTGACGATGACCTGTTCGTGGTCGTAGGTGTACCCGAGGTAGTCGAACTCCACCCCGTGCGCCGCCACGTGCTCGAGCCACGCCTTGTGCTCGTGCTCCTGCCACTGCGGGTAGTTGAAGTACTCGTCGAAGACGATGATGCTGCCCTCGACCAGACGCGGTCCGACCAGGTCGAGAACGGTCTTGGTGGACGAGTACAGGTCGCAGTCGACGTGCAGGAACGTGACGGGGCCCTCGTGCTCGGCGAGGAACTTCGGCAGCGTCTCGTCGAACCAGCCGGCGACTAGCTCGGCACCCGGCACGTCCGGCAGGCCGTCCATCGTGAACGTGCCGGCGGGGAAGCCGTTGCGCCAGTTCTCCGGCAGGCCCTCGAACGAGTCGAAGCCGTACACCTCGGCACCCTCGCGGGCGTTCGCGATGATCTTCAGCGTGCCGCCGGTGTAGACGCCGAACTCCAGCGCCATGCCGCCCTCCGGCGCCTCGGCCAGGGCGAACTCGAGCGTCTCGTGCGGGGAGCCGAAGTGCGGGACGCGCGGCATGTTCTTGTGCACGAACTGCGCGCTCTGCAGCGCGGCCTCGCGGTCGGCGGCGAACACGATGTCGCGCCGGGCCCGCACCTCGTGGCCCACCGTGTGGTCGACGATGCGGTTCGCCTGCTGGGCGACCTCGTCGCGCAACCCGTCCAGCTGGGCCTGGATGCGGGCGATCTGCTCCTGCTGCGGCTTCAGGGCGTCCTGGATGAGTTCGATGGCTTTGACACGAAGCTTGTGACGAAGCTGCTTGGCCTGCAGGCCATTGCGGACTCGGTCGAGCACGGTGGCTCCTCTCCAGAACGGTCAGCGCGCATCGTAGAGCCAACCCCGCGTGCCTTAGCTAGAGGTACTGACCCGTCCCTTTGCCTGTTGTTCCGCCTTCGTTACCTTCGGCGCTGCCGCCTGCGGGCAGCGCACGGCCGCGCATCTGCTCCAACTGGGCGCGTGCGGCCATCTGCTGGGCGAACAGCGCGGTCTGGATGCCGTGGAAGAGGCCCTCGAGCCAGCCCACGAGCTGGGCCTGCGCGATCCGCAGCTCGGCGTCGGAGGGCGTGCCCTCCTCCGTGAACGGCAGCGACAGCCGCTCGAGCTCCTCGCGCAGCTCCGGCGCGAGCCCGTCCTCGAGCTCCTCGATGGACCGCTTGTGGATCTCCTTGAGGCGGTTGCGGCTGGCCTCGTCCAGGGGAGCCGCCCGCACCTCCTCCAGCAGCTGCTTGATCATCGTGCCGATCCGCATGACCTTGGCCGGCTGTTCGACCATGTCGGCGATGTCGCCGTCCTGGCCGCCGACGATTACGACGGGCTGCTCCTGGTTCATGGTCTCCATCCTCGCGTCTTTCCGGTTTTCGAAACCAACGGGGGTGGGGCTGGTCGTTGCAGTGTTTGCCCGCATACGTACGGTGTTACTCATGGCGTTCGACGTCGCACGGGTACGAGGGCTCTTCCCCGCGCTCGGCGACGGCTGGGTACACCTCGACGCACCCGCCGGCATGCAGGTGCCCGAACAGGTCGCCACCGCCGTCTCCACCGCGCTGCGCGCGCCGGTCTCCGGACCCGGCGGCATCTTCCCCGCGTCCCAGCGGGCCCAGGGCATCGTGGACGCCGCCCGCCGCGCCGTCGCGGACCTCGTCGGCGGCGACCCCGCGGGCGTCGTGCTCGGTCCCTCCTCCGCCGTGCTGCTGCAACGCCTCGCCGACGCCATGACCGACGACTGGTTCATGGGCGACGAGGTCCTGGTCTCCCGGCTGGACCACCCGGCGAACATCGCGCCGTGGCTGCGGGCGACCCAGCGCACCGGCAGCGCGGTCAAGTGGGCGGAGATCGACATCGAGACCTGCGAGCTGCCGAGCTGGCAGTTCGACGAGCTCGTCACCGACCGCACGAAGCTGATCGCCATCACGGCGGCGTCCGGCGTGGTCGGCACCCGCCCGGACCTGGGCAAGATCTCCGCCGTGGCCCGCGCGCACGGGTCGCTGATGGTCGTCGACGCGTCGTCCGCGGCGCCGTTCGTGCCGCTCGACATCGTTGGCATGGGTGCCGACGTCGTCGCGCTCTCCGCCGGTCAGTGGGGCGGCCCGCCGGTCGGCGCGCTGGTGTTCCGCGACCCGTCGGTGCTGGAGCGGCTGCCGTCGGTCTCGGTCGACCCGATGGCGCGCGGCCCGGAACGCCTCGAACTCGGCCCGCACGCGTATCCGATGCTCGCCGGGCTCGTTGCGTCGGTCGAGTACCTCGCGGACCTCGACGACGCGGCCTCGGGGACTCGGCGCGAGCGGCTGCTCACGTCGCTGGGTTCCGTGAAGGCCTACCAGGCCGGGCTGCTCGCTAACCTGATCAACGAACTGCGTTCGCTGCGGCACGTGATGGTGATCGGCGACGCCATGCGGCGGGTGCCCGCGCTGGCGTTCTCGGTCGCCGGGGTCAAGGCGGAGGACGGCGTCGAACACCTCGCGTCGCGGGGCGTCTGCGCGTTCGCCGATCCCGGCCAGCACGGCGTGTTCTCGGTGCTGGGCGTCGGCGAGATCGGCGGTGCCATCCGCATCGGGCTCGCGCACTACACGAACGCGGTCGAGATGGACGACCTGGTGCGGGCGGTGGCCGAACTGGGCTGAGAGGAGATCATCGTTGGACGACGTGCTGGCTCGCGAGCTGGCTGATCTCTCTGCCCTGCAACGCATCGGTTCGTTGAACACGGAGTACCTGCCGCGGCTGTCCGGCGATCTCCGGCCCGCGTCGCTCGTCGCGGTGATGGACGAGGTCGTGCTCGGCGCGCGGACCGTGCTCGTGGAACTGGGCTGCGGGTCCACCTCGGTCCTGCTCGCGCGTTTGTTGCAGCAGCGCGGTTTCGGGCACCTGCTGTCGATCGGGCACGACGAGCGGATGACGGCTTTCGTCGCCTCGCAGGTACGTCGTGAGGGGCTGGGATCCGTCGCCCGCGTCGTGCACGCGCCGTTGTCGAGGCATCCGGCGGCGTTGTCGCGGCACGGCCAGTGGTACGAACCGCAGCAGGTGCACGACGAGGTGCTCGGCTACGTCGAGAGGTTCGGCCTGGTGGACCTGCTGCTCGTGGACGGACCGGGCGTCGGCGACTCCCGCTACCCGGCGCTGCCCGTGCTGAGCGCGGTGCTGGCGCCGGGGGCGACCGTGCTGGCCGACGACGCCGACCGGCCGGACGAGCAGGCGGTGCTGACGCGGTGGTCCGAGGAGTTCGGGCTGGAGTTCCGCACGGCTCCCCGGACCTCGCTCGCGACGACTAGCGCTCTCGCTTGAGCAGGACCTTGCCGAAGACGTTGCTCGACTCGAGCAGCCGGTGCGCCTCGGCGGCGTTCGACATCGGCACGACCTCGCCGACGATCGGCGCCACCGCACCGCTCTCGACCAGCGGCCACAGGTGTTCGCGCACCTGCGCCACGATCGCGCCCTTGCCCTCGACGCTGCGGCCGCGCAGACCCGTCGCCATCACCGACGCGCGCTTGGCGAGGAGCTTGCCGATCGGCAGCTCGCCCTTCACGCCGCCCTGCATGCCGATGATCATCAACCGGCCGTCCGGCGCGAGGACGTCGATGTTGCGCGGGAGGTAGGAGGCGCCCATGTTGTCGAGCACGACGTCCGCGCTCTTGACCTCGGCGACGAAGTCCTGCGTCTTGTAGTTGACGGTGATGTCGGCGCCGAGTTCCGCACACCGGCGCAGCCGTTCGTCGGAGCCCGCGGTGACCGCGACGGTCGCGCCGAGCGCCTTGGCGACCTGGATGGCGTGCGTGCCGATGCCGCCCGCGCCGCCGTGCACGAGGAACGTCTCGCCGAGCTTGAGCCTGCCGTCCATCACGACGTTCGACCAGACCGTGCACGCGACCTCGGGCAGCGAGGCGGCCGTGACGACGTCGACGCCGCTGGGCACCGGCAGCACCTGCTGCGCCGGCACGACGACCTTCTCCGCGTAGCCGCCGCCCGCCAGCAGCGCGCACACCTCGTCGCCGACCTGCCAGTCCGTGACGCCCTCGCCGAGCGCCGTGATCGTGCCGGAGCACTCCAGCCCGATGATCTCCGACGCGCCCTTCGGCGGCGGGTACAGGCCCTGCCGCTGCAACAGGTCCGCGCGGTTGACCGCGCTCGCGGCGATGTCGATCAGCACCTCGCCCCTGCCCGGCGCAGGGTCGTCGACCTCGGTCCACTCGAGCACCTCGGGACCGCCGGGTTCGCGCACTGTGATGGCATGCATACAGTCGACCGTAATACCGTTCGACAGGTCCGGCACCATCGGATCATGGACGCCTGGCCCCTGCGACACCTGGTTCTGCGCACTCCGCGGCTGGAGCTGCGCCCGGACGACGACGCCGGCCTGCTCGAGCTCGTCGAGGTGGCGAAGGCGGGCGTGCACGACCCGGACGAGATGCCGTTCAACGTTCCGTGGACCGACGGCCTGGCCGAGGACCACGGGCGCGGGATGCTCCAGCACTTCTGGGGCGTGCGCGCCCGGCTGATGCCGGCCGACTGGGCGATCTGCTTCCTCGTGCGGCACGAGGGCGAGGTCATCGGGACGCAGGAGCTGAACGCGCAGAACTTCGGTGTGCTGCGCGAGGTGACCTCCGGCTCGTGGCTCGGCAGGCGGTTCCACGGCAAGGGGTTCGGCACGGAGATGCGTGTCGCGGTGCTGCAGTTCGCGTTCGACCACCTGGGCGCGCAGGTCGCTCGTTCGGCGGCTTGGCAGGGCAACCGCGCGTCCAACCGCGTGAGCGAGAAGCTCGGCTACGCGCACGACGGCACGACGGCCGCCGCACCGCGCGGACAACGCCTTGAGCACGTGCGACTGCGTCTGGACGCCGCCGATTTCGTGCGTCCGGGGTGGGACGTCGAGGTCGAGGGACTAGCGGAGTGTGTTCACCTGATCACGACCTGAACTCCCGCCGACCGACGGATTGTGTCCTGGGTCTCCCTTTTGTGAGGGTTCAGCAATCTCGAACGAAGGGGAACGTTCATGTCCGGCAGATCCAAGCTGGCGGCTGTGCTCGCCATCTCGGCACTAGTCGCTGCCCCTACCGCCACGGCGTCCGCCGCCGCTGAGCCGGCAGGTCCCGCACTCGCCAAGAAGCTCGCGAAGAAGGTGACCGTCGAGGGTGTCAACCGGCACCTCATCGCGTTCCAGCGCATCGCCGACCGCAACGGCGGCAACCGTGCGGCCCTGACGCCCGGCTACAACGCGAGCGTCGACTACGTCGCGGGCAAGCTGCGCGACGAGGGCTTCATCGTCACCACCCCGACCTTCACCTACGACATCGAGGTCAACGACGCCGAGTCGGCCACCGTCGGCGGCACGACCTACCAGGCGCTGATCCTGCAGGAGTCGCCGCAGACCCCGGTCGGCGGCGTGACCGGCCCGCTGCGCGTCGTCCCCGAGGACGCCACCACGGGCTGCGAGGCCACCGACTTCGCGGGCCAGGACTTCACCGGCTCCGTCGCCCTGATCCGCCGCGGCGGCTGCACGTTCGAGCAGAAGCACCTCAACGCGTTCGCCGCGGGCGCCACCGCCGTCCTGATCGCGAACAACGTCGCGGGCCCGCTCACGAACGTGACGCTGACCAACCCCGGCAAGATCCCGACCGGCGGCGTCTCGCAGGCCGACGGCACCACCCTCGCGACCAAGGCGGGCCAGTCGATCACCGTCGACATGCGCTCGCACACCGAGGCGCGCACCGAGCGCAACGTCATCGCCGAGACCCGCACCGGCCGCAAGAACAACGTCGTCATGGCCGGCGCGCACCTCGACAGCGTCGAACTGGGCGCGGGCATCAACGACAACGGCACCGGCTCCGCCGCACTGCTCGAGACGGCCCTGCAGCTCGGCTCCCGCCCGAAGGTCGACAACGCGGTCCGCTTCGCCTGGTGGGGCGCGGAAGAGCGCGGCCTGATCGGCTCCGAGGAGTGGGTCCGTTCGCTGACGTTCGAACAGCAGCTGGACATCGCCCTGTACCTGAACTTCGACATGGTCGGTTCCCCGAACGCCGCGTACTTCATCTACGACGGCGACGACTCCGACGCGGTCGGCGCGGGCCCCGGCCCGTTCGGCTCGGCCCAGATCGAGAAGGCCTTCGCGGACTACTTCGCCGCCAAGGGCATCCCGACCGAGGGCACGGACTTCTCGGGCCGCTCCGACTACGGCGAGTTCATCGCGCAGGGCATCCCGGCTGGCGGCCTCTTCACCGGCGCCGAAGGCGTCAAGACCGCAGCCCAGGCAGCGAAGTGGGGCGGCACCGCAGGCGTCGCCTACGACCCCTGCTACCACTCGAAGTGCGACAACCTCGGCAACGTCGACCGAGTGGCCCTCGGCCGCAACGCCGGCGCGATCGCCTTCGTGACCGCGGCCTACGGCGTGTCCACTGAGGACGTCAACGGCGTGCCGCCGCGTGCGAAGCGCGCCGAGGCCCGCGCAGCCGCCACGCTGTCCAAGACGGCCGCGCACGACGACCACACGCACGCAGTCGCGTCGTAGGGTTTTTATTGGGTGAACGGCGGCGGTGCCTCTACGGCGCCGCCGCCGTTTTCAGTTCTTCGCGCGCTTCTTTGAGGAATGCGGTCTTCGGCGCCTTCAGGTGGTCCCACAGCGAGCCTTCCGCAGGCTGCTGCCAGATGACGTGGTCGAGCGCCTTGACGTAGTCGCGCGCCAGTTCGTGCAGCTTGGACGCGAACAGCACGTGGATCATCCGTTCGCAGACCCACAGCTCGTCCAGCACGTCGAGCGCTGCGGTCTTCCACGTCTCGCTGTCGTCGCGGTCCTCGGCCGTGCGTTCGGCTTTCTGGGCGGCCTTGATGAACTCGCGCAGCAGCTCCAGCTGCTCGACGCGCCGCGCCTCCGACCGTTCGGTCGCCTGTTTGCGCTGGTCGTTGCGTTCGGTGCGGCGTTGGACGGTCGTCTGGACGAGGAACGACAGACCGCCGCCGAACAGCACTCCGACCAGGGACAGGATGGCGGGCCACAGCTGGGCGGGGCTGCGTCGAATGCTTTCCGCCGGTGATGGGGCACTAGCCCCCAAAGACACCTGGAGCGAGAACCGGTTGGCGCTTTCCGCCAACCACGTTCCCCCGAGCGGAAGCGGAGGGATTTGAACCCCCGGACGGTTGCCCGTCTCCCGCTTTCAAGGCGGGTGCATTCGGCCGCTCTGCCACGCTTCCTCGACGCCGGCAGCGTCGAAGCCAAAGCCTAGCCGTTCGTCTCCCGCAGGTGTGTCATGACCCGGTCGAACACCTTGGCCAGCACCTCACCCTCCTCGGGCGTCAGCAGGTCCACGATGTGCGCCCGCACGCCACGCAGGTGCGTCGGAGCGGCGGCGACCAGCTGTGCCATCCCCGCCGGGGTCAGCTCTGCCAGCACGCCGCGGCCGTCCTCGGTGCACTCGCGGCGCGACACCAGGCCGGCCTTCTCCATGCGGGCGACCTGGTGCGAGACGCGCGACTTCGACGACGCCACGTCCTCGGCGAGCTGGGTCATGCGCATGCGCTGGTTCGGCTGCTCGGACAGGCGCACGAGGATCTCGTAGTCCGCCAGTGACACTCCGTGTGTGTCCTGCAGCTCTCGGTGCAGGCGGTCCATGAGCATGGAGGAACCGTTCACGTAGGTGCGCCACGCACGCATCTCGCCCTCGTCGAGCCAGTGCGGCTCCTGCTCACTTGATGTCACGAGAACAAGACTAAGCCTGACGATGACGATCGAGACGTTTCTCTGGAAAACGCGGCGTCCAGGAGGCAGACTCCTCCGCCGTACACGCGCGTTAACCAAGCCTTGAAAGGCTCCATCCATGAGTTCGTTCAGACGGCTTTCCGTTCTGGCGATCACCGCCGCCGCGGCCACTGTCATCAGCGCTACCGGGCCTGCCCAGGCAGATGTCCAGTCACTGCGCGGTCGGGGCACGGTTGACGTGCGCCTGATCGGCATCAACGACCTCCACGGCAACATCGAGCCGCCCACCGGGTCGTCCGGACGCGTCATCCAGCCCGACGGCACGACCGTCGACGCCGGTGGCGCCGCCTTCAACGCCACGCACATCAAGAACCTCCAGAAGGAGGTCAAGAACTCCGTCATCGTCGGCCAGGGCGACCTGATCGGGGCCAGCCCCATCGTGTCGGCGCTGTTCCACGACGAGCCGACGATCGAGGTGCTCAACAAGGTCGGCATGGACACGACCGCGGCGGGCAACCACGAGTTCGACGAGGGCTACCGCGAGCTGCTGCGCATCCAGCACGGCGGGTGCCACCCGACGGACGGCTGCCAGTTCAGCGACAAGTACAAGGGCGCGAACTTCCCGATCCTCGGGGCCAACGTCACGCTCGCCAAGTCCGGGCTCCCGGCACTGCCGCCGTTCTGGGTGGAGATCCGGGACGGGATGCCGATCGGCTTCATCGGCATGCCGCTCAAGGACGTGCCGATCCTGGTCGACCCCAACGGCATCAAGGACCTCAAGTTCGGTGACGAGGTGAAGGCGGCCAACAAGTACGCCAACATCCTCGACGCCATCGGCGTGAAGTCGATCGTGCTGCTCGTGCACCAGGGCGACCAGGTCACGTCGTCCGGTGGCGGCCCCAACGCGTGCAACGTCGCCGCCAACAACCCCGGCAGCTACATCGCGACCAACGTCAGCCCGAAGATCGACGCGGTCTTCTCCGGCCACAGCCACCAGCACTACAACTGCGTGGTCAAGGACCCGGCCGGCAACCCGCGCCCGTTCATCGAGGGCCTGGCCTTCGGTCGTGAGCTCAGCGTCGTCGACCTGAAGATCGACCGCCGGACGCGCGACGTCATCCGCAGCGAGACCAAGGCCGACAACAAGATCGTCACCCGCACGGTCACGCCGGACCCGCAGATCCAGGCGATCATCGACCTCGCCAAGACCAAGGCCGCCCCGATCGCCAACCGCGAGATCGGCACGATCGCCGCGGACATCGTGCGCGCGCAGAACCCCGCCGGCGAGTCGGCTCTCGGCAACCTGATCGCCGACTCGCAGCTGGAGCAGACCAAGGCCAACGGCGCGGTCATCGCCTTCATGAACCCCGGCGGTGTGCGCACGGACCTCACCTACGCCAGCTCGCCCGCGGGCGAGGGCGACGGTGTGGTGACCTTCGGCGAGATGGCCGCGGTCCAGCCGTTCGGCAACATCCTGCAGACGGTCACGCTGACCGGCACGCAGATCAAGACCGCACTGGAGCAGCAGTTCACCGCTGCCCGCACGATCGTGCTGCAGCCCTCGTCCACCTTCACGTACAGCTGGTCGGCCTCCGCGCCGTTCGGCTCGAGGGTGTCCGACATGAAGATCAGCGGTGTTGCCGTCGACCCGAACGCGAGCTACCGCGTGACGATCAACAGCTTCCTGCAGGGCGGCGGTGACGCCTTCCCGGAGTTCACCAACGGCACCAACATCACCGGTGGTGGCATCGACCTGGACGCTTTCGAGGCGTACCTCAAGGCGCACCCGAACCAGGCGCCCCCGGCGCTGAACCGCATCACGCGGGTGTCGTAGGCCGCACGTGATCTGAAGGCCGTCCCGGCGACGCGAGTCGCCGGGACGGCCTTTTTCGTGTGCCCCGTTGCTCCATTTGATCTAGGGTGAGGGCCGATGTCGTGGTTGCGTCGGTTCCTGCTGCTCGCCGGTCTGGTGACCGGTGCCTGGTTGCTGGGCACCGCGAGCGAGGCGCACGCCGACGTCCGGGTCGAGATCGACCAGCTGAAGATCGAGGTCGAGCTCCCCGTCGTGGACATCGGGCTCGAGGTCGAGACCGCGCCACCACCGCACCGGCAGCCCGTTCCGCCGAAGCCGCAACCGCGCGTCGAACCGCCTGAGGCCGTTCCCGCGGTGACGCCACCGGCCGCCCCGAAGACCGAGGCGCCCGTGCTCGCCGAGTCGCCACCCGAGCACCGGCCCGCAGCGCCTGAGCCACCGGCCGCCACGGCGCCCGTGCAGGAACCCGAGCCGTCGCGACCGCAGGCCGAGCAGCCGGTCCCCGGCACGCTCCCGCAGAGCGGCGCGGGTTCGGGCACGAGCACCCAGCTCCCGGTGGGCACGCTGCCGCACGTGCCGCGTCCGCCCGCCACCACAGCGTCTGAAGTCAGCACCGACCAGCAGGACGTGCCGCACAACGTGCGCGCGGAGGAGCCGACGTTCTCGCCTGACTGACCCCGGAGTGCACGCGAACGCACCAAGGGATCCGTCACTTTCCAGGGAGAACAGTCATGCGCAAGAACATCAACCGCACCATGTCCGCCGCTCTGCTCACCGGTGGCCTGATGGTCGCCACCGCCGGCTGGGCGCAGGCGATCCCGGTCCCGCTGAACGTCGACGACGAGGTCCGCGTCGGCAACCTCGTCAGCGTGCCGGTCAAGGTCTGCGGCAACGCGATCAACGTGCTCGGCCACAGCGACGCCACCTGCGAGGAGAAGCCCGCCGAGCGCCTGCAGGCCGACAAGGCCCTCGTCTCCGCGCCCGTCACGGTCTGCGGCAACTCGGTCGGCGTCGCGGGCGGCGGCACGGGCAGCTGCGGCGACACCAAGCCGGAGCAGGCCAACGGCACCGTCGAGGCCCCCGTGACCGTCTGCGGCACGGCCGCGGGCGTGCTCGGCACGGCGAGCGGCGACTGCGGCAAGACCGAGGACCCGGAGCAGCCCGGCGAGAACCCCGGTGAGAACCCCGGCGAGAACCCCGGTGGTCAGCCGGGCGAGAACCCGGGCGAGAACCCCGGTGAGAACCCGGGCAACGGCAACCCGGGCACCGAGGACCCCGGCAACGGCAACCCCGGCGGCGGCAACAACGGCGACAACTCCGGCTCCGGCAACACCGGCGACGACTCGGGCGCGGGCACCCCGCAGACCGGCGACAAGGCCTCGCAGCGCGCCTCGGCCGTCATCCCGAACCTGTCGCGGACCGGCGCCGACCCGCTCGAGTTCCTGCTCGCGGGCCTCGGCCTGATGACCGCGGGTGTGATGGCCCGCCGCGGCGCGCGCCGCACCACGAAGGCCTGATCAACAAATAGTCTGATCGTTTTCAACAATCGCCCGGCGAGAGATTCTCTCGCCGGGCGATTGCTGTCTGCAGTGTCGATCTCCGCAGGTCACCCGTCCGACTTCACCAATTCAGGTTTGGCGTGAGGTGTTGAGAAATGGGTCGATCAAGCGCATAGTCGATAACGAGCTGGCAACCGGAAGGTGAATGAACCAGACCACCGGAGGCCACGCCCGGAAGGGGTAGGTGGTGCTGTGCAGGTATCTCCTAGCTGTGGCGAAACGCGGTCTGTCGCATCCCCGCGAGTGGATCGGACGTGACCGGTCCGGTCGCGACTGTGTAGCGACGGACACGAGGTTTCGGGTGCCCAGGCGCCGTCAGGCGTCGCTCGGCGCACTCCGACGCTGTTGAGCTCGGCATCGGTGTCGTCTCATGGCGTCACCGGCTGAGCGCCACGCCAACCTTCGTGGGCCGTAGTCGTCACTTACCAAATGGGAAAGCCTTGGTGCGGTGCCCCGACGTCGGGCTCCGCACCAAGGCGTGTTTGGTGCTTTATCGTTTGCGGCACCCATGGGGTCCTTGGCAGGAGGATGCGGTGCAGTTCAACGAAGGCGCGGAACTCGACCTTTCTCAGGTTTCGGACCAACGCGGCGTAGGTGGCCGGGTCGCCGGCGTCGGCGGCGGTCTCGGCGTGGTCGGCCTCATCATCTACTTCCTCTTCCAGCAGTTCACCGGGATCCAGCTGCCCGCGGGCGGCCTGGAGGGGCTGGGCAACAACACCCAGGTCGAGTCCGGCTCGCTGCTCGAGAAGTGCAAGTCCGGCGCCGACGCGAACCGCGACAGCGACTGCCGGGTCCTGGCCACGATCAACTCGATCCAGGCCTACTGGACGGACCAGTTCAAGCGCTCGGGCAACACCTACCAGGTCACCAAGACCAACTTCTTTCGCAACAGCGTGAACACCCGCTGCGGCAACGCCACCTCCGCGGTCGGCCCGTTCTACTGCCCCGCGGACTCCCAGGTGTACATCGACCTGGACTTCTTCAACGAGCTGCGCACCAAGTTCGGCGCGACCGGCGGCCCGTTCGTCGAGGCCTACGTGCTCGCCCACGAGTACGGCCACCACGTGCAGAACCAGCTCGGCACCTCGGACCGGGTCGGCCGCGAGACCGGTCCCACCTCGGGTTCGGTGCGCCTCGAACTGCAGGCCGACTGCTACGCGGGCTCCTGGGCGAACCACGCGACGACCGTCCCGTCCGCCAACGGCCAGCCCCTGATCTCGAACATCACCCAGGACGACGTGAACGCGGCCCTCGACGCGGCCGCGCGCATCGGTGACGACTTCATCCAGAGCAACCTGGGCGGCGGCCGGGTCGACACGACCCAGTTCAGCCACGGCAGCTCGGCCCAGCGGCAGAAGTGGTTCACGACCGGGTTGCAGACGGGCGACCCCGCCCGCTGCAACACGTTCGACACGAACAACCTGGGCTAACGCAGTGCCGCCCGCTGAGCGCGGGACGGCACGCCGTTCACGCCCTCGGTGGTGACGGCGTACGAGGCGATGACATGGGCCGCGGCGGAGACGTTGCGGCCCATCGCCTCCCGGTTGATGTTGCCGAGGTCGTCGCAGGCCCGGTGGTAGCAGGGATCCATCTCCACCCCCGCCGTGCCGCCCCACTTCGCGGCCTGGGCGGGGGTCTTGACCTCGCCGCCGCCGGAGATGATGCCGCCCGCCGGGATGCCGAGGGCGGTGAACGAGCCGTAGTCGCTCGCGCCGCGCACGTTCAGGCCCTCGGGACCGAGGTTCCGCGCGGTGTAGAAGTCGCTGAACGCCTTCTCGACGTGCTTCGACCCGTACGGCAGGCCGGGGTCGTTGTAGACGAAGTAGCCGGGGTTGGGCGAGCCCACCATGTCGAAGTTCAGGTACAGCGCGATGTCGAGCTGCTGCTCGAACGACAGTGCCGACGCGTAGGCGCGCGACCCGATCAGGCCGGCCTCCTCCGCGCCCCACCACGTGAAGCGCACGGCGTTGGGCAGCTTCGGCCGCGCGCCCATCTTCAGCGCCACCTCGAGCAGCGCGGCCGAGCCGGAGCCGTTGTCGTTCAGGCCGGCACCGGTGTCGACGCTGTCGAGGTGCGCACCGGCCACGACGACGTTGTCAGCACGCCCGGTCCTGGTCTGCGCGACGACGTTGCGGTCCAGGTGGACCTGGTCGTGGTGGCGCAGGTCGAGCGTGACGGACTGCCCGGCCAGCGCGGCGAGTGCCGTGCCGTCGGCCTTCGAGGAGGTGCCGGCGGGGACCGTGCCGGTGATGCGCAGGTCGAGGTGGCCGTCGACGTTGTTGGAGATGATCACGGCCGCCGCACCCGCGGCCACGGCGTTGGCGTACTTGGAGACGAACGTGCAGGTGCCGCGCCGGATCAGCGCGACGGCGCCGTGGAAGTCCTGCCCGGCGAAGTCGCTCGCCTCGCAGCCGGGCGTGCCGTCCTCCGGCACCACCCGCAACGGCGCGGTGAGGCCGCCGTCCGGGGTGTTCGGGGTGTCGCCGATCGGCACGAGGTCGTGCGAGACCGTGCCGCTGGTGATCTGTCCGGCGTCGTCGACCTTCCGCTTGACCTCGAACTCCGGTGTGGTGACGTCGAACCCGGCGTCGCGCAGCCGTCCGGCCACGTAGTCGACGCTGGCCGCGTACCCGCTGGTCGTCGCGGCGCGATTGCCGCCGTGGGTGTCGGCGATGCGCTGGAACGCGATCAGGTGGCGGTGGGCGCCGTCCGCGCTCACCCGTGCGGCGAGGTCGCGGGCGGGGTCGGTGGCCGCGCTCGCCGTGGAGCCGAGCAGGACCAGGGACGAGGCGAGGGCTGTTACCGCGGTGAAGGCACGCATGAGGTCGAGACTGGCCCGGGTGGCCGTGAGAGCGCTACCACCCGAGCCAGTCGAGACGCGACGTCAGTTCCGCGCGACCGCCAGCAGCCTGCCGCTGCCCACGCGGAACGCGCTGCCGTCGACGTCGCCGAACAACGAGACCGACGCGAACCCGGCGGCCTGCAGCATCCGGGTCAGCTCAGCCGCCGTGTAGACGTGCTGCACGCACTCGGACCGCTGCGTCCGCTCCCCGTCCGAGAACGTGAAGTCGATCAGCAGCCGCCCGGAGGCGACGTCGTAGGTGTTCACGGCGACGCAGTCCACGCCGCCGAACGACATCCGCAGCTCACCCGGCAGCGAGGGCAGCAACGACTCGGCCGTGCAGCCGTAGTCGAGCACGAGCACCGGTGCGGCGGCGGCCAGGTCGGCCAGGAACCGCTGCGAGCCCTCGTGGTCGAGGTAGCCGAAGCTGTTGCCCATGCACAGCGCCAGGTCGGCCGTCACGCCGAACGAGCCCAGCGCCGCGACGTCGCCCAGCCGCCAGTCGAGGTCGGGAGCCAGCGCACGCGCGTGCTCGATCGCCTCGGCCGAGATGTCGATTCCGGTGATCTGAAAGCCGCGGCGGGCCAGTTCGATGCTGTGCCTGCCGCTGCCGCAAGGTGCGTCGAGCACCCGCGGACCCGCGCCGAGGCGCTCGACGAAGTCGATCTCGGCGGAGGTGAACGAGGGTGGGACGGCGCCGCGCCAGAAGGTGTTGGCGAGATCGGTGAAGAAGGTGGTGTACCACGTCAAGGTGGATGCTCCTGGTGTGTCGCAACGAGAAGTCGGCGAGAGTCACCGGGCACGGCGAAGGCACCCGGTGTGTCCGGGGGCTGCCATGGCATCGACCTTGTCTGTGTGAACGCCTGAGAGCACAACTGAAACACACCAGGGCGTTCGGCGAGAAGCGCTTTTACGAGCGCGGCGAGGAGAAGCGGATCATGGTGCCGGACGGGTCGCGGAACGCGCAGTCGCGCACGCCGTAGAACTGGTCGATCGGCTCCTGCATCACCTCGGCACCGGACGCGCGGACCTGTTCGAACTTCGCGTCCACGTCGTCGACCTCGAAGATGACGCCCTGCAGCGATCCCTTGGCCATCAACGCGTGCAGCGCCTCGTGGTCCGTCACCGGGACCGGCGACCCGATGAGGGACAGGCCGATCTCGACGTCGGGCTGGTCGGCCGGCCCCACTGTGAGCCAGCGGTACTCGTTCTCGATGGTGACGTCCGTGCGCACCTCGAGCCCGACGACGTCGCGGTAGAACTTCAGCGCGATGTCCTGGTCGTGCACGAAGAGGAACGTGTGCGAAAGCTTCATGTCACGAGACCCTAGGCACGTCGTGAGCGCGTCGCTTCTCGAAACCTGCTCGGTCGCGTCAGGCCCATCAACCGGCATCCCGGCACCGCGGCGAGCGCCTCGTGCGACCGCGCCCGGTAGGCCGACGGAGTCTCGCCGACCAGTTCGGTGAACCGCGCGGAGAACGAGCCGAGCGACGTGCACCCGACCTCGACGCACACCTCGGTCACCGACAACGTGCCCAGCCGCAGCAACGCCTTGGCGCGCTCGATCCGCCGCGTCATCAGGTAGCCGTACGGGGTCTCGCCGTACGCCGCGCGGAACTGCCGCGCGAAGTGCGAGGGCGACATCAACGCCGCACGGGCCAGGGCGGGCACGTCCAGCGGCCGCGCGTACTCGCGGTCCATCAGGTCACGTGCCCGGCGCAGGTGCGCGAGGTCCTCCGGCGTCACGAAGACCAGCATGCCACCGAGGTCGGCGCAGACGAATCCCTGCGTTGCTCACGCATTCCCGACATTGCCCGGCAGATCCGCATCGCGGACCGGTGCGTTGACCGCGGTCGCCGCACTGGTCCTCGGCACTTCGCCCACCGCTTTCGCGCAGGACGACCCGACCGCGCCGCCGCCGCCGCCGACCCAGGCCCAGGCGCCGCCGGACAGCGTCGCCGGAACCCTCTACGGCGACAGGAACCGCAACGGGCGGCAGGACCCCGGCGAGGCCGTCCAGGGCGAGGTCACGCTCTACGGCGGGCCTGGCCCGGCCAAGTTCAGGACCACCAGCGACGCGTCCGGTGCGTTCGCCTTCCAGGGTTCGACCGCGACAGCTACGCGCACCCGGCGACGGTGAAGATCACGGTGAACCTCACCAACACCACCGACCGCCGGATCGACGGCGTGGTGGCGGAGTGCAACCGCGCGAACGTCGGTCACGCACTCGGCTACAGCCCCGACTGGTACCCGCTGCGCGGCGGCGGCCATGCCATCGAGGCGGGTGGGCAGCGCTCGTTCACGATCGAGGAGAAGCTCCCGCCGGGAGCCCTCACGGCCGGCGTCGTCACGCTCGACTGCGACTTCGCGCCGAACGCCGCCTGGAACCGGGACGGCGCCGCGGTGCACGTCGAGGCCGCGGTGACCGGCGGGTTCAGCCACACGATGCTGCTCGGCGAGGACAGGAACGCCAACGGGCGCGTCGACCAGGGCGAGGCTCCCGCGAACCTGGATGTCGTGCTGCTGGAGCACCCGACTGGCAAGTGGGTGGCCCAGCGCACGGTCGGTGCCGACGGGAGGACCGAGTTCACCGGCTTGAAGGCCGGCGACTACCAGGCCGTGCTCGTCGGCCCGTGGGCGTTCGTCGGCGACGGCCTGGAGTTGGTGCGCGTGAGCGAGACCGGCGCCACCAGCGAGAGGCTGCTCAAGAGCGTGTCGCCCGCGTTCCTGGTCCCGCAGATGAAATTGGACAAGCAGCGCTACGAGTCGCACGAGACCGTGCGCATCGACATCACCCTTACGAACACGGGCGGCCAGACCGCGGAACGGGTGAGGGTGTTCGCACGGTTCTGGGACGTGCTGACCGAACCGGGGGCCTGGGGCGACGCGGCGGAGGACGGGCCGGGCATCCGGATCCCCGCCGGCGAGTCCCGCACGGTGACCGCGACGGGCCGCATCAACTCCTTCTCCAGCGGGAAGATCAGCCTGACGGCGGGGGTCGAGTTCGTCGGCGAGCCGGACATGGGGTCGTTCAGCGCCGAGGCCGACGTGGTGCAGACGGCAGGGGACATCACCGGCGTCGTCTACGTCGACAGCAACCACAACGCGCGGCAGGACCCTGGTGAGGCCGCCGCGGACACCGTGGTGGAGACGAGCGGCGGCGTGCCGTTCACGTACTTCAAGACCACGACGGACGCCGAGGGCCGCTTCTCGTTCAAGGACATCCCGTCCGGCGACTACACCGTCGGCTACACGCTGGCAGGCGGCTGGGTCGTCCACCTCACCGCGGAGACGGCGTCGCTGCGCGTGCTGCCGGGAGCGCCGGTCCAACTCGTCGCACGGGGAGAACGCCCGTACGACGAGGCGCTCAAGGCGACCATGGTCATGGACAGGTCGGTCTACGAGATCGGTGCCTCCGCCAAGATCACCATCACCCTGACGAACAATGCCGGCTACGCCGTCAACGGTGTCCAGGCCTGGTGCAACGCGGCCGCCGAGGACAACGAACTCGGCAGCCGGCCCATGGCGGACAGCTGGGGAGACCTGCGCGACACGGGTGTGACGCTCGGTCCGGGGGAGACGAAGTCGTTCGTCGTCAGCGAAGAGGTCCCGGAGGGCGCACGGGTGAAGAACCGGGTGACCGCGCGCTGCTACTTCGCACCGTGGGCCGAGCTCAACTACTACCACGCCGCGACGGCCTACGACTGGGCCGCGGTGGTCGGCGGCGGCTCCGGCTCGCTGCGGGGACCGCTCTTCCACGACAGGGACGGCGACTCCCAGTACGACGACGGCGAGGGCGTCCCGAACACCAGGGTCCAGCTGATGACCGACCGCGAGTTCGGAGGGCTCGTCACCGAGGCCGTCTCGGACGCCAGGGGCCACCTGGTCTTCGACGAGCTGCCGCCGGGCGATCTCTGGGCGCAGGTCGACGGCCCGTGGCGGTTCGAGGAACTGGACGGCGGCCGGGTCGCGGTCGTGGCGGGTGAGGACAGGGGGATCTTCCTGCAGGTCGTGCCAGGTTCCGTGCCGGCACCTCCTGGCGGTGACACGAACGACGGCGGCGTCGAGGGTGGCGGTGCGCTCGCCAGGACGGGGGCCAGTGTGCTCGGGCTCGGCCTGGTGGCCGCGCTCCTCGTGGCGTTCGGGTTCGGCGCACGGGCCGCCGGTCGCCGCAGGACGTCCTGAGCGCGCGTTACACGTCGAGGGAAGTCTCACACTTCTCTCCACAGTGGATCGTCAAGAGTGGGAAACCGCTTCCCCTGAAAGGGGTTCCAGCGCTCCTGACGATTCCGCTGATGTGCTGGCCAGGAGGTGTGCGTCGGTACCGGAGCCGGTCTGGGGCCTGGCAGACGGCGTGCTCTGCCGAGCGCGCCACTGTCCGGAGTGGAGTGTTGATGTTGAAAGCGTCTTCCCCGAAATGCCCGTCATCGGGTACTTTGCGCTGGTCTGCTGGCGCGTGCGGGGGCGTTGACGCTGGTGGGCCACTTCCTACGGGGTCTTTGGGGGATTCCAAGTGTCCGAGAGATCGGTCAGTCGTGCCCTGCTCAGATTCGGGGCCTTGACCACCGCTGTCGTCCTCGCGTTCGGCACCGCCACCACCGGTGCGCTGGCGCAGGAGCCGGAAGCACCGACGTCGTCCGTCGAACCGACGCAGACGACCGAACCGTCCACGCCGCCACCCGCCGAGACGAGCACGCCGACCAGCGAGCCGTCCACGCCGCCGGCCGACCCGAGCACGCCGCCGGCGGACCCGTCGTCGACGCCGCCGGTCACGCCGCCGAGCGAGCCGGAGACGCCGCCTTCCACCACGCCGTCCAACCCGGAGACCAAGCCGGCGGACGAGCAGGAGGACGTGCCGCCCGTCGCTCTCGCGGCCGAGCAGCGCGCGGACCTGGCCGTCACCGTGACGCCGGACCGCGCCGAGTACGCGGCGGGCGAGGACCTCGGTCTCACGCTCACCGTGAAGAACAAGGGTGACGCGTCCGCTCCGAACATCCGGCTCGGTTACGAGAGCACGCAGGCGTGGCTCGTCTCCGGTGCAGGTGATCTCAGCAGCCGTCCGACGCTCGCGGCCGGTGCGGAGAAGTCCTTCCGGGTCGTGCTGCGCCCGTCGAACCCGACCACCGAGTCGGTGCCCTTCCAGTTCCGGGCGACCGTGGACGGCGTCGCCGACCCGACCCCCGGTGACAACGGCAGGGACCTGACCCTGCGGATCCGCCAGGCCAAGGGCACCGCGTCCGGCGTGATCTACGTCGACGCGAACAACAACGGCCGGTTCGACCAGGGCGAGGGCCTCGCGAACTCGTACTTCCTCGCGCGTGGTGGCACGCCGGTCGGTGACGTGTGGGGCCACAGCGACGCCAACGGCGTGTTCAGGGTGTGGAGCGCCATCGCCGGCAAGTACGTCATCGGCCAGGTCGGCAACGACCAGCGCGCGGTGAAGCCCGGCTACAACGAGTTCGTGATCGAGGCGGGCAAGGAGACCTACTTCGAGGTCCCCGTCGTCGCGCCGGTGCGCGAGTCGCTGACGGTCACGATGTCGTTCGACAAGCCGAAGTACGACATCAGCGAGAAGCCCGGCCTGAACATCACGCTGAAGAACTCCAGCGCCCAGCCGCTCGAGCGCGTCGTCGCGAACTGCAGCGGCTACAGCGCGGCCTACCTCAACAGCGACACCTTCTCGGCGATGCACCCCGACGGCCCCGGCGTCACCGTGCCCGCCTCCGGCGAGCTCACGGTGCACGTCACCGCCGACATGCCGAAGCTGGACAGCCCGTGGCTCTACGCCAACTGCTTCTTCGGCAACCAGGGCCGCAGCACCGTCGGTGCCGCCTGGTACGGCAACGTCCGCGCGGACGTGACGGGCGTGCACGGCACGTTCGAGGGCAAGGTCGTCAACGCGGAGAACGGCGAGCTGCTGCGCGGCGCGGTCGTGAACGTGCTCGACCCGGTCACGCGTCGTCCGGTCAAGGACACCATCACCGTCGACGGCAACGGCGACCTGAGGATCTACAGCCTCAGCCCCGGCAAGGTCGTGCTGCAGGTCGCGGGCAAGTGGAAGCCGCAGGACGGCAACGAGTTCGTCGTCGACGTCGTCGCGGACCAGACGGTCCGGCGTGACCTGAACGTCGTGCCCAGTGACGTCGAGGTCCCCGACACGAGCCACCGCCCGATCATCACGGTGGAGGCGAGCTTCGAGAAGCAGTCGTACGACATCGCCGAGCCGATGCGCGCCAAGATCACCGTGAAGAACATCGGCAGGGGCCACGAGGCCCAGGTCGGCCTGCGCGTGAGCACGATGCAGCCGGTGCGCAACCTGCTGGAGTTCGACCGGTCGCAGTTCGGCGACATGGGCGACGAGACCAAGAAGGCGTACCTGTGGCCCGGTGAGACCCGCGAGATCACCGTCGTGGGCACCTCGGGCTGGCTGTACGGCGACAACACCGTCGGCCTGCCGATCGAGGTCACCACGCCGATCAACTACGACTCCCGGTACAGCAAGTCCACCGCGACCACCACGGTCACGTACCTCAACGGTGACGCGGCGCTCGTGCTGTACGGCGACGCCAACAAGAACGGCGTCAAGGACGCGGATGAGCAGACGTTCGCGGACACCGAGGTCTCCATCTCCGGGGGCACCCGTCCTGGCTTCTACGGCACCGTGAAGTCCGACGCGTCCGGACGCGCGGTGTTCAAGAACGTCCCGGTCGGCGTGTACAGCTTCTACGCCTCCTACCCGGACGGCTGGGTGCGTCCGAGCTCCTACACCGACCGCGTGACCGTCACCGCGGGCACCGAGTCCGTGCTGGAGGTCGGTGCGGAGCGTCCGCTGTCGGACAAGTTCTTCGCGACCGTGAGCTTCCTGAAGGACGTCTACACGGCCGGTGAGAACTGGGAAGCCGACATCACGCTGGAGAACCAGACCGGCGCCGACCTGCCTGCCGTGAACGCGCTGTGCAGCGGCCCCGGCGAGCCCGGCGAGATCTACAACAGCGGTCCCGGCTGGGGCGCCCTCGCCTACGACGGTGGCGGCGTGTCCGTGCCGAACGGCGAGAAGCGCACGTTCCGCGTCACCGGCCCGCTGCCGGACGAGGCGGAGAAGATCGGCTTCGCCACCCTCGGCTGCGCCTTCGCTCCCGACTCGAGCGACCCCGGCGCCGCGCGTGCCGGTGACGACCTGAAGGTGGTCGGTCTGCGCGCCGACGCCCAGGGTGTGCTGATGGAGTGCACCGACGAGACCTGCGCCGACCGCAAGCCGGCCCAGGGCAAGACCGTCGTCGTGGTCGAGTACCGGACGAAGAACGTCGCCGCGCGCACGGTCACCGACGCCGACGGCAAGTTCCGCGTCTCGCAGCTCCCCGTGGGCCGCTACGACCTGATCGTGCCCGGCCCGTGGAAGATCTCGATCCCGCGGATGGGTCCGTGGTTCGTGGTGCGGTCCGGTACGGAGTCCTGGGTGCAGGAGTTCTTCCTCGTGCCGGGTCCCGAGGTCGAGGACCCGGGCTACCCGCTGCCCGAGGACCAGCAGCCGGCCGGCGTCACGCCGGTCGTGTCCGGTGGTGCCGGTGGAGCCGCCGGTGGCACGACCGCCGACGCCCTCGCCAAGACCGGTGCGTCCGTGCTCGGCCTCGGCGTGCTCGGCGCGTTGCTCGTGGCCTTCGGCTTCGGCGCGAGCCTGATCGGACGCCGCCGACTCGCCTGACCGCATGATGGGAACAGCAGGCCCGGTGCTCACTCTGAGTGCCGGGCCTGCTGTCATGAGCGACACACTCTGACGTCCCGAGTGGAGTGTTAGCGTCGCGAAACATCGGGTATCTGGGGGTGACATGACGGTCTGGGAAGCAATCGCGGTGGTGATCGCGGGTGTGTTCGCAGGCGGCATCAACACCGTCGTCGGCAGCGGCACGCTCGTGACGTTCCCCGTGCTGCTCGCTGTCGGTTACCCACCGGTGGTCGCGAACGTCTCCAACAGCCTCGGCCTCGTGCCCGGCTCGCTGTCCGGCGCGTGGGGCTACCGCGAGGAGCTCAAGGGGCAGGCGGACCGGGTCAAGCGACTGCTGCCCGCGTCGATCCTCGGCGGCATCGTGGGCGCGATCCTGCTGGTCACCTTGCCGGACAAGGCGTTCACCGCCATCGTGCCGGTGCTGATCGTCATCGCCCTGGTGCTCGTGGTCCTGCAGCCGTGGCTCAACCGCAAGCTCTCGCACCGGCGCAACGAGGACAACGACGGCGGCGTGCTGCTGTGGTTCGGTGTCTTCGCCGCAGGCATCTACGGCGGCTACTTCGGTGCCGCGCAGGGCGTGCTGGTCATGGGACTCATGGGCGTGCTGGTCAGTGAGCACCTGCAGCGGTTGAACGCGCTGAAGAACGTGCTCACCGCGTTCGTGAACCTCGTCGCCGGGGTGTTGTTCATCTTCATCGCCGACGTGGCGTGGCTGGTCGTGCTGCTGCTGGCCGTCGGGTCCGTGGTCGGCGGTCAAATCGGCGCGAAGATCGGCCGCAAACTCCCACCCGCCGTGTTGCGCGGCGTCATCGTGGTGGTGGGAGTCGCGGCCATCGTTCAGCTGCTCATGAAGTGAACGCGCGGGCGGCGGCCAGGAAGGCGTCGTTCTCCTCCGGCTCGCCGATCGTCACGCGGGCACCCTCGCCCACGAACGCGCGCACGACGACCTTGTGCGCCAGGCAGTGCTCGTTGAACTCCGCGGTGCGCTCGCCGAGCGGCAGCCACACGAAGTTCGCCTGGGTCACCGGCACGTCGTAGCCCATCGACAGCAGTTCGCCGCGCACGCGGGTGCGCTCGGCGACGATCGCGCGGCAACGGACCATCAGCTCGTCCTCGGCGTCGAGCGACGCCATCGCGGCCACCTGGGCCAGCGCGTTCACCGAGAACGGCACGTAGACCTTGCGCAGCACGTCCGCGACGACCGGCGGCGCGACCGCGTAGCCGATCCGCAGGCCGGCGAGGCCGTACGCCTTCGAGAACGTCCGCAGCACCGCGACGTTGGTGTGGCCCGCGGCCCACTGCTGCTTCGCGAGCTCGACGCCGTCCGGGATGTGGGCGTCGTCCACGAACTCCTTGTAGGCCTCGTCGAGCACCACGAGCACGTCGCGCGGCACCCGTTCGATGAACGCCTCGATCTCCTCGGTGCGCAGTGCGGTGCCGGTCGGGTTGTTCGGGTTGCAGACGAAGAGCATCCGCGTGTTCGGCGTGATCGCCGCCAGCATCGCGTCGAGGTCGTGCGTGTGCTCCGAGTCGAGCGGCACGCGGATCTGACGGGCGCCCGCCACGTGGGTGACGATCGGGTAGGCCTCGAAGGACCGCCACGCGAAGAGCACCTCGTCGTTCTCGGTGCAGGTGGCCTGGACGAGCTGCTGGCACAGGGTCACCGAGCCGCAGCCGATGGCGAGGTGGTCCGCCGGGACGCCGAGTTTGTCGGCGAGGCGGGCAGTGAGTTCAACGGCGCCCGAGTCGGGGTACCTGTTGATGCCGGTGGCCGCGTCGGCGATCGCCTTGACGACGCTCGGCAGCGGTCCGGCCGACACCTCGTTGCTCGCGAGCTTGATGGCGCCGGGGATGGTCCTGCCGGGCACGTAGGACGGCAGGGACGCCAGGTCAGCACGGGTTCGCACGGTCATGTCACCGATCCTCGCATTGCTCCGTCCGATTGGTCACGTTGACTGGAGTTCACCCCGTCGTGGAAGGGTGGGAAACATGACCACTACCCGCACCGAGACGCTTTCCCTCACCGACGGCCGTGAGCTGCGGGTGACGATCGCCGAACCCGACTCCGCCGTGCGGGGCGGGCTCGTGGTGCTGCACGAGGCCCGCGGCATCACCACGGGTGTGCGCACGCTCGTCAGCAGCCTCGCCGACGAGGGCTGGCTCGCCATCGCGCCGCACCTCTACGACGAGGACCGGGTGCACGGTGCCGACATCAAGGACCAGGTCAGCAAGCTCAACGGCGACCGGTTGCTCGCCGACACCGACGTCGCGTTCGTCTGGCTCGGCCAGCAGGGCGTGAGCGCCGACCGGATGGGCGTCGTCGGCTTCGACATCGGCGGCACCGTCGCGATGGTGGTCGCCGCCAGCCGCACGATCGGCGCGGCCGTCACCGTGCAGGCTCCCGGCATCCTCGAACCCCTCTCGGACGGCCTCCCGGCGCTGGTCGACGTGGCCGCCGACCTGTCCTGCCCGTGGCTCGGGATCTTCGGTGACGACGACTCGGAAGAAGTGAGCAAGCTTCGTGATGCTGTGATCAGCTCCGAAACCGCGTCAGATCTCGTCCGTTTCAACGTTTCGAGTGACGAAGCGTGGTCTCGTGCGTTGAACTGGTTTGACGCTCACATGAGGTAAGGGTCTTTCCGGCGGATTGGAACCGAACCGTCGGTTGGGTACATCTAAGGAGTGCTTCGGACGGCTGACTGGGTGTAGCTGCGAGTAACGCCCAGTGCTGCGGTGACGAGTTATGCAGTGCAGGGGGTTGTAGAGGGATGGCTGAAGGCACTGGGACAGGTACTGGGACGACGACTGGCGCGGCGACGACGGGCACGGTGCCTCCGGCGGTGACACCGGAGACCACCACGTCGACCACCGTGCCGATCTCGGCTGAGCAGCTGGCGGCGGCGAAACCCGTGCTCCAGCAGCAGATGCTCGTCGACAAGGCGGAGGCGAGCCACGCGGCGGCCAAGCTCGACGAGGCTGCCGACACGGGCAAGCTGACGCTCGACTTCGAGGCAGCGGACGCGTTGATCAAGGCCGTCGACGCCGCGCGCGACCAGGTGATGGACCTGTGGAAGCGCGCCACCGACCAACTGGCCACGCCGTTGCAGCTGGGTGAGAACCCGGTCGCGAAGGCGATCAGCGCGCGGTTCTCCGACCTGGCGGTGGGGGAGGACTCGGGTGCCGCGAAGGCGTTGCTGGACCTGTTCAAGGTCCTCGACGACATCGGCAACTCCCTGCGCCGCAACCGCGACTCCATCCGTGAGACCGACGAAGAAGCCGAGCAGTCGATGAAGAACGCCGGGGGGTCCTGGTGAGCCACGGATCGCAGGGCAACAGGGGCAACGACGACAAGGACAACCGGTCGGGGCACCACCACGACGACAAGTACGACCGGAACGACCTGCACGAGCCGGTCGACTGGATGACGTACACGCACGAAGAGCTTTACAACATGGTGCACACGGGCGTGAACCTCGCCGGTGCCCAGGCCGCCGCCGTGAACTGGCAGAAGATCGGCGAGGACATCGCGGGCGTGCGCACGAGCCTGCTCAAGGCCGTCGAGGACTCGTCGGTCGGCTGGGACAGCGAGTCGGCGCGGCTCGCCCGCGGTGGCATCACCGAGGTCACCAACTGGGTCGACGACACCGCGAACTACGCCACCAAGGTGTCGGCCGCGATCACCACCGAGACCAGCAACGTCGAGGCCGCGCGCACCGCGATGCCGCCGCCCCCGAAGGCGCCCGAACCGCCGGTGCCCACGGAGACGACGATCCCCCGCAGCGCGCTGCAGGACAGGTTCGTGCAGGTCGACCAGGTCGACAGCCTCAGCGGCTCGGCCGTGCTGCGGGACCGGTTGATCGCGCAGCCGACCACGGGCGAGTTCGCGGGCTTCGAGACCATCGGCACCAGCCCCGTCGACGCCCTCGCGGCCAACGACGCCTCGCACCGCCGTGCGGCGGACGTGATGGCGGCGTTCCAGCGCAACTCGGCCGCGGTCGACCAGACCGTGCCCTCGCAGTTCACGCCTCCGGTCAACCCGCTCAACCCGACGCCGACGCCGGACATCACCGGTCGCCCGCCCGCCGGGTCGCTCGACGGCACGACGGCGGGTGGCGCCGGTGGCGCGGTCCCGCCGGCCACGAACCAGCAGAACCAGAACCGCGGCACCACGAACGCGTCCTCTCGCTTCGGCGGGGGCGGCGGCGGTGGTGGTCGTGGCGGTGCGGGCGGAGGCGGCTTCGGCGGCATGGCCCGTCCGTTCGGCACGGGCAACCAGGGCGCGGCCGCCAGCGGTGGCGTCGGCGCGGGCGGCGGTGCCGGCTCGGCCGGTGGCGCGGCCGGCGTGAGCGACGGCTCGCGCGGTGGCGGTGCCGGTGGAGCGGCGGCTGCTTCCGCCGCGTCGCCCGGCAACACGACCAAGGCGTTCCAGAACCCGCTCGCGATGGGTGGCGCGCCGATGGCCGGTGCCCCCGCGGCCGCCGGCGGTCAGAACGACTCCAAGGAACACAAGACGGCGAGCTACCTGGAAGAGGACGACAACGTCTTCGGCCTGGACCGCAAGGCGGCCCCGCCGGTGATCGGTCAGTGAACCAACGCCAGTTCACGGTGAGCTCGCAGGAGTTCTTCCTGCTGTGGCAGGCCGTGCACGGCGAGGACCGCGTCGTGCCGCTCGGCACGCCCCACGTCGGGGCGACCCGGGCGGCGCGGCAACGCCTCGTGGAAGCCAGCTCGCAGACGTTGTCGGCGCGCAGGCTCGGCACCATCCAGCGCCCCGACCCCGACCTGCGGGCGCTGGTCAGCGGCCTCGGCGAGTTCGACCGCGCGCTGGAGATCGCGTACTTCAAGGGCACCGAACTGGCCCGCGGCATCGCCTGCGCGGGCTGGGGCGGTGCCTTCGCGGCGCGGGTGAACGGCGAGGTGCACCTGTACCCGTTCCACCCGACGTCGCTGGCCTCGGCCACGGTGTCGTCGCTGCCGGGCCTCGCTCCCGGCACCGGCCGCGCCGTGAACGTCCGCTGGGACGACTACGTCCGCGCCGGCAGGGCGGGCGAGCAGGACGGCAAGCAGGCGTTCCTCGACGTGCTGCGCGACGCGGGCATCCGCGAGCCGGAGGCGCACAACCTGATGCGGATCGTCACGTCCCGCATCGGCGGCGGCGAGCTGGGCCTGACCGCGCGCAACCGCGACGGCGTGCCGCGCCCGACCGGCCGTTCGGTGTCGTGGCTCGACACCCGCGAGGGCCGCTACCTCCTGCGCAGGCAGGACGGCTGGCTCGTGCTGGCCCCGGCCGACGCCTCCCGCCTGACCAGCGCGGTCGACGAGCTGATCGCGGCGGGATAGTTCCACACAGGTGGGCTGTGGCAAGTCCGCCAATCACACATGGACGTTCGGTTGTGCCTCGGTTAGACATGGGGCATGACCGACACCGACGTCGAACTGCTGTGGCGCCCGGACCCCACAAGGGACAACGGGATGACCGCTTTCCGCGCCTGGCTGGCTGAGCGCGGCCACGACCTCCCCGACTACGAGTCGCTGTGGGAGTGGTCCGTCTCAGACCTCGAGGGGTTCTGGGCCGCCATAGCTTCGTACTTCGACGTCCGGTTCCACACGCCCTACGAGCGCGTCCTGGGCTCCACGGAGATGCCCGGCGCCGAGTGGTTCCCCGGCGCGACGTTGAACTACGCCGAACACGCGCTGCGTCGTGGCGAGGACGACGACCTCGCCGTGATCTTCCATCGCGAAGACGGCGTGGCCTCTTCTTTGACGTTCGGTGCGCTGCGCACGCGCGTGGCCGCGTTCCGGGCCGCATTGGCCTCTCTGGGCGTCTCCCAGGGCGACCGGGTGGTGGCACTGGTCCCCAACGCCCCCGAGGCCCTCATCGCGTTCCTGGCGGCCGCCTCCCTGGGCGCCACGTGGTCGTCCTGCTCCCCGGACTTCGGCGCCCGCGCCGTCGCCGACCGCTTCACCCAGATCGAGCCCGCGGTGTTCGTCGCGGTCTCCGGCTACGTCTACAACGGACGGTCGTTCGACTGCCGCCCGGTCGTCGAGGAGATCCGCGCCCAGCTGCCCGGCCTGCGCGCCACGGTCCTGATCGACTACCTGGACAACGGCGCCTCCCTGCCGGACACGCACTCGTTCGCCGACCTGATCGCGTCGAACCAGGGCGCACCGCTCGAGTTCACGCCGGTGCCGTTCGACCACCCGCTGTGGGTGCTCTACTCGTCCGGCACCACGGGCCTGCCCAAGGGCATCGTCCAGGGCCACGGCGGCATCGTGCTGGAACACCTGAAGATGCTCGGCCTGCACAGCGACCTCGGCCCCGGCGACCGCTTCTTCTGGTTCACCACCACCGGCTGGATGATGTGGAACTACCTGGTGGGCGCCCTCATGGTCGGCACCACCATCGTCCTGTACGACGGCAGCCCGGCGTTCCCGAACCTGAACGCGTTGTGGCACCTGGCCGAACAGCACCGCGTCACCTACTTCGGCACCTCGGCCCCGTACGTCCAGTCGTGCCTGAAGGAAGGCATCGAGCCGTCCACCCGCTACGACCTGACGGGCCTGCGCGTCGTCGGCTCGACCGGCGCACCCCTCACCCCCGAGGGCTTCCGCTGGATCGCGTCCGCCGTGGGCAAGGACGTCCAGATCGCCTCGGTCTCCGGCGGCACCGACCTCTGCACGGCGTTCGTGGCGGCCTCCCCGGACCGCCCGGTCTGGCTGGGCGAACTCTCCTGCCGAGCTCTCGGCGCCGCGGTGCACGCCTACGACGAGGCGGGCAACGCCCTGGACGACGCGGTCGGCGAGCTGGTGATCACCAAGCCGATGCCGTCCATGCCGGTCTTCTTCTGGGGCGACGCCGACGGCTCCCGCCTCCGTGACGCGTACTTCGACACGTACCCCGGCATCTGGCGCCACGGCGACTGGATCCGCATCACCCCGAGGGGCTCGGCGGTGATCTACGGCCGCTCCGACTCGACCCTGAACCGAGGCGGCGTCCGCATGGGCACCTCGGAGTTCTACCGCGTGGTCGAGGGCATCGAGGGCGTCGTCGACTCCCTGGTGATCGACACCTCGGGCGTCACCGAGGGCGAGCTGCTCTGCTTCGTCGTCCTGGACGGTGTGGAGCTCTCCGACGTCGAACCGTTGCTGCGCCGCGAATTGCGCGCGTCCCTGTCCCCGCGCCACGTCCCGAACCGCTTCGTGGCCGTGGCCGAGATCCCGCGCACCCTGAACGGCAAGAAGTGCGAGGTCCCGGTCAAGAAGATCCTCGCCGGCGTGGACCCGGACCGAGCCGTCAGCAGGGGCGCGCTCCGCAATCCGGAGGCCCTCCGACCCTTCCTGGAAATCGCCGCAGAATGATCTAGGTCACTCCGTTCGCGGTGACCAGGCGTTTAACGCCCTCCTCCGACCCTCTGAACATGCTCTGACCAGCAGGTTCAGGTGTTAGAGGGGGGCGTTTTGCAACTCGGTTGAGGACCTGTGTAACCTATGTCCCGTGGCCAAGGATGGTCCCGGGAGGCTTCGCCTAGTCTGGTCTATGGCGCCGCACTGCTAATGCGGTTTGGGGTAACCCCCCATCCCGGGTTCAAATCCCGGAGCCTCCGCAAGGCCGAGCCTCTAGGGGATCGGTTACAATTGAATAGCCTGCGCTCGTAGCTCAACGGATAGAGCATCTGACTACGGATCAGAAGGTTACAGGTTCGAATCCTGTCGAGCGCGCTTCACAAAGGGCCCCAGCCGATATCGGCTGGGGCCTTTTGCTCATCCCTCGACGAATTCCACCCGCGCGCAGCGGAACACGAGCCGTGCGGCAGCCAGTTCGACCTCGATGGCGGAGAGTGTGTCCTCCGGCACATGGCTGAGGTCGTGGAACAGGTGCGCGTCCTCGGGCACGTTGTCGAGCTGTTCGACCTCGAGCCCGGACACCGCCGCGAACGACAACTCGAAAGCCCGACCGGTCGGCAGGTGGCGAAAGAGCAGGCGCACCGAGACGTTCTCGCCCGCTACGACCCGTAGCTCCAGGAAATCGCACTCGTTGTGCAGATCCACGTATCCGAGCGCGGTGTCCTCGCAGTCGATGATCCCGCCGTCGAGTCGCCACGCCCTCATGCCGTGGAACGTCGCCCCAGTCATAGGCGCAGTATCGGGAGTGTCGGAGGGTGACGCACGCGAGTTCTCCGGGCAGAGTGGCGGCGTGGAGCAGCGGGAGATCATGCAACGGGCGCTCGGCGTCCTGACGCTCAGCTACGACGGCGCCGGCTCGGACGACTACCTGCGCATGGCGCTCAAGTCGTTGCAGGAGGGCGTGTTCAGCTACGAGGTCAAGGTCGACGGCGAGCTCAACGAGGCCGGTCAGCAGGCCCTCAAGCAGGCCATGGACCAGGTCATGTCGCAGTTCGGCTGGTTCACCGCGGGCCTGCTCTACGCCTTCCACGGCGTCGCGCAGGCCTACGAGAACGACTACGAGGACGCCGACGTGCAGGAGATCCTGCGGCAGCTCGCGATCAGGCTCGCCGACTGACGAGCTCCTCCCGGACGCCGTCGGAGAACGGCGTCCAGGCCTCGACGGCCCACGGGCCGAAGCGCAGGTCGGTCAGGGCGACGCAGGCGGCGGAGATCTCGGGGTCGACCCACAGGAACGTGCCGGACTGGCCGAAGTGGCCGAAGGTGCGCGGCGAGAACGACAGGCCCGTCCAGTGCGGTGACTTCGAATCGCGGATCTCGAACCCGAGGCCCCAGTCGTTCGGCTTCTGCATGCCGTAGCCGGGCAGCACGCCGTTCAGGCCCGGGAAGACGACCGACGTGGCCTCGGCGACCAGCGACGACGACACCAGCCGCGGCGACAGCAGTTCGGCGGCGAAGGCCGCGAGATCGGCGGCGGAGGATTCGGCGCCGGCGCCCGCCGAACCGACCAGGGCCGACGACTTCATGCCCAACGGCGCGAAGACGGCCTCGTGCAGGTACGTCGCGAACGGCATCTCGCAGGCCTCGGCCACGAAGGCGGCGAGCACGTCGAAACCGGCGTTCGAGTAGATGCGGCGGGTGCCCGGCGCGGCCTGCACCTCGGGTTTGTCGAACGCGTAGCCCGCTGTGTGCGCGATCAGGTGCCGGACGGTCGCGCCCTCGGGGCCGGCGGGCTGGTCCCACTCGACGGCGCCCTCCTCCACGGCCACCAGCACCGCGTACGACGTCAGCAGCTTCGTGACGGACGCGAGCGGGAACACGCGCTGTTGATCGCCCAGCGACCCCACGACCGCACCGTCGGCGACCACGGCCACCGCGACGTTCTCGACAGGCCAAGATCCGGCAACTTCCACGCTCCGCATGGGACAGACGTTAACGTCAGGGGGTGACAGTCCGGGAACTGATCGTCCTGGGAACGGCCAGCCAGGTCCCGACCCGCCAGCGCAACCACAACGGGTATCTGCTCAGGTGGGACGGCGAGGGCTTCCTGTTCGACCCCGGTGACGGCAGCCAGCGGCAGCTGCTCCGGTCGGGTGCGGCTGCGAGCGACATCACCCGGATCTGCATCACCCACTTCCACGGCGACCACTGCCTCGGCGTCCCCGGCATCGTCCAGCGGCTGTCCCTTGATCGCGTCCCGCACACCGTGCACGCGCACTACCCGCGTTCGGGCGCCCACTTCTTCGAACGCCTCCGGTACGCCAGCGCCTTCTACGACGCCGCGGACATCAAGGAGGTCCCGGTCACGGGCGACGGCGAGATCGCCGAGGGCAGGTTCGGCACGCTGGAGGCCTTCGAGCTCGACCACGGCATCGACAGCGTCGGCTACCGGCTGGTCGAGCCGGACGGCCACCGCATGCTCCCGGACAAGCTGGAGCAGCACGGCATCCAGGGGCCGGCGGTCCGGACGCTCCAGCAGCAGGGCGAGTTCAACGGTGTGAAGCTCGCCGACGTCAGCGAGCCGCGCAGGGGCCAGCGGTTCGCGTTCGTCATGGACACGCGGCTCTGCGACAACGTCTTCGAGCTCGCCGACAACGCCGACATGCTCGTGATCGAGTCGACCTACCTCGCCCGCGACACGAAGCTCGCGGGGGACCACGGCCACCTCACCGCCCAGCAGGCCGCGCGCGTCGCGCAGGACTGCCGGGTCCGCAAGCTGGTGCTGACCCACTTCTCCCAGCGCTACGACGACCCGGCCGAGTTCCACGCCGAGACCGCCGCCGAGTTCGACGGCGAGATCGTCATCGCGAAGGACCTCGACCGGATCCCGGTGCCGAAGCGCGCCACTGGTCCCTGACGATCTCCTCCAACGCCGACGAACGGGGCTCCCAGCCCAGCGCCCGCAACTTCGAGGCGTCGGCCCGCAGCGACGGGATCTCGCCGGGCACGGCGGGCTTCCAGGCCACGTCCACGGTCCGGCCGGTGACCTCCTCGACGGTCGCCAGCACGTCCTTCACCGACGCGGCGGTCGCGCCCACGTTGTAGACCGACGACGTCCCGACGCCGCACGCCTCCAGCGCCACGACGAAGGCGGCGGCGACGTCGCGCACGTGCACGAAGTCGCGCACGGCCGTGCCGTCGCCGTAGACCTCCATGCCGGGCACCGTTCCGGCGGCGCACGCGACGGCCCGTGTGATCACCCGAGTGGTGTCCGTGTCACCACCTCCAGCGACGTTGAACAAACGGAGAGTGGTCGCCCCGATCCGCCCGGACCGCGCCGCCCACGCCACGAGGTCCTCCGCGGCGGCCTTGGAGGCGGCGTAGGGGGACGAGGGTTCGCGGACCGAGGACTCGGTCAGCGGGGCGTCCGAGGGGCGGTACACCGTGCCAGTCGACGCCAGCAGGAATCGCTGCCCCTCCAACGACTTCAGCAGGTTCAGCGTCCCGCCCACGTTCGTCTCGTAGTACGAAACCGGATCAAGGAAAGACTCGCGGACGCGGGCCGCCGCGGCCAAGTGGATGACGGCGTCCACTTCCGGCCGCTCGAACGGCTCCGCGAGGCGTTGGCGGCTCAAAACCGGTTCATGACCGTGAACCTGCAGCTCACGCACCACGGCGCTGCCCACGTACCCAGTGGCGCCGGTCACCAGAACTCTCACAAGATGACCCTAAAGGTCGACGCTCACTGCGCCGATAACACACGAGTGAGTTACCCCCATCGCGCTGTGCACACGAGCATCGCCGGACTTCTGCACGACCACGCCGTGCACGAGTTCAAGCGGCAGGAGTTCCTGCGCAACGTGGCTGAGATCGTGGGAGCCGCACCCGCAGCCCAGCCCGCCGAGATCACGGCGCCGTTGCCGTCGATCAACCCCAAGCGCGCCTTCCTCAACCGCGTCGACCAGGTCCTGAGGGACGCGGCGCGCTCGCTCTGAGCAGCGAGATCATCGACAGATCCACTTGCCGCCGGGCCTGAGCCGACAGGCCCCGAGCAAGATTCATCCGGCCGTTGCCGGACCGTGCTTCGACACACATACCGGGTGGCTCTACGCTACGCGCTACCCGGCATTCGCCGGTCACGTCCTCCGCTTCTCTTAAGCGAGTTTTCGGCGATGAATCATGTCCTCTCAGCGCTCAACGAGCGCCTCGGCAAGTTGTTCGGTGACCGGCTGGTAGTCCTCGCCGGTGGCACCCGTCTGGCTAAGCGCGCGCAGGAACTCCATGCGCTCGGCGCTCGCCATACGCTCGTGCTCGATACCGACGATCACGCGCCGCTGCATGATTCGCAGATCGCCCGCTGGGTCTCGCTCGGCATCAAGGGCAGCCTGGTCGCGGTCGAGCAGCGCCGTCTCGGCAAGCTGCTGACCAAGCCCGGCGCCGAGGTCAAGGCGATCCTGCGCGAGTTCGACGCGCGGAGCGAAGCCGTCGTGATCAGCACGCCGTACAACGAGATCAGCGAGTTCCAGGGCCGTCCGGTGCTCAACGCCCGGCAGCACGACTGGGTCGAGCTGGAGAACAAGACCACGATCGACGCGCTCTGGGACGAGCTGTCGGCCCGCCGCGCGCCCGCGATGGTGTTCGACCTCGACTTCGAACGCCTCTGGGGCGCCTCGGAGATCCTGGACCGCGGCGCGGGCGTCGTCTGGTCCGGCGACGGCCCGGCGATCAACGGCGGCGCGAACTTCGTGCGCCGCGTGCGCTCGTACGAGGAGGCCAAGGAGGCCTTCGACGTGCTCGCGCCGAAGTGCGACCAGGTCCGCGTCATGCCGTTCCTCGAAGGCATCCCGGTCAGCGTGCACGGCATCGTCTTCCCGGACGGCACCGCCGTGCTCCGTCCGATCGAGATGGTCGTGCCGCGCCGCCAGGGCCAGGCCAAGTTCCTCTACGCGGGCTGCGCGTCGTTCTACGACCCGCCCGTGTGGATCCGCGACGAGATGCGCAACCTGGCCCGCCGCGTCGGCGAGCACCTGCGCGGCACCGTCGGCTACCGCGGCACGTTCACGCTGGACGGCATCGCGACCGAGGACGGCTTCCTGCCGACCGAGATCAACACCCGCTACGGCGGCGCGATGGTCTGCTTCGAGGACGCCGTCCCGACGCTGCCGCTCGCGCTGGTCCAGGTCGCCCTCGTGGCCGGCTGGGACCTGGGCATCTCCTCGATGGAGTTCGAGGAGCTCGTGCTGCAGGCCGCGGACAACCACCGCGCCGGTGCCGTGGGCGCCAACGTGCGGGCCGTGCAGCCGACCGAGGTCGACGAGCGCCGCGTGGTCTTCACGGGCTGGGCGTGCCGCCTCGCGCACCCCGAGGAGCCCGCGCACGCCACGCTGCGGCTGAGCCCGTCGCCGATCGGCGGCCGGCTCGACCTCGACCTGCACCGCGAGAACATGCCCGTGGGCGCTCCGGTGGCCGCGCTGACGGTCGCCGCGTTCGCGCTGGCGGACCAGGAGTGGGGGACGGGCCTCGGCGCCCTGGAGCCCGCCATCGCGGTCGAGGACACCGTTCCGGTCGAGGAGTCCTTCGAAGAGGCGGTCATCGCCTGAGGCGTTACCAGGCGCCCTCGTCGCCGTACGCGGAGACGAGGGCGAACCGGTAGCCCATCAGGGCCGCGGCGACTTCACGGGGCTGGTGCACCGGACGCACCAGCCCTTCGCCCAGCACCTTCGGCAGGTCCACGCCCAGCAGGTCGGGCGAGCCCTGCAGCAGCGCCACCGCGATCTCGGCGGCGTCCGCGAGCATCTCCTCGCCCGGCAGTTCGACCATGTCGGTCATCAGCCCGACGACGAACGACGGCAGCTTGTCCGGCACCGCGCAGGCCAGCGCGACCAGGCACGCGACCCGTTCGGACGCCAGCGCCTCGAAGATCTTCGGCGCGCCCTGGGCGACGGCGTGCCGGGTCTGCGTCAACCAGTCCGGGGCCGTGCGGGGGAGCTCGCGTCCCAAGGCGTTCCACCGGCGGTGCGTGCGCCGTCCGTCCTCGGTGAACCCCTTGCCCGCCAACGCCAGCGCGGCCAGCAGGAAGATCACCCGGTCCCGCACGTCGCCGGCGACCTTGTACGACGCCCCCAGCTCCACCAGGAACGGCACGGCGCAGAACGAGGCCTCGGACACCGTGTCGTCGGCGAGGAGCCGTTCAGCGAGCTGTGAGAGCGCGTTCTGCCGCACGTCCTCGCTCGGGTCCATCAGGGAGCGCAGCAACCGGGGCACGCGACCGGCGCCACCGCGCCCGTCGTAGACCTCGGTCCAGGAAATCCTGTCGAGGCCGCGCAACGGGTCGGGCCGTTGCCAGGCGCGCGGCAGCTCCATAGGCCGGAAAGGTACGGGATGGCAGGGGGAGGGCCTCGGCGCCTCGCCCGTACGATCTCGCCGTGTCCTTCTCGGTGGCCGACATCTTCTCGGGTGCGGGCGGCATGAGCTACGGCTTCCACGCCCACCGCGACTTCCGGGTGGTCGGTGCCGCCGACGCGCAGATCGGCAAGCCCAGCTCGAAGCTCGGTTCGTTGCGCTGCAACGACACCTACCGCGCCAACATCGGCGTCGACCCGCTGGAGGTCGACCTCGCCCGCGTGTCGCCCGCGGCGTTGCGCGAGGTCTGGGGCCTGCGGCGCGGCGAGCTCGACGTGCTGCTGGCGTGCCCGCCGTGCTCGGGCTTCAGCCGGATCACCTCGCAGAACCACCTGCGCGACGACCCGCGCAACTCGCTGGTCGGCCGGATCGCGGTGTACGCGCAGGAGCTGCGCCCGAAGGTCGTGCTGGTCGAGAACGCCCGCGAGCTCGTCAAGGGCAAGCAGCGCCACCACTTCGACAGCCTCGCGCAGGAGATGACCCGGATCGGGTACAAGGTCTGGGGCGGCACGCACATGCTGTCGCGGTTCGGCCTGCCGCAGCTGCGCGAGCGGACGCTGCTGGTCGCGGTCGACGGCGGCCTGCCGCTGCTCACGCTGGACGACCTGTGGGCCGGCCGGGTGATCCGCCCGTCCGCGATCACGGTGCGCCGCGCGATCGGCAAGCTCCCGGTCGTCGACGCCGGCGTCGCGGACCCGGACGACCCCATTCACGTCTCGCCGACCTTTTCCCAGGGCCGCAGTCTCGAACGAATGCGCGCGATTCCCGCGAACGGCGGATCGTGGGCGGATCTGCTCCGCTCACCGGAGACCGCGGAGTTGTTGAATCCGGCACAACGCAAGATCGTCGAGCAGGAGAACTGGGGTTCGCACCCCGACGTCTACGGCCGGATGTGGTGGGACGAACCCGCCAGGACCATCAAGCGGGAATGCGGGCACGTCGGCAACGGGCGTTATGCCCACCCCGTCCAGCACCGCCTCTGCACGGTCCGCGAGATGGCGCTCCTGCAAGGGTTTCCGCGCCAGTTCCGCTTCGACGTCTCGATTCTCGGGAACGCGTACCGCCACGTGGGCGATGCCGTTCCGCCACTCATCGCCTACCAGTTGGCCGGACTGACCCGGTGGATTCTCACCGGCCGCCGTCCGGAGCCCAAGGAGATGTGCCTGCGCGGCACTTCCCTGCGTCCGGGTGACATTCGTCCCGTGGAAGTTACCGAAATGGTCGCCTAGGTCGTTGAACCGAAGGTGTCGATCATCCGTAGCGGGACGCCGCTATTGATAACTGTTCGGCAACGAATCTAACGTCACCTGACGGAATGAATGCATCGCAACCCTATCCACTGTGGACTCTGTGAGTATGTTTTCGCAGCTCACCGTGGGTGGGTGATGATCTCCTTACCTCACCCATACGTGTGTCACCCCATCGGCTAACGTCCCGGTCGCTTCCTGTCGGTTCTGTGTCGCTGTCGACGAGCCGACCGTCCCGACGGATGACTGACTTCCCGCCGCGTTCGGGCTAACTTCAGTGAGCAAGAGGAGACCCATGGCTTCCCGGTTCAGGATCGGCACCGCGCTGCTCGGCGCCACCGCCGCCCTCGCGTTCTCGGCCCTCCCGGCCCACGCCGACGTGATCATCAAGCCGGACCGCGGCGGCCAGGAGGACGGCCACGACGTCCACCTCATCAACGGCGACCACCACCACCGCCAGAACACCGCGGTGATCAAGCTGCGCATCGAGGGCGACGCCGAGCGTTCGAACGTCCTCACCTACTGCGTGGAGCTGCCGACGCCCCTCGAGGACCGGGACGCCCTCAAGGAGGTCCCGTGGGACAAGCACCCGAACCCGAAGACCAAGTTCAAGGTCAACGCGGGCAAGGTCCTGTGGATCCTGACGAACTCGTACCCCGGCCAGACCATGGACAAGGTCCAGGCGCAGTTCGGCAAGCAGTTCGACAAGAAGGAGACGATCGCCGCCACGCAGGCCGCGATCTGGCACTTCACCGACGAGGCTGAGCTCGACGGCAGCAAGACCAACGCGGACGTCGTCAAGCTGTACGAGCGCCTGGTCAAGGACGCCACGGCGAACGAGATCAAGGAACAGCCGAAGCCGACGCTGGAGATCGAGCCCGCCTCGAAGTCCGGCAAGTCCGGCGAGAAGATCGGCCCGTTCAAGGTCACGACCACGGCGTCCGAGGTCAAGCTGACCGCGAACCTCCCCGAGGGCGTCACCCTCACCGACAAGGACGGCACCCCCCTCGCCCTGCAGAAGCAGGGTGACAAGGTCTCCGCCAAGTCCACGGGTGACAAGGTCTCCGAGTTCTTCGTGAACGTCCCGGAGAAGGCCCCCGCCGGCAACGCCTCGATCAAGCTCTCGGCCGAGGCCGAGCTCGCGATCGGTCGCCTCTTCGTGGCGCACAACAAGGACAAGGACGACGTCGCGCAGTCGCTCGTCGTCGCGCAGCCGCAGAAGGCCAAGGTCGAGAAGGAGGCCAAGGCCGACTGGAAGCTCGAGGTCGTGCCGACGACGACCACGACGACGACCACCACCACGACCACGACGACCACCACGGCGCCGGAGACCACTCCGTCGACCACCTCCTCCACCCCGGCCAACCCGGCTCCGGGTGGCGGCGAGGACGACCTGGCCTCGACCGGTGCGTCCATCCTGTGGCCGCTGCTCGGCGGTCTGGTCCTCGTCGGCGCCGGTGTCGGTGCGCTGTTCGTGGTCCGTCGCAAGAAGGCCGGCGCCTGATAGGCCGCTAGCCCCCCAGACGAACGCCCCCTGGTTCCGCGCCGGAGCAGGGGGCGTTTGCCTTTCCCGGGAACAGGTCTAGCGGCGGCTGACACCCGCCACGTAGATGTCGCCGTCGGCGATCGCGACGTCCCGGTTGGACGACGCACCGGAGAAGATCGCGCGGGCGGGGTCGCGGAAGTTCTCCACGATCTCCACGCGCTGCACCGGCTTGGCCGTCGGGATCACGGTCTCCGCGGACCAGAACCGACCCAGCCGCACCAGGTACGTGTTCACGTTCGGCTTGCCGTCCTCGGTCGCGTAGACGCGCCAGGTGAACGGGTCGACCTTCTCGACCTCACGGGTGCGCAGGCCCCGTGCGACCTCCTTGGTCTCCCAGCTCCGACCGTTCCACGTGGACAGGTAGTTGTGCATGGGGCCGCCGGCCTCGTCACCGGAGAACCACAGCAGGAACGGCTGCCCGAAGACCGTGCCGACCTGCTGGATGTAGTCGGGGGACTTGATGTTGTTCGGCAGGCTCAGCGGGGTCTCCGCGACCTTCAGGTGCTTCTCCTGGTCGGCGTCGTCGATCTGGGTGCCCAGGTCCTTGCCGCTCGCCGAGTAGAAGTGCCGGTTCTGCGGGTCGAACCACGTGTAGTAGATGTTGCGGTGGTACCGGTCGTGCTTGTTGCCCTCGAACCCGCCGCCCGCGAGCGTGTAGACGATCCGCACGCGGCCGTTGTCCTCCTGGCGGAGCTGACCGATGTAGATCTCGTTCATGTTGTCCGGACGCGCCGTCGAGCCGATCGCGAAGCGGTCCCCGGTCAGGTCCGTGGAGGTCTTCCACGTCTTGCCGTTGTCCTTGGACACCACGTAGAGCATCGGCCGCGTGTCCGTCGGCGTCGTGCCGTCGAGGTCCCGCGTCGTCTCGCGGTAGAACACGTAGATCGTGCCGTCGCGCGTGACGAACGGCATCGGGTACGTGGCGGCGTTCTTCGAGATCAGCGTCTCTTCCCAGACGCCGTCCGCCAAGTTCGGCTGGGGCGAGCGGGACATGCGCAGCTCGACGTTGTGCATGCCGCGGAAGATGAGCAGGTGCCCGTCCTTGGCCTGCACCATGGTGGGGTAGTTGTGCGCGTCCGAGGCGCCGTCCGCGATGCGGTTCGGCGCCGACCAGGTGGACTTGCGGTGGTCGTACGACTGGACGTAGCTGTCCTCGAACTGGCCCGCCCACGAGATGAAGGTCTTGTTCGCCTTCTTGTCGTAGACCCCTCCGGCGACCGGACGCCGGTCGCTGCGGGCCGCGACGGACGTGGCCGTGGTCGTCACCGTGAACTTCGCCTTCCCCTGGACGTCGGCCGTGGCGTTGGCCGAGGAGACTGCGACGAGCGGCAACAGCAGCACTGCGGACATAACTCCACGCAGGAGCCGTGTCATGGAACTTCCTCCTGGTTCTGACCGCGACGGCGGCCGACCAGGCGGCGGTACCGGACATCTTGGATGTCGCCGAGCCGACTTGTCCAGGCGCAGTTAGCGTGATCGCGGCTATCAACACGCGGGGCCCGCTCGGGTACCCTGCGTCAGGGACGAAGGAGCACCAGATGAACTTCGACGAGATCAAGAACAAGGCCCTGGACCTGGCCGAGCAGAACCACGAGAAGGTCGACCAGGGCATCGATGCCGCAGCGGACTTCGTCGCAGGCAAGTTCGGTCACGAAGAGCAGGTCGACTCGGTTGCCGAGAAGATCAAGGACATCCTTCCAGGTGGATGAGTGAACTCCTTCAACGCCACTGACGCTGGGCGGGTCACCTCCTCCGGAGAGACCCGCTCTCCTTCTGCCCGCCGGCCAGACATGATCACCTGGCAGGGCATCCACGAGCCGCGGCTCGAGCAGGTCCGCCTGCTCCTGTCGAGCGACCAGCGCCTCCGCGCGTCCGGTCGCCTCGTCGCCGCCGGCCCCGACGAGCAGTTCAACGCCTCCTTCGAGGTGTCCGTGGGCGAGAGCGGCCAGGTCAACCGGCTGCTGCTGCGCACCGCCACGGTCCTGGAGGAGCGCCAGTGCTCCCTCTCGCGGACCGAGGACGGCGCCTGGCTCGTCGACCACGGCCAGGGCGCCAAGCGCGAGACCTTCAACGGAGCGCTGGACGTCGACGTCCAGTTCGCCGTGCTGTTCAACGCCATCCCGATCCGGCGCCTCGAGCTGCACCGCGAACCCGGCGAGCACGCACTCCCCGTGGTGCGCGTGTCGCTGCCGGACCTCTCGGTGAAGGCCGTGACCCAGACCTACAAGACCGTGTCCGTCGGCGACGACGTGTCGGTGGTGCGGTTCAAGAGCGGCGGGTTCGAGCAGAACATCAAGGTCGACCCCAACGGCCTGGTGGTCGAGTACCCGCTCATCTCGAAGCGGATTTAGAAGCGCTCCAAGAAGTACTTCCTTCGTGGCGAGTCGGGTCCGAACGATGGAAGGTGCGGTGCCGGGGTTCTAGCTTCCGACCATGCCGAAACGATTTTCGAGCGTGGTCGGCCGCTCCTTCGGTGATGGCGTGCGAGACGCCATCCAGTCCACCGGGATGACGCAGCGCGGCATCGCCGAGGTGCTCGACTGGGAGCAGGCCAAGGTGTCGGACCTGGTCAACGGCAAGGGCGGCGTCACCGAGGTCGAGCTCGCGATGCTGCTGGGCACGTGCCGCACCCCGCCGGACGAAGCCCGCCGCCTGCTCACGCTCTACCGGGAGTCACGCGAGAAGGGCTACCTGGAATTCGTCCAGGACGGAGTCCAGAACCCGCAACGCACCCTCATGAACGAAGAGCAGCACGCCAACGACATCGTCGTGTGGTCGCTGACGCTCATCCCCGGTCTCCTCCAGATCGACGCGTACATCCGCGCCATGTACGAGAACTCGGTGCTGGACTTCAGCCCGGAGGCCATCGAGATGAGGTTGGCGCGTCAGGCCATCCTGCACCGGAGCAGGGAGTTCACCTTCTACATCCACGAGCACGCGCTCCGGCTTCCCGTCGGTGGCTCGCACGTGATGAGGGCCCAGCTGTTCCACGTCCTGACCATGATCGTGCGGCCCTACCTGACGGTTCGCGTCCTGCCCGCCGCGATTGGTGCGCATCCCGGGATGTCCGGGTCCTTCACACGTCTCAGGTACGCGAAGTTCGAGCCGGTGATCTTCGTGGAGGGCGGCCGGACCGGCCTCTTCCTCGAAGACAAGGAGAGCGTGACCTACTACGACTCGGTGATCGAGCGACTCGATCAGCTGGCCTTGGATGCGGAACAATCGAGGGAGCTGATCACCAGCATCGTGTCCTGAGGAGGCGCTCGGCATGGCTACCTGGCGGAAGAGCAGCTACAGCCCGGAGCAGCAGGACTGCGTCGAGGTCGGGCGTGGGGTCGGCATCCGCGACAGCAAGGCGCCGACCACGCACCTGCCCGTGTCGGACAAGGCGTGGTCGGCGTTCCTGGCTGACGTGAAAACCCGCTAGAGCATCTCTCCCAGCACCTCCGGGTCGATCAGGATCGGCGCCGGCCGGTACGCGGGCGGCTCCACTCCCATCAACGTGCGCACGAGGAAGTCCCACGCCTTCGTCCGCACGTACGCCATCCGGTCGATGAACAGGTGCTCGCACCCCGGCACGATCACCACCTCGCAGTCCTTGCCGGCCGCGATCACCGCGTCCGCCAGCGCCAGCGAGTGGTCCGGGTGCACGGTGTCGTCCAGCTCGCCGTGCACCAGCAACAGCTTGCCCTGCAACCGGTCCGCGATCTCCACGTTCGAGGCGCGCTGCCACGCCTCGGGGTTGTCGGCGCCGTCGACGTTCTCGGCCCAGCCCAGCCCGATGTACCGGGCGTCGTGAGAACCCGACAGCGCGACACCGGCCCGATAGGTCTCGGGGAAGGCGAGCAGCGCTCGTCCTGCCGCGAAGCCACCGCCGGAGTGGCCCATCACGCCCACCCGTTCCAGGTCCATCCACGGTCGGGACGACGCCAGCTGCTTCAAGGCCGCGACGTGGTCGTCCAAGCCGCCTGCGTCGGCGAGGCTGCCGCGCAGGAACTCCGCCGAACGGCCCGGCGTGCCGCGGCCGTCCAGAGCGACCACGACGAAACCGAGTGCTGCCAACGGTTCCGCGTCGAGGCCCATGCCGCCGGGGTCGAAGCACGGGTCGACGCGGGTGACCTGCGGGCCCGGATAAACGCTGTCCACCACGGCATAGCGAGCAGCCGGGTCGAAGTCGCGCGGCTTGTAGAGCACGCCGTAGACGTCCGTGACGCCGTCCGCCGCCTTGACGCGGAAGCGTTCCGGGGCGGTCCAGCCCGTCGCGACCAGGCGGCTGATGTCGGCCTGCTCCAACGGGACCAGCACCTCGCCGGTCCACGAACGCACCGTTGTGACCGGCGGCGTGTCCACAGTGGACGCCGAGTCGACGAAGTACGAGCCGTCCGGTGAGACCGTGACGACGTGGTCGAGCGAGTCGTCCGTGACGACCGCGAAACCGTTGCCGTCCAGGCCGACCCGGCACACCGTGCGGCGGTACGGGTCGTCCGCGACCAGGCCGTTGGCCGTGAAGTACACGACTCCATCGGCCACGTGCAGGATCTCGCGGACCAGCCATTCGCCCGAGGTGACCTGGTTCAGCAACGCGCCGGTGTGCAGGTCGTAGCGGTAGAGGTGGCCCCAGCCGTCGCGCTGCGAGAACCACAGCACCTCGTCACCGACGACCCGCACCAGCGGCAGGCCGTACATGAACTGCTTGGGGCTCATGCGGTCCGTGCCCGACTCGGTCACCACGACCCGCACCTCGCCCGTGACGGCGTCCATGCGGTTCAGCGTCAGCGTGCGCTGGTCGCGGGGGCGGGACAGGAAGTAGACCGCCGTGCTGTCCTCCGACCACCACGCCCAGCCCGCCATGAGCGGCGAGAACTCCGGCATCAGCAGCGGTTCGGTCGCCGCGAACACCGTCGTGCCGGCCTCCACGTCGAACACGACCAGCTCGGCGAGCGGCACCGCCACGTCACCGGGGTAGGCGTAGTGCTGGGTGTGGGTGACCGGGCCGCCGCCCCCGGCCGGGCGCGACTCGATCAGGTGGGTCTGGCGGACTTCGCGCTGGTCGGTGCGGTGGGCGAGGACCTTGGACGAGTCCGGGGACCAGGCCAGGGCCGGCGGCATGTGCGGCAGGCCGAACTTGCGCATCAGCGTGCCGTAGCTCATGGCGTCCGGGCCGTAGCCGTAGCCGTGGCCCGGAACGCCGTCGGTGGTGAGCGCCCACTCGCGGTCGCCGGCGCGGGCCCACAGGTCCTCGCCGCGCCGGGAGACGGCGACCTTGCCGTCCGGGGACGGGACCTCCAGCGGGTTGCCCGGCGCCGCGATGAACGGCATCGGGTCGAAGTCCGGCGTGCGGGTGCCCGCTGCCGGGTCGACCACCGCGAACCGGCGGTTGGCGCCGTCGCGGACCTGGTACCAGAAGCGACGGCCGTCCTCGATCCACTGTGGACGGATCTTGTCGCCGACGACGAGCTCGCCGGGGGCGGCGGGGCGGCGGAGGAGTTGTTCTGCGGCTTGGTAACTGGCGTCGGTGATCACGGTGGTCTCCCCAGAGAGTCGTGCGGTCAGAGGCTGCGGGCGGTGATGTCGCCGTACGACGTGGTGGCGCGGATGGACAGGACGTCCGTGCCGTCGTTGCGCAGCGAGTTGGTGATGCGGCCGTAGGTGGTGCCGGCGTCGAGCGAGGCCGAACGGTCGGTGGCGACGGTGATGTGGCCCTTGAGCGTGGTGATCTCGGCGGAACCGGTGAGGCGGCCGATGGTCACGTCGCCTGCCTGCGTCGACAGCCGGACGTGCGCGGCCTCGTCGATCTTGATGTCGCTCTGCGCGGCCTCGAAGGCGATGTCACCGAGCCTGCCGACGCCGCGGAACTCGGCGCTCGCGGCCTTGGCCTCGACCCGCGACCCGGCGGGCAGCTGGACGGTGATCTCGACCGAACCCGACGACCCGAGGAGCTTGCCGCCGGAATCGGCCTCGATGCGCAGAACCCCGTCGGCGAACGCGACCGAGACCTTCTCGGCGGCCTTCACGTCGCGGCTCTTCGAGGCGTCGACCGGCAGGACCTCGACGGCGGCGTCGGCGCGGTCGGAGGCGATGAACTGGACGCGCCCGGCGGGGATGTCGAGGAGGGCGGCGATCGGGGCGGTGGTGGCGAAGGTCTGCATCTCTGGCTCCTGTGGCTCGTTGTTTCCGATAGGCGAAAAGCTACGTTGCGTTTCTAGTTCCCGCCAACTACTTCGTTGCACAAGATTTGAGTAACAGCAGTTCAAAACCACAATTTCGTTGCAACCGGATGTGAATCTAACGCAACAAGCGTTGCAATGGGATGTGAGTGAAGGCTATGCTCGGTGCATGCCAGGAGGTCGACTCACCCAGCAGGAACGCCGCCAGATCGCCGTCGGCCTCGCCGACGGGCTCGCGTACGCGGAGATCGCGAGGGGCCTCGACCGGCCCACCTCGACGGTCACGCGCGAGGTGCTGCGCAACGGGGGTCCGGCGGGCTACAAGCCCGACATCGCCCAGCTCTCCACCGAACGCCGGGCCCAGCGCCGCAAGCCCGCGTCACCGAAGGGCCGCCGGGCAGCGGTGCGCACGGACGGGCGCGACCCGGAGGCCGTGCGGGAGTTCGAGGACGTGTTCTCGGGCATCTTCATGGCCCAGGGGCTGCCGAAGATGACGGCGCGGGCGCTCGCGAGCCTCTACGCCACCGACTCGGGAAGCATGACGGCGCAGGAACTGGTGTCGCACCTGCAGGTCAGTCCGGCGTCGGTGTCGAAAGCCGTGGCGTACCTGGAGGGTCAGGGCCTGATCGCCCGCGTGCGCGACGAACGCCGCCGCGAGCGGTACGTCGTCGACGAGGGCGACATCTGGTACCAGTCGATGATCGCGAGCGCGCAGGGCACGATGACGCTCGCCGGGGCGGCGCGCACGGGTGTCACCAACCTCGGCCCCGGCACCCCCGCGGGCGACCGGCTGGAGAACATCGCGCGGTTCCTGGACTTCGTGTCCGAGGCCATCACCCGCGCCGCCGAACAGGCGCGGGACATCCTGCACCCCAAGACCTAGACGCGGACCGCGACCGCCACGCCCTGGCCGACCCCGACGCACGCCGCCGCGACGCCGACGCCGCCACCGCGGGCCCGCAGGTGGCGGCACAGGTCGATGATCACGCGCGGCATCGAGGCGCCGAGCGGGTGCCCGTACGCGATCGCGCCGCCGTGCACGTTCACCTTCTCCTTGTCGATCTCGGGGAGGTGGTGCAGCACGGACAACGCCATCGCGGCGAACGCCTCGTTGATCTCCCACAGGTCGACGTCGGACGCGTCGACGTGCAGGCGCTTCAACAACTTCCGGATCGCCGAGACCGGCGCGACGGTGAACCGGTGCGGCTCCTCGCCGGTCGTCGCGCTGCCGAGCACCTCACCGAGCGGCTCCACACCCAGTTCGGACGCGATGGCCTCCGTGCCGAGCAACGCGGCCAGCGCGCCGTCGTTCAACGGCGACGCGTTGCCCGCCGTCACCGAACCGGTCTCGGAGAAGGCGGGCTTGAGCTTCGCGAGCTTCTCGACGCTGGTGTCCGCGCGGACGTTCTCGTCGCGCCGGATCGCCGACCCGTCCGGCAGCTGCACGGGGAACGCGAAGCCCTCGTGCACGCCCGCGTCCCAGGCCGCGGCGGCCCGGCGGTGCGAGCGCAGCGCGAAGGTGTCCATCTGCTCGCGCGTGATGCCGAGCTCGTGCGCGACGTTCTCGGCCGCGAGCCCCAGCGGCACGGTGTAGTGCTTGGGCATGCGCGGGTTCACGAGCCGCCAGCCGAGCGCCGTCGACACGGTCTCCAGCCGGTCGGGGAAGGCCTTGTCCGGCCGCGCCGTCACGAACGGCGCGCGCGACATCCCCTCGACCCCGCCCGCGACGATCAGGTCCGCGTCCCCGGTGATCAACGCCCGTGCGCCCTGGATGATCGACTCACCGCCCGAGGCGCACAGCCGGTTCAGCGTCACGCCCGGCACGGAGACCGGCAGCCCCGCGAGCAACGAGGCCATGCGGGCGACGTTGCGGTTGTCCTCGCCGGCGCCGTTCGCGTCGCCCAGCAGCACGTCGTCGATGCGCGCCAGGTCGAGCGACGGGTAGCGGCGCAGCAGGTCGACGATGGGCAGCGCCGCGAGGTCGTCCACCCGGATGCCGGAGAGGCCTCCCCGGTACTTCCCGAACGGCGTGCGGGCGGCGTCGATGATCAGTGCGCGGGCCATGCCCCCATCTTGGAGCAATCAGGGCTTGAGCAAAAAAGGAACGTAACCCGTCTCGGGGTTGACGGCTGAATCGGTGCTGAAGGCCTTCACCTCGATGGCGTGCGGCCCGGCGGACAACGAGCCCGCGTTCAGTGAAATCCGCCACCGGCCCGCCGCGGCCGGTCCGTCGGCCGTGGTCGGGACGGTCGCGACGTGCGTGCCGTCCAGCCTGACCTCGAACCCGGCGAGGCCCGCCACGGACGCGTCGAGCGCGTTGATGCGGATCTCCAGGACCACCCGGCCGCGGTTCAGCGCGGCACCGTTCTCGATCGGCTGACCACCGGCGTCGAGGACCTCGGGGATCGGGTCGGCGAGCGTCGGCTTGGCGTCCACCAGCGGTGGCTCGGTCTCGCGCGGGGCGGTGTCCTCGGCGCCGGTCAGCTCGACGTCGGTGTGCGTGATCTGGACGCGGTCCTCGGTGACCAGCTGGACGTTCAGGTTGTCCGTGAAGGCCTCGCGCGGCAGGTCGGCGACGGCCGGGTACTCCGCGCCGGGCTTCCACGGCTCGCCCTCGACCGCCGGTCGCAGCGGCACCTGGATGCCGTTGACCTTGATGGCCGTGATGGGCTCGCTCTCGCGCGACGGGATCATCGCGATGCGCAGCTGACCTGCGGTGACGTCGGCGATGGGGCGGGTGCTGGTGCTGGCCGGGCCGTCCACGCGCACCTGTGGCGTCGGGCCGGACGCGGGGGCGTCGGCCTTCGCGGTGCGGTAGCCGATCAGGTCGACGCCGGCCCGGATCCGGTCGCCCGCGAGCGCCGCGACGCCGACCAACGCCGTCGCCTCGCGCCACTGCGGCACGAACGGAGAGGTCGCCACCACGTCACCGTCGCGCTGGAGCTGGACGCCGGCGGGGGTGAGCACGAGCTCCCAGCGCACGGTCATGCCGGGCACCGCGGGTGGGAGCGACTTGACCGTGGTGCCGTTCGGGACGAGCTCGGCGATGGAGTTGCCGGAGTTGTCCGTGGAGATCGTGGCGCGGACGGTGTTCGGCGGGACCGGTTCGCCCTGCACGCTCACCGGGCCCGGCACGAGGTCGAGCAGCAGCTTGCCGCCGGTGCCGGGGGCGTCGGTCTCGACCACGAGGCGGCTCTCGTCGTCGTTGCGCACGAACGGCGTGCGGGACCGCAGCGTCACCGCGCGGGTGCCGCAGCTGCTGCTGATCACGAGCCGGTCCTGGTCGTCGCCGTCGCCCGAGGTGGCGCGGGCGCAGTCGGTGCGCTTGGAGAGCCTCCACCGCTGCGGGTCGGGGCCGGTGCGGCCGTCGAAGCGGTCGACGAACGAGTACGGGGCGTTGTCGGCGCGCGGGGTCGCCTTCGCGGACGCGGGCTGCGAGCGCTGGCCGAACGAGTCGACCGCGCGGATCTCGACCTGCTGCTCGCGGTCGTTCGCGAGGCCGTTCAGCTGGGTGCCGGGCCTCGTGACGAGCTGGACCTCCTCGCCCCACCGCACCTCGTACGCGGGAGCGTCGCCGGACCAGGTCAGCCCGATCCTGTGGTGGCCGGCGCGGGCGACGACGTTCGTCGGCGTGGCCGGGCGGCCGGTGGGGCCGGGCACCAGGAGCTGGTCCGCCGCGTACGGCTTGAGCTTCGTCGGCGGCGGGGGAGCGGTGGGCAGGTCGCTCCCGCCGGTGTCGCGCAGGACGAGGACGCCCGCCACCAGCGCGAGTCCCGCAGCGACGAGGACGACCCGCTTCATAGCGGTCACGCTAGGGCGTTCACCCCAGCTCGAACACGGTTTCCGCGATAACGGGTTCGCCACCGTCCGCCGGAAGGACGCTGAGCTTGAGCCGAGAGCTCGAACCGCGGGCCAGGTCGGCGGTGTCGAGCCAGAACTCGTGCCTGCCGGGCACCCCGGGACCCTGCTCGTTGGTGGGCAGCGCGACGATCCGGCGGCCGTTCAGCTCGAGCTCGATGCCGCGGTGGCCGATGGCGTTCACCTCGGCCGTGACGAGGACGCGGCCCTTGCCGGGCAACGGCTGCGGGGGCTTCGTGCCGTCCTCGTGCATGACGTGCAGGCGGGGGCCGCCGGTCTTGATGCCGCCCGGCCGGTCCACGAGCCGGGGGAGCGCGCCGGGGCGGCTCTCGGGCTTGCGGATCACCACGAGCCGGGCCTGCTGGTCGGCCGGGACCCGGCCCGCCCCCAGCGGCACGTCCGTGATCGCGACCTGGTCGCTCTGGGCCTTCACGAGCTTCACCGCGACGACGTCCTGCGGCAGGTCGACGTCCTTGTCGAGCGGGATGACCTCGGTGGGCACGACGCGCTCGGGCACCCCGCCGACGCCGAACGAGTCCAGGAAGCCGCCGCCGTCGACGCGGATCCGCGGGTGCACCACGCGTCCGGTGAGGGCGACGGGTTCGTAGGCGACCACGACGCCGTCCCGCAGCGCGACCACCGCGTCCGGCAGCACCCGCATCTCCCACCGGTGCCGCACGCCCGCGACCAGACCGGTCATGGGCGCGTCCCCGAGGGTGACCTGCTTGCCCGTGCGGGGCAGTTCGGGGTCCGCGACGATCCGCGTGCCCTGGGTCGTGATGTCGAGGCTGACCGCGCCCTTGGGCTGCGCGTCGGTCTCCTTGAGGTACTGCCACGGGTCGGGCAGCAGCGTGAGCCGGACGTGGCTCGACTCGACCGCGCCGGCGACGCTGATGATCGCCCGGCCGACCGCGCCGTCGTTCGCGGGCACGCCGAACCGGATGGGCGTGTTGGACTGGAAGGCCGCCATCGGGCAGTCGACGTCGATCCGCTTGCCCGGTCCGAACGGCCGCAGCCCCAGGCAGTCCGGTTCCGCCTCCACCCGCCACTTGCGCGGCTCGAGCGCCTCGGGCCCGTCGAACCGGTCAGGCTGGCCGACGAGCTGGTCGTCCCACCTGCCGTTGTAGAGGTCCTGGGGCTTCGCGGCGATCTTGAGCGGTTCGCTGCGCTTGCCGGTCGCGCTGACCGCCCGGATCTCGACCTGCGTCTCCTGCTCGGGGTCGAGTCCCGGCAGTTCGACCTCGGGGGTGGGCACGAGCTGCTCGTTGCCGTTCCAGCGCACCTCGTAGGCGGACGCCGAGCCGTTCCACGCGATCTGCAGCGCGTCGGCGTCGAGCGCCTGGGCTCGCGCGTTGGCGGGCTTCATCGGCTCCTGGAGGGCGACGACCTCGACGCCGTCCGCGACCTCCTTCTTGAGGGTGTCCGGCGCGTCACCGCTGCGGAGCGCCACGACGGCGGCCACGACGAGCGCGAGACCACCGAGCCCACCGGCGAGCGTCCGTCGATCCACTCGGCGACCCTACGACGTTTCCGCGAGGGCGGTGCTGCCGTTCAGACCAACCACACGTCCGCCGCGCGACCCCAGGTTCCGCAGCGCCGCGAGTGCGCCCGGCTTGGTCAGGTCGATCGTGATCGGCGTGCGGTGCGGCTGCGTGACCAGCGCGTTCCTGCCGTCGTGACCGGCCTCGATGGTCTTCGCGAGACCCCCGGTCGACGCGAGCGAGCCGCGTGCCGCCCCGAGCCTGCCGAGGGCGTCGTCAACGGCCATCAGCAGTGCGTCCCGGTTCCCCTCGCACATCGCCCTGACCAGCTCGGGCCTGCTGCCCGCGACCCGCGTGCCGTCGCCGAAGCTGCCGGCCGCGAGTGCCAGCGCGAGCGGTCCGCCGTCGGCCCCGACCGCCGCGAGGACCGCCGCCATGATGTGCGGCAGGTGGCTGATCCGCGCCACGGCCTCGTCGTGCTCCTCGGGCGTCGTGGGCACCACGTGGGCCTTGAGGTCGAGCGCGAGCTGCATGACGTCGTTGAGGTGGTCGTCGGCCTCTTCGGGCGTGACGACCCAGGCGGCGCCGTCGAAGAGATCTGCCGAGCCGGCGTCCCAGCCGCTCCTGCTCGTGCCGGCCATCGGGTGCCCGCCGACGAACCGCGCCTCCGGGGCGTACCGGTGCACGGCGTCGTGCACGGGGCCCTTGACGCTGGTGACGTCCGTGAGCCTGGTACCTGCGGGAACCTTGCGCAGCAGGTCGGGCAGCGCGGGCAGCGGCACGGCGAGAACGACCAACGCCTCCCGGCTGCGGCCGAGGGCCTCCTCCACCGTGGTGATGTCGAAGCCCTCGGCGCGCGCCTTGTCCGCGTCCTCCTTGCCGGCGGTCGCACCCCACACCGTGCGTCCGGCAGCCTTGGCGGCCCGCAGCACGGAGCCGCCGATCAGTCCCAGTCCGATCACGCACACGTCTCGCACGGCGTCCATCATTCCGTGCGACGGTTGCTCCAGCGGTAACGCCTGCCCGACTCAGCTCCCGAGTCCTGCGCACCGACGCGCACCAAATGTGGTGACAGGCGAGGGGTGGCGTCGCGGGTGGTGACATGCTAAGCTGTGAGGGCGGTTGATGCCGCATGTGGTGCGAACCAATTATTTAGCGTCAAACTACGTGAGGTCATCATGGATGAATCGTGTGAAGAGTGCCGTAAGGCTCGTGAATCGCTCGCCTACATAAGGCGACATCGTGCCTCGAACAGCCCAGCGGATCTGGCCGACGCTTGCATCTTGTGCGGGTTCGAGGTTGATCGACAACGAGGAAAAGGATCGCATTGGTGTGCGATCGCCAGCGGGTGCTCCACGATAACAATCCCGACCTCACGTAATCCGGTTGGCCGTCGCGTTGCAACCGTGATTCTGACTTCCCTGGAGGAGGTGCTCGACAGTGGATGCCCGCATTAATTCAGATGACTTCTCCTTGGCGGATTTGTTTTCTCTTCCTTGGACTCGTGAAATAGTTCCAGATGGTGGTGGATACTTCGCGCGAGTTCAAGAGCTGGATGGATGTATAAGCGAAGGCGCCACCGCTGTTGAAGCCTTGGAAAATCTCGATGATGCCCTTCGAGTGTGGCTCGAGGTGGCGATTGAGCAAGGCCTTGAAATCCCGCGGCCGCGGGTGGAGCTGGAAGAGTACAGTGGTCGTTTCTCGGTTCGAGTTCCGAAGTCTTTGCATCGTGCTCTGGTAGCGAGGGCGGAGCAAGAAGGTGTTTCTCTGAACCAGTTGGCGACCACTCTGCTCAGCGGTGAAATGTCCGCTAGTCGAAAGCACTCCAAGGAAGCCGTCGTTGCCCGCGTTTCCGAATCTATTTCGGAGACGGACTCGCATGAGGACATTGCTGCCGATGCGGTTCGCAGGAGTGCTCAGGGTGTTGGTGCCTTGAAGGGGATCGCTACGTGGCTTCGGAACCGCGGCGATATCAACATGGCTGTTGTTCTGTATGCGATCGCTGGCGAACGATCTCTCGTGCTCGAAGGTGGCGACCCATCTGTGGCCGCATCCGACTTCGGCGCTGCGGGTGCTCTCGCGAACAGGCATCGTCGTGTGAGGCTAGCCGAGCAGCTCTGGCGTGAAAGCATCGGCTTCGATCCGACAAATATCCGGTCGCGATCCTCGCTGGGGCAGTTGTTGCAACGTCAAGGTCGGTTTGCGGAGGCCATTGAACTTCTGGAGCGTGTGGCCGATATAGATAATTATGCCCAGCTGTCCTTGGGATGGAGTCTGATCTACCAAGGGCTCGCGGATTGTGGTGAAGAGGAAGTCAACAGGGGACTTTCTCATCTGACTTCTGCGATGCGCAGGTGGTGTGCCTACGCGAATCGATCCCAACTGTCGCCGTGGCTCCGGCAAGTGGTCAAGCTCGATGCGCTGGGATCTAGGTTCTCGACTGAGGTCGACCACCTCTTGCATTTCGCAAGTTCAAATGCGAACTGGGGTCGGGTCGATCGAAGTTCGCTCGGATCTCATCTCGCGTCCGATGCTGTGGCTGATGAAGCTGACGGGAGCGCAGCAATTGATGAGTCGTCACGCGCTTACTGATTGAGAGGAAGTGGGTAGGTACTTCTGGTTCCTTGCATTGAGAATCTCATGACGAGCCTTGCCCATGCGTGCGGTGATCATCAATCGCAGGCATAGGCAAGGCCGTGCCGCATAAGCTGAACTGGACCCAGTAATCTCTGTCTAGCGGAGGGCGTCCAGCGCGAACGCCGCGTACATCGCGACCCCGTGCTCCATCGCGGCCTCGTCGAACAGCACCCGGTTGGAGTGGTTCGGCGCGGCGTCGTCCAGCTCGATGCCGCGCGGGCACGCCCCGAGGAACGCGAGCGCGCCGGGCACCCGCTGCAGCACGTAGGAGAAGTCCTCCGCGCCCATCAGCGGGTCCTGCATCGGCTCGCTCCACGAGGCGCCCATCGCCGTGGCCGCGAGGTCGACCACGTGCTGGCCGACGACGTCGTCGTTCACCGTGACCGGGTAGCCCGGCACGATGCTGACCTCGGCGTGGCACCCGTAGGCGGCGGCCGTGTGCTTGATGGCCTGCTTGAGCTCCTTGTGCACGAGCGCGCGCGTCTCCTCCGAGAGCGTGCGGATCGTGCCGTCGAGCGTCGCGACCTCGGGGATGATGTTCGTCGTCGTACCGGCGTTGATCTGCGCGACCGTGACCACGGCGGGCTGGTGGACGCTCACCCGCCGGCCGAGCATCGTCTGGATCGCCCCGACCATCGCGGCCGCCGCGGGGACCGGGTCGAGCGCGTTGTGCGGCATCGCGCCGTGGCCGCCGCGGCCCTTCACGTGCACGTGGAACGTGTCCGCGGACGCCATCATCGGGCCGGGCCGGCAGGTCACCACGCCGGACTTCATGGTCGAGGTGATGTGCAGCGCGAACGCCTTCTCCACGCCGTCGTCGAGCAGACCCTCCTCGATCATGTACCGGGCGCCGTGGTGACCCTCCTCGCCCGGCTGGAACATGAAGAGCACCCGGCCCTTGAGCGCGTCGCGGCGGTCCGCCAGCAGGCGCGCGGACGAGGCCAGCATCGCCACGTGCGTGTCGTGCCCGCAGGCGTGCATGTTGCCGTCCACTTCGGACGCGAACGGCAGTCCGGTCTCCTCCTGCAGGGGCAGGCCGTCCATGTCGCCGCGCAGCAGCACCGTCGGACCCGGCTGGTCACCCTCGAGCACGGCCACGACCGAGGTCGTCGACTCGCCCTTGGTGATCTCGAGCGGCAGGCCGTCCAACGCGTGCAGGATCGCCGCCTGCGTCTTCGGGTTCTGCAGGCCCTGCTCGGGGTGCCGGTGGATCTGGCGGCGCAGCGCCACCGTGCGGGGCTGCAGCGAGCGAGCCCCTTCGAGCAGTCCGGCGAGGCGGGGGTCCGGCGTAGTTGTGCTCATCTACCGATGGTGCCACCACCTCGGCTACCGGGAAGGTCGTCTGGGCCCTACGGTGTGCTCATGACACAGCAGGAGCCGGTCAACGGCTTCGCGGTCGCGGCCGTCCGGGAGGACGGTCGCTGGCGGTGCAGCAGGATGGACAGCTCCGCGCTGTCGGAGCTGGACGCGGCGATCACACAGCTGCGCCAGATGAGGTCGACCGGGGCGGTCTTCGGGCTCCTCGCCGTCGACGACGAGTTCTTCATCATCCTCCGGCCCGTACCGGGTGGCGTGGCGCTGCTGCTGTCCGACGCGGCCGCCGCCCTCGACTACGACATCGCGGCCGACGTCCTCGACCTCCTGCGCGTCGAACCACCGGACGAGGAGGACACCGAGCTCTGGCCGGAAGGCGACCTGGGCGTCCTGTCCGACCTCGGCATGCCGTCGCACGAGCTCCAGATCATCGTCGACCAGGTCGACCTCTACCCGGACGAGCAGCTCCAGATGATCGCCCAGCGCATCGGCTTCATCGACGAGCTCACCAAGCTCCTCGACACCATCCAGGCGTGATCACCGCAGAGGACATGGTCCGCACCGCGCTCAAGGCAGCGGCCCGCGCGGACCAGGACGTGCCGATCGGCGCGGTCGTCTTCGCCCCGGACGGCACGGTCCTGGCCGAGGCCTGCAACGCCCGTGAGGCGCTCGGCGACCCGACGGCGCACGCGGAGATCCTTGCTCTGCGTGCAGCGGCATCCGCTTATGGCGACGGCTGGCGGCTCGACGGCTGCACCCTGGCCGTGACACTCGAACCGTGCACGATGTGCGCGGGGGCGTTGGTGCTGGCACGTGTTTCGCGTCTCGTTTTCGGCGCTTGGGAGCCCAAAACGGGCGCCGTGGCCTCGTTGTGGGACGTCGTGCGGGACCGCCGGCTCAACCACCGGCCCGAGGTGCAGGGCGGTGTGCTGGAGCAGGAGTGCGCTGACCTGCTGGAACGCTTCTTCCGGACCCAGCGTTAAGCCCGGTTCGACGACTGTGTATTGTTCTTATCGGTGGCGTGTCCGAGCGGCCGAAGGAGCACGCCTCGAAAGCGTGTGAGGTGCAAGCCTCCGTGGGTTCAAATCCCACCGCCACCGCTGACGAAGGGCCCCGGAGCAATCCGGGGCCCTTCTTGCGTTTCCCGGTACGAAAGCCGTGCTGAGAACAAGCTGTCGGGCCGCTCCCAGACGTTGATCGTTCAACCTTCCTCCGGTACTGCTGGCAGAGGGCGCACGTCGATCTACGAATGGAGCGAAGGATGCGCAACGCGTTGACCCGTACCGCGATCGGCCTCGTGGCGGCCGCGGCACTCGCCGCAGCGGTGGCCACCCCCGCGTCGGCTGCCGCGGGTGATCCCGGGACCGGCCTGTCGTTCTACGGGGACCGGGAGTTCGTCGCGAACTTCCCGCAGCCCGACACCGGGTGCCACCTGGTGCCGGCCGGGTCCGACCTGCTGGTGGGCTGGAGCGGCCTGACGAACGTGGTCGCCTACTCCACGCCGGACTGCACTGGTCAGGCAACGTCGCTCGGCACGCTGCGAAGCCTCGACTCCGGGGACGTCTCGTTCCGGACCCAGTAGCTCAGAACCTCATCGCGGCGAGGAACCTCTCCAGCAGCGCGGCGTCGCCGCTCACCTGGAGGCCGTCGGTCCCGCGCCGCTGGTAGAGCGCGAGCACCAGGTCGAACGCCGGGCCGCGCACCGTCACGGCGGGCCTCTCCGGGAAGTCGAGCACTCGCTGCGCCTCCCCGGAGAGGTCGACGGTCCACTCCTGCAGCGTGTCGGTCGCCTCGAAGAACACCTGGCCGGAGCCGAGCAGTTCGGTGGCGGCCGGGCGCAGGTCGAAGATGATGTCCACGATGGTGGTCATCCACTCCCACAGCGCGTCGTACGCGATCCGGTCGTCCACCTCGAACGGCAGGCCGAGCGCCTCGAAGGCGTCGAAGCGGTGCATGACCGTCTCGTGCGCCATGCGCCGCGACCAGAAGTCCGGACCGGGGTGGCCCGGCCGCAGCACCGCGATCATCTCTCGCCGGTCGACGGGCCTCATCGTGTCCGCGACCAGCGCCGCGCCCTCGGCCAGCCACGGGCCGAGCTCGGCTGGCTTCTCGCCGGCGTACGCGTCCACCGAGTGCGCCTTGCTGTACGACCTGTCGATCTCCGGGAACCGCTCGCCGACCATCTGCGCGACCCAGCGGTGCGCGTAGCCGACGTGGCGCAGCAGCTGGTTCAGCGTCCAGCTCGGGGTGGCGGGGACGGAGACCGACAGGTCCGCGCCCTCGATGCCCGCGACCAGCAGGGACGTCTCGGACACGATGAGGTTGAGGCGTTCGTCGTAGCTCAAAGAGCCCATGGTCAAAAACGTACGCGCTCCAGCACCAGCTCGATCAGCTCGCGCTTGCCGAACACCTCCAAGCCCTCCAGCGACTGCCGCCGGTACACGGCCAGCACCAGGTCGACGACCGGGCCGCGCACCGCCACGTCGGCCTTCGCGTGGCCCTCCGAGACGACCGGCGCCGAACCCGTGAGATCGATCACGAACTCCGCCTCGACGTCCGTCGCGTGCAGGTGCACGGTGCCCGCCCCGACGAGGGCCGCCGTGTCCTCCGGCCACCGCTGGTACGCGTACGGCAGCGCCAGTCCGGTCCACTCGCGCAGCGTGTCCTGGGCGAGGTCCGGGTCGAGCGAGTACGGCACTCCGAGCGCGTTGCAGGCGTCCCACCTGTGGATCGCGGTCTCGTGCGTCATGCGGCGCGACCACACGCGCGGGCCGGGGAAGCCGCCCAGCGGCGCGATCATCTCGTCCGGGTCGACCTCGCGGAGCACCTCCGCCAGCGAGGCGGCGCCCTCCCGCAGCCACGGGATCAGGTCGGCTGGCGATTCACCCACGTACGACGCGAGGAGCTGGGCGCCGTTGCGGGAGAAGTCGATCTCCGGAAGTCTGTCGCGGAGCATGCTGTCGGCCCAGCGGTGTGCGTGGCCGACGTGGCGGAGCAACTGGTTGAGCGTCCACTCCGGGGCCGACGGGACCTGAATGCCCAGGTCGGCGTCGTCCAGAGTGGCGACGAGCAGTTCGGTCTGGTTGACGATCTCGGCGCAGCGGCGCTCGTAGCTCGGTATCCCCACAGATCAACTGTAGGGACGCCGGCCAGTGCCTGGGAGGGGCCCACAGGCCGGCGTTCCGAGATCGAGCCTACACCATGATCGAACACTTGTTCGAGTGATTTTTGATGGGCCAACCGGTTAACCGTTAGTAACAACGGCTACCAAAGCTCACTCGATCGAGGAAAGATGCGTCGGTCCGCCGCATCCCCTGGAGGAAGTTTTGAGACCCACCCTGCCCGTCGTCGGGACAGCGGTGGCGGCACTCGTGCTCGCCGCCGTCCCCGCCGTCGCCGCACCCAGCACCGACGCGTTGATCTCCGAGGTCTACGGGGGCGGCGGCAACTCCGGCGCCACGCTGACCCAGGACTTCGTCGAGCTCGCGAACAAGGGCGCCGCCCCGGTCTCCCTCGACGGCCTCAGCGTCCAGTACATCTCGGCGAGCCCCGGCGCGAGCACGCTGTGGAGCGTCACGCCGCTGGCCGGCTCGATCGCGCCCGGCAAGACGTTCCTCGTCGCCGAGGCCAAGGGGTCCGGCGGCACGGTCGAGCTGCCCGCTCCGGACGCCACCGGCACCATCGCCATGAGCGCCACCGGCGGCACCATCGCGCTGGTCAGCGGCACCACCGCGCTGACCTGCAAGACGGCCGCCGACTGCGCCGCGGACGCGCGGGTCAAGGACCTCGTCGGCTACGGCACCGCGGTCGTGCGCGAGGCCACCGCCACGGGCGCGCTGAGCAACACCACCTCGGCGTCGCGCAAGGCCGGGCTGCCCGACACGGACGACAACTCGGCGGACTTCTCCGTCGGCGCCCCCACGCCGACCAACTCCAAGGGCGAGACCCCGGGCGGCGGCGACCCGGACCCCGGCCCCGATCCCGACCCGACCCCCGGCGACAAGCGCGTCCACGACATCCAGGGCGTCACGCGCATCTCGCCGCTCGTCGGCCAGAAGGTCACCAACGTCCCCGGCGTCGTCACCGGCACGCGCGCCTCGGGCGACCGCGGCTTCTGGATCCAGGACACGACGAGCCCGGACGCCGACCCGCGCACCAGCGAGGGCGTCTTCGTCTACACGGCGGGCACCGCGCCGACCGTCGCGGTCGGCGACAGCGTGCTGGTCAGCGGCACGATCGCCGAGTACCGGCCGGGCGGTGAGACGGGCTCCAACCAGACCCTCACCGAGATCACCACGCCCACCACGATCACGCTGTCCAAGGGCAACCCCGTGCCGGCGCCGGTCGTCGTGAAGAACATCCCGACCGGCTACCTGCCCGCGCCGGGCGGCAGCATCGAGCAGCTCCCGCTGGAGCCCGCGAAGTACGGCCTCGACTACTTCGAGTCCCTCGAGGGCACGCTGGTCCAGGTCGACGACGCGCGCGTGGTCGGCCCGAGCAACTCGTTCGGCGAGGTCTGGGTGACGGTGAACACCGACCAGAACAAGAACGAGCGCGGCGGCACCACCTACACCGCCTACGACCAGCAGAACAGCGGCCGACTGAAGATCAAGACCGTCGGCACGCTGCCCGCCGCCAACGTCGGTGACGTGTTCACCGGCGCGACCGTCGGTGCCCTGGAGTACACGAACTTCGGCGGTTACACGCTGGCGGCGCTGAACCTGGGCACGCACGCGTCGTCCAACCTGCAGCGCGAGATCACCGCGCAGCAGAAGGAGTCCGAGCTCTCGGTCGCGACCTACAACGTCGAGAACCTCGACCCGTCCGACCCGCAGGAGAAGTTCGACCGGCTCGCGGACGGCGTCACGACCAACCTGCGCAGCCCGGACGTCGTGGTGCTGGAGGAGATCCAGGACAACAACGGCGCCACCAACGACGGTGTCGTCGCGGCGGACCAGACGCTGCAGAAGTTCTCCGACGCGATCGTCGCCAAGGGTGGCCCGCGCTACCAGTGGCGCCAGATCGACCCGGAGAACCTCAAGGACGGCGGCGAGCCCGGCGGCAACATCCGCGTCGGCTTCTTCTTCAACCCGCAGCGGGTGTCCTTCGTGGACCGTCCGGGTGGCGACTTCAAGACGCCCGTCCAGGTCGTGAAGAAGAACGGCCGCGCCGCGCTTTCCGTGTCACCGGGCCGCATCGACCCGTTGAACGACGCGTGGGCCAGCAGCCGCAAGCCGCTCGCCGGCGAGTTCAAGTTCCGCGGCCGCACGGTCTTCGTAGTCGCGAACCACTTCAACTCCAAGGGCGGCGACGAGGCCATCCACGGCCGCAGCCAGCCGCCGAACCGCACGTCCGAGGTGCAGCGCGGCAAGCAGGCCGCGTCGCTGAAGGCGTTCACGGAGCAGCTCCGCGCGGTCGACAAGGGCGCCAACGTGGTGCTCGCGGGCGACCTGAACGACTACCAGTTCTCGCCGGCGCTCAAGACGCTGACCGCGGACGGCAACCTGAAGGCGCTGATCGAGTCGCTGCCCGTGAACGAGCGGTACAGCTACGTCTTCGAGGGCAACTCGCAGACGCTCGACCACCTGGTGATGAGCAAGAACATCACGCGCTTCAGCTACGACGTCGTCCACATCAACGCCGAGTTCGCCGACCAGGCGAGCGACCACGACCCGCAGATCGTCCGCGCCCGCCCGTCCACGGGTGACGCGAAGGTCGACAAGATCGTGTTCGCACTGGAAGACCTGATCGACTGCCTCAAGAAGTAACCGCGTTCCGCTGCCGCGTCACTCACCTGACGCGGCAGCGGAGGCCGCGGCCGTCACCCCGGCCTGGATCGCTTCCACCGCACGGCGAACGGCATCGCCCGCCCAGTTGCCCCGCGCGATCTCCTTGGCCCGCTTCTTCATCTCGCGCTTGTCGCCCTCGAACACCTTGTGCACTGCGTTCACCGCGTACAGCAGGGTGATCAACGACCCGGTGCGCGCATCGGCCCCGCGGTACCCGTGCACGACCTCGCCGACGGCCTTGCGCAGCTTCTCCGCGCCCGCCTCGTCGACGACCGGGTAGCTCCTGGCCGGGAAGATCCCGAGCACCCTGCGCCGCTCCACCCGGATCACCGCGTGGTCCTGCAGCTGTCGGATCACGTTGTCCCACAAGCGCTTCCGCACACGTTCGACCGCGCTCTGCGGCCGCAGCGGCTTCGTGAGCCGGCCGAGCGCCTCGTGCAGCACCGGGTCGTTCAACGGCGTCGGGTCGGCCACGGCGAGCTTCTTGCCGTTGGGCTCGAACGCGACGCGTCCCGACTCGACCAGTTCGACCAGCACGGCACCGGCCAGCGCGTTCTCGATCGCCGTCGAGTTCGTCCGCAGCCGGCCGGTCTTGCCGTCGATGCACAGCACCATCAGGTCTCCGGCCAGCATCAGCTGGAACCCCCGCCCGACGCGGTCGCCGCCGTGGACGCGACCACGGCCGCCATGACCGCCACCTGAACGGCCTCCAGCGCGCGCTTCACCGCGTCGCCGGCCCAGCTGCCGGACGCGATCAGCTTGGCCCGCGCGTTCATCTCGCGCTTGTCGCCGGTGAAGACCCGGTGCAGCCCCTTCACCGCGTACAGCAGGGAGATCAGCGCTCCGGTGTGGTCGTCGGGGCCCGCGTACCCGTGCGCCACCTTGCCCACGCGCTCGCGCAGCGCGTGCACCGCCGCGCGGTCCTGCACCACGTAGCTCTTCTTCGGGAAGAGGCCGAGCACCTTGGACGTCTCGACCTTCAGCACGCCGCGCGCCTCGAGATGTGCCACGACGTTGTTGCGCACGTTCGACCGCAACCGCTCCACGGCCCGTTGCGGCTTCATGGCTTTGTCGAACCGTGCGAGCGACTCCTGCAGCAGCGAGTCGGTCAACGGCGTCGGGTCGGCGACGAAGAGCTTGCCGTCGGGCGCGAAGGCCACCCGCCCGGAGTTCACCAGCTCCAGCAGCACCGCCCCGGCCAAGGCGTTCTGCAAGGACGTCGAATCGATCAGCACGCGGCCGGTCGCCTCTTCGAGGCACAGCAGCATCAGGTCCTCGGGCAGCATGAGCCCACGGTATTCGGTCACGACCGCCTCCCCCGGGGAATCCGCTGGATGCGGCAGCCCCTGGCCCCAGAACGCGCGAAGGGCGCCGAACGTTGAACGTTCGGCGCCCTTTTCCGCGAGCGGAGGATACGGGATTTGAACCCGTGAGGGGGTGAACCCAACACGATTTCCAGTCGTGCGCACTAGGCCGCTATGCGAATCCTCCGTGGAGAACCTTACCGGACGGGTGTTCCGGGACCCAAAACGGGGGGTCGCCGAAAAAGTTCGGGGGCCGTGTCGATCTGGCGGGGGTCCGCTCGTCGTGATCCCGTAGGACCGGACCGAGGAGGACGAACGTGAAGTACATGCTGTTGATCTACGCGGCCTCTGACCAGCAGGCGAGCTGCACCGTCGAGGACTGGATCGCCTACGAGAAGGAGATGAAGGACGCGGGCGTCCTGGTCTCCGGCCACTCGCTGGCCGACCTGGTCAGCGCCACCACCGTCCAGGTGGGTCAGGACGGGAGGCGGACCGTCACGGACGGACCGTTCGCCGAGACCCGCGAGGTGCTCGGCGGCTACGACGTCATCGACGTGCCCGACCTCGACGCCGCGCTGGAGTGGGCGGCGAAGTGCCCCGGCTCGCGGGACGGCGGGGCGGTCGTCGTGCGGCCGATCGCCGAGTTCGACTTCTGAGCTGATGAACGTCGAGCAGGTGTTCCGGGAGGAGCGCGGCAGGCTGCTCGCGACGCTGGTCAAGCGCTTCGGCGACCTCGACCTGGCCGAGGAGGTCACCTCCGACGCGATCGAGGCGGCGCTGCGGCACTGGCCGGTGGACGGGGTGCCGGACCGGCCCGGCGCGTGGTTGCTCACGACCGCGCGCCGCAAGGCCGTCGACCGGCTGCGGCGTGACCGGGTGCACGCCGCGCGGCTCGCGCTGCTGCAGGTCGAGGTCGACCGGGCGGACCCGCCCGCGGGGGACGGGCTGCCGGACGAGCGGCTGGAGCTGTTCTTCACGTGCGCGCACCCGGCGCTCGCGGAGGAGGACAGGGGAGCGCTCGTGCTGCGGTGCCTCGCGGGCTTCACGACGCCCGAGGTCGCGCGGGCCTACCTGGTGCCTGTGCCGACCATGCAGCAGCGGATCGTGCGGGCGAAGAAGAAGATCCGGGAGGCGCGGATCCCGTTCCGCGTGCCAGATCCGCACGAGCTCCCGGAACGCCTGCCCGGCGTCCTGCAGGCCGTCTACTCGATCTTCACCGAGGGCTACGCGGCCCAGCGGACCGAGCTCGCCGACGAGGCGATCCGGCTGGCGCGGATCTTGCAGGGCCTGTTGCCCGACCGCGAGGTCACCGGGCTGCTGGCGTTGATGCTGCTGATCCACGCACGTCGTGACGCGCGCACGGAACTGTTGGAGGACCAGGACCGTGCGCTGTGGGACCGCGACATGATCCGCGAGGGCAGCGCATTGGCCGAACGCGCGCTCACGGGCGGATACGGCCCGTACGGCGTGCAGGCGGCCATCAACGCGTTGCACGACGAGGCATCGGACTTCGCGGGCACCGACTGGCCGCAGATCGTCGCGCTCTACGACGTGCTGGCCAAGCTCGCGCCGTCGCCCGTCGTGGCGCTGAACCGGGCCGCCGCGATCGCCATGCGCGACGGTGCCGAGACGGGGCTGGCCCTGCTCGACGCGTTGGCCGGCGAGCCCCGGTTGCGCGACTACCACCCGTACCGGGCCGCCCGCGCGGACCTGCTGCACCGCCTGGGCCGCGACGACGAGGCCGCCCAGGCCTACCGCGAGGCCATCGCGCTCGCGGGCACCGAGACCGAACAGGACTTCCTGCGCCGCAGGCTCACCGCCGTCGAAGGGCGATCATGATCATGAAGTGGCTGGAGGCCGAACGCCTGGGCGTCGCCGACCTCCTCGAGGACCTCACCGACGACGAGTGGCGGCGCGACACCCTCTGCGCCGGCTGGACCATGCAGATCATGGCCGCCCACCTGACCACGTCGACCCGCACGGGCTGGCGCGACGTGCTCGGCGGCGTCGTGCGGGCGCGCTTCGACTGGGAGCGCATGGAGGACGAGCGGGCGCGGGCGATCGCCGCGCGGTTCACCCGGTCGGAGCTCATCGCGCAGATCCGCGAGACCGCGGCGTCACCCAGGCGGGCGCCGATGGCGGCGCCGATCGACCCGTTGGTGGACTTCCTCGTCCACGGCCAGGACATCGCCCGCCCGCTGGGCCGTGTCCGCGCGATGCCGGCCGAACCGGCCGAGGCAGCGCTCGCGCATGTGATGAAGAGCCCGTTCTGGGGTGCGCGCAAGCGTTTCCGGGACACCGGAATCCCTGATCTGCCCGCCCCTGACCTGCTGATGCTCGCCACGGGCCGGGAGTTGTCCACAGGTGGGGACAACACTGTGGGCAACTCGAACACACGTTCGATCTAGAGGGTTCGCTACACTTGCGTCGGACCTCGTGCGGCACACATCTCGCGAACCTCCCCAGGGCCGGAAGGCAGCAAGGATAAGCGGGCTCTGGTGGGTGCACGGGGTCCCCTTTTCATGTCGGGGTCCACCGGTACTGTCTGCGGCGTGGCGCTCGCTCTGTATCGCAAGTACCGTCCGGCCACGTTCTCCGAGGTCGTTGGCCAGGAGCACGTGACCGACCCGCTGCGCGTCGCTTTGTCGGCAGGCCGGGTGAACCACGCCTATCTGTTCAGCGGCCCGCGCGGCTGCGGCAAGACCTCGTCGGCCCGCATCCTGGCCCGCTCGCTCAACTGCGTGCAGGGCCCGACGCCCGACCCGTGCGGCGAGTGCAACAGCTGCATCGGCCTGGCCCCCAACGGCACCGGCAGCGTCGACGTGGTGGAGCTCGACGCGGCGTCGCACGGTGGTGTGGAGGACGCCCGCGAACTGCGCGACAAGGCCTTCTACGCCCCGGCCGAGTCCAAGTACCGCGTCTTCATCATCGACGAGGCGCACATGGTCACCACGCAGGGCTTCAACGCCCTGCTGAAGATCGTCGAAGAGCCGCCGGACCACCTGATCTTCATCTTCGCCACCACCGAGCCGGACAAGGTCCTGCCGACCATCCGCTCGCGCACGCACCACTACCCGTTCCGCCTGATCCCGCCCGGCGTCATGCGCAGCCTGCTCGAACGCAACTGCGCCGCCGAGGGCGTGGCGGTCGAACCGGCCGTCTTCCCGCTGGTGATCCGCGCGGGCGGCGGCTCGGCGCGCGACACCCAGTCCGTCATGGACCAGCTCCTGTCCGGCGCGGGCCCGGACGGCGTGAAGTACGAGCGGGCCATCACGCTGCTCGGCGTCACCGACTCGGCCCTGATCAACGACGTGGTCGACGGCCTGTCCGCGGGCGACGGCGCCGCCGTCTACGGCACCATCGACCGCCTGGTCGACGCGGGCCACGACCCCCGCCGCTTCGCCTCCGACCTGCTCGACCGCCTCCGCGACCTGGTGCTGCTCTGCGCGGTCCCGGACGCCGCCGACCGCAACCTGGTCAGCGCTCCGGAGGACGAGCTGGCCACCATGTCGGCCCAGGCCGAGCGGATCGGCCCGGCCGCGCTCACCCGCTACGCCGAGATCGTCCACCAGGGCCTGGTCGACATGCGGGGCGCCACCGCGCCGAGGCTCCTGCTCGAGCTGCTGGTCTCCCGGATGCTGCTCCCGTCGGTGAGCCAGTCCGAGGCCGCGCTGCTGCAGCGCCTCGAACAGCTGGAGCGCCGCCCGCCGGCCGCGATCGCCGCACCGTCGGCCGGCGCACCGGGTGAGGCTCCGGCCGCCGCCCCGGTGGGTGGCCCGGTCTTCACCCGCAAGTCCCAGCAGCCGGCCGAGGCCCCGGCCGCCGCCCCGGAACCGCCGCGCGCGGCCCCGGTCCAGGCGCAGCCCGCGGCACCGGTCGCGACTCCGGAACCGGCGCAGCCCGTGGTCCAGGCGCAGCCCGCTGTCCAGGCTCAGCCGGTTGCCCAGGCGCAGCCCGCTGCCCAGTCCCCGGCCCGTCCCGCACCGCAGCCCGCGGCCCCGCAACCGGTCGCCGCCCAGCCGCCCGCCCCGGCTCCCGCCACCGCCTCCTCGTCCGCCTCCGGCGGTGCCATGGACGCCACAGCGGTGCGCCGGATCTGGTCCGAGCTGCTGGCCGCGGTCCGCTCCACCAGCCGCAGCACCGAGGCGATGCTCACCAACGCCACGGTCGGCGAGGTCGACGGCAACGTCGTCACGATCACCCACACCTCGGCCCCGTTGGCCCGCCGCCTCGCGGAGCCCCGCAACACCGAGGCGATCGCCGCTGCGCTGTCCTCGGTCCTCGGCGGCACGTGGCAGGTCCGCTGCACCCACGGCACACCGGGTGCCGGCCCGCAGGCGGCGACGCCGCAGAAGGTGGCCCGCCCGGCCCCGACCCGCCCGAGCCAGGCGCAGCACCAGCAGTCGCGCCCGCAGCCGGAGCCGCAGCAACAACCCCAGGCCCCGCGCCCGCAGGCGGACGACATCCCGCCGCCGCCGGAGCCGCCCGAGCCCGACGACCCCCTGCCGCCCGAGCCGGACGACGAAGAGGCGATGCTCGCCGAGGCCGCCCGCCCGGCGGACCCGTCGGCGATCAACGACGTGCAGGCGAAGGACCCGGAGACGGTGATGCTGCAGCTGCTCGCCGACGAGCTGGGTGCCCGTCCGCTCAAGAAGGCCTAGCGTCCGCCGGTGTCGTCGGGCGGCGGGCCCCGCGCCTCCCACCTGACGAAATCGCCGGACACCGCCCAGCCCGGACGGCGTGCGCACCCGGTGCGCACAGCCCCCGTAGGCTGGACGACACCACGAAACCCACCGAGAGGACCCGCGGTGCAACCCGGTCAGTTCGACATGCAGGCCCTGCTCCAGCAGGCGCAGAACATGCAGCAGCAGATGGCGGAAGCCCAGGAGCAGCTGGCCGCGACCGAGGTCACCGGCAACGCGGGCAACGGCCTCGTCACGGCCACGGTCACCGGCGGCGGCGAGCTCGTGAACCTCGCCATCGACCCGAAGATCGTCGACCCGGAGGACGTCGAGACCCTCCAGGACCTGGTGATCGCGGCCATCAAGGACGCCAACACCAAGGCGCAGCAGCTCGTGGAGCAGAAGCTCGGCCCGCTCGCGCAGGGCGGCCTCGGCGGATTGCTCGGCTAAGAGATGTACGAGGGCCCGGTACAGGACCTGATCGACGAGCTGGGCAGGCTCCCGGGCGTCGGTCCGAAGAGCGCCCAGCGCATCGCGTTCCACCTCCTGGCAACGGAGCCCGCCGACATCGAACGGCTCCAGCAGGCGCTGCAGAAGGTCAAGGAGGGCGTCGTCTTCTGCGACGTCTGCGGCAATGTGTCCGCCGAGACCACCTGCCGCATCTGCCGCGACCCCAAGCGCGACCTCACGCTGGTCTGCGTGGTCGAGGAGCCGAAGGACGTCCAGGCGATCGAGCGCACCAGGGAGTTCCGGGGGCGCTACCACGTCCTGGGCGGTGCGCTCGACCCGCTGAGCGGCGTCGGACCGGACCAGCTCCGGATCCGGCAGCTGCTCAACCGGATCGGCACGGCCACCGACGGTGTCGACATCTCCGAGGTCATCATCGCCACGGACCCGAACACCGAGGGCGAGGCCACGGCCACCTACCTCGTGCGGATGCTCAGGGACTTCCCGGGTCTCACCGTCACGCGGCTCGCCAGCGGGCTGCCGATGGGCGGCGACCTGGAGTTCGCGGACGAGCTGACGCTGGGGCGTGCGCTATCTGGTCGCCGCAGCATGTAGCGACGGCTCCACCGCGGCTGGGCGACACCCGCCTGGTCGCGGTGGACGGCCCGTCGGGCGCGGGCAAGAGCACGTTCGCCCGTGACCTGGCGGAAGAGCTGGACGCGCAGCTCATCAGCACCGACCACTTCGCCACGTGGGACGACCCCACGACCCGGTGGTGGCCGCGGTTGCAACGGGCGCTCGACGAGGTGGCGGGCAACCGCGCGGGCCGGTACCGGAAAACCGACTGGTCCCAAGGGTTTCCGTGCGTCGGTGAAGGCGACGAGGTCGTGCTCGTTCCACAAAGGACGATCATCCTCGAAGGGTTCTCCTCGGCCAGGAAGGCGAACACCCGGCTGAGCCTCGCGATCTTCGTCGAGCACGAGGACGAACGGGCCAGGCTCGAACGCGCGGTCGCCAGGGACGGCGAACACCAGCGCGAGCACTTCCTCCGCTGGCAGCAGTACGAACGAGGCTGGTTCGCGGTCGACGAGACCAGGGCCAGGGCCGACTACGTCGTCACGTCGAGCAGCTGAGCCTGCACCACGGAGGCCTCGGGCGTCCCGATCGCCTTGAAGACCTCCAGCGACGTCGCCCAGTGCGAGCGCGCGGAATCCAGTTCTCCCAAGGCGAAGCAGGCGTCACCCGCCAGCTGCAGTGCGCGCCCGAACACCCACCGGTGGCCCGAGTCCGAGCCGACCGACGCCGCCCGCAGCGCGCACTCCAGCGCGCCGGCCGCGTCCATCGTGTCGAGGTGGGTGCGCCCGAGCACGAGCAGCACCTCCATCTCCGCCAGGCGGAACTTCGACTTGCCCGCCTCGACCAGCGCCGCGGTGGCCGTCGCCAACGCCTCGTCGTACCGGCCGACCGCGCGGTACGACGACGCCAGCCCGCGCCGGGCCGAGCAGATGCCCCACGAGTAGCCGGTGTCCACCGCGATCGTCAGGGCGAGGGAGAACTGCTCCAGGGCGGCCTCGTGGCGGCCCGCGCCCTCCAGCGCCCGGCCGAGCAGGTTCCGGGCGTCGCAGACGCTCTTGACGTTCTCCAGGTCCTGCGCGATCCGCATGGCGGCGGAAGCCTCGGTGGCCGCCTCCTCGTAGCGGCCGCGCATGATCAGCGTGATGGCCATGCCCTCGTGCATGGTGTGGCCGAAGTTGCGGGCGGCCGCACGTTCGTACAGCTCGCTCGCGCGCACGAAGTACGACGCGCCCAGCTCGGGCTCGCCGCGTGACGCGTAGACCTCGCCCAGCGCGCGCATGGAGTTCGCCTGCGTGATCCACGAGTCGATGCGCGTCCCGGCTTCGAGCGCCTCCTCGAACGTCGAGGCGGCGGGGTCGAGCTGGCCGAGCTGCATGTAGACGCCGCCGAGGTTGAACAGCGCGTTGGCGAGCACCTGCGGCGCGCCGACCCGGCGGGCGATCACCAGCGCCCGTTCGAGGTGGTCGGCCGCCTGCTCCAGCTCGCCCAGGTCGATGTGGACGCTGCCCGCGTTCGACAGCACGGCGGCCTCGGCCTCGGGCAGGTCGATGCGCTCCTGCAGGGCGATGGCCTGCTGGTAGTAGCCCAGCGCGTTGCGGTGCTGGCCGGTCACCCAGTACAGCGTGCCGAGCGACGACAGCATCGCGAGCTGGCCGAGCTCGTCGCGCGGCGCGCGGGCACCCAGCAGGCCCGCCTTCGCGGTCTCGCGCCACTCCGCGGTGAGGCCCTGCGTGTAGAAGTAGCCGCGCAGGGCGTCGGCCAGCTGCCACGGCGAGTTCTCCGGGTCGCGCTCCACGACGTGCGCGACCAGCGCGACGAGGTTCGACCGTTCGACGTCGAGCCAGGTCAGGGCCTCGGTGGAGGTGCTGAACGTCCGCGGCACCACGCCGTCCAACGGCGCCGGGCGCGGGAACCGGAAGAGCGTCGACTTCATCGCCGAGGTGGCGTTGTCGACCGAGCGCACCGCCCAGTCCTGCAGCCGCCGCAACGCGAGCCGGGAGTCCGCGCGGCCCTCCTCGAACGCGAGGCGCTCGGCCGCGTAGTCGCGCAGCAGGTCGTGGAACTGGTAGCGGGACGGCGCGTGGTTCGAGATCAGGTTCGCGGTGGCCAGGCGGTCCAGCCGCCGGCGGGCGTCCTGTGTGGTCAGACCGCTCAGCGCGGCTGCCATCTCCGGCGTGAAGTCCGTGCCGGGCACGAGTGACAGCAGCCGGAACATCTGCGCGAGCTCGGGCTTGAGCGCCGTGTAGGACAGGTCGAACGCCGCGTGCACCGCGACCCGTTCGTCGCCCTCCACGGCCAGCGCGGCGAGGCGGTTGCCCGCCCGCAGTTCCTCGACGTAGTCCGCAATGGACAGCTCCGGACGCGACACGAGGTTCGCGGCCGCGATACGCAAAGCCAATGGCAGGTGCGCGCACAACGACGCCAGCTCGAGTGCTGCGTCCTCTTGGGACGCGACCTCGTCCGCGCCGAGGATGCCCGCGAGCAACGACCTCGTCTCGTGCCAGTCGAGCACGTCGAGCCGCACGTTCGACGCCGCGTGCGAGACGGCCAGGCCGCGCAACGTGTCGCGCGAGGTCACCAGCACCGCGCACCCCGGCGACCCCGGCAGCAGCGGCCGGATCTGCTCGGCCGACGAGGCGTTGTCCAGCAGCAGCAGGACGCGCTGGCCGGTCAGCGTGGACCGGAACATCGCCTCCTGCTCGTCCTGGTCGAGCGGCACCTGGTCCGGCTCGGTACCGAGCGCGCGCAGGAACCGCGGCAGCACGTCCACCGCGCTCAGCGGCGGTCCGGGGGCGTATCCGCGCAGGTTGACGTACAGCTGGCCGTCCGGGAAGTCCGCGCGCATCCGGTGCGCGGCGTGCACGGCGAGCGCGGTCTTGCCCACGCCCGGCGGGCCGGCCAGGGTCACGACCGGCACGCCCTGCGCGGTCCGCAGCAGGGCCACGATCAGCGACACGGCCTCGTCGCGGCCCACGAAGTCGGGGATGTCCGCGGGCAGCTGCGACGGCACGACCCGTTCCGGCTTCGCGGCCACCACCGGCGCGCCCGCCGAGGCCGCCGCCACCGCGTCGATCGACCCGGACAGCACCTGGCCGTGCACACGCCGCAGCTCGTCGCCGGGGTCGATGCCCAGCTCGTCGCCCAGCAACCGGGAAACGCGCTGGTAGGCGGCCAGCGCCTCGCTCTGCCGCCCGGACCGGTACAGCGCCACCATCAGCTGCGCCCAGAACCGCTCGCGCAACGGGTGGTCGCTCGTCAGCCGGGAGAGCTCCGCGACCAGCTCGCCGTGCCGGCCCAGCTCGAGGTCGACCTCGACCCGGCGTTCCAGCACGTGCAGGCGCCGTTCGTCGAGCCGCGGCACCTCGTCGCGGTGCAGGATCTCCGACGGCACGTCGACCAGGGCCGGACCCCGCCACAGCCCCAGGGCCGCGGTGAACGCGGCCGACGCGGCCTGCAGGTTCCCCGCCGCGCGCTCCTGTTCGCCCTGCTCGATCAGGGGTTCGAAGCGCATCAGGTCGATCGTCTTCTCGTCGACGTCGATCAGGTACCCGTCGGGCACGGTCTTGATCGGAACAGACGGTCCGAGCAGCTGCCTGAGACGCATGACATACGTTTGCAGCGTCGCGCGCGCACGCGAGGGCGGATCTTCGCCCCAGACGTTCGCGGCGAGCTCGTCGACGGAGACGGACGTGCCCGCGCGCAGGAGCAGTGACACCAGCAGCGCCCGTTGCCGACCCGCTCTGACCAGCAGAGGCTCGCCGTCGAGAAGCACTTGGAGGGGGCCGAGCACGCGGAACTCGACCGTTCTGCTCATGCGACCTCCTCCGCGTGTCGTTGTCGTTTCTACAGCCTAGGAGAGCGTTCGACGCATCTGCCGTGCTCACGTTGGGTCAGCGGCCGTGCGCCGGACGTATCAGAATGCCTGGTCTAGTGGCCGGATCGTGACCTGAGTAACCCCGGACGGGGTATCTACAACGGTTATGGTCGGCGACCACACCGTGAGATGTGCGGATTGTCCAAGGGGTGTTTGATGGTCCACTCAGTAACGGCTCGCCGCCGTTGGGTTGCCGCGATCGGCTTCCTCAGCGTCAGCGCGCTCGCCCTGTCCGGTTGCGCGCAATCCCAGCGCGACTCAGGCGGTGGCGGCAAGGAAGGCGGCACGCTGACCTTCGGCGCCGCCGGCGCGCCGAAGCTCTTCGACCCGTTCTACGCGACTGACGGCGAGACCTTCCGGGTCTCCCGCCAGATGTTCGAGGGCCTGGTCGGCTTCAAGCCGGGTACCGCCGAGGTCGAGCCCGCGCTCGCCACGAAGTACGAGCCCTCCGCGGACGGCAAGACGTGGACGTTCACCCTCAAGGAGGGCGTGAAGTTCCACGACGGGACGGACTTCAACGCCGAGGCCGTCTGCTTCAACTTCAACCGCTGGTACAACCAGAAGGGCGCCGGCCAGTCCGACGCCGTCTCGCAGTACTGGCTGGACAACTTCGGCGGGTTCGCGACCACGCCGGACAAGCCGTCGCTGTTCAAGGCCTGCACGGCCAAGGACCCGAAGACCGCCGTGGTCGAGCTGAACGAGGTCACCTCGCAGTTCCCGTCGGTCCTCGGCTTCACGTCGTTCTCCATCTCCAGCCCCGACGCGCTGAAGAAGTACGACGCCGACAACGTCCAGGCCGCCGGTGACGCGTTCACCTTCCCGGCCTACGCGAACGAGCACCCGACCGGCACGGGCCCGTTCAAGTTCGGCAAGTACGACAAGGCCAACAACACCGTGGAGCTCGTGAAGAACGACGCCTACCACGGCACGAAGGCCAAGCTGGACAAGATCGTCTTCAAGATCATCCCGGACGAGACCGCCCGCAAGCAGGCGCTCAAGGCCGGCGACATCGACGGCTACGACCTGCCGAACGCGGCGGACTGGGCCGGTCTGAAGACCGACGGCTTCAACGTGGCGATCCGCCCGGCGTTCAACGTGTTCTACCTGGGCATCAACCAGAAGAACAACCCGAAGCTCGCCGACCTCAAGGTCCGCCAGGCCCTGATGTACGCGATCAACCGCGAGCAGCTCGTCAAGTCGCAGCTGCCCGAGGGCGCCAAGGTCGCGACGCAGTTCATGCCGGACACCGTCAACGGCTACAACAAGGACATCAAGGCCGTCGGCTACGACGCCGCCAAGGCCAAGTCCCTGCTCGCCGAGGCCGGTGCCTCCGACCTGACGCTGAAGTTCTACTGGCCGTCCGAGGTCACGCGTCCGTACATGCCGTCGCCGAAGGACCTGTTCGGCGCGATCTCCGGTGACCTGCAGGCCGCCGGCATCAAGATCGAGGTCGTCACGAAGCCGTGGAACGGTGGCTACCTGACCGACGTCGACAACAGCATCCCGGACCTGTTCCTCCTGGGCTGGACCGGTGACAACGGCACCGCGCACAACTGGGTCGGCACGTTCTTCGGCCGCACCGACAACCGCTTCAACACCGGTGTGTCGCCGTGGGGCAAGACCCTCGCGGACGCTCTCGCCAAGGCCAACTCCGAGCCGAACGAGGGCGAGCGCACCAAGCAGTACGAAGAGATCAACAAGCAGATCATGGAGCAGTACCTGCCCGCGATCCCGATCTCGCACTCCCCGCCCGCTCTGGTGTTCAAGTCGGACATCAAGGGTGTCGTCCCGAGCCCGTTGACCGACGAGAAGTTCGGCCCGGCCTCCAAGGGCTGAGCTGACTAGCTCCCACCACAAGAGAACAACGGGGTAGCTCAAGTGCTCCGCTACACGATTCGACGGCTGGTCCAGCTGGTCGGCGTGGTGCTGGTGCTCTCGCTGCTGCTCTTCGCGTGGTTGCGCGTGCTCCCAGGAGGGCCGGTCTCGGCCCTCCTGGGAGATCGTTCTACCCCGGAGAAGGCGGCGGAGCTCACCAAGCAACTCGGCCTCGACCAACCGATCGTTCTGCAGTACTTCAAATTCCTGGGTCGCGCCGCGACCGGCGACTTCGGCGTCTCCACCGGCGTGCAGCCCGGTGACTCGGCGCTCGACATCTTCCTCCAGCGGTTCCCCGCGACGCTCGAGTTGAGCTTCTTCGCGATCCTCATCGCGATCGCGGTCGGCGTCCCGCTCGGCTACCTCGCCGCGAAGCGCCGCGGCGGCCTCTTCGACAACCTCAGCGTCGTCGGCTCCCTCATCGGTGTCGCGGTGCCCGTGTTCTTCCTGGCCTTCGTGCTCAAGGGCGTGGCCTCGTCCGCGCTCGGCCTGCCCTCCAGCGGCCGCCAGGACTCCATCGACGCCACCCGCGTCACCGGTTTCTTCACGCTCGACGGCCTGCTCACCGGCGAGTTCGACGCGACTCTCAACGCGCTGGAGCACCTGATCCTGCCGTCGATCGCGCTCGCCACGATCCCGTTCGCGGTGATCTTCCGGATCACCCGCGCGGCCGTGCTCGACGTGCTCGACGAGGACTTCGTGCGCACCGCCGAGTCCAAGGGCCTCACCGCCCCGGTGATCCGCCGCCGGCACGTGCTGCGCAACGCGATGCTCCCGGTCGTCACCACGATCGGCCTGCAGACCGGCGCGCTGCTCTCCGGCGCCGTGCTCACCGAGAAGGTGTTCGGCTTCCCCGGTGTCGGCGAGGCGCTCGCCATCGGGTTCGAACGGCGTGACTACCCGGTGCTGCTGTTGTTGATCATCATGGCCACGAGCGTCTACGTCGTGGTCAACCTGCTGGTCGACCTCTCGTACGCGCTCATCGACCCGCGCATCAGGACGAGGTGAGACCAGTGGCACTTGGTGTGACCAACAAGAAGGCCAAGATCGACGGCCTCGCCGAGACCGCGGGCGTCTCGCTCGCGGCGAGCGCGTGGAAGAGGCTCAAGCGCAGCCCGGTGTTCCTCACCGGCGCGGTGATCATCGGCCTGTTCATCCTCGTCTCGGTGCTCTCGCCGTGGCTGGCGCCGCACGACCCGTCCAGCCCGATGCTGATCGACCAGGTCGTCAAGGCGCGCAACGAGATCCCGCCCGCCCAGCCGGGCCACCCGCTCGGCGGCGACCTGCAGGGCCGCGACTTCCTGTCGCGCCTGCTGATCGGCTCGCAGCAGACGTTGATCGTCGGCATCGGCGCCACGCTGATCGGCCTCACCGGCGGCCTGATCCTGGGCACGCTCGCGGGCGCGCTCGGCGGCTGGGTCGACTCGATCGTCATGCGCGTCGTCGACGTCATGCTGTCGCTGCCGTCGCTGCTGCTCGCGTTCTCGATCGCGGCGATGTTCGCGCGGCCCAGCCAGTTCACGGTGATCCTCGCGGTCGCGATCGTGCAGATCCCCGTGTTCGCGCGGTTGCTCAGAGGCTCGATGCTCGCGCAGCGGCACAGCGACCACGTGCTGGCCGCGACGGCGCTGGGCGTGAAGAAGGGCGCGATCGTGTTCCGGCACATGCTGCCGAACTCGCTCGGCCCGGTGATCGTCCAGTCGACCCTGGTGCTCGCCACGGCGATCATCGAGGCGGCGGCGCTGTCGTTCCTCGGCCTCGGCAACCCGGACGACCGGATCCCGGAGTGGGGTCAGATGCTCGGCGACGTGCAGAAGGTGTTCGACACCCACCCGCAGCTCGCCGCGTACCCCGCCATCTGCATCATCATCGTCGCGCTCGGCTTCACGCTCATGGGCGAGACCCTGCGCGAAGCCCTCGACCCGAAGAACAGGCGGTGAGTCGTCGTGGCACTGCTCGAAGTTCGTGACCTCTCCGTCGTGTTCCAGCGTCGTGGCGAGGAGCCGTTCACCGCGGTCGACGGCGTCAGCTTCGACGTCGAGCCCGGCCAGACGGTCGGGCTCGTCGGCGAGTCGGGCTGTGGCAAGTCGGTGACGTCGCTCGCGATCATGGGTCTGCTGCCCAAGCGCGGCGCCAAGATCACCGGTTCCGTGAAGTACGACGGCACGGATCTGCTGAAGCTGTCGGACAAGGAGATGCGCGACCGCCGCGGCCGTGATCTCGGCATGGTCTTCCAGGACCCGCTGTCGTCGCTCAACCCGGTCGTCCCGATCGGCCTGCAGGTCACCGAGGTGCTCGAACGGCACCGCGGCCTGGCCCGCAAGGAAGCGATGATCGAGGCCAAGGACCTGCTCGACAAGGTCGGCATCCCGGACCCGAACCGCCGGCTCAAGGAGTACCCGCACCAGCTCTCCGGCGGCATGCGGCAGCGCGCGCTCATCGCGATCGCGTTGGCGTGCCGGCCGAAGCTGCTGATCGCGGACGAGCCGACGACGGCGCTGGACGTGACCATCCAGGCCCAGATCCTCACGCTGATGAAGGAACTGGTGCAGGACCTCGGCACCGCGCTGGTGATGATCACCCACGACCTGGGTGTCGTCGCCGGCCTGTGCGACGAGGTCAACGTGCTGTACGGCGGCAAGGTGGTCGAGAAGGCCATGCGGCACAAGCTCTTCGCCGAGCCGCGCCACCCGTACACGCACGGCCTGCTCGCGTCCATCCCGCGGCTCGACGCCCCGCGCGGCGAGAAGCTGACGCCCATCAAGGGTTCCGTCGCGGACAACATCCCGTGGACGAGCGCCTGCGCGTTCGCCCCTCGTTGCCCGAACGCGCTGGACGTGTGCCGCGCGGAGACGCCCGCCGAGGAAGACCAGCTGGGCCGCCTGCTCCGCTGCCACAACCCGGTGGTGCCGGGAACTCCCGCCGCCGAGGAGGTGCCGGTATGAGCGAGACCCTGGTTTCCGTCCAGGACATGAAGGTGCACTTCCCGATCAAGCGGGGCGTGTTCTTCGACCGGACCGTCGGCTACGTCTACGCGGTCGACGGCGTCGACCTCGAGATCAAGCGCGGCGAGACGTACGGCCTCGTCGGCGAGTCCGGCTGCGGCAAGTCCACCCTCGGGCGGGCGATGCTGCGGCTGAACGAGCCGACCGCGGGCAAGATGACGTTCGACGGGCAGGACTTCTCGACCCTGAAGGGCGAGGAGCTGCGCAAGATGCGGCGCCGGATCCAGATGGTGTTCCAGGACCCGCTGTCCTCTTTGGACCCGCGCCAGTCCGTGGAGTCCATCCTGGTCGAGGGCCTGCGGGCGCACGACCTGGACGAGGGCAAGGAGGCCACGGCGAAGCGGCTGCGCGAGCTGCTCGCCGCCGTCGGTCTGCCGTCCTCCGCGCTGCGCAAGTACCCGCACGAGTTCTCGGGCGGTCAGCGGCAGCGCATCGGCATCGCCCGCGCCCTCGCGCTCAACCCGGACCTGATCGTCGCCGACGAGCCGGTGTCCGCGCTGGACGTGTCGGTGCAGGCCCAGGTCGTGAACCTGCTGGAGGAGCTCCAGGAGAAGTTCGGCCTGACCTACCTGGTGATCGCGCACGACCTCGCGGTCGTGAAGCACATCTCGGACCGGGTCGGCGTGATGTACCTCGGCGGCCTCGTCGAGGAGGCGACCGCCGACGACCTCTACGCCGAGCCGCTGCACCCGTACACGCGGGCGCTGCTGTCCGCGATCCCGGTGCCCGACCCGCAGGTCGAGGACCGGCGGGAGCGGATCCTGCTCGCGGGTGACCTCCCGTCGCCCGCGAACCCGCCGAACGGCTGCCGGTTCCACACCCGGTGCCCGTGGCGGCAGGCGACCAAGTGCGACACCGACCGGCCCGTGCTGCGCGAGATCAAGCCGGGTCACAAGGTGGCGTGCCACTACGCCGAGCAGATCCAGTCCGGCGAGATCCAGGCGCACGAGGTCAAGCCGATCCTGGTGGAGGAGGGCGACGGCCTGTCGCCCGACGTGCCGCTGGTCGGACCGGCCTCGGTGACCGAGGCGCTGAACCCGTAGTCCGTGCTTTGCCGAACGGGGCCACCTTTCGAGGTGGCCCCGTTCGTTTCTCCAGGGACTTCCGCTGTCCTCGTGCCATGGACAGTCGTGGCTCGATCCTCCTGCGCGCGGCGGAGATCGCCTCGGTCGACGGCCTGGAGGGCGTCACGATCGGGCGGCTCGCCATCGAGCTCGGCATGAGCAAGAGCGGGGTGTTCTCGCACTTCGGCGCCAAGGAAGAACTGCAGATCTCGGCCGTGCACACCGCCGCGGAGATCTTCGCGCGCGAGGTCGTGATGCCCGGCGGCACGCTGCTGGACCTGGCCGAACGCTGGCTCGACTACTCGAAGCGCCGCGTGTTCCCCGGCGGCTGCTTCTTCGTGGTGACGCGCTCGGAGTTCGCCGCCCGCCCCGGCCGGGTGCGCGACGCGTTGATGCTCTTCAACCTGCGCTGGATCTCACTGCTGGAACGGCTGAGCGGTGACGCGCAGCTGGCGTTCGAGGTGGACGCGCTGCTGGCGGCGGCGGACCGGTTCGCGGTGCTCTACGACGACGCCTCGGCGTACGAGAGGGTGCGGTTGGCGTTGCGCGCACGGATCGCCATGCCGACCGGCACGGAGATGAGCGTGGCCACGCCGAACGACAGCAGCATCGCGAGCCACGCCTCGTCGACCAGCTGACCGCCGATGTACCCGACGGTGGCGGGGTAGAGGCTCCACAGCGCCGACCCGACGGCCGCGACGGGCACGAACCGCCGCAGCGGCCACTTCAGCGCTCCGGTGAGCAGCGCGCCGACGATGCCGCCCGCCGGCAGGAACCGCGCCGCGATGAGGATCGTCTCGCCCTTCGACGCGAGCTGGTCGGCCGTCCACACGACCATGGCGCGCGCCTTCGCGTTCTTGTTCACCTTGTCGAGGGCCCGCATGCCCATCCGGCGCCCCGCCGTGAAGTTGATCAGATCGCTGACCAGGCATCCCACCGCGGCGACGAGCACGACCAGGTAGAGCGGCACCTCACCGGTCGCGGCCAGGACGCCGGCGCCGATGAGCACGGCCTCCGTCGGTGCCAACGGCACGACGGCGACCAGGAACAGCACTACGAGGCTGGCTGCGGTGCTCATGATCGGTGAACGTACGTGACCCGGGTGAACAATCCCGGTCAGGGTGTTTCTTCAGCGCGTCCACAGGTACCACTCGCCGCTCCTCCGAACGCCCCCGGTCGCTGTCCGAAAGGGCACGACCGCACCGCGTCGGCGAACCGGGCGCGTGCCCGCCGCAACGCCGCCTGCCAGGTGTGATCCACGTCATCCGCGTCGAGGCGCCGCCGCGTCCCGGTTTCCGCCGTTGACCTGCTCGTTCGGCCGCGCCTACCGTCCGAACTCAATTGGGAAGCTTGTTAACCAATCCTTCGAGCCGCCGCCCTGTTGCCCAGGAGGACGAAGTGATCAAAAAGCACACCAGAGCTGGTGTCGCCATAGCCCTGTTCGCGCTGGTGGTCCCTCAGGTCGCGGCGTCGGGCACGGCGAACGCGGCCGATTCCCTGCTGTCCGCCAACAAACCCACCACCGTGTCGTCCGTGGAGGCCGAGACCTTCGGTGGCGCCAACGCCGTCGACGGGAACTCGACCACCCGGTGGGCGAGCCTCGAGGGCGTCGACCCGCAGTGGATCGCGGTCGACCTCGGCGGCACCTCCACCGTCTCCAAGGTCAAGATCAACTGGGAGGCTGCGTACGCCTCCGAGTACAAGATCCAGACCTCCGCGGACGGGTCGTCGTGGAGCACCAAGAAGACCCTCACCGGTCAGAACGGTGGCGTCGACGAGACCAGCCTGACCGGCGTGTCGGGCCGCTACGTGCGGATCTACGGCACCAAGCGCGGCACGTCCTACGGCTACTCGATCTTCGACCTGGAGGTCTGGGGCAGCAACCCCAACGGCGACAACACCGCGCCGACGGCCCCGTCCGGGCTCGCCAGCACGGGCACGACGTCGAGCTCGGTCAGTCTGCAGTGGACGGCCGCGACCGACAACGTCGGCGTGACCGGCTACGACGTGCTGCGCAACGGCAGTGTCGTGGGCACGCCGACCGGCACCACGTTCACCGACACGGGTCTCGCGTCGGGCACGCAGTTCACCTACACCGTCAAGGCGCGCGACGCGGCCGGCAACCTCGGCCCGGCGAGCAACGCGGTGCAGGCGACCACCCAGCCGGCCGCTCCCGGCGACACCATCACGGTCGTCGCCGCCGGTGACATCGCGTCGCTGACCAACACCGAGCACTACGAGACGGCGAAGCTGATCGACCAGATCAAGCCGAACCACATCCTCACGGTGGGCGACAACCAGTACGACAGCGGCACGCTCACGGAGTTCAAGGCGCACTACGACAAGTCGTGGGGCCGCTACAAGAGCATCACCCACCCGGCGACCGGCAACCACGAGTGGGAGGACAACCTCAACGGCTACAAGTCCTACTTCGGAGCGCAGGCGTACCCGCAGGGCAAGCCGTACTACAGCTGGGAAGCGGGCGACTTCCACTTCGTGTCGTTCGACTCCCAGAAGCTCTACGACACCGGCAGCGACTCGACGCAGATCAACTGGCTGAAGGCCGACCTGGCCGCGAACACCAAGGCCTGCGTCGTCGGCTACTGGCACCACCCGCGGTTCAACTCGGGCGAGTACGGCGACAAGTCCGTGATGGCCCCGCTGTGGAACGCCTTCGCGGACGCCAAGGCAGACCTGGTGCTGAGCGGTCACGACCACCACTACGAGCGGCTCAAGCCGTTGAACAAGAGCGGTTCGGTGGACGAGGCCAACGGCATGCGCGCCGCGATCATCGGCATCGGCGGTGACTACCTCTACTCCAACGTCAAGCCGCGCACGGGCGTGGAGAAGTGGTTCGCCGACTCGCACGGCGTCGTGAAGTTCACCCTGTCCGGCCGCTCCTACTCGTGGGAGGTCATCGACACCGCGGGCCGGGTCCGCGACAAGGCCGGTCCTTACAACTGCCGCTAGCCGGAGGCACGTCGTGTACATCGCAACAGCTAGACAAGCTCCGGCGGCGGGCGGCACCGGCAGGATCGCGGGCAACGTGCTCGCGCTCGGGGCGGTGTCCCTGCTCACGGACGTCTCGTCCGAGATGGTCACCGCCATCCTGCCGCTGTACCTGGTGCTGGGGCTGGGGTTCTCCCCGCTGCAGTTCGGTGTGCTCGACGGCATCTACACCGGTGTCACGGCGCTGGTCCGCGTTGCCGGCGGTCATGCTGCGGACCGCTGGCAACGGCGCAAGTTCGTGGCCGGACTCGGGTACGGGATCTCGGCGCTGGGCAAGCTCGGCCTGCTCGCCGCCGGGACCTCGGCCACCGCGATGGGGCTCGTGCTGGCCGGGGACCGGACCGGCAAGGGCTTGCGCACCGCGCCGAGGGACGCGCTGATCACGTTGAGCAGCGAGCCCTCGGCGCTCGGACGGGCCTTCGGTGTCCACCGCGCCATGGACACCGTGGGCGCGTTCCTCGGCCCACTGGTGGCGTTCTGCCTCCTGTGGACGCTGCCGGCCCGCTACGACGTGGTGTTCGTGGTGAGCTTCTGCTTCGCGGCAGTGGGTTTCCTCGTGCTGGTGCTGTTCGTGCGGGACCACCGGGACGTGCTGCCACGCGTCGCGGTGTCGTTGCGGTCAGCGTTCGGGTTGCTGCGGTCCAGGCCGTTCCGGCGGGTCTGCCTGGTCGCGTGCGGGCTCGGGTTCCTGACGCTGGGCGACGGGTTCGTCTACCTGTTGCTGCAGAAGAAGCTCGACGTCGAGCTCGCGTACATCGCGTTGCTGCCCCTCGGCACGGCGGGCGTGTACCTGCTCGCCGCCGTGCCGCTGGGGACGCTCGCCGACCGCGTCGGCCGGTGGAAGATCTTCCTCGTCGGGCACGTCGCCCTGTTCGGGGCGTACCTGCTGCTCGCCGGCGCGTCCGGGATCTCTTTGCTGGTCGGGGTTCTGCTGCTGCACGGGCTGTTCTACGCGTGCACGGACGGCGTGCTGATGGCCGTCGCCGGGCCGATGATCCCCGACGAGCTGCGCACGTCCGGTCTGGCCCTGCTGCAGACCGGCCAGGTGCTGGCCCGTGCGACTTCTTCTGTGCTCTTCGGTGCTCTGTGGACGTGGTTCGCTTGGTGAGGATCCTGATCGTCGTCGCCGCCGTGATCGCGCTGGGCGCGGGCGCCACCGCCTACGCCCTGCGCGGTCCGGCCGCGGTGTCCGTCGCCGTGGAGGCGGGCCCGGTCGAGCTGTCGTCCGGGCGGCTGCTGTTCGTGGACGAGGTGAGCGGCAACGTCGCCTCGGTGCCGCTGTCCGACCCGGCCGGGCCGCGGCGGCTGAGTTCGTTGTCCTGCAAGCGCTTCTACACCTCGGCCGGGCAGGGGCTGTGCCTCGCGGACGCGTCCGGTCCGCTGCCGGGGGCCACGGCGGTGTTCGTCGACCGCGGGCTGGCCGAACGCCGGCGCGTGGAGGTCGACGGCGTGCCGAACCGCGCGAAGCTGTCGGCGGACGGGCGGATGGCGTCGTGGACGACGTTCGTCACCGGTGACTCGTACTCGCAGGCCGGCACGTTCTCGACGCGCACCGCGATCCTCGACCTGCAGACGGACGAATACGCGAGCAACATCGAGGGACTGCGGGTCGAGGGCATGAAAATGGCCAACGACATGAACTTCTGGGGCGTCACGTTCGCCTCGGACGACCGCACCTTCTACGCGACCATGAGCACGGCGGGCAAGACGTACCTGGTTCGGGGCGACGCCGTCGACACGTCCGGGAAGGCGTTGCGGGAGAACGTCGAATGCCCGTCGCTGTCACCGGACGGCACGCGGGTGGCGTTCAAGAAGCGCGTGCCCGGCGACGGCGCGCGACCGTGGCGCCAGCACGTGCTGGACCTGACCACGATGGTGGAGACACCCCTGGCCGAGACGCGTGGGATCGACGACCAGGTCGTGTGGCTCGACAACGACACCATCGCCTACGGCCTGCCGGGTGAGGGCATCTGGGCCGTGCAGGCGAACGGGGAGGGCGCGCCGCGGCAACTGGTGCCGCACGCGTCCTCCCCGTCCGTCGCGCTCGGCTAGCGGTTGGCCCTGTTGATCGCGCTCACGATCGCGCGGAAGCTCGCCGCGACCGTGGACGAGTCGATGCCCACGCCCCACAGCACGCGGTCGCCCACGGCGCATTCGACATAGGCGGCCGCGCGGGCGTCGTCACCGGCGGACAGCGCGTGCTCGGCGTAGTCCAGCACCCGCACGTCGTAGCCGACCGACGCGAGCGCGTCGACGAACGCCGCGATCGGCCCGTTGCCCGACCCCGTGATCTCCTGCTGGTCGCCGTCGATCATCAGCGTCGCGGTGATCTCCTCGCGGCCGCTGCCGTCCGAGCTGGCGCGGTGCTTGAGCAGGTACAGCGGCACCCGGCCGTGCAGGTACTCCTCCGCGAAGGCGTCCCACATCTCTTTCGGGTTGATCTCGCCGCCCTGCGCGTCGGTGACCTCCTGGATCACCTTGGAGAACTCGATCTGCAGCCGCCGCGGCAGGTCCAGGTGGTGCTCCTGCTTCATCAGGTACGCGACGCCGCCCTTGCCGGACTGCGAGTTGACCCGGATGACGGCCTCGTAGTTGCGGCCGACGTCCTTCGGGTCGATCGGCAGGTACGGGACCTCCCACGGGAAGTCGTCGACGTGCTGCCCGGCGTCCTTGGCGTCCGCCTCCAGGGCCTCGAAGCCCTTCTTGATGGCGTCCTGGTGGCTGCCGGAGAACGCGGTGAACACCAGGTCACCGCCGTACGGGTGCCGCTCGGGCACCGGCAGCTGGTTGCAGTACTCGACCGTGCGGCGGACCTCGTCGATGTCGCTGAAGTCGATCTGCGGGTCGATGCCCTGGCTGAACATGTTCATGGCCAGCGTGACCAGGCAGACGTTGCCCGTCCGCTCGCCGTTGCCGAAGAGGCACCCCTCGATCCGGTCCGCACCGGCCAGGTAGCCGAGCTCGGCGGCCGCGACGCCCGTGCCCCGGTCGTTGTGCGGGTGCAGGCTCAGGATGATGGCCTCGCGGTTGTCGAGGTTCCGGCTCATCCACTCGATGGAGTCCGCGTAGACGTTCGGCGTGGCCATCTCCACCGTCGCCGGCAGGTTGATGATCAGCGGCTTCTCGGGCGTCGGCGCGATGATCTTCTCGACCGCGTTGCAGACCTCCAGCGCGTAGCTGAGCTCGGTGCCCGTGTAGGACTCCGGCGAGTACTCGTAGCGGAAGTCGGTCTCGGGGTAGTCCTTCTCCTGCTCCTTGGCGAACCGCGCGGCGTCGGTGGCGATCTTCTTGATGCCGTCGCGGTCGGACCGGAAGACGACCCGGCGCTGCAGCACCGACGTCGAGTTGTAGAAGTGGACGATCGCCTTGTTCGCCCCGCGCAGCGACTCGAACGTGCGCGCGATCAGCTCCTCACGGCACTGCGTCAGCACCTGGATCGTCACGTCGTCCGGGATCGCGCCGTCCTCGATGATCTCGCGGACGAAGTCGAAGTCGGTCTGGCTCGCCGCCGGGAAGCCGACCTCGATCTCCTTGAAGCCCATCCGGACCAGCAGGTCGAACATCTTGCGCTTGCGCGCCGGCGACATCGGGTCGATCAGCGCCTGGTTGCCGTCACGCAGGTCGACCGCGCACCACAGCGGCGCCTTCTCGGCCCGCTTGGTCGGCCAGGTGCGGTCGGGTACGTCGATGACCTCGACCAGCTCGTGGAACGGGCGGTAGCGGTGGAACGGCATGCTGCTGCCCAGCTGGCGGTTCCAGGACTGCTGGGTGTCCGGGGCGGGGCGGCTGGGCTTGCGGATGCGGCTCGTGCCCGACGAGTAGGCGTCGGCCGAGTCGGTGCTGATGGTGGTGAAGGCCTCGTCGGAGGTCTCGGAGGTCATGGTTCCTGTGCTCCTGCGGGTCGTTTGCTGGGAACGACCGGCGGCAACGCTGAAGCCCGCGACGGGGGGCCGGTCTGATCAGACCCCGTCACGGCAGCGAAGCAGGAGGGAACGCCACACGGGGGACAGAGTAGTCACATGTTCGGGTTCGGTGGAACTCGACGACCGGATCGTGGGACGTCGTCGAGTGGCCGCGGAGTGGTCGTGGAGTGGTCGTGGAGTGTCAGACCCGCTGAGTAGGTTGAGTTGCGAGGGGTCCTGAGAGCGAGGGGACGCCTGCGTGAGCTTGGGCTTGGGGCGTTTGTGGCGCGCCGGTTCCGTCGTTCCGACCTTCGCGTGCGGCGGCTGTCTGTTGCGTGCTTCCCCTGGGGGCTCTGCCCCCAGACCCCCGGCAATCTGATCAGGGGGCCAGCGCTGCCTGTGGGTTGATGGCACGCCTGTTGCTTAGAGCGGCTGCCTGTTGCTTTGTTTGGGCGCCTCGGCGGTGGGGTCCCATCACGAGCCGCACCAAGAGCGGGCCACATGCCTGGAGGGGTGTCAAGCGGGCGAAAAGCGTGCCCGC